>NZ_JBFBBR010000017.1:0-160710 GCF_040682795.1 Streptomyces sp. NPDC051105 | reverse complement strand
CTTGTTCGGTGGCGGTGGCGCCGATGGCCGCGGGTACGGCGGGGGACGGACCGGAGGCCGTGAGTGCGGCAGCGGTGGCGCCGATGCCGACTTGTTCGGTGGCGGTGGCGCCGATGGCCGCGGGTACGGCGGGGGACGGACCGGAGGCCGTGAGTGCGGCAGCGGTGGCGCCGATGCCGACTTGTTCCGTGGCGGTGGCGCCGACGGTCGCATGCCCGGCAGCGGGCGCACCGGCGGCCACCGGCCCCGCCGCGACGACATGCCGGGTCGCCGGCTCGGCCGTATGGCGCTGCGGGTGGGCCGCCTTCGGTGTGGCGGTCGGCGTGGGCAGGGTGAACCACACGACCTTGCCGTCGTCGTGCGGCCGTACTCCCCAGCTCTCGCTGACCGCGGCCACCATCGCCAGGCCCCGGCCGCAGGTGGCCATCGGTGCGACGTCCGTCCCGTCCTCGACCACCGGCAGACGGGGATCGTGGTCGCGGACCGACACCGTGAGCCGGTCGAGCTGGAGCTCGATCTCCACGGTGCAGTTCTTGTCGGGCTGGGCGTGTCGGTGGACGTTGGTCAGCAACTCGGTCACACCGAGCGCGGCCCGGTCTATCAACGGGTCCAGCTGCCAGTAGCGCAACTGTGCAGATACGATTCTGCGGATCTGTCCGATCCGCGCGGGCAGGGCTTGGAGCTCCACCGAGCAGTGTCTGCTTGGGTGTTCGATCACGACTGCGACTCCCCGACGTGAGGTCCGGAAGAACACGGAGAACGGATCCAGCGGGCGCCGCCGTCCAGGGGGCCGCCTGCTGTCGTGGCCGGCGGGCTGCTTCGCAGCGTTATCGCCGGTAAACCCAGAGTGACGTGAGACAAGCGTGACCCCGTGCGCACGGTCCCGCAACTCGCCGTGGTTCAGCGGTCACGCCCGGCGGCCCGCCGTACCGCCTCGATGAAGCGGCGCGCCGCGGGCGGCCCGGGCTCGCCCGGCGCCGGATCGTGGTCGCCCAGAGTGAGGGAGTAGCGCTGGCCGTTCAGGTCGGCCAGGGCCCGGTCCTCCGACGCGAACCATGGCTTCGAGGCCCGTACCGCCTGCACGGGCGCGCTGTCGATCTCACTGCCGTAGCTGGTCAGCAGCTGCAGCCTGCCGTCGCTTATCCGGACCTGCCCGGCCCGGGTGAGCGAACGCAGCCGCTTGTCGATCCGCACGCCCTTCGCCGTGAACTCCGGCTCCGCCATCCTGCCCCGCCCCTTTTCGAGTACCTCGGTCACCGGCCCGCGAGCTTGTGGCCCTGGCCGGCGCGCTCCGGCTCGCGTCGTGATCCAGTGTGCGCCCCCGTTCGGGACGTTCGTCCCGTCCGGTGGCAGTCTGCCCGCCCTCGACGAGGAGCACCAGTACGCACGGGCCGCCGGGCAGGGGGCGCCCGGAGCATTCGAGGCAATGCGCCCCGGAAGGGTTTGAGTCACCGTGCCACAGGGGGCCTTTGAGGCGCTAAAAGATGCGTTTATGCAGGTGAGAAGCCGTGTGAAAGGTGTTTATGATCGGTGTGTCGGCCGCGCTCGAACGCCGTCGGCGCCCAGCGTAAGGAGCCCGCCGTGAGCACCACCCCGCAGATCCGCACCGGCGCCACCCTCGACGTCGACCACACCGACACCGGGTACCGCGACTGGCTCAAAGAAGCCGTCCGCAAGGTCCAGGCGGATGCGAACCGCTCGGCGGACACCCATCTGCTGCGCTTCCCGCTGCCCGAGGCGTGGGGCATCGATCTCTACCTCAAGGACGAGTCGACCCATCCCACAGGAAGCCTCAAGCACCGGCTGGCCCGCTCGCTCTTCCTCTACGGTCTGTGCAATGGCTGGATCCGGCCGGGCCGCCCCGTGATCGAGGCGTCCAGTGGCTCGACGGCGGTCTCCGAGGCGTACTTCGCCAAGCTGATCGGCGTCCCCTTCATCGCCGTCATGCCACGCACGACCAGCTCCGAGAAGTGCCGGCTCATCGAGTTCCACGGTGGGCAGTGCCACTTCGTGGACGACTCCCGCAAGATGTACGAGGAGTCCGCGCGCCTCGCGGGGGAGACCGGCGGCCACTACATGGACCAGTTCACCTACGCCGAACGGGCCACGGACTGGCGCGGCAACAACAACATCGCCGAATCCATCTTCCGCCAGATGGAGTTGGAGCGGTTCCCGGAGCCGGCGTGGATCGTCGCCACGGCAGGGACCGGCGGTACGTCCGCGACCCTCGCGCGCTATGTCCACTACACCCAGCGCGATACCCGGATCTGTGTCGCCGACCCCGAGAACTCCTGCTTCTTCGAGGGCTGGACCACCGGCGATCCGGACGTCACCTGCGACTGCGGGTCCCGGATCGAGGGCATCGGCCGGCCACGGATGGAGCCCAGTTTCGTGCCCGGGGCCATCGACCGGATGATGAAGGTGCCGGACGCGGCGAGCGTGGCCGCGGTGCGGGCGCTGGAGCGGGCGATCGGCCGGAAGGCGGGCGGTTCCACCGGGACCGGGCTGTGGAGTGCGCTGAAGATCGTGTCGGAGATGGTGGCGGCAGGGCGCACGGGGAGTGTGGTGACGCTGCTGTGCGATCCGGGGGACCGGTATCTCGACAAGTACTACTCGGATTCCTGGCTGGGGGAGCAGGGGCTGGACATCGCTCCCTGTACGGCTGCGATCGAGGCTCTGCTGGCGACCGGGGTGTGGCCGGAATGAACGGGCGTGCTGCGGGCCGCCCGACGCGGCGGGCGCCTTTGGACCGCGGCGTTCACAGCCTTCTCTCCAAGGCCCGTATCCCCTCGCGGATCGCCCGGCCCATGCCTGGCGCCGCCAGTCGGCACATCGCCCGGAACGGGGCCGTACCGTCCAGTGCGAACGTCATCCGCACCCGCGTCCCGGTGCCGGACGGCATGAGGCGCCACTCCTCCAGCCATGCCCTCGCGCCCGGTACGTTCGCCACGTCCACCCGGTAGGCGTACACCTCGGGCGCCTTTGACGCGAGCACCGTCTCCTCGAAGCGCACGCCGCCCCGGAGCCGCACTTCACGGCCGTGCTCCGTCCGACGGGCCGACTTCACCCCGGTGAGCCACTGCGACCAGCCCGGCACGTCCTCCGCCAGGGACCGGAAGACCGCCTCCGGCGCCGTCGTCACCTCCCGCCCGAACACGAGCCGTACGGGTGCGGTCTCGACGAAGTCGATTTCCACCGGGCGCAGTTGGTGAGCCATCGGGCCGGCCTCCTCGTGAGACGCTGCCCCGAAAAGGTAACTGACGGCTCGTCAGCTGTCTGCACCCTCAGTCGGTTTCGCCCGCCACCACCAGGCGGCGCAGGTGTTCGGAGATCTCCGCACGCGCCGCGGCCGGCAGCCCGGCGTCCGTCACCAGTGTGTCGACCTGCTCCAGCTTGGCGAACGAACTCAGGCCCACCGTGCCCCACTTGGTGTGGTCGGCGACCACCACGACCCGCCGGGCCGACTGCACCAGGCGGCGGTTGGTCTCCGCCTCCGCGAGGTTGGGCGTGGACAGGCCGGCCTCCACCGATATGCCGTGCACGCCGAGGAACAGCAGGTCGAAGTGGAGTGCCCCGATCGCCTGGTCCGCCACCGGGCCGACCAGCGAGTCGGACGGGGTGCGCACCCCGCCGGTCAGGACGACGGTCGCCGCGCCCTGCCGCTGCCCGGAGACCCGCTGTGCCGCGTGGAAGACGTCCGCGACCCGCACCGAGTTCGTCACCACGGTCAGATCGGGGACCTCCAGAAGCTGATGGGCCAGCGCGTACGTCGTCGTACCCCCGGACAGGGCGATCGCCGTCCCCGGTACGACCAGTTCGGCGGCGGCCCGGGCGATGTCCTCCTTGGCGGTCAGCTCCAGCCCCGACTTGGCCTCGAACCCCGGCTCGTGCGTGCTCGCCTCGACCACCGGTACCGCGCCGCCGTGCACCTTCTCCAGCACGCCCTGCCGCGCCAGCGCGTCCAGGTCCCGGCGTACGGTCATGTCCGAGACTCCGAGCTTGCGGGTCAGCTCGTTGACCCGAACGCCGCCCCGGCGCCGGACCTCGTCCAGGATCAGGGCGCGGCGCTGCTCCGCGAGGAGGTTCTGGTTCTCGCTCACGTACGCTCCGGTCCTCTCGCCTCAAGCCGTCCGACACGCCCTGCGTACCGGTTCCGACCAGGACATTCCGCCCGGCTCCGGTGCGTGGGCGCCCCATCCTTTCACGGGACCACGCCGGTTGCGCCACTCCCTGTGTCGGTGCGCACATGTCATTCGGTCACCCCGTGTTCCACCGGGTGTCACACACAACGGGGAGATTCCGTGGCGAGTGGTGTGCGTCACACCGGAATCGGAGATCCTGAGATCCGCACGGACACAGACCATCGGCGCGTCACGGGGGAAGTGCGAGAAGAGTGGAACGCGCGCAGGAACGTACCGCCGGCGACCTCGCGGAGCGGCCGCCGGCGACGGAGACCGCACCCGCCCAGCCGCCCGGTGCCCCGCGGACCGACCCGGCCGAGCGGCTGGTGGCCGAGACTGCCGGTCCGGTCGAGCGGTTTGCGGCCGAGACTGCCGGTCCGGTCGAGCGGTTTGCGGCCGAGACTGCCGGTCCGGTCGAGCGGTTAGCGGCCGAGACTGCCGGTCCGGTCGAGCGGCTGGTGGCCGACTCCGCCGGTCCCGGCGAGCGGGTCGTGGTGCAGACGACCGGTCCGGTCGGGCGGACGACGGGCGAGCAGGGCGGGTCCGTCCAGCGGCTCATCGGTGGGGAGACCGACTCGGTCGGGCTGTCCGCCGTACCGGAGATCGACCTGGAACTGCTGGTGCACGGTGTCGGCGGCAGCACGCCGGAGAAGATGCTCGGTGATCCGCGCACGGTGCGGATCACCGGCGACGACACGGCCGCCGTCTTCCGGCGCGCCGAGGATGTCGACGCGGAGTCCCGGCCCGGCGACTACCGCGACCGCCCGGTGCCCGAGGCGTACGTCTGGTGCAACCTCACCTCCGGCAACGCCTCCCGCGCCCTGTGGCTGCTGCTCCTGCCGTTCATGGTGGTCAACCTCGCCCACTGGATGCGCCCCGCCGCCCAGGATCGGCCGCGCACCGTCCGCTTCTACGGCCTGCTGGTCCGGCTCGTCGGCCTCACCCTGACGGTGCTGCTGGTCGCGGCCGCCTGCGAGGTCGCCCTGGATCTGGCCGCCTGGCAGTGCGCGGGCGTCACCGCCTGCGCCCGCCGGCACTCCTGGCTCGGTTTCCTCTCACCCGGCGGCCCCGACGGCGGCTGGTGGAGCGCCCCCGGCCGCCGGCTCGCCCTGGCCGCCCTGGTGCCCACCGCGCTGACCGGCCTGCTCTGGTACCTCTCGCACCGCACCTGGAGCGCCTACGAGTCCACCCGGCCCCTGGCCCACGACGCCGAGCCCGGGCACACCTCCCTCGGCAGCCCCGGCTTCTGGTACGGGCGCCGGCTGGTGGCCCGGCTGCGCGCCGCCCACACCACGGCGGGCCTGCTCACGGTCGCCGCCGCGGTCCTCGCACCGCCGGCCGCCTTCGACCGCCGGGCCGGCGGACCTGCCGTACTCGACGCGGCTGGGTGGCTGCTGTCCGGTGCACTGGCCGCCCTGGCGGTCGCCGTGGTGTGGGTGGTCTGCCGCCGGGGCCGCAGCGAGAACCTCCTCGACCAGGAACTCGACCGGCATCTGGTACGACGCCTGCCGCTCGGCGCGCTCGCCCTGCTGAGCCTCGTCGCGCTGTACGCCGGCTGGTCCCGGCCGGGATGGCGCTCCGTGGGGCGGCTCGCCGGGGATCCCGCCTTCGGCGGCCTGGTCCTGGCCCAGGGCGTGCTGGTGGTCGTCCTCGGGGTCGTCGCCCACGACCTGCACCGCCGGCTGCCCGATCCGCGTGCCGCGATGCGCGGTCTGGGCGGCCCCGCGGTCGCGCTGCTCGCCTGCGCGCTGGGCGGGGTGATCTCGGCCGGGGTCGCCCAGCGGGTCTCCGACTGGCTGGACGGCACCGGAACCTCACTCGCCGGGCCGCCGGTACTGCTGACCTGGCAGGCCTCGGTGATCCCGCCCGTCCTCGTGGTGCTGTGCGCCGCGGTCGCCTGGCTCTCCTGGCGCACCTCGCGGCTCGGTCACGCCGAACGCGCCGCCGTCGGCCTCGACCACGCCAGCGAGCCGGAGGACACCGCACGCACCCGCCGTATCGCCGGGGTCCGTGCCATGGCCGCCCTCACCGACCGGACGCCGTTCGTCATCACCGTGCTCTGCGCGGCCACGCTGGTGCTGGGCGCCGGGGCGCTGGTGGGCGCGCTCGCCACCGGGAAGACCCCGGACGCGGCCGCCGACCGGACTCACGCCCTGGTGCACGGCGCGGCCCAGGCCTCCCAGGCGCTGGGCTCCTGGCTGGTCGGGCTCGGCTTCATACTCTTCGTCACCTGGGGCCGGCGCGCCTACAAGGACGCCTCCGCCCGGCGCACCATCGGCATCCTCTGGGACGTCGGCACCTTCTGGCCGCGCGCCGCCCACCCCTTCGCCCCGCCGTGCTACGCCGAGCGCGCGGTTCCCGACCTGACCTGGCGCATGGACACCTGGACCCGCGGCACCGGCGGCCGGCTGGTCATCTCCGGCCACTCCCAGGGCAGCGTCCTCGCGGCCGCGGCGGCCTGGCAACTGACCCCGTCGGTCCGCAAGCGCGTCGCCCTGCTGACGTACGGCTCCCCGCTGGAGCGCCTGTACGGCCGCTGGTTCCCCGCCCACTTCGGTCCGGCCGAACTCGGCTTCCTGCACCGCGAGGTCGCCTGCTGGCGCAACCTCTACCGCCTCACCGACCCCATCGGCGGCCCCGTACGGATCCCCGGCGACGGCGGCCCGGCGGTCGACCACACCCCTCTGAAGGACCCCCTCGCCTACGGACGCACCCCGGGGCACCCGCTTCCGGCCCCGATCCTGGGCCACTCCGACTACCAGGCGGACCCGGTCTTCGCCGAGGAACGGGAAAGACTGCTGGCGCGGCTGCGCCCGGAACTGCTCGGGCAGCGCCCGCAACCGGGGGGCTGATCAGCCGAGTTCGGGGAGGTCCTCCGCGTACAGCAGGGTGAGGTCGTCGGTGCTCGGGTCGGTGAGCTGGGCGACCCGGCTCGCATGCCGTTCGACCATCGCCTCGAAGGTCTGCCGGGCGGTGCGGCCGTTGCCGAACGCGGGGCCCTTGGGGAGCACCGTGAAGTACGTCCGCAGCGCCTCGAAGGCGCCGGGCGCCAGCCGGTACTCGTGCTCGTCGGCCTGCTGTTCCACGATCCGCAGCAGTTCGTCCGGGCCGTAGTCACTGAAGGTGATGGTCCGGGAGAACCGGGACGCCACCCCGGGGTTGACCGAAAGGAAGCGCTCCATCTCCTCCGTGTAACCGGCGACGATCACCACCACGGCGTCCCGGTGGTCCTCCATCAGCTTCACCAGCGTGTCGATGGCCTCCTTGCCGAAGTCCCGCCCGGCGTCCTCCGGCGACAGCGCGTACGCCTCGTCGATGAACAGCACACCGCCGTGCGCCCGTTGGAAGGCCTCCTGGGTGCGGATCGCCGTGGAGCCGATGTGCTCGCCGACCAGGTCGACCCGGGACACCTCGACCAGATGGCCCTTCTCCAGCACCCCGAGGGAGGCGAGGATCTCGCCGTAGAGCCGGGCGACCGTCGTCTTGCCGGTGCCGGGAGAGCCGGTGAAGACCAGGTGCCGCTTGACCGAGGCGGCCTTCAGACCGGCCTGCTGGCGGCGCCGGCCGACCTCGATCATGTCGGTCAGCGCACGCACCTCGCGCTTGACGCTCTCCAGGCCGACCAGCGCGTCGAGTTCACCGAGCACGGCCTGGGAAGTGCGGGCCGGCTCCTGGGGCGCCGCGGGGGCGAGGAGCGGTTCCTGCTCGGTGCTGCGCTGGCCGGGGATCGCGCCCAGCAGGCCGGGGGTCTGGTGTGCGGTCTGCACGGCCGGCTCGTGCGCCGGGGGCGGCCGCAGGCTGCCGCTCTCGTCGCTGGTGCAGTCCTCCACCACCGGGCCGGTGCCCGAGCCCGCGTCCGGGCCGCCGTCCGCGAACTCGTAACCTCCCCGCGCGCACCGTTCCGTGCGGCACTTGCGCAGCGTCGTACGGCAGCCGTCGATCACATGGAACCCGTAGCCGGCGCTGCCGGTGACCCGGCAGTTCTGGAAGGTGCCGCGGCCGCCGGCCGACACGTAGAAGCCCGCCTCGGCCGGGGAGTCCACCGTGCAGCGCTCGATGGTGGGGTCGGCGCCCTTGGTGACGATCACTCCGGTCTGGGTGCCGTCCACCGTGCAGTTGTTGAGGGTGCCGCCGCTGCCGTGATCGCGGAACCAGGCGCCGGTGGCCGCGTCCCGGATCCGGCAGTCGTCCAGCTGTGCGGTCGCCCCGTCGCTCACCGACACCGCCGTGTTGCGCACCTGGGAGAGGTCGCTGTCGACGACGTCCGCGCGTGAGCCGCGGTCCAGCACGAACAGCGCGTCCGGCACGTCGTGCACCCGGCAGGAGTCCAGGACGGCGGTGGCGCCGTCGCTCACCCACACCGCCGGGTAGTCGCCCGTGCTGTCGAAGATCTCGCACTGGTTGGCGTCCACGCGGGTGCCCGGGTCCCATACCGACAGCCCGTTGCGCCCGAACTGGCGCACGGTCGTGCGTGTCAGCGTCAGTACCGAGCGCGAACGCAGGTCGACCGCGTTCTCCGGGATGTCGTGGATACGACAGTCGGCGAGGGTGAGCACCGCGTCGGTGTCGAGCGTCACGCCGTCGGCGGTGGTGCGGTGCACATCGCAGTCGGTGAGGTGCGCCGTGGCACGCGCGGTGACCTGCACACCGGAGCCGCGCACCTCGTAGATCTCGCACCCCATGGCCTCCAGCGAGGAGTTCTCGCCGGTCGCCGTCATCCCCGTGCCCGAGGCGTGGTGGATCCGGCAGCGCTCCAGCCGGGGGTGGCCGCCGCCGCGCACCGCCACGCCCGCCTGACCGGCCGCGACGACCTCACACTCCTCGAACACCCCACCGCCGCCGTCGAGTACGGCGATTCCGATGCCGGCCGGGTTGTCCACGGTGCAGCGCCGCACGGTCGGCCGCGCCCCGCCGCGCACCTCGATGCCGGCGGCGGAGCGGGTGACGATCCGCACGTCCAGCAGCTCGGGCGTGCCCTCCTCGACGAGCAGCGCGGGCGCGGCCGCGTCCTGGCCCTCGACGTGCAGGTCCTGTACGACCGCCGAGGCCCGCACCGTCAGCGGCACCCCGTCCGCGGGCGCGATGCGCACCGAGCCGGGGGAGCCCTCCGGGCCGCGCAGCGTCACCGCGCGCTGGACGACGAGGTTCTCCCGGTAGGTGCCGGGCGCGACCGTCAGGACGTCGCCGTCTGCGGCGGCCTCCAGGGCGGCGGCGAGCGACGCGTACTCACCCGTGCGGCGCCGCCACCTTGATGTGCCGGTGTGCGTCACCTGGACCGTGCCCTGTGCCATGGCGTTGCTGAGCCCCCACCTCGTCGTACAGATCGCTTGCTCGCCTTCGGGTCGGCCACCTCGGAGGATGTCCGGCCCCTGCGGTCCGCTCGCGCGCGGGTCGATACCGAATGCGCTTCGGCCGGTCCACCGTAGCGTGCGCCGAGGTGGTGCATTGACCAGAGAGACAAAGGCCCTCAGCTGCCGGTGCCGGCCTTGCCCCAGTCCGGGCCCGCCCGGTCCCAGGCCTGGTCCCAACGCGCGTATCTGCGCCGGACCATACGCCAGACGATCATTCGTCTGGCGCTCTCGACCAGACCCGCGGTGAGCAGGGTCGCGCCGAACCCGGCCAGCACGGCGTGGGTCGTCGCGGTGGCGGAGTCCAGCGGGCGCGCCGTCAGCAGGCCGTGCCGGTCCGTCCAGATGCCGAAGTGGTCGCCCTTGTGCGGTGACTTGAGGACCGTCAGGGCCGCGCCGTGCTGCCGGGTGCCGTCCGGTGCGGTCCAGTCTGCGAGGACGCGGCTGCGGGGGTCGTGGGCGCTGGTGGCGTCCGGGTCGGGCTCGGCCAGGGAGCCGCTCAGCTTCCGTACGACGGTGGCGGTGACCAGATGCCGGTCGTGGTGCTGCTGCCGCACGGACCGCTGGAGGGTGTCCTGGGCCGTGGCGCCGACGAGTGAGCCGAGCACCGGCGCGGCCACCACGATCAACAGCAGTGCCACCAGGGCCACCCAGGCCTCGACCAGGTCGGTCGCGCGGCGCAGCGGATTGCGCCGCCAGCGCCACAGGCCGCGGATCGCTCGCACCGTCCACCACCCCCCTTCCGCTCCGTGATAACCCCCGCCCGAGCCGTTCACCCGCGAGCCCGGCCGAAGAGAGAGCGAAATCACCCCGGCCAGGGCTCTCAGGAACTTCTCACGACCCCAACGACCGGGCCGAGGCCTTGGGTTCCCGTGAAGGCGGAGATCACTCGAGCCGAAGTCGTAGGCGGCTCGGGGGAGGTTGACGGGGAGCGGGCCCACGTCGGCGTGATCGTCGCGCGCCATGAGGGAGTCGCGGGCGTCGAGCGGAGCCTGTGCGGTGTTCAGCGGGGGGACAGCCGTCCCAGTGAGGCGCACGGTCTCGCCCGGCAGCGCGTAGGCCGGCCCGGCCGGGCGGCGGGGGCGTCCCTGCGGACGCGGCGGGTGCCGGTTCCCAGGTGGTTGTCGCATCACGCGTGCGTGGCCCGGGCCGGGAGCGCCGCTTCTTTCTTGTGCCATGGACGACCGCCGGCACCGCGGTCGCCGGCTGCTCCGGCGGAGCCTGCCCGGGCGGGGCGGACGCATGCCGCCACCGGACAGCGGCTCGGCGGCGGCCGGTGCGAGACGCGGCTGGGCGCGCCGGGTGACGACCCTTCCCCCGTCGTCGATCAGAGCCCAGCGGCGGTCACCGGCCGGCCCCCAGGGCTCCACGACGGCCTGCCGGGGCGAGAGGCCCCGGAGCGCCTTGACCGGGTGAACGTGCACCGACCGTTGTTCGGCGATCCCCATGACGCCAGCGTGCCGGACGGCACGGACATCAGGGGATGCCGATCAGTAGCCGCGGTACTGCTGCTGCTGTTGCTGGTTGTTGTACGGCTCCTGGTACGGAGCCGTCGGCGCGGGGCGCGGAGCCGCCGGGCGCATCGCCTCGTACCCGGTGCCGCCCATCATCGGGCGCGGCTGCTGCGGCTGCTGCTGTCCGGGGTAGCCGCGCGGTGCCGTCGCCTGCTGGGGGATGTACGCCGTGGGCGCCTGCTGCAGCGGAGCGGGCTGCTGCATCTGCGGGTAGCCGTAGCCGGGGGCCTGCTGGGAGGGGCCCGCCGGGAGGGCGGGCAGCGCCGACGGGAGCGCGGGCAGGTTCAGACTGCTGGGCGCGTCGTAGGCGGGGGGAACCCGGATCGGGGCGATCTGCGGGGTGCCCCGCTCGGCCACGAGGGAGTCGTAGATCGGAGTGTCCGGGAAGGAGGCGGAGTAGTAGCCGCCGCCATAGGTGGAGCGGGGGGAGGTCATGGCACATAAGTTAAGCCCACGATGTGCTGGTTGGGGAGACCGATAAGAGGGTTGTTTTCCGCGTCGGCAGTGACGCCGGATCCCCAATCCGAGCGAACTCGGCAAAAAAGGACGGCAATCAACGTTCTGATCGTGTAAAGGCCGAGTTCCGCGCTGGTTACCGTCGGTTGGACAGGGATCTTCCTGTGCCGCTGATGGGACTTCCCTGTCCCCGGGAATAGGTTGTGCGGGTAGGGATGATCTGGGACCCGCCGGGTGTGCCCGGCGTGCCGACACGCGATGGGGGCGGACATGACAATGCCGAAAGGATCCAATACGCCGGTGCCGACCACGGCGCTGCGTGTCGAATTGGGCTGGCGCTCCGGTCCCGGTGCCCCCGACGCGGACGCCTCGGCGCTGCTGCTGGTCGCCGGAAAAGTGCGCTCCGACGGCGACTTCGTCTTCTACAACCAGCCCGCGCACGCCTCGGGCGCGGTTTGCCACGAGGGTAAACGGCGCTCCGGCGACCAGGTCAAGGACACCCTTTTCGTCGACCTCGCGCGCGTGGAGGCCCCGATCGAGAAGATCGTCCTGGCGGCCTCGGCCGACGGCGGCACGTTCGGCCAGGTCCCCGGTCTCTACATCGAGGTCCGGGACGCGGCGGACGGGAATGAGCTCGCCCGGTTCGACAGTGACGGCGCCACGGTGGAAACCGCTTTCGTCCTCGGGGAGTTGTACCGGCGCCAGGGCGGCTGGAAATTCCGTGCCGTGGGACAGGGCTACAGCAGCGGGCTCGAAGGACTCGCC
Organism: Streptomyces sp. NPDC051105; assembly: GCF_040682795.1. Taxonomy (NCBI): domain Bacteria; kingdom Bacillati; phylum Actinomycetota; class Actinomycetes; order Kitasatosporales; family Streptomycetaceae; genus Streptomyces; species Streptomyces sp. NPDC051105. Next base: position 148,446 of record NZ_JBFBBR010000017.1, on the reverse strand, counting down.
ACCGACTTCGGGATCACGGTGGACGAGCCGCAGCACCCTGCGTCCCCGCCCGTCCCCCCGACCGCCCCGGCCGTCACGCCCACGGTGACCGCGCCCCTCGCCGCCCCCGTACCCCCGCCGCCCGCCGGACTTCCCTTCCCACAGCCCCCGGCGCCGACCACCAGCGGCCTGCCCGTCCCGCCGCCCCCGCCGGTGCGCCTGTCCAAGGTGACGCTCACCAAGGCGGCACCCTCCGTCTCCCTGGCCAAACAGGGCGGCACCTCGGGCACGATGCGCGTCAACCTCAACTGGCAGGTCAGCAAGGAGTCTCCGGGCTGGGGCGGTCGGCGCGGCGGGTCCGACCTCGATCTCGACCTGTGCGCCCTGTACGAACTCGCCGACGGTCGCAAGGGCGTCGTCCAGGCGCTGGGCAACGCCTTCGGCTCGCTCGGCAGGCCGCCGTACATCCACCTCGACGGCGACGACCGTACGGGTGCCGTGGCGAGCGGCGAGAACCTCACCGTCAACCTCGATCACAAACAGGACTTCCGGCGCGTCCTGATCTTCGTGACCATCTACCAGGGCGCCAGGTCCTTCGCCGACCTGCACGCCACCGTCACCCTCCAGCCCCAGCACGGCGCCCCGATCGACTTCTCCCTGGACGAGTGCACGGTCCCCTCGACCGTGTGCGCGCTCGCCCTGCTCACCAACACCGGCGGCGACCTGGTCGTGCAGCGCGAGGCGCGCTATCTGGTCCCGGAACGCGGGGTGAGCCCACAGCGGACCGTCGACCGCGCCTACGGCTGGGGCATGAACTGGACGCCCGGCCGCAAGTGACCGTGCGGGCGGCGGTCAGCCCTCGTCGGCCACGGTGTCGGGACGCGCGTACGTACGGCCCTTCCAGGCCGCCCCACGCCCGCGGTAGTGCTGCACCGCCGAGTCGACCGTCATCAGGAGATAGAGGAACGCGGTGAACGGCAACAGGGGGGCGAGCCACGGCGGCTGCCGGTAGTAGCGGAGCATCGGCAGGTACGTCGCGGTCATCACCAGCCAGGCCGCCGCACCGAGGAGCGCGGCCGCCGGGCTGCCGGTGACCGCACCCGCCAGCACCGCCGCCGGGGGCACCAGGTACACCAGCGCGAGACCTACCACCGTACCGAGGAGCAGCAGCGGGTTGTGCCGCAGTTGCGCGTACGCGCTGCGGGAGACCATCCGCCACAGGTCGTGCAGGCGGGGATAGGGCCGCACGCTGTCCACCCGGTCCGCGAGCCCCAGCCAGATGTGGCCGCCGGACCCTTTCACCGCGCGGGCGAGCGCCACGTCGTCGATCACGGCGTGCCGGATCGCGTCCGGGATGCGCGCCTTCTCCGCCGTGTCGGCGCGCAGCAGCACACAGCCGCCCGCCGCTGCCGCCGTCCGCGAGCCCTTCCGCCCGATCCGGCGGAACGGGTAGAGCTGGGCGAAGAAGTAGACGAACGCGGGGACCACGAGCCGCTCCCACCGGCTCGCCACCCGCAGCCGCGCCATCTGCGAGACCACGTCGAAGCCCCCGGCGCGCGCGGACGCCACCAGCAGCCGCAGGCTATCCGGCTCGTGTGCGATGTCCGCGTCCGTCAGCAGCAGATACTCGGGGTCACGCGCGCGTGCCAGAGAGATGCCGTGCCGTACCGCCCACAGCTTGCCCGTCCAGCCCGCCGGCGGCTCGCCGGGCGAGGCCACGGCCAGCGGCAGCCCCCGGTGGCGCGCGGCCAGCTCCCGGGCCAGCTCCCCGGTGCCGTCCGTACTGCCGTCGTCGACCAGGAACACCTCGGCCCGCCCCGGATAGTCCTGCGCCAGCAGCGACGGCAGACTCAGGGGCAGTACGGCCGCCTCGTCCCGGGCCGGCACGACCACGCACACATCCGGCCATCCACCGGGATCGTGCCGGGGCGGCAGCCGGACGTCGGTGCGCCAGAAGAAGCCCTGGCAGAGCAGCAGCCACAGCCAGGCGGCCAGGGATACGGCGGCGGTCCACGTGAAGACGCTCACGCGCGCAGTCTGCCCCATCGGGCCTGCTCCCAACGGCCCATCGTCTATCGTGGCCGGGTGAAGATCGCGCTCATCGACTCCGGCATCGGCCTGCTGGCGGCCACCGCAGCGGTACGGCGACTGCGCCCCGACGCGGATCTCGTCCTCTCCTTCGACCCCGAGGGCATGCCCTGGGGGCCACGTACCCCCGAGGGCATCACCGAGCGCGCCCTGGCGGTCGCCGAGGCCGCGGCCGCCCGCCGCCCCGACGCGCTGATCGTCGGCTGCAACACGGCGACCGTGCACTCCCTGCCCGCACTGCGCGCCCGCCTGGAACCCGGCATCCCCGTCATCGGCACCGTCCCGGCGATCAAGCCGGCCGTGGCAGCCGGCGGCCCGGTCGCGATCTGGGCGACCCCCGCGACCACCGGCAGCGCGTACCAGCGGGGGCTGATCGAGTCGTTCGCCGACGGCGTGCCGGTCACCGAGGTGCCCTGCTGGGGACTCGCCGAGGCCGTGGAGCACGCCGACGAGGCGGCCGTCGACGCCGCCGTGAGCGCGGCGGCCGAGCTCACGCCCGACGATGTAAGGGCCGTCGTCCTGGGCTGCACCCATTACGAACTTCTGGCGGAACGTATCCGCGCCGCCGTGCAGCGTCCCGGCGGCGCGCCCGTCGTCCTGCACGGCTCCGCCAGAGCGGTGGCCGCCCAGGCGCTGCGCCGGGCCGGTGCGCGGCCCGCCCCCGACGCACCCGCCACCGGCACGGTGACGGTGCTGCTCAACGGCCGCGAGGGCGAGCTCCCCGAGGCCGCGCTCGGCTACGCCGAGGCGCGCCTGCTGCGAACGGCCAGCCCCGCCGCGTCCCAGTGAGCCCTCCAGCGCGCGGAAACCGTCGATCTGAGCAGTCACCCTCCGCAACGCGGTGCCCGCGCAGCGAAACCTGAGTAATCTCGTAGGTATGAGGGACCACCCCCACGACCGCCCCCTGGACGCGAAGGACGCCTCGCACCCGGATGTCTGGACAGGGCGCGCCACCAACCGGGTCCAGTGGCTGCTGGCGCTGGTCGGCGCCGCCTGTATGGCGCTCGGCGTCGAACTGGCCGTGGACTCCGCCTGGACCTCGGGGATCGCTCCGCTGGTGATGGCTGTCGTGGGCTGCATCGCCGCCGGACTGCTGGTCCTCTTCGGCACCCTCGCCTTCGTGCATGTCGACCTGAAGCTCGACAAGGAGTGCCTTGAAGTCCGGTGCGGCCATATAGGGGTACCGCGCCGTCGTATCCCGCTCTCCCATGTGGTCGGCGCCGACTTCACCGCGCAGATCACCCCACGTCACTGGGGCGGCTGGGGTTATCGCTGGCGGCCCGAGAAGGGCACGGCCGTCGTCGTCCGCCGCGGCGAGGGGATCGTCCTGCGGCTGTGGGACGGCCACACGTTCACGATCACCGTGGACAACGCCGAGTCGGCGGTCCGGGTCATCAGGGAACGCCTGCGGACCATCACACCCGGTACCGCGCACTGAAGTAGCCGACGGGGCTATGTGGCTCGGACACATGGGCGCGGGACATATGGACGTCGGTTGGACGTCGGTTGGACGTCGGCTGAACTTCGGCTGGACTTCGGCTGGACGTCGGCTGGACTTCGGCTTCGGCTCTGGGCGGGTCAGCTCTGGTCGGTTTGAGCTCTGGGCGGGTCAGCTCTGGTCGGTTTCAGCTCTGGTCGGTTTCAGCTCTGTGGGACACCTGCCACCCATGGCCGCGCCGTCGCCAGGCCCGCCAGCAGGCCCGCGCCCGCCGACACCGTCGTGAAACTCAGCGCGTCGCCGACCGCGGCGACCGCGGCCAGTGCCGTGAGCGCCGCGCCCGCGGTGAGCACGACCGGCGTGGAGCGTGCCGAGCGCCACAGGGCGTAGAGGATCCAGCAGAACGCGGCGGCCAGCAGGAGGACACCGAGCAGCCCCTGTTCGGCGGCCTGCTGGAGCGGAGCGGAGTGCGGCTTGCCGTCGGGCAGCAGGACCTCGGACGCGGTGCCGCTCAGCTCGCCGAACCGCCCGGGGCCGACGCCCAGGGCGCTGTTGTGGCGGGCGAGATGCAGGGCGTCCCGCCACAACTGGACGCGGCGCTCGGTGAGGTGGTCCGACAGGGCGGTGGTGAGGCCGCCGGGCAGGACGTTCGCGGCGACCGCCCAGACCGTGCCGGTCACCACCGTGGCCGCCAGGGCCAGCCCCGCGACGACCGGGCCCCGACGGCGCAGCCGGCCGGCGGCCAGGGAGCACAGCAGTACTGCGGCACTGGCCGCGCACCCCATCGCCGAGCCCGTGGCCGCCCCGGTCACCGCGATCCCGGCGGCCAGCGCCCGCAGTCCGAACCGCAGCGCCGGAACCGATGTCGCCCAGGCGGCACAGCACACGCCACCCGTCGCGAGGATCAGCAGCGCCGCGACGGCACCGGCATGGCCGAGCGGTGTCGTGAACTGAGGGCCCGCGGCCACCTCGGGCGTCGCCGCCGCCAGGGCCAGCCCGGCCAGCGCGCCGACGCAGGGCGCGGCCACCGGCCACAGCGCCCCCGACATCCGGCCCGCCGCATAGCCAGCGGCCACGGCGAGCACCGCCAGCAGCACGCCCTCGGGCCGTCCGTCCCGCCCGGCCGCCGAGAGCAGCGGCCATACGGCGCACGCCCCGAGCACCACGACGCCCACCGCATCAGAAACGTTTCGTCTGTCGTTGTCCGCGTCCGTCCCGGCAGCGGACATCATCCCGGTCGACCCCACCGTCGCCCCCCGTACCCGGTCCCCCGACCTGTGGCAGGCCCCGCCGCCCGCCTCGGCTCACCGTAACCGGTGATGCCCGCTTTGTGGACGACTTGCGCGGGAACGGTGTGATTCCTGTGTGCCGAGACCGCGCTGTCGGCCGCACAGTCGGCCGCCGTACACTCCCGGAGTGACCGCCACCGCAACTTCCGTCGACCAGTCGGGCCAGCTCACACCGCGCCTCGAGCCCCGCGAACGCGGCTTGCGGCTGCTGCGCCGTCTGGTCCCGGCCGCCGCCTCCGCGCTCAGCGGAGTGCTGCTCTACGTCAGCTTCCCACCGCGCACCCTGTGGTGGCTGGCCCTGCCCGCCTTCGCCGGATTCGGGTGGGTGCTGCGCGGTCGCACCTGGAAGGCGGCCCTCGGCCTCGGCTATCTCTTCGGACTCGGCTTCCTGCTGCCCCTGCTGGTGTGGACCGGCGTCGAGGTCGGTCCCGGGCCGTGGCTCGCGCTGGTGGCCGTCGAGGCGATCTTCGTAGCCCTGGTCGGTGTGGGCGTCGCCGCCGTTTCCAGACTGCCGGCCTGGCCGGTGTGGGCGGCCGCCGTGTGGATCGCCGGTGAGGCGGCACGCGCGCGTGTACCGTTCAGCGGCTTCCCCTGGGGCAAGATCGCCTTCGGTCAGGCGGAGGGCGTCTTCCTGCCGCTCGCCGCGGTGGGCGGCACCCCCGTGCTCGGCTTCGCGGTCGTCCTGTGCGGATTCGGTCTGTACGAGGTGGTGCGCCTGACGGTCCAGGGGCGTCGCACGCGTGAGATCCGGCGCGGGGCGGCGACCGCGGCCCTGCTGAGTGTGGCCGTCCCCGTGGTGGGCGCGGTCGCCGCCCGCGCGCTGGTGAGCGACCAGGCGGAGGACGGCTCCGTCACCGTCGCGGTCATTCAGGGCAATGTGCCGCGGGCCGGCCTGGAATTCGCGGCCCAGCGGCAGGCCGTGCTCGACTACCACGTGAAGGAGACGCTCAAGCTGGCCGCCGACGTCAAGGCGGGCAAGGTCGCCAAGCCGGACTTCGTGCTGTGGCCGGAGAACTCCTCCGACGTCGACCCGTTCGCCGACGCCGACGCGGCCGCCGTGATCGACGAGGCCGCCACGGCGATGGGCGTGCCCGTCTCGGTCGGCGGGGTCGTCGAGCGGGGCGGCAAACTCCTCAACGAGCAGATCCTGTGGGACCCGGTCAAGGGCCCGACGGCGACGTACGACAAGCGGCAGATCCAGCCCTTCGGCGAGTACCTCCCGTTGCGCGGTCTGGTCGGCGCCATCAACAAGAACTGGACCAGCATGGTCCGGCAGGACTTCAGCCGGGGCTCCAAGCCCGGAGTGTTCGACATCGACGGCACCAAGGTCGGCCTCGCCACCTGCTACGAGGCCGCCTTCGACTGGGACGTGCGGGACACCGTGACGCACGGCGCCGAGATGATCTCCGTGCCGAGCAACAACGCCACGTTCGACCGCAGCGAGATGACCTACCAGCAGCTCGCCATGTCCCGGATCCGCGCCGTCGAGCACAGCCGGACCGTCACCGTGCCGGTGACCAGCGGCGTCAGCGCGATCATCATGCCGGACGGGAAGATCACCCAGAAGACCGGCATGTTCGTGCCCGCCTACCTGGTCCAGAAGGTGCCGCTGCGCACCTCCGAGACCCCCGCGACCAAGCTGGGCATCCTGCCCGAGATCGCGCTGGTGCTGGTCGCGGCGGGTGGGATCGGCTGGGCGATCGGGTCGGGGCTGCGCTCCCGGCGCACCGGTGACGCGTAGCCGTACGCCCGCTGTACGCCCCGTGGTTTCGGCCGGTTCGGGGGAACCGGGCGGTTAGGGTCGGCGCATGGCCACTCCTGACTTCATCCATGCGATCCGGGCCTCCGCCGGCCACCAGCTGCTGTGGCTGCCCGGGATCACCGCCATCGTCTTCGACGACGAGGGCAGAGTGCTCCTGGGCCGTCGGACCGATACCCGCAAGTGGTCGGTCATCGGTGGCATCCCGGATCCCGGGGAACAGCCCGCGGCCTGCGCCGTGCGGGAGGTCTTCGAGGAGACGGCGGTGCGCTGTGTCGCCGAGCGGGTGGTCCTGGTCCAGGCGCTGAACCCCGTCACCTACCCGAACGGCGATGTCTGCCAGTACATGGACATCACCTTCCGCTGCCGGGCCGTCGGCGGCGAGGCCCGCGTCAACGACGACGAGTCGCTGGAGGTGGCCTGGTTCGACGTGGACGCCCTGCCGGAGCTGAACGAGTTCGGTGTGTTCCGGATCAAGCAGGCCATGTCGGATGCACCCACATGGTTCGACGCTACGGCTTTCAGCTGAAGTATGTGCGCTGACCCTATGTGGTCCCGGGGGAGGGCCGCTTAGGGTCGGATCATGAGTTCGCCCAGCGCCCTCTCCGGCCCCCACCCGCCCGCTCTCGACCTGCGGGGCCGTACCGCCCTGGTCACCGGTGCCGCCGGCGGCATAGGCCGTGCCTGCGCGCTGCGCCTCGCGGCCGCCGGAGCCGAGGTGAGAGCCATGGACCGGGACGCGGCCGGACTGGCCGAACTGACGGAGGCGGCCGGACGGGTCGTCGGCCCGGGGGGCGGTGGTGTCGAGCCATACGTCCTCGACCTCACCGACCTGGACGCGGCCGAGCGCGCCGCCGCCGGAACCGACGTCCTCGTCAACAACGCCGGCATCCAATTGGTGCGCCCCATCGAGGAGTTTCCGCCGGACGTCTTCCACACCGTGCTGACGGTGATGCTGGAGGCCCCGTTCCGGCTCATCCGGGGTGCGCTGCCGCATATGTACGGGCAGGGCTGGGGGCGGATCGTCAATGTGTCCTCCGTCCATGGACTGCGCGCCTCCGCCTTCAAGTCCGCCTATGTGGCCGCCAAACACGGTCTGGAGGGACTCTCCAAGACGGCCGCCCTTGAGGGCGCACCCCATGGCGTGACCTCGAACTGTGTGAACCCCGGCTATGTGCGCACCCCACTGGTCGAGAAGCAGCTCGCCGACCAGGCCCGGGCCCACGGCATTCCCGAGGAACGGGTGCTGTCCGAGGTGCTCCTGACGGACACCGCCGTGAAACGGCTCGTCGAACCGGAGGAGGTCGCCGAGGCCGTGGCCTATCTCTGCGGCCCCCAGGCGTCCTTCGTCACGGGCACCTCGCTGGTGCTCGATGGCGGCTGGACAGCCCACTGAAGGGCCGGGCGGCCACCGGCCCGCGAGTTTTCCACAGGGCCGACGGACCGCGGCGACGATGCGGAATCCTGTGACCATGTCGCGCAATCATGTGCAGTCCGCCAGGTGGCCGGCCCCGGCAGAACCGGTCGGCGCCCTCGCCGAGGGTGCCGAGCTGGTCTCCGGCGCCGATTCGGCGTACCTCGAACTGCTGGCCAGGGGCGCCTCGGCGGAGGCGTACGAGCAGCCGCTGCTGGTCGCCCGTGCCGAAGGCCGGCCGCCCGAGATGATCGCCGAACTGGAGCGGGCCAGACTCCTCGCGCTGCGGGTCCGCACCGAACTGGAGGGCAGACGGCGGCGCGAGGCGGAGCTGTCCGCGCTCTTCGAGACCGCGCACGACCTGGCGGGACTGCGGGACGTGGACGCCGTACTCCAGGCGATCGTCCAGCGCGCCCGCTCCCTGCTCGGCACGGACGTCGCCTACCTGAGCCTCAACGACCCGGCCCGCGGTGACACCTACATGCGGGTCACCGAGGGCTCCGTCGCGGCCCGCTTCCAGCAGCTGCGGCTCGGCATGGGGGAGGGGCTCGGCGGGCTCGTCGCACAGACCGCGCGGCCCTACGTCACCGACGACTACTTCAGGGACGACCGCTTCCAGCACACCCTCACCATCGACGCCGGGGTGCGCGACGAGGGCCTGGTCGCCATCCTCGGGGTGCCACTCATGCTGGGGCCGCACGTCATCGGCGTGCTGTTCGCGGCGGACCGGCGGGCGCGCGTCTTCGAACGGGGGCAGATCGCACTGCTCGGCTCCTTCGCCGCGCTGGCCGCGGCCGCCATCGACGGGGCGAACCTGCTCACGGAGACCCGTGCGGCCATGGCCGGCCTGGAGCGGGCCAACGAGATCATCAAGGACCGCAGCGCGGTCATCGAACGGGCCTCGGACGTCCACGACCGGCTCGCCGAACTCGTGCTGCGCGGCGGCGGAGTCCATGACGTGGCCGCCGCCGTCTCCCAAGTCCTCGGCGGCACCGTCGAATTCACCGACACCGCCGACGCCCGCTCGCTGGCGACCTCGCGCACGGAAGGGCACGCGGTCCGGCACGGCGACGACTGGATCGCCGCGGTCGCCGCCGGCGGCGAACTGCTCGGCGCGCTGGTACTGCGCGGCCACCCCGGCCTCGACCCCGTCGACCAGCGCACCCTGGAACGTGCCGCGATGGTCACCTCGCTGCTCCTGCTGGCCCGCCGCTCCGCCGCAGAGGCCGAACAACGGGTGCGCGGCGAGCTGTTGGACGACCTCCTCGACGCGCGCGACCGTGATCCGCGTCAACTACTCGACCGCGCCGCCCGGTTGCACGCCGACCTCGACGCCACCCATGTCGTGCTCGCCGCCCGGCTGGGCAGCCCGGCGGCCGGTGCCGAGGAGGCGGCGGCCGCCCGCCGCCGGCTCTGGTCGGCCGCCTCCCACCTCGCCACCACCCGGCACGGCCTGGCCGCGGCCCGTGACGGCGGCACCGTCCTGCTGCTGCCGCTGGACCCCGGCGACACCGCCGCCGACCTGGCCCGGCGCACCGCCCGCCAGCTCGGCACCGCCGTTCACCAGCCGGTGACCGTCGGGGCCTCCGCGCCCGTCGCCGACCTCGCCGTCCGGCCTGAGACGGTGGCCGCCGGCTATGCCGAGGGCCGCCGCTGCCTCGACGCGATCCACCTCCTCGGCCGGGGCGGGGACGGCGCCGCCGCCGAGGACTTCGGCTTCCTTGGCCTGCTCCTCGCCGGCGAACGGGACGTCACCGGATTCGTCGAACGCACCATCGGCCCTGTCGTCGCGTATGACACACGACGCGGCACGGAACTGCTGCGCACCCTCGAGGCCTACTTCGCCTCCGGGATGAGCCCGGCCCGCACGAAGGACGATCTCCATGTCCATGTGAACACGGTGGCCCAGCGGCTGGAGCGCGTGGCCCGCCTCCTCGGCGACGACTGGCAGAGCCCCGCACGGGTCCTGGAGATCCAACTGGCACTGCGCCTGCACCGGTTGGCGGCGTCGCCGGAGAGCCGCTGATCCCCGGGGACCAGCGGCGCATGCTCACCCGGTGTGTGCGTCGGCCCTGCTGCTCGCCGTGACGGTCCCGGTGCCGTCGTCGGTCAGGTCCCGCCGCCGGGTCTCCTTCGCAGCGGCCACCGCGACCAGGGTGAGCAGGCAGGCCGCGATCACATACAGCGCGATCGGGGTCGAACCGCCGTAGGCGGACAGGAGCGCGGTGGCGATCAGGGGGGCCGGTGCCCCGGCGGCGACGGAGGCGAACTGGGCGCCGACGGAGGCGCCGGAGTAGCGCATCCGGGTCGCGAACATCTCGGAGAAGAAGGCGGCCTGGGGCGCGTACATGGCGCCGTGCAGCACCAGACCGACGGTCACCGCCAGCACCAGGTATCCGAACCGCCCGGTGTCGACCAGGGCGAAGAACGGGAACATCCACAGCCCGATCCCGGCCGCGCCCAGCAGATAGACGGGCCGCCGTCCGACCCGGTCGGACAGCGCGCCCCACGCCGGGATCACGGCGAAGTGCACGGCGGAACCGATGAGCACGGCGTTCAGGGCGGTCTGCTTGGAGACGTCGGCGGACGTGGTGGCGTACACGAGGATGAAGGCGGTGATGACGTAGTAGCTGATGTTCTCCGCCATCCGCGCGCCCATCGCCACCAGCACATCACGCCAGTGGTGCCGCAACACCGAGACGAGCGGCGGCGGTTCGGGTGTCCCGGCACCGCGCCGGGCCTCGGACCGCGCCACCGCCTCGCGGAACACGGGTGATTCGTCGACGGACAGGCGGACCCACAGTCCGACGACGACCAGGACACCGGAGAGCAGGAACGGGATCCGCCAGCCCCAGCTCACGAAGGCGGCGTCCGACAGCACGGCGGTGAGCAGCGAGAGCACACCGGTCGCGAGCAACTGTCCGGCCGGCGCACCGGTCTGCGGCCACGACGCCCAGAACCCGCGCCGACGCGCGTCCCCGTGCTCGGACACCAGCAGGACGGCGCCGCCCCACTCACCGCCGAGCGCGAACCCCTGCACCAGCCGCAGGAGGGTCAGCAGCACGGGTGCGGCGCTGCCGACCGTCGCATGCGTCGGCAGCAGTCCGATGGCGAAGGTCGCGCCACCCATCAGCAACAGACTGAGCACCAGCAGCCGCTTGCGCCCGAGGCGGTCCCCGTAGTGCCCGAACACCAGCGCCCCGAGCGGCCGGGCGGCGAACCCGACGGCGTAGGTCAGGAACGACAGCAGCGTGCCGACGAGCGGGTCGGACCCGGGGAAGAACAGCTTGTTGAAGACGAGTGCGGCCGCGGATCCGTACAGGAAGAAGTCGTACCACTCGATGGTGGTGCCGATGAGGGACGCGGCGACGATGCGCTTGAGGCTGGCGGGGGCTGGTGGAGCGGCTGCGGGCGACGACATCGGCACCACTTCCTGGGGTGTGACGGGGACGTTTGCGTGTCGCCACACCGTAGGAATCCGCAGGTCAGGCGCACATGTGGCGGGGCAACATAGTTCGAGGGTTCGCTATGCGTGCGGCCACCATGCCGGCTCGTGGGAAGGCGGTTCAGGGGATCGATGGTGTCGAAACGAGTGCCCCTCCGGGACGCGCAGTTCAGGGTGATTTGACGGTGCGGTGCTGATTCCCGTGCTGGTTTGGTGCTGACCAAAGGCCCACGTCATCACCCCGTCTTCACCTGTCCCGTGCTGACTTGGTGCTGACTACGCTCCGTTGAACTCGGACATCTTGGGGCTGATTGGCTCAGGGCCTTGGCCGTCAAGGAAGGTCACCCACGGCGCCGGCTCCCGCACCGCCGCCCCCGCCATGGTCTTCGAGGTCGTCGAGTCCGCCCAGCAGCGGTGGCGGGCGGTGAAAGCGCCCCACCTCGTCGCCCTCGTCCGTGCCGGAGCCTGCTTCGAACGCGGCCAACTCGTCGAACGCCCTGCCGCCCTGGCAGCATGACCGGCCTCAGCCAAGCACCCAGAGAGGCATCTGCCGTGTCCGACCTCGACAGCCAGGTTCCCTACTGGGACGCCGCCGCGGCCACCAAGACATTCACCCACCCGCTCCACCTGCCCTGGTTCGACGGTCTCAGCAGGCACGCCGCGATCCTCGACTACGGATGCGGCTACGGCCGCATCATGAAAGAGCTCGAACAGCACGGCTTCGACCACCTCACGGGCGTCGACGCCTCACCGGCAATGATCAGTCGGGCACGCCGCCTGCACCCCACCATGCGCTTTGCCGCGCTGGACGCACCACCGGCCTCGCCCTGTCCGGACGCAGGCTTCGACGCCGTTCTGCTCTTCGCGGTGCTGACCTGCATTCCCGGCGATGAAGCCCAGCACCGACTGATCGCCGAGCTGAACCGCATCCTCAAGCCCGGCGGGATGCTCTACATCAGCGATCTTCTGCTGCAGGACGACGAACGCAACCGCAGCCGTTACGGCCGCCACGCTGATCACTACGGCAGCTATGGCGTGTTCGAAACCGGCGACGGTGCGGTCTGCCGCCACCACCCCCGCGAATGGTTCTCCACCCTGCTCACCGAGTTCCAGAACGTCGACACCCGGACCACCACGGTGCCCACCATGAACGGGCACGAGTCAACGGGGATCCAGATCCTCGCCCGCAAGCCCACATCAGCATGAAAGCAGCTCAGATCCACGGGTATTGACAATTACTCTGAGTGAGGACGTTGATGCAGCCCGACCGCGTCGAGGCGCAACCGCCAGTGCCGTCGCCCGTCTGCACTCTGGACACGCGGGCCGCGCTGCTACACCGGCTTGTCGACGCGACCGGCTGCGAGTCATCCCGCTACCCTGCCCAGGACGCCGAGCACCGGGCCGCCGACGCCCACGCGGCCGCCGAGACCGTGGCCCGCGAGTGCGGTGACCCGCCAGGTCCGAGGGAGCTAATCACCGTCATATGGCTGCCGATGCCCACCCGGACCGGGCAGGATGAGCGGGTGACGATACCGCCGTCCACGCCCCTCCAGCCGTTCATACCGCTGCCCATTCCCGCCCCGCCTCCATTCCAGCAGACCAAGGAGGAGGCCGAAGCGATCCTGCTGACCGGGGCGGAGGCTCCGCTGCCGCCCGCAGTCCGACGCCATCAGCAAAGGGTCCTGACCCGTGTCCGCGACGTCCTGGCCAGCACGGGCGCCAAGGGACACCGGCTGTACGTTCTGGAGATCGCCGGGCCCATTCCCCGCATCAAGATCGGCCGCAGCAACGATCCCCGGGCACGTATCCGTGATCACGTCCACGAGATGAACAGCTACCAGTACGGCCTCATCGACGCCCACGTCACCGACCCGGTGGACGACCTGCTCTCCATCACCCAGGCCGAGAACGAGGCCCACATCGGGATGGGCAAGCGCTACGAGCGGATCAACCAGGAGCTGTTCCGGGACGCCGACTTCTTGTACGCCACCCTGTGGGCTGACCTCGCCGTCACGGTCCAACTGAACCGGTTGTAACGAGTTGGTGCGTGATAGCGGGTGAGGCGTGTTTGGTCTGGTCGTGGCCGTTCTCAGGTCGTGGCGGTGCGGTCGGAGGCGAGGTTGGCGATGGCGCGGTAGGTGTCGGGGAGGCGGTCGCGGCGGTGGGTCCAGCGCGTCAGTTGCTTGCAGCGTTTGTGGTCGGCGAGGGCGTGTTCGACGGTGATGCGGTCGGAGGAGTGCCCGTGGCGGTCGCGGCTCAGGCCTAGGTAGCCGTCGTCCAGAAGGACCTAGACGTCGGGGACCGCGCACCCCCGCTCGGTCAGGAGCGTACGTATCTCGGCGATCGCACGGGTGATGGTGGAGCGGTCGACACCGAACAGCAGCCCCAGTAGCGCGATCGGCGGGACACTCAGGCTCAGCCGCCGAGGTGGCTGCCGATCGACCGGGCGACCTCGGCGTGGGCGAGGTACTCGACGATGCTGTGGGCCCGGTCGCGGGCGTTGACGACGGCGAGGTCGGACAGCCCGTCCGCCCAGTCGTCGCCCAGCGGGCATCCGATGGCCACCGCGTCGGTCGGGCACCATGCGTTGAGCCAGTCCGCCACGGTGTCCGGACGCTTCGGCCCGCCGACGAGCAGCCTGCTGTACACGCTGTCCAGGCCGAGCGGACTGCCCGCCGTGGTCAGATGGACGAAGTTCACTCCGGGGGACAGCCGGGTGAGGAGATCCAGGCCGACGACCGTGCCGAGGCTGTGGCTGACGAGCACCACTTCCCCGGCGTCCGGCATCGTCTCCAGTACACAGTCCAGGACCTCGTCCCGGATGCGCCGGTCGTCCAGGTACGCGGCCACGTCTCGGAAGACCAGGGCGATGGCCCAGGCATCGAGGTCGCTTCTGGCGGCCAGCCAGCCCAGCCGCTTGTGGAGGGTCCCGACCACGTCGTCCAGACCGATCCGTTCGGTGGCCAGCCGGTCCTCCGGCGGCATGTCCCACTTCGTGGCGGCCTCGCCGATGATCTCCTCGTACACCGTGCGGGCGGTGGGGGTGGCGGGTGCGACAGCCTCCGCCGCCCTGGCGGTCGGCGCCTCGGTGAGGTGGGGGACGGCCTCGTGCGTGGTCAGGGACTGCACCAACCGGTCGCCGTAGTAGGGGAACCAGACGTCCGCCGGGTCGACCGGACGGAGCCCGGCGCGGACGAGCCCCTGGTTGAGTCCGGCCGCCCACTCGCGGCGCAGTTTCTCGGGGTCCTTGCCTTCCTGGGAGCGACCGTGCAGGAAGACCAGATGCCGTGTGCCGCCGAACGCGCCGACCCGAGCGGGCAGGCCCGCACGCGCGGTGGCTTTCTCGACGGCCGGACGCGACACGGCGACAGCGAGATCCGGAGCCGTCGCCGGACCGGCGGCGGGAGCGGCCGGTGCCGTCGCCGGACCGGCGGCGGCCTCCGCGAGGCTCAGTCCCGACTCCGGGCCCATCTCGGCCAGCAGTTCCCGCTGCCGTGAGGTGAGGGGCAGGGCTGCGAGGTGTTTCAGGATGGAGCTGACGCGTACGCCCTCGTTGGACACCCAGTCGATGGCGTCGTCGCCGTCGCCGGGCTGCCAGACCTGTCCGTCCCGGCGCAGGGTACGGCCCTGTTCGTCGGTCCTGGGCACCCCGCTGTGGTGGAGCGCGACGACCTCCCACTGGTCGTTGAAGACGGGAGAGCCCGAGTTGCCCGGCTCGGTGTCCGTCTTGTAGTGGAGGAAGTCGTCGAGGCGCACCTGGAGCATGTTGTCGCGTACGGCGATCTCCTTGAGGCGCCCCATCGGATGCCCGATGACGTTGACCGGCTCGCCGATCACCAGTTTTCCCGGCTGTGCGCTGAGCCGGTTCCAGCCGAACGTCTCCCCAGGGGGCCGCGGGTCCGGGCCGGGGGCGACCAGCACCAGGGCGAAGTCCAGGCGTTGGTCCGTGACGAAGAACCCGTCCGGGTCGAGTTCCAGCCGCGTCGGCGGCTGGGCCGTGTTGTCGATGGTGACCTGGGCGTCGAATTCCACGAAGCACTGCCGGGCGGCCTGCGCGTCGGTGAGCACGTGATGGTTGGTCATCAGCAGGCTCGGCGACACCAGGAAGCCGGTGCCGAGAGGCAGCTCACGGCCGTTCTCCCGCACCGAGATCCGGGCGACGGTGCGTGCCGCCCGGGCGCCGCGCGGCAGGAAACTCCATGCCTGCAGATCCTTGGACACCCCGAGGATGCGTTCGTACGCGGCGGTCGCGGCCAGCGGTTCCGCCCGGACGGCCGCCACCGCCATGGCGGCGGGCACCGCCTGCCGGTCGAGCAGCCGGGCCGCGCGCGCCGCGAGTGCCTCCTCCGAATCCGGGAAGGCGACCCCGGCGTTCTGCTGCTCCTCGACCGCGCGCCGCTCGTCGCCGGTCTCGTCGTACCGCGCGGTGGCCGCTGCGACCTGGCGTTCCCGTTCGTCGCGGAACCTTTCCGTCGCTGCCATGTCAGGTCACCGTCCTTCCGGCGGTGTGCCACGGCACGAAGGCGTTCGTCAGCCCCGAAAGTGCCGTACGCAGCTCCGGGTGGTGGCGTAGCAGCACCGTGATCATGCTGTTGTCGTCGATCCAGGCCATCCCGGCCTTGGAGTACACCTCGGGGGTGTAGTACTCGGTGAAGAAGCGGTCGCTGTTCAGCCGGCGTGAGGCCATCAGGATGAAGATGCGGAACGCCGTGTCGCTGAAGGCGAACCCGGCCGGCAGCTTCTCCGCGTACAGCCCGACCGTGAGGTCGACCTTCTCGATGTCGCCGTCGTAGAGCCACTGGATCTGCTCGGCCCACGCCCGGTTCTCCGTCAGCTCCAGGAAGTTCGCCGCGGGCTTCAGCCGCAGCAGCCGCCGGAACTCGTTGTAGCGGGGGACACCGAATTCCCGGGAGCGCAGGATGTCGGTGGCGGCGAGGTCCTGTAGCTGCCCGTCGGGGCGCTCGAACTCCTGGAGGAACCTGGGGAAGTTGTGCAGCGTGACCAGCCCGGGGTGGAGCGTGCCGAAGCTGTAGAGCAGATCGGCCATCTCGGTGGTCTCCAGGACCTTCAGCGCCCCGGGACCCGAGATGTCGCGGAGGGTGCAGTGGCGCAGGCTCGCGTCGTCGGCGACGGAGCGCAGATGCCACTCGTCGCGGATGAGCGGGTGCATGCGGTAGACGGCCACGAACTCCTCGGTGAGGGAGTACGGGACGCCGTAGTGGTCCGTCTCGCCGCCCGGGATGCCGCTGACGACCTCGCTGTCGCTGATCCGGCCGAAGAGGTCGTGGACGCGCTCGCCCGCGATGCCCCACCAGTTGGCGCGCAGTGCCTTGACGGTGGTGGGGTGGCTGATCACGGCCGGTGTCCACTCCACGGTGTGGATCTTGGCGAGGAGCGCGGCGTTGACGAGCCGGGCGCGCTGGAAGAGTTCCTCGTCGTTCCAGGACGGGTACGCGCCGTGCAGGTGGTCGCAGATCGCGTTGTGCTCACGGGCGAACAGGTCGTGCATCATGGCGAGGCCCAGCCAGAAGCCGGGGACGTGCGAGGGGTCCTGGGAGGGGTCCGAGGGGACCGGGGACTGCTCGTCGTCCCACAGGTGCAGCTTGCCCAGCTCACCGGTGCGCATCAGGCGCTGCTCGGTCTCGTTCTTCCCGTAGATCTGCGACGCGTCCCACCAGTGGGAGGACACGTTGACGCGGGTGTCGGGCGTTCCGGGAGGTGCCTGCGGGTCGCGGGTCGGGTCGTCCGGTGTCCGCATGATCCGCATGGGGTGTTCCGGCCACGGGTCGTCGTCCATGAGGGGCACTTCCCAGGGCCGGTCCGTGGGGCTGGTCCCGTGGCTGAACCAGTCGCGGACCATGAACTGAAGCCAGGCGGCGACCAGCGAGTTGACCGATTCGGCGGGGATGAGCTCGTCGCGGGTGAGCACGGCGCGGCTGACCTCGCGCGGATTCGGCGTGGACAGGACGTCCTCGGGTGTGGCCGGTGCGATCCGGTCCAGCGGGATGTTCCGGCCGAAGCGGGTGCCCGCCATGCCCATGCGAGGCTCGTCGAGGTCGTTGTGGCTGCCGTCGGCGGTCCGGTCGACCTTGTGGGTCTCGGAGGGGGGTCCGGGATCGGGCAGGTTGACCGAGGGCAGCCGGCCGGTGTCGTGCAGGTTCTTCTGCCGAAGCCTGACGCGCAGTCCGAGAAGCGTCACCAGGCCCGGAATGACGGGCAGTCTGTCCCAGCCGATGCGCCGGTCCACCGCTTCGGCGACGGCGGTGACGATCCGCCAGGGCAGTGACGTACGGTATCCGGCTGCGGCATCTCGTGCGGCGGGTCGTTGCTTGCTCATGGCGGTCCTCCTCGGGCGGCTGCTCCTTGGGTGGTTGCGAGGATCACGTCGCTCGCCTTCTCGCTGACCATGTAGACGGGGGCGGCGACGAAGAATCCGGGAATGCGGGGGAAGACCGAGGCGTCGACGATCCGCAGACGGTCCACTCCGCGCACCCGGAACTCGCTGTCGACGACGGCCGAAGGGTCGTCCGCCCGTCCCATCCGGCAGGTGCAGGACGCGTGGTGGCCCCAGGCCTCGTCCTGCACGAAACGGCGAACGCCGTCGTCGCCGTGGATGTCCTTGCCGGGCCACAACTCCTCCAGGATCACGGAGCCGGCCTTGCGGTTCATCCGGCGCACGAACTCGACGGCACCGGCCATGGCGTCGAGATCCACTGCGTCCTTGTCCGTGCCCTCGCCGAAGTAGTGGAAGTTCACCAGCGGGGTGTCACGGGGGTCGGTGGAGCGCAGCCGCACCCGCCCCCCGGTGTTGTGGGTGCGGCTCTTGAGGATGGCCCAGGTGAAACGGTCCTTGTGGAGTGTCAGATCGAGCGAGTAGCCGGGCCGGTAGCCCCGGAAGTCGAAGGGGCCGCCGAAGATGAACAGGTCGGGTGCGTCCAGCTCCGGACGGGACTTGCGGGTGACACCGACGACGGCGCCGTTGGTCGTGTAAAGACCTTCGCCGCGCCGCCAGGCCTGGTAGCAGTGGTCCGGTTCGGCCCCGGGTCGCGGCGCGTGGAAGTCGCAGTCCTTGAGGACCGGGAACTCGCGGTCCATCCGGCTGACCACGCCGACCTCGTACCGGTCCTGGAGATTCGCGCCCACGCCCTGCAGGTCGACCCGTACGGCGATGCCGTGCCGCTGCAGTTCCTCACGCGGTCCGATGCCCGAAAGCATCAGCAGCTGGGGCGTGTTGAAGGCACCCGCGGCCAGGATCACCTCGCGGGAGGCGAGGACCCTGCGCAGGACCGGCGGCCCGGCGTCCGGCCGGCTCGCGGGGTCGGCACGGTAGGTGTGCGCCCCGTCCAGATAGTCGACGCCGGCCGCGGTTCCGTTCCCGTCCAGTACGACCCGGGCCGCCAGCGCGTTCGTACGGACCACCAGGTCGTCGGGATGGCTTCGCTGTACGGACTGGACCCGCTCGCGCACGGCGCTGCGCCGCCCGTCCGCCGTGCAGAGGGGGATCTGCCAGAGTCCTTGCAGGGCACGTGTCTGAGCCCGCCAGTCGTTGGGGTCGACGAAGGAGCCGAACCCCTCCAGCGGGGACAGCGGCCGGTCGAGGAAATCGGCCAGCGTGTCCTCCGCGGCCGAGAGGATGATCTTCAGCAACTGCTCGTCCTGGACGGCCAGTTCGGGGTCGGCGAGCGCGGTCGGCAGCCAGCCGTCGAATCCGTGGCGTGCGTCGTTGCGGTAGCGGGCGCCCGTGACCGGCAGGACCTTCAACAGCGCGGCCAGCAGCGGGCCGACGGATGGCTCCTTGGGCCTTGGCCGGTAGGTGCAGCGTTCCAGCCGCTCGAAGTACCGGCGCATGGCAGTGCTGTGCCACGTCGCGTCGCCGGTCTCCTCCGCGATGGCGTCCCAGTCACGGTTGTACGGATAGACGGTGATCAGCGCGTGGTGCGCGGTACAGCCGCCGACCGTCCCGGCGCGCGGGTAGAGGATCCCCCGGTCCGGGACGAGTTTGCTGTCGCGCTGTTGCTGCGCCTCGTCGGCGTAGTGCCGTACGAAGTAGTTCCAGCACTGGACGGGGTCCTCGGAGGCGTCCGCGTGGAAGGCGGGCACCAGGTAGTTGTCGTTCTCCGGGGCGCCGCCCGCGTCGAGCAGCAGGGTGCGCATGCCCGCGGTGGCGAGGTTGGCCGCGAGCGGTCCGCCGCCCGCCCCCGCGCCGACGACGACGTAGTCGAAACCCGTCTCGGCGGGTGAATCGGCACCGGGCCTTCCTGTCACTTCCGCTTCCCCTTCACCGGGTTGGCGAGCGAGGTGGCGGCCAGGACCGTGTTGGCGGCCGAGACGAGCGTGGTCAGCGCCGCGGTACGCGGGGGAAGCCGGCCGCTCAGGCCCAGCGTGGCCGCCGTCGCGGTGTCACTGCCGTGGATCAGGACGCCGTCGCGCAGGTCCTCCCGCAACCGCTCGTCGCGGTCGGTCAGCAGAGCGAGACCGAGCAGGATCGTACGGATCCCGAAGAGCCGGAAGGCGTACACCGCCGCCGGACTGGGCGGCTCACGATCGGGGTCGAGGCGCCGGATGAGCAGGCCGGGTGCGAGCAGTCCGGTGACTCCGTTGAAGAGCCGGATGCCGGCGAGTGCGTAGACCGAGACAGCGCGAGGGCGGCCTTTCTGGGTGGCCATCAGGTCTCCTGACGGTGCGGTGATTCTTGCGGTGACGGGAGCTACCGCCGAACCCCCCGACGAGGGAGAAGACACCCCGAAAACAGTCCACTTCTGACATTACGGGAATCGCGGCTTCCGTGCATCTCGAACCCCAGATCTACCCCCGGGCCTCCGACGTGCGTGCGTGTCCTCGCGGCTGCGGAGGAGAGGCCGCCCGGTCCGCCGGGCGCACGGTCCGCCGTCGCCGCGCAGGCTTTCTCCGCTGGGTTCGGCCGGGTGCGGGAGCGGCGGGCGCAGCCGCTCCTCGCGCCCGCCGCTCCGGGCTGCGTCACAGAAGCCGATCCACCGCCCGGGCTCCCCGCCTGGACGCGCTCCGACGAACCGTGGGCGGCTCGCCGGGGTAAGGGCGCCGCCCAGAAACGGGCGGCTGCACGGTGGCAGCCGCCCGGAAACGGGCGGCTGCCCCCGTGCAGATCCTTCAGCGGATGTCAGGGTGGTGTTCCGTGACTGCCTGGCTTGTCGATCGTCTGGCACTCGGAGACCCTGAGTCAGGGGTTCCGGGCGGAGCTCGTGGATGCCGTGGTCGCGAAGACCCAAGACCGTGAGGAGCCGGCGTGTCTCACGCGCTGTGGCTTGACGAGACACGCCGGCGGGCCGCCAGGTCAGTCCCAGTGGATGTCGGCCAGGTCATCCAATGGTCTCCGCTCTGACACCGCCTCCGGCACGAGCAGGTGGTCGCCCTTGTGAAGGGCGGTGGGGAAGCGGATGTGGGCTCGTTCCTCGATCTCGTCGAGGGTGACCTGGAAGACGCGGAACTCGTCGAGGTCCAGGGCTTCGAGCTGGTCGAGGTTCTGCGTGAGCAAGAACGCCTTGGCCTTCAACTCACCTCGCTCCACGAAGGCGATGACCTTCCAGAACTCACGGGGGATCTTCACGTCCCGGTAGACGCGGTCGTCGTCCTGGAGGACCGGTCCGCCGAAGACGCTCACCTTCAGGTCGTCCACGTCGACGTCGGCGAAGATGGCGTCCTCGAGCTCGCCCCACAGGCCGTTCTTGGCGCTCTGGTTGAAGTCGTCCATCTGCGGGGTGATGTTGGTGTAGAAGAACGAATCGGTGTTCGCCTTCTGGGCCTCGGGCATGCTGCCCCAGATCAGGTCCGCACGGCGGGCTATGTGGCCGCGGTCGAGCCGGTTGGCCTCATACAGTTCGTTCCCGACCTGCGTGTTCGCGGGAAGCCGCGGGTCCTTGGTGAAGGGTATGCCGGACCGGCTGAGCTTCTTGAGGCTGGCGCCGTCGATGTTCCAGCCCACCCAGAAGGGGAAATGCCGCTTCTTGCTGAGGGCCAGCGAGTAGTGCGTGTACGGGATGACCTCGGAGCCACCGAGGCGTACGGCGTCCCCGCTGATCTCCGCGGTCAGCTGCGGAATGTCGATCTGTTCCCTGAGGAAGTCCGGGTTGTAGCCCTGCAGGGGCTGCACCTCCTCGGGAGAGGGCTGCTGCAGGGTGATGTCGAGCTTCTCGAAGACGGAGCCGGCGAGGCAGGCCAGCGCGTGGTCGTCGGGGTCGCCGGCGCTTTCGCCGCCGAAGTGCAGTCCGGCGATGACTTTGCTCGGCCGGCCGTTCTGCTTGAACAGCCAGGCTGCGCCCGAGTCACCGCCGCTGCTGATCTGCTTGTCTGCCGCCGGGTGCTCGTTGTCGGGCCCGATCTCGAAGCAGCCGATGGTTTTCTCGCCGACGTCACCACCGTAGTCGATCTTGGCCATCGTCTGGATGCGGCGGACGATCCCGTGGGTGACGCCCGTGGTCCGTCCGCTCTTGACGACCTTGTCTCCCAGAGCCGCCTCACCCAACTCCTGGGGTGCCACGTCAAGTCCCAAGATCTTGGGATCGAACGTCCGACCCTCTTCGATGGTGGCCACGGCGCAGTCGCCGGCCGCCCCCAGGTGAGACCGCCTCAGGACGCCGAGGCGGTTGCGGGAGATCTGGTTGTCGTCGAACCGGCCGGGCTGGACGGCCTCCTCGCCCAGCTGACCGTCCGGGCCCTGCAGTACATGCCAGTTGCTGAGCACGTATGGGGTGCCGTCGGTCCTGTCGAACACGATGCAGCCGATGGTGCCGGCCGAGACCGTCACACCGCCGACACTGGCCCCCGGGGCTATGGGGTTGAGGCGGGTCTTTCGCGGAGGCTTCTCAGCCTCCGCGACCACGCGGAAGTGGGGCTGGTAGCTGCGCTCGATGACGTCGGTCGGCACCTTCACCCCGTCCACCGTGATGCTCTCCGGGATCCGGGTCGTGCCCAGCGCCTCGAGGGCTTCCGGCTCGGCCTTCCTGTTGACCGTGAACTGCAGTGCAATCTGTTTCCCCCGAGTGCCGTTCTTGAGTTTGTGACCGATTCCGACGGACGACACGTTGGGGTCTGCGAGCAGGTCCGCACCGCGCGTGCGGATGTACTGCTTCAAGGACTCGATCAGCTTGTCCTGGGAGGACGCCGATTTCCTCGGCGCCGACGCAGTGCGGGTCTTGTTGTTGGTGGGCATGAAAGGGAGACGTCCCTTCGCGGAGGAGGGAGAACGGCTCGCGCAACGCACCGCGGGCCAGTCAGAGCGGGTGCGGTGTCGCTGCGAGCGTCCGCTGGCCACCACTCATCGAAACAGGACCGCGAGGCATATGCCTCAATATGGTGACCCAGAAGGTGCACTCCCTCGGGGCTCCTCGTAAGCAGGTCGCCGGGGGATCGGGTGGAGACGGCGGATCCCGCCGTTGGGGGAACGTCCGGGGCGGACCGGCCTCGGGGGCCTTCGTGCCGCGATCTGACGTACCCGCCCCGAAGCCGGCAACCTGCCCCCCGGGCCGCGTCGACGGGGTGCGTGTTCTGCCCGGCGGCACGCCGGCCGACCGCCCGGCCGACTGCGATCTTCGCGCGGCAACCCCGCGCGTGTCCGAGCACGTCGCCCCCGGCGGCGCCGAGGTCGGTTTCGCGGTCGCTGGTCTGTCGGTTGTTCCACGTCTCGTACACGGTGGAAGGCGTCCTGGCAGGGTGGCACATGACACACTCGGACCGGGTCGTCACAGGTGGCGGCAGCGGGAGGTAGCACCTTGCTGACATTGGATTTGCACCCGATCTTCCGGAACAACCGCGACATCGAACTCTCGCTGCGGCAGATCGTCTTCCAGGCGAAACGCACAGGAGAGCCCGTCGTGCAGATCATTCACGGAAAGGGCACTGGGCAGCTCAAGGGGCGCGTCCTCGCGTTCCTCGGCCAGAAGCACATCAGGAAGCTGTACGACCGCGTGGAGATCGACACGGTGAACACGGGCCGGATCCTGGTCCATTTCGCGCCACGTTCCTGAGTCCCCGCCCCGCTCACTCGGCCTGTTCCCGGAACGCCTGGACGCATCGCCGTACGACTTCGCCCCGACGCCCCCTGCACGAGCAGCGCCCGGCCGACGCCGACTTCTGGGCCCGCCCGCGCTGGGTAACCAGCGTCCACCGAGCCGCGTACCTGGAGGAGACCTACGCCGCGAACGCCTCCCGATGGCACCGCCTCACCCGCGACACCATCGAGGCAGTGCGCTCGTCACCGGCACGGTGACGACCATCGCCCGCTTCGGCGCCGCCTTCGTGGACATCGGCGGCTTCACCGCGATGATCAACATTCCGGAGCTGTCCTGGCGGCCGATCAATCACCCGTTCGACGTCGTCAGCGTCGGCCGGCAGATCACCGCCGAGGTCCTCGACGGCGACATGGTCAGGGAACGGGTGCCGCTGTCTCGCCGAGCAGGGCAGGAAGTCCCGTCGCCGCAGGTGGCGCAGCGGATCGGGCAGGTGGTCACCGGACCGGTCACCAAGATCGTGCCGTTCGGCGTCTTCGTGCGCCAGCGGCTCGCTCCGCATCGCTCCCGCGTTGTTGACCAGGATGTCCAGGCGTTCCGAGTCGGCCATGACAAGATCAGCGAGGCGCTGACACTCGTCGTGCCTGGACAGGTCGGCGGGGATTGCCTGAACGTCGCCGAATTCGGACAGTAGATGCTGTGCCTCCGCGCACGCGTCTGCCTTGCGTGAGCTGATGACGACGCGGGCGCCCGCCTGAAGAAGGCCGCGCGCTATCATCATCCCAATGCCCCTGGTGCCGCCAGTGACAAGGGCGTACTTCCCACTCAGATCGAAAAGTTCCGTGCGAGTGGTGGATTGGTTGTCCGCCATTGGTCTCCGTCCCTTCGTTAGTGGAAGAAATCGCCGACATGGTCGCGCATTCGGGGCAGCTGAATTAAACCGATGGGGGTATAGCTGCGGTGCGTGTCCATGGAGTGTTGTCGGCGCTTTCGGCTCAACCAGGTTGACAGGCGTTCTGGACGTCTGGGAGACCCTGGTGATACAGGTACTGTGAGATCCCCCCTTCCTGGTGCGCTGACCCCGGATCCACCAGCTTGATGCCGGCGGATGGTTCTTCCAGAAACGAAGAAGTGCCTTGCGACCTGCGATGATGGGGTTTCTCTAGGACCACATCAGGCAGGATCGGCAAGGCACTTCGTGAAGTTCCCGGGGCGCGTGGACGCTGCTGGGCCTCAAGCCCGCGCCCCATGCGCGATCAGCCCCAGGTCATGTTGATTTCACGCTCGAAATTGATGTATCCAGCGCGCCGGAATGCATTCGCCATCGGGATGTTGCCGAGGTCCGTGGACGCGCGGATGCGTGGGACATGCTGCTCGGCGAGGACGCGGGTGCCCTCGGCGAGGATGTCGTCGATGTAGCCGTTGCCGCGGTGTGAGGGGAGCACCGCGATGTAGGCGATGATCGCGTTGTAGTCGTTGCGGGCCGGGATGACGAACCCCACTGGCTCTCCGTGAGGCAGTGTGGCGACACGCCACCAGTCCCGCGGGGTCGTGTAACGCGCCAGCTCGTCCTCGTAGTGCCGGACGGCCGCTTCGTGCACGGACATCCGGGTCAGGGCATCACGGCCATGTGCGTCGAGCGTTCCGTCCAGAACCGAGGCCATCAGAGCCACGAGTTCCTCGCCATCGTGGACCGGCCGGAAGAGGAGGCGCCCGTTGGGCTCGGGAACGGGCGATTTTGGACGCCATTCCAGGCGCAGTCGTTCGACGAAGAGCCGGGCACCGGTCCGTCCGAGGACCGTCATGCGGTCTTCGACGGCCTGTCTCGTGACCGCGTTCTCACGCCAGTCCGGCGGGACGAAACGGCTGTACTCAGGGCGAGGCGACCCGTTCGGGAGGGTAGCGGCCATCGCGGTCTGTAGAAGTCGCACCCCGATGTCCACGTGATCGGAGCCCGAGGCGCTGTCTTCGATGTCGACGACGTCCAGGATGAGTGGTGCGTCGCCGGCTGATCGGCTCCACCAGGCTGCCCTGGCCAGCAGGCGGTCACCGCGCAGGGCGACCCACATCCACGCCGGACGTCGGCGCCCGGCGGCAAGGTCGTCCGCCAGTTCCTCGTTGAGGACGTAAGGCAGTTGGGAGAAGAGGTCGAGTTCTTCGCGTCCGGTGATCGGACGCATGGTCAGGTCGTTCGTTTTCACGGTCAAGGCACGCTCCGGTGAAGGCGCCCGTCCGCTCCGGGGTCAGACGCGGTCCGCACCCCGGGAGGACACAAGCGCGGTGATCATGGCGATCATGGGCGTATCCCTCCTCTCGCTGTCGTGGCCCCTCAACCCTCGTGTCGGGGATCCGGCAGCAACATCTATCCAACCGCAGCCCCGGTCCGCAAACCCTTTTCGATCAACCTGCGTCCGACAGTGCCGAACAGCGAGCCCGGCGCCGTCAGTTGCAGGTTCCGTCACCGTGGTTCACGGCCCGCGGGAAGGCGGTTCAACTGGCCTGTCGCCGCGGTGGACTCTGGCAGGCGAACGCCCCTGTCGGTCGGCATCTCCGCCGCCAACCGCCTCCACCGCCGCTACGAGCGCAAGCGGAAGACTTCCTCGCCTTCACCGCCATCGCCGCGACCCTTATATGTCACCGGGGACTCACCACGGGAGCCCAGTCGGGCGGCAGTTTCGTAGGCGCCGCAAACTCCCGTGGTCACGTTGAGGGAAGGCTTGGGCGATGCGGCGAGCGGAGTACGAGCAGGGTGATCTCGCTGGGGGCGAAGACGCGGAACGGCGGGCCCCAGAAGCCGGTCCCGCGGCTGGTGTAGAGGAGGGTGCGGGTGCCGTGGTGGCTGAGGCCGGCGAGGGCGGGCTGGTCGATGCGCACCAGGTGGTGGAAGGGCCAGATCTGGCCGCCGTGGGTGTGGCCGGAGAGTTGGAGGTCGACGCCGTCGGCTGCCGCCCGGTCGACGAACGTGGGCTGGTGGGCCAGGAGCAGGACGGGGTGGTCGGGGTCGGCGCCGTGCAGGGCTCCGGCGAGGTGGGCACGGTGGCCGGCGAGGCCGGAGGACTCGGCGGTGACGTCGTCCACGCCGGCGACCACGAGGGTGTCGCCACCGCGTTCGAGCAGCAGATGACGGTTGCGCAGCGGCTCCCAGCCCAGTTCGTCCATGAGGTCGACCCAGCCCTGGGCCTCGCTGTAGTACTCGTGGTTGCCGGTGACGTAGACCCGGGCCCGGGTGGCCTGCACGGTGCCGAGGGGGGCGGCCTGGGCGCGGCGGCGTTCGGCCGTGCCGTCCGCGATGTCTCCGGTGTGGCAGACCAGGTCGGCCTGCAGAGTGTTCACGGTCTCGCATACCCGTGCCGACCAGCGGGCTCGGTCGAGTGGGCCGTAGTGGGTGTCGGTGATGAGAACGACGCGCGTGCCGTCCAACCCGGCCCCCAGGCGCGGAAGTCGCACGTCCAGGCGGCGTACCCGGGGTACTCGGCGGGCCTCGGCGTACCCCCAGGCGAGCAGCACGGCGGCGGTGCCGAGGACCGCCCAGGTGACGATCCGGGCCCGGTCCTGGCCGTCGCCGACACCACCCACGGTCAGGGCGAGCCGCAGCAGGACGCCGAGCAGAACGGACCAGGTGAACAGGACCCAGATGGTGCCCAGCAGGGTGTCCCCGACGATCGCCGCCCAGTCCTGCTGCCGCCGGCCGTGGCCGCGCACCATCGCGAGCGGCATACCGATCAGGCCGAGGGCGAACAGGGCGGTGCCGGCCAGAGTGACAGGGAGCGGCCAGTGCTGGCCGGCGTGCAGCAGCAGCCAGCAGGGCACGGTCCACAGCAGGACGGGGGCGATGAGGGGGAGGTAGCGCATCAGGCGGAGCAGTCGGCTCCGCTGGGTGTCGTGCGCCGCACTGTCGGCGGATCGGGTTTCGCTGGTGTCGGTCACGCTTCCCCTCCTTGAGCAACCGGGCTGCCCTCGCGCGCACTGTATCCGGCCGCCTCCGGACCGGTCGGGCGGGGTGTTCATGGTGGGCAGCCCCATGCGGCGAGGGGTCTCGGCCGGGCGGTGAGACTCCGCTGCGGCGGTGTACTACGAAGGATTGCCGGGCCTGAGCCGAGCCGGGTCACGTGCGCGTGGTCATCCGAGGGTGGTCCAGAACGCGCAGTGATGGCGGGACAATGGCGTGCGGGTGGGGACGAGGTGGTCCGGCGCCAGGGACAGCACCGTCTGCCGGGGCCAGGGTGGGGACGACGGGCCGTTCGGGTCGGCGGTGCGGGCGAAGCGGGCCCAGTAGTCGATCATGGTGTCGGCGAGCCGGTGCTGTGCCGGGGTCAGGTCGCGGGGGCGGCCGCCGAGGTCGAAGAGGTAGGGAAGTTCGCCGGCGTGCGGTGCGCCGAGCGGGAACGGCGGCGTGCCCGGGGTGAGCAGCGGGGCGTGCTCGTCGGCGAACTCGTAGCGCCAGACGGGTACTTGGCTGGCGAGCAGGCCGCCGGTGCGTGCCGTCGGGCAGGCGAAGTTCGCGTCGCCGATGACTGCGCCGAACACCGGGCCCCCGTCGGTGCGGTGCACCGGGTATTCGCGGACGATCGCCTTGGCCTGTCCTGGGGAGGGGAAGAAGGCGGACACGACGTCGGGCCAGGTGTCGGGGGTGACGGGGTTGCCGGCCTGGACGATCCCGGCGGCCCAGCCGTTGCCCTCGTCGTGGTTGTTGCCGATGAGCACGGGGACGCGGTGGAAGCGGCCGGCGGCGATCGCCGCCGCAGGGTCGCGGGGCAGCAACGGAGTGCGGTACGCGGGCTGTTGATCGGAGTCCTGGGCGGCGAGCAGACGCGAGACAGCCACGCGCCGCAGACAGGCCAGCACGTCGCGGGCGGAGCCGCAGCCGACCTTTGCCGCCAGGTCCGCGCCTGTGGCGCGCGCCGTGGACAGGGGGACGGAGGACGGGGCGAATGGCCGGTCGGGGCGACCGGTGCACGGCCCGCTCTGGATGATCGCCCGGTCGAAGAGCGCCGCGGCGGCCGGTGAGGCGAGCTGGGCGCAGACGCTGTAGCCGCCCGCCGACTCCCCGGCGAGGGTCACGTTGTGCGCGTCGCCGCCGAAGGCACCGATCTCCGTGCGGACCCAGCGCAGCGCCGCCTGTTGGTCGGCCAGGCCGAAGGTGCCGGAGCCGGTCAGCCCGCGGTGCGCGAGGAAACCGAGGGCTCCGAGGCGGTAGTTGACCGTGACGACCACGACGTCGCCGCGGGTGGCCATGCGGTGGGCGTCGTAGGAACCGCCCGCCCCGGTGGTGAACCCGCCGCCGTGCAGCCACACGATCACCGGCCGGGGGTGCACCGGTTCCGCGCCGTCAGGTGTCGTGATGTTCAGCTGGAGGCAGTCCTCGTCGGTGCTGCCGCCGGGCACCTCGCCGGCCGGCTGCGGACAGGCACCCGCGGGCCGGGTCGCGTCCCGTACCCCGGGCCAGGGGGCTGCGGGGCGGGGCGGCGCCCAGCGCAGGCCGCCGACCGGGGGCTCCGCGTAGGGGATGCCCTCGAAGGTGCGGTAGCCGTCGTGGGCGGCGCCCCGCACCACGCCGTCGTGGGTGCGTACCGCCGTTGCGGCGGGCCGGTCGGGCCGGCTCGGTGGCGCTGTGGACCAGGCCGTCGCGAGGACGGCGGTCAGGGCGCAGCCCAGGGTGGTCAGGACGCGGTGCATGCTCATCGTCTCCCCGTTCGGTCAGCTGCCGCCCATGCCGCCCTGTGCGGCGATCATGGTCGTCGGTAGCGCGCGTACAGCTTTCTCCAGTCCGGGCGCGAGCACGGCCAGCGAGCTGGTGCAGGCGTCGATACGGGCCCGGCAGGCCGAGTGGTCCTGGCGTGACACGATCGAGCGGATGCGGCCCGCCGCGGCCAGGGCCAGCAGCGCGGCGTCGGCGGCGGGGATCTCCTGTACGGGGCCGTGCCCGTGCAGCACCGCGGACACGCGGGCACGGAGTGCGGCGGGCACGGCGCGGTCGGTCACGGTCAGCCGCCGGGTGCCGAAGCGGGTGCGGGGCGCCTCGACGGTGAGAACTCCCGCCGCGGCGAGCCGGTCCTCCACCTGGATCAGGGTCCGCTTGCGGTGGCGGCGTACGAGGTGCTTCCAGCCGTGTCCGGCGGCGTCGCGCAGGACGTCGTCCAGGACCGGGTCGCCCGTCGACCGCGTGCCGGTCACGGTGACCGTGCCGCCGTCCTCTCCCAGCCGGCCGCGCAGCGCGAGGTCGATCAGGGCGGCGGCCCGGACCAGCAGCTCCGTCCGGGAGCGGTCGTAGGGGCCCTCGGCCGCGTCGTCGTGGGCGAGCAGATACATGAGGCAGGCCAGGTCGTCGGTCACATCTCGACGCTACGGCCGCACGCGCAGGCCACGGATCAGCCGCGGGAACGGGCCGGCACTGGGAACACAGGAGGACCGCGGCTCGGTCTCCTCCTTGAGAAGGAGACCGGTTCTCAGGGCCGGCGCGGCTGCACGAGGCCGTGGTCGTAGGCGGCGACGACGGCCTGGACGCGGTCGCGCAGACCCAGCTTGCGCAGTACCGCGGTGACATGGTTCTTGACGGTGGCCTCCGACAGGTGCAGCCGCTCGGCGATCTCCGCGTTCGACAGCGCCTGACCGATCAGCGTGAGCACCTCCCGCTCGCGGCCGGAGAGGTCCCGCAGGGAGGGCGGCGGCGCGGGGTCGGGCGTGGTGCGCAGGAACCGGTCCAGGACGCGGCTCAGAACGGTGGGCGCCAGCAGTGCGTCGCCGCGCGCGGTGAGGCGGATCGCCTCGACAAGTTCGGCGGGGCGCATGTCCTTGAGCAGGAAGCCGCTGGCCCCGGCCCGCAGGGCGGCGACCACGTTCGCGTCGACGTCCCAGGTGGTCAGCACGAGCACCCGGGCCCCACTGCCCGACTCCGCGAGCTGCCGGGTCGCCTCGATGCCGTCCACCACGGGCATGCGTACGTCCATCAGCACCACGTCGGGCGCCAGTTCCAGCGTCAGCCGTACCGCCTCCCGGCCGTCGGACGCCTCACCGACCACCTCCAGGTCGTCCCGGGCGTCGATGATCATACGGAATCCGGTGCGGACCAGGGCCTGGTCGTCGGCCACCACCACGCGCAGCGTCATCGCGCGCCCTCCACCGGCAGCCGCGCCGCCACCTCGAACCCTCCTCGGGCGAGCGGACCGGCGCGCAGGCTGCCACCCAGGAGCCGTGCCCGTTCCTTCATCCCCAGCAGACCGCGTCCCGCTCCCGCCGCGGCCGAACGGCCCTGCGGTGCAAGCCCGTTGTCGACCACCGTGACCTTCACGTACTCGCTCTCGGCCGTCACGCGCACGCTGACCTCGTCGGCGCCGACCGCATGGCGCAGCGTGTTGGTGAGGGCCTCCTGGACGATCCGGTACGCCGCCAGGTCCACCGCGGCCGGCAGCCCGGCGGTGGCGCCCTCGCGATGCACGTGCACGGTCATCCCGGTCGCGCGCACGGTGTCGGCCAACTCGTCCAGGCGCGCGAGCGAGGGCACCGGACCCCGCTGCTCCGCAGCCTCGTTCGTCCCCTCATCGGGCCCGAACGCCCGCAGCAGAATCCGCAGTTCGCCGAGCGCCGAGCGGGCGCCCGTCTCGATGGCCCGCAGCGCCTCGCGGGCCTGCTCGGGCCGTTGCACGAACACGTCGTCCGCAGCGGCCGCCTGAATGACCATCACCGACAGAGTGTGCGCCACGACGTCATGCACCTCACGCGCGATCCGTCCCCGCTCCTCCACCACAGCCCGGCGCAACTCCGCCCTCGTCCGCGCCTGTTGCGCCCCGCGCCACTGCCCCGCGGTCCATGCCAGCACCACCGCCAGCAGATAGACCGCCACCCCCGCTGGGCCGCCGCCGGCCCCGAACGCCAGCGGCCCCGGCAAGCACATCGCCACGAGTGCCCGCACCGACACCCGCCGCGGCTCGACGGCCGACAGCACGCACAAGGAGACCTGCGCCGCGAGCAACGCCCCCGTCAGGCTCACCGCGGGCAGCAGCGCCCACACCGCAAGTCCCGTCGCGGTATTCGCGGCCAGTACGGCGACCGGGGCGCGCACCTGCCATCTCAGCGCGCAGACCTGCACGAGGACCAGGGCCACGGCCACCGCCAGTGGCAGGCCGTGCTCCGCGCCGGCGACGAGTACCGAGGTGCCCAGGACGCCGAGAACCAGACCGGCCGACCCCCACCACAATGCCCTGGTCGCACGCACCGACAACGCGCCCCGAGCCTCCCCGGTGAACGCGTCCTCCGGCTTCCTGCTGCTGAGCTCCACGTCCCGACCCTATCCAGCGTCGCAGGCCGGACCGTTCAGGGAAACCACCGCCTGCGCGATGACCGTCGATGCCGACGGCAGTGGCTCGGCTCTCGACATGAGAAACGGACTGCCACCATTCCTGTGGACTGAGTCCGGCCGGGCTACGAAACTCCTCGCAGGACGGGGCGGCGGCTGATCAGCTCGATCGAACGGTGTGGGACGCTCCGGTGCCGGCTGGCGTGCGAGGGCGCCGCGGAAGCGTCGCGGCAGCCCGAGGACGTCGCGGCACAGCTCCAGGACGTCGCGGCAGCTCCAGGACGTCGCGGCAGCTCAAGGACGTCGCGGCAGCTCAAGGACGTCGCGGCAGCTCAAGGGCGTCGCGGCAGCTCAAGGACGTGACGTGCACCCTGTGAGATCAGGGCAGCTCGGCGCCCTCGGCACTGAGCAGTTCCATGAGCTGGGGCCGGTGCAGGCCGGCGATGTCCTCGAGCAGGTCGGGATGGCGCAGCAGAGGCGCGGCTTCGGTGTCCCGCGTCCCGGGATCGGTGAGCCGCCGCAGGCCGCCGGTGGTGTGGTGCTCGCTCGCTGGAAGGGCCTGCTGGGCGGCGCGGGCGGCCAGCACGGGGTCGGCCAGGAGACAGGCCGCCCAGCTGACCACCGTTTCGTCCACCCAGGTCCGCCACGCGGTGTCGTAAGGCCGCGGTTCGCATCCGGTGAGCCAGTCCAGCCGGTCGGACCCACTGGGGGCGAGCAGGTGGAGCAGTAGCACGTCGACACGCGTGGGGTGACGCAGAGTGGCGGCGAGTGTGACGGCCTGCCGGGCCTGGGCCTCGGCCAGCGCCCGGCTGAGCGCCCCGCCGGGGGCCGGGTAGGCGGCCAGGAGCCAGCGGGTGGAGGCGGCTATGACAGGTGTCAGATCGTCGGTCACGGCGGTGGGTCCCTCGGGAACGTGCTCGCCTGTGTCCGGCAGATCGGTCCCGCGAGCTGTTTCGCGGAGCCACGCTGCCCCGCTTCGTGACCCCTCAGCGTAGGCAGCCGGACCCGAGGAGGGAATGAGCCGCGTCACAGGGTGCCCGGCGTCCGTGCCGCGGCCGGGACCGAAGGTGCGCGGTCCCGGCCCAGGAGCCTGCCCCAGCGGGGGTCAGGACTTGCCGCGCCCGGTGATGAAGTCGCGGGCCCGGTCCACCAGGCCGGTTCCCGGAGCGAGGAGCTTGTTCGCGGGCGGCGTGTTCGGGGCGGCGGGGTGCGGGCGGGTCGGGGCCAGGGCCTTGGCCCGGCGGATCTTGTCCCCGAGCTCGTTCAGCGCCTCGGGGGAACAAGCCTGCCGCAACATGGGGAAGAGGTTGTCCTCCTCGTCCTGGACGTGGGCGGCGACCTCGTCCATGAGCTGTTGCAGCAGCGGGCTCATCCGGGGATCGTCGGTGTCCGTCTTCTCCACCTGCTTGAGGAGCTTCTCGACCCGGCCGTGATCCGCGATCTCCTTGTCCGCGATCCGGTCGCCGCCCTCGATGTGCTCGCGCACCGCCGGGTACAGGTATTCCTCCTCGGCGATCGAGTGCCGTACCAGTTCGATGGTGACCTCGTCCACGAGATCACGGAGCTCCTGCCCCCCGCCCGGCATCCCCTGGATCCCGGCGAACATCTCCTCGACCTCACGGTGGTCGGTCATCAGTTCCGCAATCGCGTCTCCGCCATGCCCCATCGTCCGTCCGCCTTTCGCTGATCATGCTCGGCGCGGGTCCGTCCCGCCCAGCAGTCAGTGGTTCCCGATCCGGCTGGATCCGGCGCCGTCCCGCGTGAGGTCCACCCGGTCGGATGCCTCCGCCATTCCGGGAGAGAGGAACCGACCGGCTCGTGACGGTGCGCGGGACGGGGTGACAGCACCCCCAGGCGTCTGTGTGGCGAAGCTCAGTCCTCGCCCCGTACGACGTTCCAGTCCTCCCTCTGTCGCAACCGTCCCGTGGTGTTGTCGAGCGTCGCGCGCATACAGGTGCGTATGCCCTGCCCGCGCAGGCGGCGCGCCCTCGCCCAGCCCGTCTCGGGGCGGCGTACCGCGGTCGGGTTGCTGGCTTTCGCAGTCACGGCGGATCATCTTCCTTCCGAGTCAGGCCTGTTGGGGTCCGATTCATCCTTCTCTGCCCCCAGCTCTTCTTCTTGTCCCGAGTGTCCAACGGGCCGGGGGTGAAACCTGGTTCAGCCCCCGCGGCGTGCGCCACAGGCCATGGCGTGAGCCTGTCCTGGTGGCGGGCCCTCCGCGTCCCGGGCCTCGCGATGCGTCGGTGTGGCGCAGGAGTCTGGGGCCGGTGGCGTGGTCGAAGGCGTCCCGCCCGCCTCGGGGACCGGCTCGATCATGGTGCCGCGGGTCGCCTCACGCCCTGGGTGGGCGGACGGTGGCTCGGATTCCACGCCTGGACCGGCTGCTCGACCTTCAGGGCCGGGTCACGGGCCGCCCGACCTTCGAACGGTTACGGCGACTTCCTGCCGGCGACACCGTTCACGAGCGGCCTCCCGCGCGGTGCCGGATCCCGATCGCGGCCGCTCCCACCGCCGTCGCCGTGGCGACCGTGACGGCCGGGTGGCGGGCCAGTGCGGCCTGCCAGGAGTGGGCGTGGGCGCGGTCGTCGAAGGAGCCGTGTGCGCCGTGGTCGGTGGCCGGCGCGTCGTCGGCCGGGGTGAAGAGGTTGTCCGAGCCCGGCGGCCGCGGGGCGTCGGTCTGCTGGGAGGAGAAGCCGGTGCGGGCCAGGTAACGGTCGAGGACGGCCGGTACCAGGCGGTTGGCCCAGATGGTGCCGGCCGTGCTGGCGCCGATGTAGTACTGCTTGCGCCGGGGATGATCGGCGGCGTGCAGCACGCCTCGTGCGGCGACCTCGGGCTGGTAGATCGGCGGCACCGGCTGCGGGTGCCGGGGGAGCCGGGAGCGGACCCAGGAGAACTGCGGGGTGTTCACGGCGGGCATCTGGGCGACGGTGATGCGTACGTTGCTGCCCCTGTGCAGCAGTTCGACGCGTACGGCGGAGGTGAAGCCGTTGATCGCGTGCTTGGCACCGCAGTACGCCGACTGGAGCGGGATGGCCCGCTCACCGAGCGCGGAGCCGACCTGCACGATGGTGCCCCGGTCGCGCGGCAGCATCCGGGCGAGTGCTGCCCTGGTGCCGTTGACGAACCCGAGGTAAGCGACGCTGGTGACCCGCTCGTACTCCTCCGGGGTGATCTCGGTGAAGGGCGCGAACACGCTGGTGAAGGCGGAGTTGATCCAGACGTCGATGGGACCGAGGAGCCGTTCGGCGGCGTCGGCGGCCGCCTCCACCTGGCTGGGGTCCGCGGTGTCGGCCTGCTGGATCAGCGGGTGGCCGCCGCGTTCCGCGACCTCCCTCGCCGCCCCTTCGAGTCCGGCCTCGCCCCGCGCGATCAGGACGATGCTCGCGCCGCGCTCGGCGTAGAGCAGGGCGGTGGCGCGGCCGATGCCGGCGCTGGCTCCGGTGATGACGACGACTTGCGACATGGTCCCTTCCTTCGGGTCCGTCAGCTGATGCGGAAGGAGCGGGCCCGCTCGGCGGCGAGGCTCAGGCCCAGCCCGATCGCCTGCGCGGTGATCCCCGGCAGACCGGCGTTGCGTACGGCGCGGTGCATGGCCTCGTTGGCGCGCGGCACGTCGAGGGCCGAGACGCCGGGGACCACGTCGGCGAGCATGTCGTCGACGACCTGTGCGGCCGCCGGCGGGGCGTAGGTGTACCCGAGTCCGGTGGCCTCGCCGCAGCGGACGGTGGCCAGGACGGGCGTGGTGCCGTCCCAGGCCGAGGTGCCGTCCGCCTCGGGCGCGTCCGTCGGGACCGTGCAGACCGCGCTCTCCACCCGCTCGACGATCGGCAGGTCGCTCACCGTCGCCCCGATTCGTGCCGGTGCGGCAGGAACTCCTGCATCTTGGCCTTGAAGCCCTGCCGGACCATCCCGGCCCGGTCGCTGTCGCCCTTGAGGACGGCCGAGGCCGCGGCCTCGATCTGGTCGAGGGTGGCGTGCGGCGGGATCGGCGGTACGGCGGGATCGGTCACGAAGTCGAGCACACACGGCCGGTCGGCGGCGAGCGCGGCCTCCCAGGCGCCGGCCACCCCGCCCGGCTCGTCGATCCGCATGCCGGTCAGACCGAGCGAGCGGGCGAAGTCGGCGTATGCGACGTCCGGGAGGGACTGCGAGGGCAGGAACTGCGGGGCACCCTCCATCGCGCGCATCTCCCAGGTCACCTGGTTGAGGTCCCGGTTGTTGAAGACGGCGACGATCAGCCGCGGATCCTCCCAGTCCTGCCAGTACTTGGCGATGGTGATGAGCTCGGCCATGCCGTTCATCTGCATCGCCCCGTCGCCGACCAGGGCGATCGCCGGCCGGTCGCCGTGCGCGAACTTGGCCCCGATGGCGTACGGCACACCCGGCCCCATGGTGGCCAGCGTCCCCGACAGAGAGCCCCGCATCGACCCGCGCAGCTTCAGATGCCGGGCGTACCAGTTGGCGGCGGAGCCCGAGTCGGCGGAGAGGATGACGTCGTCCGGGAGCAGCCCGTTGAGGGTGTGGGTGACGTACTCCGGGTTGATCGGGTCGGCGTCGACATCGGCCCGCCGCTGCATCACCTCCCACCAGTCCTTGACGTTGTCCTCGATCTTCGTCCGCCAGGAGGGATCCTCCATCTGCTCCAGCAGCGGCAGCAGCCGGCGCAGCGTCCGGGCGGCGTCGCCGACCAGGTTGACCTCGAAGGGGTAGCGCAGCCCGACCATGTGGGGGTCGATGTCGATCTGCACGGCCCGCGCCTTGCCGAACTCCGGCAGGAATTGCGTGTAGGGGAAGGACGAGCCGATGACGAGCAGCGTGTCGCACTCACGCATCAGTTCGTACGACGGCCGGGTGCCGAGCAGCCCGATCGCGCCGGTGACGTACGGCAGGTCGTCGTCGAGGGCGTCCTTGCCCAGCAGTGCCTTGGCGACCCCGGCGCCGAGCCGGTCGGCGACCTCCTGCACCTCCGCCCGGGCGCCGCGCGCTCCCTGACCGATCAGGATGGCCGTCTTGCCGCCGGAGTTGAGCACCTCGGCGGCCCGCCGCAGGTCATCGTCGTCCGGCACCGGGGCGTAGTGCGGCATGCCGAGGCTGGAGGGCACCATCTTGAAGGCGTGCCCGGGCGGCGAGTAGTCCAGGTCCTGGACGTCCGCCGGGACGATCACGGCGGTCACCGAGCGGCGTGCCATGGCGGTGCGCATCGCCCGGTCGAGGACGTTCGGAAGCTGCTCCGGGACGGTGACCATCTCGCAGAAGTCCGAGGCGACGTCCTTGTACAGGCTCAGCAGATCGACCTCCTGCTGATACGAGCCGCCCATGGCACTGCGGTTGGTCTGACCGACGATCGCCACCACCGGCACATGGTCCAGTTTGGCGTCGTACAGACCGTTGAGGAGGTGGATGGCACCCGGCCCTGAGGTGGCCGCGCAGACCCCGACCCGGCCGGAGAACTTGGCGTAGCCGACGGCCTCGAACGCGGACATCTCCTCATGGCGGGACTGGATGAACCTGGGCTTGTTGTCCGCTCGTCCCCAGGCCGCGAGCAGGCCGTTGATGCCGTCACCCGGGTAGGCGAAGACATGCTCCACGTCCCACTCGCGCAGCCGCTGGAGGATGAAGTCGGAGACCTTCGTCGACATGTTCAGAACCTTTCCCGATGGTGACGTGCGAGGTATGGGTGGTGCAGCCGCCGTACGGCCCCCAGCGCGGCCGTGGCCGCCAGCGTCCCGGCGACGGCGGTGGCCGCCCACCGGGCCGTGCCGGAGGGTTCGGCGGGCCGCCGGGCCGGCCGTTCGGGGCGGTCGCTCGGCAGGGGGCCGTCGAGTGCGAGGGCCAGCGCCTCCGCCACGTGCAGGGCCCGGCGCCCGGTGCCGCCCTGTTCGATCTGGGTGCGGCAGCTGAAGCCGTCGGCCAGCACCAGGCTGCCGGGGGCGGCCGCGCGGACCGCGGGCAGCACTCCCAGCTCGCCGACGGCCATGGAGACTTCGTGGTGGCCGCGTTCGAAGCCGAAGTTGCCGGCCAGACCGCAGCAGCCCTCGTCCAGGACGCCCGCGTCGAGCCGGGCCCGGCGCATGAGTTCACGGTCGGCGTCGAACTTCATGATCGCGTGCTGATGGCAGTGGGTCTGCACGATCGCCTGCCGGGCGAGGAAGGGCGGCCGCCAGCCGGCCGGCGCGTGGTGGACGAGCTGTTCGGCGAAGGTGCGCGTCTGCCGCGCCAGCCGCTGCACGTCCTCGTCGCCAGGGAGCAGTTCGGGCGCGTCGGACCGGAAGACGGCGGTGCAGGAGGGCTCCAACCCGATGATGGGGGTGCCCGCCTCCAGGTAGGGGCGCATCACCCGGAGGGTGCGCCGCAACACCCTCTTCGCCGTGGCCAGTTGGCCTGTGGAGATCCAGGTCAGGCCGCAGCACACGGGCGTGCCGGGCACGGCGACCCGGAAGCCGGCGTCCTCCAGGACCCGCACGGCCGACATCGCGACCGAGGGGTGGAAGTGGTTGCTGAAGGTGTCCGGCCACAGGACCACCGTCGCCGGATCCGCCGGGTCCGGCTGCCCGGTGCCGAGGGCCCGCCACCACCGCAGGAAGGACCGCTCCGCGAACACCGGGGGCCGCCGGGCCCCGTCAACCCCGGCGAGGCGCTTTCCGACCCGGCCGAGACCTGGCGCGTGCAGTGCGCTGTTGGCCAAACCCGGTGCGTGCTCGGCCAGTTGGGCCCAAACCGGCAGCCAGCCCATCGAGTAGTGGGCGGCCGGGCGCGGCCGGCCCGCATAGTGGTGGGCGAGGAACTCGGCTTTGTACGTGGCCATGTCCACACCCGTCGGGCAGTCCGACTTGCAGCCCTTGCAGGCCAGGCACAGGTCCAGAGCGTCCCGCACCTCGGTCGAGCGCCAGCCGTCCGTGACCGCCGAGTCGGGATGACCGTCGAGCATCTCGAACAGCAGCCGCGCCCGCCCCCGGGTCGAGTGCTCCTCCTCCTTGGTGGCGCGGTACGAGGGGCACATCACGTCACCGTGCAGGCCCCGGCAGTTGCCGATGCCGACGCAGCGCAGCACCGCCCGGGTGAACGAGTGGCCGTCCTCCGGATAACCGAAGTGGGTGTCACGAGTGGCCGGTTGCCAGGCGGCCCCGAGCCGCAACTGCCCGTCCACGGGCTGCGGGTCGACGACCTTGCCCGGGTTCATCCGGTGGCCCGGGTCGAACAGGGCCTTCAACTCGCCGAAGGCGCCGACCAGTCGCTCCCCGAACATCCGCGTCAGCAGCTCGCCCCGGGCCTGCCCGTCGCCGTGCTCGCCGGAGAGCGAACCGCCGTAGGAGGCGACGAGGTCGGCGGCCCGCTCCAGGAACCGCCGGAAGTCCGCCACCCCGTCCGCGGTCTTCATCCCGAACGGGATCCGGGTGTGCACACACCCCTGCCCGAAGTGCCCGTACAGCGAGGGGTGGTCGTAGCCGAACTCCTCGAACAGCCCTTTCAGACCACGCAGATACTCGCCCAGCCGCTCGGGCGGCACGGCCGAGTCCTCCCAGCCCTCCCAGGTCTCCCGGTCGTCCGGCGGCCGTGCGGTCACCCCGAGTCCGGCCTCCCGCGCCCTCAGCATCTTGTGCTCGCGCCGCGGATCGTCGGAGAAGGCGACGGAGGAGTCCCTCTCGGACCGGCCGATCGCCTGCAGCAGAGCGTGCGCCTGGCCGTCGACGTCGTCCTGGCTGTCCCCGGTGAACTGCACCAGCAGCCAGCTGTCCGCCTCCGGCAGCGCGCGCAGCGAGTCGAGATAGGCGTGTTCCTCACGCATCAGCTGCGCCATCCGCCCGTCCAGGGCCTCCAGTTGACCGGGGGAGCAGTGCTCCAGGAGGTGGGGCACGTCGTCGGCGGCCCGGCAGATGTCGTCGTACCCGAGCACCAGCAGTGACTCGTACAGCGGCACCGGGACCAGGTCGAGTTCGGCGTGCAGGACGGTCACCAGGGTGCCCTCGCTGCCGACCAGGGCCTTCGCCACGTCGAGGCCGTTCTCCGGGAGCAGCGAGTCGAGGTTGTAACCGGAGACCCGGCGCGGGATCTTCGGATAGCCGCGCCGGATGTCCGCCAGATACTCGGCGACGATGCGGTCGAGACCGTCGTACAGCTCGGCCCGGCGGCCGCCCTCGGCGGCGATCCGCGCCCGCTCGGCCCGCGAGGTGGGCCCCACCCACATCCGATGCCCGTCGTACGTCAGCACTTCGAGCCGGCGCACGTTGTCGACCGTCTTCCCGTACGCCTGCGCGGACGCCCCGCACGAGTTGTTGCCGATCATGCCGCCCAGCGCACAGTGACTGTGCGTCGACGGCTTCGGGCCGAACTGGAGGCGGTGGCCGGCGAGCAGCCGGTTGAGTTCGTCCAGGACGATGCCCGGCTCCACCACACAGGTGCGGGCGGCTGGGTCGACCGACACCAGCGCGTCGCAGTGCTTGCTCCAGTCGATCACCACGGCCGCGTTCGTCGTCTGCCCGGCGAGGCTCGTGCCGCCGCCGCGCGACAGTACCGGGACGTCGAAGCGGGCACACAGCTCCACCGCGCGGGCACCGGCCTCGACCGTGCGGGGGACGACCACGCCGAGCGGGACCTGCCGGTAGTTGGAACCGTCCGTGGAATAGGCGCCCCGGCTGCCGGCATCGAACCGGACCTCGGCGTCGGTCCCGGCGCGCAGGGCCGTGACCAGGCCGGCGAGGGGGTCTGCGGGGTCTGCGGGGACGCGTGTGTTCATGGCCGACCTCTGGACTGGTGCGCGGTCTCCTCCGGTACGGGCTGCCGGGTACCCCGGAAGTCGACTTCCTCCGCCAGGACAATTCGGGCACCCATGTTGCGCTCCATCATTTCCAGCGCGGCGGCCTCCAGATGCGGGTGGATGGAGGCGACGGCGTCCCTCGGCACGGTGACGTCCAGGTGGCGGATGTGGGCGTCCAAGGCGGAGTACAGCACGCACTGCTCGGTGACCTGCCCGGTCAACACCACTGTTCCGACGCCCAGTTGCCACAGCAGGTACGACATGGGGGTGTCGTAGAAGACCGAGTGCCGGGCCTTCACCACGAAGAGGGACTCGGCGTCGGGCCGGATCGGCTCGACCAGGTCGGCGTGCGGGCGGGACAGCGCCGAGTCGACCAGTTCACCGTGGTGGGAGCGCCAGAGGCCGAAGTTGTCGTTCGCGTAGATCACCGGCCCACCCGTGTCCCGCGCCCGGCCGATCAGCTCCGCCAGGACCGGCACGACCCGCTGGGCCGCGGGCAGCAGCAGCTCGGCGTCCTCGTGCTCGTAGGTGTTGATCATGTCGATGACGACGAGTGCGCTGCCGTCGGTCTCTCCGGGTCCGGACACGGTGTTCACCACCTCGTGCGATCAGTCCCGCAACTTCGGCAGGACCTTGGTGCGGTAGAAGTCGAAGAAGCCCTGCTGTTCCTTGCCGATCTGGTTGACGTACACGGTGTCGAACCCCGCGTCGACGAACGCCGACAGCGCCTCGACATGGGCCTCCGGATCGTCGCCGCAGGTCACGGCCTCGGCCACCTGCTCCTCGGTGACCAGCTGGGACGCCTGTGCGAAGTGGGCCGGGGTGGGCAGGACCTGCGGGAGTTCGCCGGGCAGCTGCTCGTTGGCCCACAGCCGGTGCGCGGTGCGGACCGCCTCCCGCTCGTCGGTGCCCCAGCACACCTTGAGCCCGCCGTACACCGGCTTGGTGCCGCCGCCACCGCGCCGGAAACGCTCGACCACGGACGCGTCGGGCATCATCGTGATCAGCCCGTCGCCGATGCGTGCGGCGACCTCGGTGGCCTGCGGGCCGAAGGCCGAGACGTCGATCGGCACCGGCTCGTCGGGCAGCGTGTACAGGCGGGCGTTCTCCACGGTGTAGTGCCTGCCCCGGTGGCTGACCTGCTCGCCGGTGAACAGCCGCCGGATGATCTGGAGCGCCTCCTCCAGCATCTCCAGGCGTACCGGCGCCTCGGGCCAGACGGTGCCGAGGATGTGCTCGTTGAGCGCCTCGCCCGTGCCCACGCCCAGGCGGAAACGCCCGCCCAACTGCACCGCGGCGGTCGCCGCCGCCTGGGCGATCACGGCGGGGTGGGTGCGCACCAGCGGGCAGGTCACCGCCGTCTCCACGGGCAGCGAGACCGCCTGGGACAGTGCGCCGATCACCGACCACACGAACGGGCTCTGGCCCTGGCCGTCGTGCCAGGGATGGTAGTGGTCCGATATCCACAGTGACTCGAAACCGGCCTGCTCGGCCATCCGCGCCTGGTCGACGAGTTCCGCCGGGGTGTGCTCCTCGCACGACAGGAAGTATCCGAAGGCCGCCATCGTCTCTCCTGAACCACTCGTGTGACTGGGGACCGCTGCCGAGTACCCCAATGGCCACCGGGTTGTGCATGGCGTGTCGTCCGGACGAGGAGGGGTACCGGGGAGGCGGGTCCTCGACAGACCGATCTCACGGAGGTTTCCCATGGCACTGCGTGTGCTGCCCCGGAAGGCCTGGCGGAACTGGCGGCGCTCCGACGACCTGCGGATCCCCCTCCACTCGACCGAGGTGGAGAACGCGAGTCGCCGGTTCCTGCTGTACGGCGTGCTGCCCCTGTGGGTGGTGCCCGGCCTGGCGGACTGGTGGATGCACCGGCGGACCCGGATCGAGCACACCAGTGGCACCAAGGAGTCCGTGGTCCACGCGTTGATGATGACCGAGGCCGGGATTCCGGTGCTCGTGGGGCTGCTCGCCCGGGTCAACCCGCTGGTGCTCAGCGTGATGGGCGGCGCCGCGCTCGCCCACGGCGCGACGGCCGTCTACGACGTGTCGCTGGCCGTCGGCGAACGGGAGGTCCGCCCGATCGAGCAGCACATCCACAGCTTCCTGGAGGTGCTGCCGCTCACCGCGCTGGCCTTCACCGCCTGCCTGCACGCCGACCAGGTCCGCCGCACCCTGCGAGGCGGCCGGGGGCCGCAGGACTGGCGCCTGCTCCCCAAGCAGCATCCGCTGCCGGCCAGGTACCTGGCCGGGCTCGCCGGGGCGGTCGCGGCCGGGGTCGTCGTGCCGTACGCCGAAGAGCTGCGGCGCTGCCTGCGGGCCGCGTCGCGCGAAGGGAGCCGTCGATGACAACATCGGTGGGAAACGGACAGGACGCGGCACCGGCAACCGACCTCCGTACGGCCGGCCGGGCTCCGGAGTCGCCCTCCCAGGAACAGCTCCCGCCCGATCGCAGCCAGGCCATCCTGGAGGCCGCCAAGCAGGTGGGCGCCATCCTCAAACGCGGCGGCCACAGGTTCGCACTGGCCGGGAGCGTGGCGGTGTACGCCCACGGCGGCAGCGGCACGCTGCAGCACGACGCCGACTTCTGCGTGCTGCCCGAGGACGCCGAGGCGGTGGCCGGATCACTTCGGTCGGCCGGTCTGACCGTGCGGGTGCCGCCGGAGGACTGGCTGGTGAAGACCGTCTGCTTCGACCAGGACGTCGACATCATCTTCGAACTCTCCGACCGGCCGGTCACCCCCGACCTGCTGGCCCGCGCCGAGGAA
This sequence comes from Streptomyces sp. NPDC051105, assembly GCF_040682795.1. NCBI lineage: Bacteria > Bacillati > Actinomycetota > Actinomycetes > Kitasatosporales > Streptomycetaceae > Streptomyces > Streptomyces sp. NPDC051105. The sequence continues at coordinate 105,231 of NZ_JBFBBR010000017.1, read as the reverse complement.
CTCCCCGTGGACTCCGTGCGCATGCCGGTGCTGGCGGCGACCGATCTGCTGGTGAGCCTGAGCACCGCCTTCTCGGAGCACCACTGCGACTTCGGGGCCGTACTGCCGGTGGCCCGCTCCCTGCGCGAGAAGGTCGACTGGCGCGAGGTACGACGGCGCTGCGGTGACGAGCCGATGCCGGGCGCGTTTCTCTACCTTCTGGAACAACTGAAGGTGATCGACCCCGGACAGGAGCAGACATGAACCTCGAATACCGGGTGGCTCATGTCGCCGAGCGGCTGGCGGAGGGGCCGTGCGGCGAACTCGGGGTACGGGTCGAGATCCGGGGCGACACGGTTTTGCTGACGGGGACGGTCCCGTCCGCCGGGTGCCGCGAGGACATCCGCCGCATCGCCCACGAGGGACTGGCCGGTGTGCCGGTGCACTGCGACATCGTCATCGCGGAGACCACCCCTCCCGGCCACCCGGAGGAGCTGACATGACCCGCGTCGCGGCCGTCGGCGACATCCACATGGGCCCCGGCAGCCAGGGCACACTCCGCCCCGCCTTCGAGACACTGCCCGACTGCGCCGACGTACTCCTGCTGGCCGGGGACCTCACGCGGCACGGCACACCCGAGGAGGCGCGGGTGGTCGCCCGGGAGATCGCGGACCTCGGTGTTCCGGTCGTCGCCGTCCTCGGCAACCACGACCATCACGACAACCGTCCCGACGAGGTGGCGGCCGTCCTGCGGGAGGCCGGGGCGTACGTCCTGGAGGGCGACGCGACGGTCGTGACCAGCGGCGGGCTGCGCATCGGGGTGGCGGGCACCAAGGGGTTCGGCGGCGGGTTCGTCGGCCGGTGTGCCGGCGAGTTCGGTGAACCCGTCATGAAGGAGTTCGTGCGGTACTCACGCCGCCGCGCCGACGGACTGCGCACGGCCCTGGAAGAGCTGCATGAGCGGGAGTGCGACGTACGGATCGCCCTGACCCACTTCGCCCCCGTACCGGACACCCTGGCGGGCGAACCCCCGGAGATCTACCCGTTCCTCGGCAGCTACCTGCTCGCCGAAGCGATCGACACGGCCGGCGCCGACCTCGCCGTCCACGGACACGCGCACGCCGGCACCGAACACGGCATGACCGGCGGCGGAGTGAAGGTGCGCAACGTCGCCCAGCCCGTGATCGGAGCGGCCTTCCACGTCTATCGCCTGAATCCGCGACAGTCCGGGGAAGGACCGCGCGCCGGGGTACCCGGCTGCCGACAGCAACCTTCGAACAGTGAGAAATGAGAAAAGAGGCCAGTCATGGCCCAGCATGTGCGCGACATCATGACCAGTGACGTGGTGACCGTCGAACCGCAGGCGTCGGTGAGCGCCGTGGCCCGGGTGATGCGGGACGAGGACGTCGGCGCGGTCCTGGTGACCGAGGACGGCCATCTGCGGTGCCTGGTGAGCGACCGCGACCTGGTGGTACGGGCCTTCGCGGAAGGCGCCGACCCCGACCGGACCACCGTGATGCAGGCGGCCAGCGAGGACCTGGTCACCGTCACCCCGGACGACAGCCTGGACCGGGCGGTCCGGCTGATGCGGGAGCATGCCGTTCGCCGGCTCCCGGTCGTCGAGGGCGACCGGCCGGTGGGCATCCTCGCCCTGGGCGACCTGGCGATCGAACGCGACGAGACGTCCGCCCTGGGCGACATCAGCGCGGCCCGGCCCAACATCTGAGAGGGCCTGGCGAGGGCGAGGAGGGCAGGGCCCGGTCGGCGACCGCGCGGCGGGTGAAGAAGGGCACCCCACGGATCGCCCGGTCCGCATCACCTCCGTGTCCGGGGACAGATCGCGGGCCGCGGCCTCGGCGCGCGCCGGGCGGTCCGGCTGCTCATTCCGGGTTCTCGGCCGTCTCGCGCGCGGCGGCGACCTGAGTGACCGCCGCGGACAACTGCTCCTGCGTGGCCGCGGGCAGCGGGCCGCCCCTGATGGAGTCCACCAGTTGCCTGGCGGTCAGGTGGAGCTTGGTGTTGGTGTTCTGGGAAGTGGCCACCAGAACGCTCCACGCCTCCTCGGGGGTGAGGACGAACGCCGCCATCAGGATGCCGCGGGCCAGATCGATGGTGTCCCGCGTCTGTAGTGCTCGCCGCAGTTGTACGACCTCGGTGCGTATGTCGATTCCGTCACCGTCGACAGGAGGCGGGGTGTTCGCGGCGTCGTCGGGGTGCTCCTGCCCGTCCGGCACGGTGTCGGGGGCGAACAGCGGCAGGGCGCCCATGATCTCCAGTATCCGTTCCACGGCTGGGCTGACGTGGCTGATCGTGACTTCCTTGGAGTCCTTGAGGGCCTGCCGCCGTATGTTCAGCAGGGTGTTGAGCCCGGAGCAGTCGCAGAACCCGACACCGCCGAGGTCCAGCGCGATTCCGCGCGGCGAACGGAGGAGCGCCGAACGCAAGGCGCGCTGGAGCTGCTGGTCCGTCGTGAGGTCGAGGTCACCGCACACCGTGACGACGGTCCGGTCGCCCGCGTCGCGGCTGCGGATCGTGAGACCCGGCAGCTCGCGCGCACCGGCTCGGTCGGTCGCCCGTCCGGCACCGGACGGTTCTGGTTCCCGCATGGTCCCGCTCCCCGCGGCATTCCTGCGCTCTCCAGGTCCAGATTCACCCAGGACGCCGACATACGTCAAGAAAAACAGGAAATAAAATTCGCGTATTTTGGAGCGCGAAACTTCGGTCGTATGATCTACCCATGGGTGAAGCTCAGGAACCTCACACCGGGTGGACGTTCATCACCAATCACGCCCGCGTACTGGCCGCCATCGCGGGGGATCAGAACGTCCGCGTCCGTGACATCGCCGCACACTGCAGACTCACGGAGCGAGCCGTCCAGAAGATCATCTCTGATCTGGAGCAGAGCGGCTTCCTCTCCCATACCCGTGAGGGGCGCGGCAACATTTACCGGATCGAACCGGGCACGGCACTTCGGCACCCGGCTGAAGCCGGACTCACCGTAGCCTCCTTGCTGGCCCTGCTCGCTCAGGAAGAAGCCCACGCCACCGCTCCACCGTCCGCCACCGGCCACCAGCCGGACGACGAAGGCCCGGCGCCTTCCTGAGGCGCCGGGCCCGACAGGCCGACCACGCTTCCGCCGCAAGACCTCGGCGCGCCGAACCTCCGCTCCCGCACCATCGCGGTCAGTGCGACCTCCAGCGGCATCGCCGGTCCGGTACCCGTCCTCGCGTCGTGCGAGGTCCTTCCGGACTGTCTGGACGCCGCGGCGCAGGACGCGTGCGCAGGTGTGCGCGGCCGGCGGCGACGCGGGAGCGGGTTGGCCCCACTCGGCGGCGACAGCGGCCCCGTCGAGTTCTGCCCGTGCTGCGGCCCGGGCTGTGAGCGGGAGTGACCTCCCGGGTCGTTCGGCGGTCTGTCACGTCCCGGTGACCGAAGGTTCGCCGGGGTACGAGGTCAGCTGATGGTGAGGACGGAGTCGTCCTGGGGGCGGGCGCCGGGCAGTTGGTGCCGGGCGGCGACGAGGGCGACATCGACATCCCGCGTGCCGGTCGAGACGCACAGCGTGTAGGCGACGTCGTCCATCCGCCGCCGTGCGGCGGGGCTGCCGTTCTCGGCGTGCAGTGCGCGCAGGGTCTGGTACTGCTCGACCAGGTCCTTCAATACCGCGGGGTGAGCCATCAGCACCGGGAGCCTCCATTCACGTGAACCCGTCATCCGCGAGGCGGTTACCCCCGCCCCACGCCCTTATGCGGTCGGTTGGGGGGACAGCGGATCACGAGGCGGGCGTCCGCGCCGGAACGTGGCCAGTTCGGCACACGCCCCGCGACCTGGCACCGGGATGGCACCCCCGACGGACAACCGGGTGCTCCGACCGTCCTCCCACCTGCCACGGTGACCGTGCCCGGATCCTGCGGCGCTGCGCCTGTCCAGAACGCCGCTGAAGACCACGTTCGTCGTCGTCAACCAGTCGCTGGCCGTACTGAGCCGTGCCGGCACCTCGGACGCCGAGCTGCGCGCCGCGGCCCGGCTCGCATGCACAACGGTGGGGGACACCCTCGCCCCGACAGCTTCCGCGAACGGTGACGGCGATTCCTGAAAACGGCTGTGACCCGAGTTTTGTGAACAGCCGGATCAGCAGCGCCGGGATACCTGGGAGCCAGCCCCACTGCGGGGTTCGCTACCCAGCAGCCACGACCCGGCCGGCCGTGACCTGAGGAGGGTTGGGAAGCAGCGACGCGAGGCTGTCCCTTACGAAGTCCGCCGCCCTCTTGACCGACTCGTCGGCTCCGGCCTGGTTTTCATAGATGCTGGTAGAGACCATCACTCCATCCCCGGCGTCAATCCAGTAGTAGGCCACGAAGCCGGGTACTTGGCGGAGGATGGGGACGAATGCCTCGTCCACTCGGCGTCCTGCCTCGGCAGGATCAGTCACCCCTTCGTACCGCCGAACCACTGCGTACATGACTGATCTCCTCGCGTATCCCAAGGTCATCTTGCTCGAAACGGCATACCCCTCAGCGCGTATCTCCCGTTCGCGGCACGCCCGGAAGACGCTCGGATAGGCGCATGGGTCATCCGAACCGGGCATCTGCGGCCCTTTTGTCTGCTGTTTCGCGAGTCGGAAGAAGCCAGCACCGCGGCGACCGTCTTGGAGCCGGCCGAGCCGTGGATCGACGCGATGCGGCGGGAGGACGGGAGCGCGCCGCGCAAGCGGCAGCACATGGCCCGCCGGATCCATCTTCCGTGCACTGGAGCCGAAACAGGTGCTTACCGGCAGGGCGGAGACGTCGACGCGGAGGCGATCAGCGCCGGGGGCCGGACCCGCTGGGTCGGGTCACTGCGGACGGCCCTGTCGCCGATGCTGATCAGGCCGGTGAGCCGCGGCCCGTGCAGGGAAGTCGCCGGCCGGCGTAGAGCCCGCGGGTCAGGGCCGCCGCGCAACCGTCCCGCCCAACTCGCGGGCCCGGTGCACGAACGTCTCCAGCAGATCCCGCGCCGCCTGCGGCACCGCCTCGGCCCGGCGGCGCTGGAGCGTCAGCACCACCTCGGTGGCGTCCCCGGCCAGGGGTCGGCACACGATCGTCCCGGCGCGTTCCAACGGGTCCCCGACCACACTGAAGTCCGGCAGCACCGTCGCCCCGAGCCCCTCCGCGACCATCAGCTTCCCCATCTCGGCACCGTCGGTCGAGTACGAGAAGACGGGGGTGCGGTCCGCCAGCAGCCGGTGCACATAGCGGTGCATCACATAGCCCGTGCGCATGGCGATCAGCGGCACGCTGAGCAGGTCGTCGACCGACACCTCGGCCCGGCCCGCGAGCGGGCTGTCCGGCCGTACGCACACGACCGGACGTCCGCGCAGCAGTTCGGTGGCCTCGAAGCCGACGGGCACGTCGTCGCCGTCGAGGTGGTTCACCAGCCCCAGGTCGAAACCGCCCTCGGCGAGGCCCCGGTGGATCTCCGTCTGCTGCGCGCCCACCACCTCGACCTGGGTGACCGGATGCGTGGCCCGGAAGTCCCGCAGCACCGGGATGAGCAGCGGCACGGTCGCCGCGTTGACCGTGCCGACGCGCACCATACGGCTGATGCGGTGCTGCTCGCCCGCCGCCACCCGCAGCCGGTCCACCGCCTCCAGCACCTCGACGATGCGCGGCATCAGCTCCTGTCCGGCCGCGCTCATGGTCGCCCCGGTGCGCTTGCGCTCCAGCAGGTCGACGCCCAGTTCCCGCTCCAGGTTCCGGACGGTCTCGCTCAACGCGGGCTGCGACAGGCGCAGTTCGTCGGCCGCCCGGCGCAGTGAGCCGAGCCGGGTCACGGCGGCTATGTATTCCAGCTGTTCGGTCCGCACCCCGGCAGAATGCGTCGCCATTCGGCAGGTGTTCAAGGGTTTCCCTGTCACACGTTCGTGAAATTCAATGGTCCGCGATGCGAGACCGGTCGGGTTTTCCTTGACTGCTCTCGGCGGCGGCTGCCACCATCGACGGCATGAAGATGCGACTGGACCTCACGCGGCGACGCCACGTCGACCTCGCGCGCGTCTCCAGCGCCTCCTGTTGCGCCGCGGCCTGATCACCGGCCCACGATCCGCCGCGCCCGCCTTCTCTCTCTCCCCGCCTGAATTCACCGTTCCCGCGCATCGATCGAATTGATCGCATTGCGCGCCTCTTGAATTCCGGCGCGCCCGAAAAACTCGCAACAGGAGTTCCGCATGCCCGCCGCGCCCTTGAAATTCGCCTACTGGGTCCCCAATGTCAGCGGAGGACTCGTCACCAGCAAGATCGAGCAGCGCACCGACTGGGGGTACGACTACAACCGAGAACTCGCCGTGCTCGCCGAGAACAACGGTTTCGAGTACGCGCTCAGCCAGGTCCGCTACATGGCCAGTTACGGCGCCGAGTACCAGCACGAGTCGACCGGCTTCAGCCTCGCGCTGCTGCTCGCCACCGAACGCCTGAAGGTGATCGCCGCGGTCCACCCCGGCCTGTGGCATCCGGGCGTGCTCGCCAAGTTCGGTGCCACCGCCGATCACCTCTCGAACGGCCGGTTCGCCGTGAACGTCGTGTCGGGCTGGTTCAAGGGGGAATTCACCGCGCTCGGCGAGCCCTGGCTGGAGCACGACGAACGCTACCGCCGTGCCGAGGAGTTCATCCGCGCCCTGCGCCAGATCTGGACCGAGGACCACACCGAACTCGCCGGCGACTTCTACCGGCTGCGGGACTTCTCCCTCAAGCCCAAGCCGCTCAACACCGCCGAGCGCCCGCACCCCGAGATCTTCCAGGGCGGCAACTCCACCGCCGCACGCGCCATGGCCGGCCGGGTCTCCGACTGGTACTTCTCCAACGGCAAGGACTTCGACGGAGTGATCGAGCAGATCAATGACGTCCGCAAGTCCGCCGCCGAAGCCGGCCGTACGGCGCCGAAGTTCGGTCTCAACGGCTTCCTCATCGCCCGCGACACCGAGGCCGAGGCCCGCGACACCCTCCGCGAGATCATCGCCAAAGCCGACAGCGAGGCCGTCGAGGGCTTCGGCGCGGCCGTGAAACAGGCCGGCCAGTCCAGCGCCGACGGCAAGGGCATGTGGCAGGACTCCACCTTCGAGGACCTCGTCCAGTACAACGACGGTTTCCGCACCGGGCTGATCGGCACCCCCGAGCAGATCGCCGAGCGCATCGTCGCCTACAAGCAGCTCGGCGTCGACCTCCTTCTGCTCGGCTTCCTGCACTACCACGAGGAGGTCGAGTACTTCGGCAAGCGGGTGCTGCCCCTGGTCCGCGAACTGGAGGCGGGACTCCCGGACCGCGCGCCCGAGTCCGCCCCGGCCCACGCCTGACCGTCCCCCCGGCCCACGCCTGATCGTCCCCCCGGCCCACGCCTGATCGTCCCCCCGGCCCACGCCTGATCGTCCCCCCGGCCGGGCGCCCGTCCCGCACGGGTACCCGGGCTCCCAGAAAGAGGCACCCATGGCCACCGTCCTCTCTGTCTCCGGCAGCCCCTCCGCCTCCTCGCGCACTGCCCGGCTGCTGCGCCATCTGGACCAGCGGCTGATCGCCCACGGACACGAGGTGATCCCCCTCGACGTCCGTACCGTCCCCGCCGAGGCGCTGCTCGGGGCGGACTTCCGGCACCCGGCGATCGTCGAGGCGACCGAGCTGTTCGCACGCGCCGACGGGGTCGTCGTCGGCACCCCCGTCTACAAGGCGTCGTACTCCGGTGTGCTCAAGGCCCTCCTCGACCTGCTCCCGCAGTACGCGCTCACCGGCAAGACCGTGCTGCCCCTGGCCACCGGCGGGTCCACCGCGCACGTCCTCGCCATCGACTACGCGCTCCGCCCGGTGCTGAGCTCCATGGGCGCCGCCCACATAGTCCAGGGCTGGTTCACCCTCGACAAGGACATCACCGTACGCGAGGACGGCACGCTCGCCCTCGCACCGGCCACCGCCCAGGCGCTGACCCCGATCGTCGACCAGTTCTCCGCCGCACTCGGCAGCCGGCCCGTCCTCGCCGCGGCGGGCTGAACAGATGACCGCGCATGTCATCACCGACGAGGCGGAGGCCCTCGCCGTGGCGGCGGCCCTGGCCGAGGAGTTCCGGGCCGGGGCGGCCGAGCGGGACGCCGAACGCCGGCTGCCCCGCGCCGAGCTGGACCGGCTGTCCGCCTCCGGCCTGCTGGCCGTGACCGTCCCCGCCGAGTACGGGGGAGCGGACGTCAGTGCGCTGACCCTCGCCGAGATCTTCCGGCTGCTCGGCTCGGCCGACGCCAGCCTCGCCCAGATTCCGCAGAGCCACTTCGTGTACGTCAATGTGATACGCCGTCAGGGAACCGAGGAACAGCGGAAGTTCTTCTTCGCCGAGCTGCTCACGGGTGGCCGGCTCGGGAACGCGCAGTCCGAGGCGGGTACCAAGCACGTCCAGGACATCCGGACCCGGCTGGAACGCACGACGGACGGCTCTTATGTGCTGCGGGGCATCAAGCACTACTCGACCGGCGCCCTGTTCGCCGACTGGATCCCCGTCCTCGCCCGTGCCGAGGACGGCAACCTGCACGTCGCCTACGTCCCCCGGGACGCGCCGGGCCTGACCGTCGTCGACGACTGGGACGGCATGGGGCAGCGTACGACGGCCAGCGGGACGGTCCGGCTGGACGGCGTGCCCGTGCCCGCCGACCGGGTGCTGCCCCACCATCTGACCTTCCAGGGGCCGCAACTCCACGGAGCGGTGGCCCAGTTGCTGCATGCCGCCATCGACGTGGGGATCGCCGGGGCGGCGCTGGCGGAGGCGGCGGAGTTCGTGCGCACCAAGAGCCGGCCGTGGTTCGAGAGCGGGGCGGAGACCGCCACCGAGGACCCGTTGCTGATCCAGCGGTTCGGTGAACTCGCCCTCCAGGTAAGGACGTCCGAGGCGCTGCTGCGCGAGGGCGCCCGCGCGGTCGACGCGGCGGGCGCCCGGCTCACCGACGAGTCGGCCGCCGAGGCGTCCATCGCCGTGGCCGCCGCGAAGGTGCGGGCGGCCGAGGCGGCCGTGGCCGTCGCCGGAGCGCTCTTCGAGGTGTCCGGGACCCGCTCCGCGCTCAACTCCCTGAATCTCCACCGGTACTGGCGGGACGCCCGCACCCACACCCTGCACGATCCGCCGCGCTGGAAGATCCAGCACATCGGCCGGTACGTGCTCAGCGGCACCCTGCCGCCCCGCCACGGCCTGCTGTGATGCCCTCAGGTCCTTCTCGATCGGAGAACCCCTCGTGTCCCTGACCTTTCACTGGTTCCTGCCCACCAACGGGGACAGCCGCCATGTCGTCGGCGGCGGCCACGGCACCCCGGCGACCGCCTCCGGCCGGGACCGGCCGCCGACGGTCGCCTACCTGAGCCAGATCGCCAAGGCGGCGGAGGACCTCGGCTTCGTGGGGGCGCTCACCCCCACCGGCGCCTGGTGCGAGGACGCCTGGCTGACCACGGCCATGGTCAGCCAGCACACCGAACGGCTGAAGTTCCTGGTCGCCTTCCGGCCGGGCTTCGTCTCGCCCACGCTCGCCGCGCAGATGGCGTCCACGTTCCAGCGGCAGACCGGGGGACGGCTGCTGCTCAATGTGGTGACCGGGGGCGAGAGCCACGAGCAGCGGGCCTACGGCGACTTCCTCGACAAGGACGCGCGGTACCGCCGTACCGGCGAATTCCTCGACGTGGTACGGCAGTTGTGGGAGGGCAAGACCGTCGATCTGGCAGGCGAGCACCTTCGGGTCGAGGAGGCGAAGCTGGCCCGGGTGCCGGATCCGGTGCCCGAGGTGTACTTCGGAGGGTCCTCGCCGGTCGCCGGGGAGGTCGCGGCCCGGTATGTGGATGTGTATCTGACCTGGGGGGAGCCGCCGGCCCAGGTCGCCGAGAAGATCGCCTGGATCCGCGGGCTGGCGGCGGAGCAGGGGCGCACCCTGCGGTTCGGGATCCGGCTGCACGTCATCGCCCGGGACACCTCGGAGCAGGCCTGGGCCGAGGCGAACCGGCTGCTCGACGGGTTCGACCCGGAGACCGTGCGGTCGGTGCAGACCGGGCTCGCCCGCAGTGAGTCCGCGGGGCAGCAGCGGATGCTGGCGCTGCACGGCGGCCGACGGGACGCGCTGGAGATCCATCCCAACCTCTGGGCGGGCATCGGGCTGGTGCGCGGCGGCGCGGGCACCGCCCTGGTCGGCTCGCACGAGGAGGTCGCCGCGCGCATCAAGGAGTACGCGGCCCTCGGGATCGAGGAGTTCGTGCTGTCCGGATATCCGCATCTGGAGGAGGCGTACTGGTTCGGGGAAGGTGTGCTGCCCCGCCTGGCCGCGGAGGGGCTGTGGCGGCATCCCTTCGGCAGGAGCGACGCTCCGTCGGCGCAGGTGCCGTTCGCGTCCTGAGAGGCCCTAGGTGTGCAGCACGGCGCGGGCGATGCCCGTGAGGTTGCCCTGCGCGGCGAGGATCTCCTTGCGGTCCGAGCCGTCGAGACCGGCCGCGTAGACGCTCCCCGCCAGGTCGGTCACATACATGTGGTAGCCGTCCGGGTCGAGGGCGATGCCGATGCCTTCCATCAGGTGGGTGAGCAGGATCTCGGACGTCCAGAGACCGTCCGGCGGATCCAGCGGGGAGCGGTTGACGGTGTTGCCCTTCGGCGGGTCTCCCCGGTCCGTCCAGTACAACGTCCGCTCTCCGAGGTCGATTTCGAGGTCTATCGGTTCGGGCAGGCCGTTGAACAGCTCCTCGATGTCGGTGCGCCGGGTCGCCGTCTCCCCGGCGGGCACGGCGAGTCCGGCCCGCAGGATCCTGCCGAGTCCCGCGTCGCTGGGGCCCTTCTGGGACCAGTAGAGGTTTCCGCCGACGGGATCGACGGCGACGCCCACGCACCAGTTGGTCTCGTCGCGGCTGTCCTCGTCGCCCTGCCCGGTCTGCACGAGGGTCTCGATGCCCGAGCCGTCGAGGTCGCAGCGCATCACCCGCATGCCCTCGCGGTCACCCCAGTACAGCTTCCCCTCCGCGGCCTCCAGATGGAGCTGTTTCGGCGTGTGCGTGGCCCCCTCGGGGACGATCGTCGTCCGGTTGCCGCCGTCCAGGTCCACGCGCTCGATCGAGCCGTCGTTCTCCGAGGGCACACCCATGTTCGTCCAGTAGATGTGTCCGGCCGACATGTCTACGGCGACGCCGTCGGGGATCCGGCACCCGGTGACGAGAATCTTCTTGTCGGAGCCGTCGGGGTTCACGGAGAACAGCCGGCCGCCGCCGCTCGCCTCCAGCACGAACAGCTTTTCCGTGTCGCCCGTCACGTTCCCGCCCATCACGATCCCTCCTTCGCGTCCGGTGTGGCCGCCGTGCCGGTCGGGCCGGACGGGTCGTGCTGCGCGCGCACGGCCAGCAGGGCCGAGAGCATGGCGTCACGCCTGGTGGCCAGGTCGTCGACCGAGTGGCCGTCCGCCTCCTTGAGGACACCGCTCACGATGGTCTCCTGGAGTTCGGGAGTGAACTCGGGGGTGCCCAGCTTGTTCCAGGACTCGACCATGACCGGCATGAGGGTGTCCATGAAGTGCTGAATGCCCCCCTCTCCACCGCCGAGGTGCCACAGCAGATGGGGACCCATGACGCCCCAGCGCAGCCCCGGCCCCCAGGACACCGCGTCGTCGGAGTCCGCCACATCGAGCACGCCCTCCTGGACCAGGTACACGACCTCGCGGTACAGGGCGGCCTGGATGCGGTTGGCGACGTGCCCGGGCAGCTCCTTCTTCAGGTGGATCGGTTTCTTGCCGATCGAGGCGTAGAACTCCATGGCGCCCCGGACCGTCTCCGGAGCGGTCCTCGTGCCGCCGACGACCTCGACCAGCGGGACGACGTGCGGGGGGTTGAAGGGGTGGCCGATGACGGTCCGTTCCGGGTGCCGGCACTCGGCCTGCATGACGCTCATCGTGATGGTCGACGAACTCGACGCGATGACGGCGTCCAGGGGGGCGGCGGCGTCGATGTCGGCGAACAGCTTGACCTTGAGCTCCGGGCGCTCGGGGGCGTTCTCCTGCACGAAGTCGGCGTCCGCGACGGCCTGACGCATGTCGGTGGTGAAACCGAGGCGTTCGGGCGAGGCGCCGGGCGCGAGTCCGATCGAGGCGGCCGTGTCCCACGCGCCCGCCACGTACGACCGCAGGGCCGCCTCCGCGGTCGGGGCCGGGTCGGTCGCGATGACGTCGAAACCGCGGACGAGATAGTGCGTCGCCCAGCTCGCGCCGATCGTCCCGGTCCCGACGATCGCCACACGGTGGACGGGCCTGTGCGTTGCCATGAGTGATCACTGCTCCTGACGGTCCGAGAAGGGCGCGGTGTGCATGGGGCAACCCTCGGCCCCCGGAAGGGCCGGCGCATCGGGCCGCGCGCCCAGGATTCGGAGGCTTCCTTGGTACCCCGGCACAGGGCGTGTTCCGCGTTGGTACCCGGACACCAAATCGGCGGGCAACGTGGTGTCCCGCGCCCAGTGGCTGTGCCTGCGCTCCCTCCTAGCGTCGTTCGTACTGACTCCATCGGACCCCCGATCGGAAGGAACGGCAGATGAAGGCGACACACGGCGCCCCGGTCGGCCAGGGCCTGGCTCTCCCGAGTCCCAACGGAAACTCGTCCGGGGTCGAGCCGCCTGTGCTGGGCGGACCGGAGTACTCCGACTACTTCCTTCTCGACAACCTGCTCACGGACGAACAACGGGCTCTGAAGAAGAAGGTCCGCGAGTTCATGGACCAGGAGGTCATCCCGATCATCAACCCCTACTGGGAACGTGCCGAGTTCCCCTTCGAACTGGTCCCCAAGCTGGGGCGGCTGGACATCGCGGGCTTCCAGATCTCCGGCTACGACTGCCCGGGGATGAGCAATGTGACGGCCGGCCTGGTCATCCTCGAACTGGCCCGGGGCGATCTGAGCATCTCGACCATGATGGGCGTCCACTCGGCCCTGGCCATGATGTCGATCGCGCTGCTCGGCTCCGAGGAGCAGAAGCAGCGCTTCCTGCCGTCGATGGCCCGCATGGAGAAGCTCGGCGCCTTCGGCCTGACCGAACCCACGCACGGCTCGGACGTGGTCAAGCTGGAGACGACCGCACACCAGGACGGCGACTCCTATGTCATCAACGGCCACAAGAGGTGGATCGGCAACGCGACCTTCGCCGACTACTCGATCATCTGGGCCCGCGGCGACGACGGGCACGTGGGCGGCTATGTGGTCGAGAAGGGCACACCCGGGTTCGACGCCCAGGCCATCAAGGGCAAGACGGCGCTGCGCTGTGTGCAGAACGCGCAGATCTCCCTCACCGACGTCCGGGTGCCGGCCGCGAACCGGCTGGCGAACGTCCACACCTTCCGTGACACCGAGAAGGTCCTGCTGGCCTCGCGCTTCTGCGTCGCCTGGGAGTCGATCGGCGCCGCCGTCGCGGGCTACGAGACGGCCCTGGCCTACGCCAAGCAGCGCAAGCAGTTCGGGATGCCGCTGGCCGCGTTCCAGCTCGTCCAGTACCGGCTCTCCCGGATGCTCGCGGACATCACCGACATGCTGTGCATGCAGTTCCGGCTGAGCCAGCTCCTGGACGAGGGCGAGTACTCGATGCCCCGGGTCGCGCTGGCCAAGATGCACTACACCGAACGGGCCCGGGCCATCCTCGCCGACGCCCGCGACATGCTCGGCGGCAACGGCATCCTGCTCGACTACCACGTGGCCCGGCACCTCTGCGACATCGAGGCGATCGACACCTACGAGGGAACCGACACCGTGCAGGCACTGATCGTCGGCCGTGACATCACCGGCTACAGCGCCTTCGCGCCCGTGGCGCCCGGCCACCACTGACCCGGCGCGTGCCGCGGCGCCCCGCAGGGGCGGTCACCCCCTCGGGCGCCGCACACGACCCGTCGAGGACACATCGAGGACAAGGAGTCGTCATGAGCAACACGCCCCTGCTGCAGGGACTGCACGTCGTCGACCTCGCGAGCTTCATAGCCGGGCCCGCCGCGGCCACCATCCTCGGCGACTTCGGCGCCGACGTCGTCAAGGTGGAACCACCGGGCTCCGGCGACGCCTACCGGTCGCTCAGCCGTGTTCCACCGAACCCCCGTGTCGAGGGTGTCAACTACCCCTGGCAGCTGGACAACCGCAACAAGCGCAGCATCGCCCTCAACCTGAAGTCGCCCGACGCCCGGGCCGTCGTCGAACGGCTGGTGACCTGGGCGGACGTCCTGGTGACCAACTTCCCGCCGCGCACCCGCGCCAAGCTGGGGCTGGAGTACGACGACCTGGCCCCGCTCAACGCCCGGCTGATCTACGCCGATGTCACCGGCTTCGGCGAGGAGGGCCCGGAAGCCCACCTGCCCGGGTTCGACGTGACCGCGTTCTGGGCGCGCAGCGGCCTCATGGACGTGACACGCCAGCACGGCGCGCCGCCGGCCATCAACGCGTTCGGATCGGGCGACCATCCGACGGCGATCAGCCTCTTCGCCGGGATCATGACCGCGCTGTACCGGCGGGAGCGGACCGGCGAGGGCGCACGTGTCACCGCGTCACTGGTCGCCGAGGGCGCCTGGGCGGCGGGCATGTGGCTGCAGGCCGTACTGGTCGGTGGCAAGGCACCCCGGCCGGTCGACCGGACCGACCCGCCGAACGCGCTCGCCAACGCCTACCGCACCGCGGACGACCGCTGGCTGCTGCTGGCCTTCGCCAACGAGGACAAGCAGGTCCCTCTGTTCCTCCAGGCCATCGGTCACCCCGAGGCCATCCAGAACCCGCACTACGCCGACTCGCAGAGCCGCCGCGCCCACGCAGCCGAGATCGTCGGCGTGCTGGACAAGACGTTCGCGGCCCGTCCGCTGGCCGAGTGGCGTGAAGTGCTCGACACCGCGGGACTCACCTACGGAGTCGCCCAGACGATCGACGAGTTCGCCCACGACCCCCAGCTCCTCGCCAACCGGATCCTGGTGCCGATCGACGACGGCAACGCGGAACCGCACCTGACGATCGACAGCCCCGTACGGCTCGAACAGGAGCAGAAGGTCCCCGCGCGCCCGGCACCAGACCTGGGCGAACACACCGATTCCGTGCTCCACGACCTCGGCTTCGACGCCGCCGGGATCGAGATGCTGCACAAGGCCGAGGCCGTCGGCTGAGGCCGACGGCGCCACGGCGCGAGGGAACATCACGGCCAGCAGCGCGAGGGAGAGAAGGGAAACACCATGACCACGGACTCGAACACACCGACCGTACGGACCGAGGAGATCGACGGCATCTTCGTGATCACGATCGACCGGCCCAAGGCCCGTAACGCCATCGACGGGGCCACCGCACGGGCCCTCGCCGCAGCCGTCGACTACCTGGAGGCCCACGAGGACCTCAGGGTCGGCATACTCACCGGCGCCGGCGGTGTCTTCAGCGCGGGCATGGACCTCAAGGCCTTCGCGGCCGGAGACCTGCCCATCATTGAGGGCCGGGGCTTCGCGGGCATCACCCGCGCCAAGATCTCGACCCCGCTCATCGCCGCCGTCGAGGGCTACGCGCTGGGCGGTGGCACCGAGATGGCGCTCGCCTGCGACATGATCGTGGCCGCGCGGAACGCCACCTTCGGCCAGACCGAGGTCCGCTACGGCATCGTGCCGCCCGAAGGGGGCATGGTCCGGCTGCCCGAACGCATCCCGCACAACATCGCGCTCGAACTCCTGCTCACGGGCGAGTCGTTGCCCGCCGAGCGCGCCGAGCGGCTCGGCCTGGTCAACGAGCTCACCGAACCGGGCCAGGCCCTGCCGCGGGCCTTGGATCTGGCCAGCAGCATCGCGCTCAACGCGCCGTTGGCCATCGAGGCCGTCAAACGCGTCGTCAACGAACGGCGGGCGTTCAGCGACCAGGACGCCTTCGTCGACCAGGACCTGATCACCGCACCCGTGCTGGCCTCCCAGGATGCCCAGGAGGGCGCCCACGCCTTCGCGGAGCGACGCCAACCGCATTGGCAGCGCCGCTGACCCTCCACCCCGGAGGCCCCGGCCGCGTCACTCGGCGCTCGTGCGCAGGAGCGCCGAGCCGAGGTACTGGACGGCGCGCAGGGCGATCTCCAGATCGGTGTGCTCGCTCTGGACCGGATGGCCGATCATTTCCTCGGCCTTTCGGATGCGGTATTGCACCGTGTTCTTGTGCAGGATCTGCGCGGCGGCGGTGGCGGTGTAACTGCACCCGCTGTCAAGGAAGATCTGAGCGGTCTCCCGAAGCCGTGCGCTGTTCTCGTCGTCGACGGCCAGCGGACCGAGAACGCTCCACACCCACGCGCGGATGTCGTCGATGTTCGTGGCCATCAGGGCGATGGGGGCGACGGTGGAGAATTCGGTGAACCGGGGGACCGGGTCGGCCACCGCCGCGAGTTCCTGTGCGCGCAGTGCCTGCCGGTGCGTGGCGCGGAATCCCTCGATTCCGTATCCCACGCTCCCGGCACATATGTGCAGGGAGGGATCACCGCGCTCCAGCACGTCCGACACCTCGTGCCACGGGACGTCGCTGTTCGCGCCCAGCGGCAGCCAGATCCACGAGACCATCGCGTCCCGTGGGACGAACAGCGGCCTGGAGGTGCAGCCGAGCCGCTGGGCGATCTCGTCGGTGATCCGGTGCAGCCGGGCGAGTCCGGCACCCTCGTCGGTCAGGGCGGGCAGCCACGCCACCAGCCCGAGGTGATTCTGCCGAAGCCGGTAACCAAGCGACGGTTCCACTGAGTTGAGGTCGAAGTCACGCGTGGCGAGGATGTCGCGCACGCGGGCGGCGCGCGCCGCGGTCTGGCTGAGCAGCCAGTTGTCGCGTTCATGTTGGTAGATCGCGATGACCTGCTCGGTGACCCGGTCGATGTAACCGAAGCTCACGTGCAGCATGCGCCGGTTGGTCGTGACGGCCAACTCCTCGTCGGCGTTCTGCCGGTTGAGCTCGTCCAGACACCATTGCAGAAAACGCCAGTGCCCGATCCGGTAGGCCCTGATCAACGCACTGAGGGGAATTCCCCGCTGAGCCAGTCTCCTCGCGTACTCAAGCGCGGCCGCGGGCGCCTCGACCTTTTCCAGGGAAATCTCGTTCTCGAAAACATGCAACAGCGTGCCGACGTTTTCCGTGACGCTCGCCTGCATCATCTTGACAATGGTCGCGTCGCCCCTGAGTTCCGTTATCTCGGCAAGAACATACTGCCCGATGTCGTTGCCGACCTCCGGGAGATGTGACCCTACGTTCGCCGCGACCACGGACAGTTGTCTCGCGGCTTCTGGATGCTCCCGAGTCATTCCTCAAAGCTACTCGCGGAATGGTCCAGCGGCACCAATTCGGGCCCCGGGGTCGTATCGCGGGCCCAGTGATTTCCGCGCGCCGCACGCCTAGCGTCGGCTGACATGAACCTCGCACACCATGTGGTCGACAGTGCCCGGACGCATCCGGACCGCCCCGCCCTCCGTCTCGGCGACGCCACTGTCTCCTACCGCACGCTGGACCGGCGCAGTGCGCGGATGGCGGGGCTGCTGCGCGATCGTGGCGTGCGGCCCGGCGACCGAGTCGCGGTCATGCTGCCCGACGTGCCGGAGTTCGCCTTCGTGTACTACGGCGTACTCCGGGCCGGTGGCGTCGTCGTCCCGATGAATCCCCTGCTCAAGTCCCGGGAGGTCGCCTATCACCTCGGCGACTCGGGCGCCCGGCTGCTGTTCGCCTGGCACGACTTCGCCGACGAGGCACGGGCCGGTGCGCGACAGGCCGACGCGGAGTCGGTCGTCGTCGATCCCGGTTCCTTCGACGAACTGCCGGAGGCCACACCGCTGCCGTCGGATATGACGGATCGTCATGACGATGACACCGCGGTCGTTCTCTACACCTCGGGGACGACCGGTCAGCCGAAGGGCGCCGAACTGACCCATGCGAACCTCGACCGCAACTGCGACGTCGTGGCCACCGAACTGCTCCGTCTCACGCCCGACGACGTGATCTTCGGCGGGCTGCCGTTGTTCCATGCCTTCGGGCAGACCTGCACGCTCAACGCCGCCGTGGCCTCCGGCGCGTGCCTCACGCTGCTGCCGCGCTTCGACGCGGCGCGCGCCCTGGAGATGGTCGAGAAGCACGGGGTGACCGTCTTCGCCGGGGTGCCGACGGTGTACAGCAGGCTCGTGCGGGAGCCCGGCAAGGCGGAATACGACGTCTCCCGGCTGCGGGTGTGTCTCGCCGGAGGCGCCGAGATGCCCGTCCAGGTGCAGCTCGACTTCCGGGCCGCGTTCGGCTGCGCCGTACTCGAAGGCTACGGGCTGTCGGAGACCTCGCCGGTCGTCGCGGCCAACACTCTGCGGGCCGGGCCCAGGCCCGGTTCGGTCGGCGTCCCGATCTCGGGGGTCCAGGTACGGGTGGTCGACGTCGACAACGGCCGGGAGGTACCGCGGGGAGAGGCCGGCGAGATCGCGGTCCGCGGGCACAACGTGATGAAGGGGTACTGGCGGCGCCCCGCGGAGACGGCCGCCGCGATCAGGGACGGCTGGTTCCACACCGGCGACCTCGGCCGACTGGACCAGGACGGGTATCTCTGGATCGTCGGACGGAAGAAGGACGTGATCATCCGGGGTGGGTACAACGTGTACCCCCGTGAGATCGAAGGCGTGCTCTACGAGCACCCGGCGGTCGCCGACGCCGCGGTCGTCGGCGTCCCCAACCCCGATCTGGGCGAGGAGGTGGGCGCGGCTGTCGTGCTCCGGCCGGGGGCCCGGACGACCGCCGAGGAACTGCGTGCCTACGTCAAGGGCCGGGTCGCCGCCTACAAGTACCCGCGGAAGGTGTGGCTCGTGGACACCCTGCCCAAGGGGCCCACCGGCAAGATCCTCAAGAAGGAGATCGTGCCGCCGGCCGACGTGCCCGGCGTGCCGGACCGGCCCGGCCGGCCCCGATCCCGTCGGATCACATGAAGGAGCAAGTGATCCGACCGGACCGGGCGGTCCGGGCCCGAGTGATCCGACCGGATCGGGCGGCCCGTGCCCGACCCCGCGCGGCGCCGTGCCCGAGCCGGTGCCGCGGGCCCCCGAGCGGCGCGCGGAGGCTGGTACGCTCCCGAAATGACCCCCTCCTCCGACGCGTCGCCCGGGACCGGCGAGCCCGCTGATCCGTGGCTCACGCCGGCCGAACTGGCCGCATGGATGTCGGTGGTACGGCTCATCACCCGGCTGCCCTGGGCCCTGGACACCCAGTTGCAGCGGGACGCGGATCTGAGCATGGTCGAGTACATGGCCCTGGCCATGCTCTCCGAGGCCCCCGACCGGACCCTGCGCATGAGCACCCTGGCCGAGGTGGTCAACTCGTCCCTGTCCCGGCTGTCGCACCTGGTGAAACGGCTGGAGAAGCGCGGTTACGTCCGGCGTGAACCGGACCCCGACGACGGGCGTTTCACCAACGCGGTCCTGCTGCCCGACGGCATACGGAAACTGGAGTCGGCCGCACCCGGCCACGCGGCCCACGTCCGGCATCTCGTCGTGGACAACCTGTCTCCCGAGCGTCTTCGCCGGTTGGGCCAGGACGCCGAGCGCATCCTCCAGCGCGTCGATTCGCCCGTGCGCTGAGCACGGCACGATGACTTGAGGATTAACGCGAGGGGTGCTATCGCGTGCGGCCCGCGTCCCCGAGTTCCTTGAGCAGGAGGGTCAGGGTCGCGAGGCGGTCGGGGCCGAGGAGGTCCTCGATCCAGCGGCTCGTCTCCCGCACCTGCTCGCGGCCCAGTGCCGCCCGCTCGCGCCCGCCGCCGGTCAGCGCGATCAGCCGAGTTTCCTGTGTTATTCCCGCGTCGGGGCCGTAGCCGAGCAGGCTCAGCGCCACCGCGCGCATCGGCGCCTGATGGCGGGCCAACAACAGCCCGAGGGCCGCGGTCTCTCCGGACTGGGCCCTGCGGGTGAGTTCCTCATCCGTGGGGAGATCGGGAAACACCATGAAGCGAATGCCTCCGTGCGGACGTGTCACTGACGGTGGGGGGACTCTCGCACAGGCGGGTACGCCGGGCACAACTCCCGGCGTACCCCGCGTGACGGAGTTCCGGTCAGGCCTCCTCGGTGAGCTCCGGCAGCCAGCTCCCGTGGAAACCGGCCGGGACGGCGTACGGCAGCTCTACCACCGCCTGGACGGAGAGCCCCCGCGCGTCGAGGACGAGCAGTTCGCCGGCCTCGCCGTCGTCGTTCGAGACGAGCGACAGCAGCCAGCCCTCGTCCTCGCTCCCGCCGTCCGCCGCGGGGACGAACACCGCCTCGCCCGCGTAGCGGGCACCGGGCGTCGCGTGCAGCTCACTGCCCCCGCCCGTCAGGTCGTGCTTGGCGATGCCGTCGCCCGAGACGGTGTACAGATAGCGGTTCGCGCGGCCGGTGAGGGTCTCGTTGTGGGTGGGGAACTCGGCGTCCCGGTCGTCCAGCTGGGACTCGGTGACCCGTCCGGTCGCCGGGTCCAGCGCCCAGCGGTACAGCACGGCGGTCGCGCCGGTGTGACCCGGATCCGGTACGACCGCCGGACCGGTGGGACCGCCGATGTCGCCCCAGGCGTGGTCGAAGCCGAGGCGGTCGTAGCGCACCGCGTCGAGGACGATCCGACCCCGCTCATCCTCGTGGGCGTTGCCGACGTGGAAGACGTAGCAGGGGTCGATGTCGAACCAGCGAACCTCGGTGCTTCCGGGCGTGCGGGACATGATGCCGAGCCGCGCGCCGTAGCCGTCGTCCCACCGGTAGGGCATGCCGCCGCGTCCGGCGAGGGCAGGTTCGAAGACGACGGGCAGGTCCATCCAGACGATGTGGTGCTCGGTGATGGCGAAGTCGTGCATCATCGTCGGGCCCGGCACCGCTATCGGCCGGCTGTCGAGCAGCTCCCCTTCCGCGGTGACCCGATGGTAGGTGAGATAAGGCGGGGCAAACCCTGTACCGAACAGGTGCAGTTCACCGGTGATCGGATCCTCTTTCGGATGGGCGGTCATCGAGGTGGTCAGCCGGCCGCCGAAGTCGTAGGGACCGACGGTCTCCAGTGACGGGGAGACCCAGTAGGGCAGGCCGACCTCGCACAGGGCCAGCACCGTGTCCGCGTGCCGGATGACATGGGTGTTGCCGGGCGTCGCGGCCAGGTCGACGCTGCCGTCCTCGCGGACGAACGGATGTCCCGCCAGCTCCCGGGTGCGGACCCACCGGTTGCGGTACCACTCGGCGTGGCCGTCGCGCAGCCTGATGCCGTGCAGCATGCCGGGGCCCGTGAACCAGTGCCCCTTGTCCTCGCCGGGCAGCGGGTTGGGGCCGTTGCGCAGGTAGCGGCCGTCCAGTTCGGGCGGGAGGGTGCCGCGCACGGTGAGGTCGTGGGCGCTGTGCTCCTCGGGAACCGGGGCGAAGCGGCCCCGCAGGTACAGGGGGAGGGTGGTCTTTTCGGTCATGCTGCTTTCCTTGTCGGGCCCGGCAGGGCGCTGCCGAGCGCGTTCCGGATCAGGCCGGGCGGCCGCGGCGAGGGGTTCCGCGGCCGCCCGCGGCGGACGGTCAGACAGCGGTCGCGGCGGCGGCCCGCTTGACGAGCGCGGCGACCTCGGCGGGCTTGGAGACGTAGACGGCGTGGCTGCCGGAGGTCTCGGTCACCGTCGCGCCGGCCCGTTCGGCCATGGTGCGCTGGACCGGCGGCGGGATCATGCGGTCGTCGGCGGCGACCAGGTAGAAGCTCGGCCTGCTCCGCCAGGCGGGCCGGGTGACCGCCCCGCCGAGCGCGTCCAGTCCCCACGGCAACTGCGAGGCGGCCAGGAACCGCGCCTCCTCCTCCGGCAGGTCGCCGGCGAAGGACGCGGCGAACTTCTCCCGGTCCAGGAAGAGGAACCCGTCCTGCGGCGGCAGGATCGGCGGCACCGGAGCGCCCGGCGCCGGGTCGGCGAGGAGGGTGTTCACGGACTCGTCCTTGTCGGGCACGAACGCCGCGACGTACACGAGCGCGCTCACGTTCTGGTGGTTGCCGGCCTCGGAGATCACCGCGCCGCCGTAGGAGTGGCCGACCAGCACGGTCGGGCCGTCCTGGGCGTCGAGGGCCAACCGGGTGGTGGCGACGTCGCCCGCCAGCGAGAGCGTGCGGTTCTGTACGACGGTGACGCGGTAGCCGTCGGCGCTGAGCTCGTCGTACACCCGCTTCCAGCCGGATCCGTCGACGAACCCGCCGTGGACGAGGACGACGTTCTTTGCTTCGGGGGCGTTGGTCATGACGCGGTTGCTCCTTCGTGAGACGGGTCTACGGTCGGTCGTGGCCGGGTCCGCCGGGTGACGCGGACGCGACCGGTCACCGGGGTACGGACGACAGGCCCTGGGACTCCAGCAGGCGCCGTTGGGCCCGCTCGGGGTACACCTTCGTGAAGACGATCGGGCCGACCAGGCCGACGACATGGGCGGTGATGTTCACCCACGCCGGGGCGTCCACCGCGTTGCCGATGGCCAGGCTCACCGCGATGAAGGTGAAGCCGGCTCCCCAGGCACTGGTGATGTGGTTGTTGACCTGGAGGAACTCCGGCATGTCCCAGTACTCGCGGGGCGTCTGGCGCTTGGCGATGCCCAGCGTGAAGGGACGCCGGATCGCCAGGGAGCCCCAGGCGGTGGCGCCCAGCCAGACGAACGAGACGACGTCGGAGTGGTCCTGGAGCGACGAGTCCGGGTCCGCGACGGAGACGGCGCCGATGACGACGAAGTACACGATGGTGCTGGCCTCGAGGATCAGCGCGTCGAGGTCGACCCCCCGACGGAGGTCCTGGAGCAGGAGCAGCAGCCCTGAGAGGAGACCACCGAGCGCACCCCAGCGCCAGTCGACGACGCCCGAGACGACACCGGCGACGATCCAGGGGACGAAGCCGCGCAGATAAGCCACAAAACCCATTGAGTTGTTCCTTGCTGAATGGACGGGACGGCCCCGGGGGGGGGGTGCTCCGCAGCCGCTCTGTGAACCGACGCGGACTAGATGCAGGGCGAGAGCCAAAGTTCGATGCCGCGAGTGTGACCCTCGTCACGGCCCGGTTCCGGTGGTCGGGGAGCGGCCCGCAAGGTGCCGTCGGCGACCCGCCGGACGCGTTCGCCGCCATGCTGGTCGGCGTGATGCGTGCGGGGGCATGGCGGGCCAACCGGCGTCGGACGCAGCTCCGGCTCACACAACGGCCGTACGCCTGGGCCGTGTTGCTCGGGATCCACGCGGTCGCCGAGGCTCTCGCGGAGTTCGTCGCAGGGCACGGCACCGTCCCCCGGATGTTCGCGGACCGCGCATGGAGGAGCCGGTGGAGTGTCATTCGCCCCGGTCGTAGGGCTGTTCAGCCTGTAGACGGCTCTACGCCGGGCGTTTTTGCGCCCGTTGACGGCCGCTGTGCAGCCGGACCTCGGCCACCGCGTCGAACTTCTCGGCGAGGCCCTGCGGCCTCCGGCGGGCCGTACGCCTGGTCCTCGGCGGCTACCCCCGCGCCCTCGGCCCCGGCGTCGAACTCGCCGTCCACCGCGTCGTCCAGGAGTCCCTCACCCGCGCCCGGCCCTGGCGCTTCCCAGCCTGGCGGGCAGGGAGACCACGATCGGGGTCAGGGACGTGCGCAAGCGCTTCGGGAGCGGCCGGCTCGGTCCTCCGCCTGGCTCTGATCGGCCTGCTGAGCCTGGGCCTGGCGCTCGCCGTGCGGAACCCGGCCACCGCCAGGTGCCCGGCAGATCGCACCGATGACAAGGGGCCGGCTGTCCAGGCCACCGTCGGCGTCGGGACCCTGCCCATCGGCCCCTGCCCATCGGCCCCTGGCAGGGACTGGGCGTACTGGCTCACTGGGCGGTCGCCGCCCGCACGGCGGGCGGACGGCTGCTGCGCTCCCGTGACGCCTGGGCCGGCCGCCCTGCCCGCCGTGGGCGGGTCAGCCCTCGATCCAGCCGTGGTTCTTCGCGAACTGGGCCAGCGCGCCGCGAACCCGCACGATCTCCTCGGCGGTGAGCGTGGGCGCCGAGGCCAGCAGTGTCTCGGTGACCTCGCGGGTGAACTCGTCCGCGCTCAGCAGGTCGCAGAGCGAATCGTCGTCCGGACCGAGCGTCCGGACGTCGGCTCCCCGGGCGAGCCGGACACCGGACGCCTTCGGCCCGCGCTCGCCGCTCTCGATCTCGAACTCCACGGCCACGCCCGGGCGGACGTAGGACTCCGGCATCTGCATGTCGTTCACATGCAGGAAGACGTCCTCTCCGCCACCGTCCGGAGCGATGAAACCGTACCCGCGCGTGCTGTCGAACCGCACCACACGACCACTGACCATGAGAAACCCCCAACCAATCCGGGCCACCTGCCCGGGCACCTGGGCCAGATGGTAGCCAGATCGGTCCCGGTCGGGCGACTCCGCCACCGGCGGCCTGGGGTGGGCGGCGCCGTCAGGGCAGACCGTCACGTGGCGAGAGGGGCGATCGGGGATCGGCCGGCTAGCGGAACTCGGTGCACGGGCACCGAAGTTGATATGGAAAGCTGTCGCCAGCCGTCGGTGTGCCAAGGGGGGCCGGGCGGTCATCGAGAGGAGCACACGTGACGCAGGACGGTACCCGCCTCGTGGAGATCGACACCAGCAAGCCGCATCCCGCGCGCATCTACGACTACCTGCTGGGCGGCAAGGACAACTACGACGTGGACCGCAAGGCCGGTGACCAGCTCGCCGCCGTCGCGCCCGAGGTGTGGATCTCAGTACGGGCCAACCGCGGCTTCCTGCAGCGCGCCGTCCGGCACGTCGTCGACAGCGGGGTCCGCCAGATCCTGGACGTCGGCACCGGGCTGCCCACCTCGCCGAACGTGCACGAGATCGCCCAGGAGGCCGCCCCGGACGTCCGTGTCGCCTACGTCGACAACGACCCGATCGTGAAGGCGCACGCCGACGCGCTGCTCAACCGGGCCGGCACCACCAGCATCGTCCTCGCCGACCTGCGCGACCCGCAGTCCGTCCTGGAACACCCCGAGGTCCGCCGGATCATCGACTTCGACCAGCCCGTCGCCCTGTTGCTCGTCGCCATCCTGCACTTCATCCGCGACGCGGAGGAGCCCGAGCGGATCGTGGCCACCCTGCGCGACGCGCTCCCGGCCGGCAGCTTCCTGGTGCTCTCGCACGCCACGGACGACTTCGCCGACGACCGCAGCGAGGCCCAGGCCGTCTACAACAACGCGACCGCCACCATGAACCTGCGCCCCCGCGCCCGGATCGAGCGGTTCTTCGACGGCTTCGACCTGGTCGAACCAGGCCTGATCCAGGTCCCGTTCTGGCGCCCGGACGGCACTCCGCCGCAGGGCTCCCAGGACATCGGCTTCTACGGCGGGGTGGCCGTCAAGAAGGGCTGAGCCGTCGGCAGGGGGTGTCCGGCGGCGCCTGGCACCCTTTAGGGCACGCCCAGTTCGAATAGCGCGTACCCGGCGTACGAGCCGGAGGCCAGTGCCGCGATGCCCAGCAGCAGGAACTGGCAGGGCAGGCCGACCCGGCGCAGTGCGACCGCGAGCGGGACGAACAGCGGGAAGGCGGGCAGCAGATAGCGCGAGACGTTCGCGAAGTACTGCTGGCTGCCGAGCACCAGGGCCAGGGTGAGCACCGTGTGGACGACCAGCACCGCCGGCGGCCGCAGCCGGAACAGCAGCGGCAGCAGCGCGAGGTCCAGCAGCACGACACCGACCCCTATGACGTCGGCGAACGGAAGCGCGTACAGGTAGCCGAAGTGGCCCACGGCGACGGACGTCAGGACGTCCAGGGTCTGCCTGCCGTAGTCGAACTCGTGCCCCCACGCGCCCGACTGGAGCCTGAAGTAGCCGCCGTAGTCGCCCATCCGGTGGCCCACCCAGCCGAGGTAACCGAGCAGGCCCAGCGGGGCCACGAGCATCGCGGTCAGCGGACGGGCGACGCCGTCCTCGCGGCGGCGCAGCGCGAGCAGACCGGCCAGGGTGAGCGCGGCGACCAGGGCGGCGGCGGTGGGCCGGTTGAGGCCGGCCGCGAACGTCAGCACCCCCGCCGTCAGCCAGCGGCGGGTCAGTACCGCGTACAGGGCCCAGGCCGCGAGCGCCACATACAGCGAGTCCGAGTAGACCGCCCACTCCACGCCGGACCCCGGCCACACGGCCCAGAGCCCGGCCGCCGCCAGCCCCGCCCGACGGCCGCCGAACCACGCGGCGACGGCGTGGATGCCCAGCGCCGCCGTGAACGACGCCACCACCGACACCAGCAGCCCGGCACCGAACGGGCCGAGACCGGTGACCTCCATGGCCAGCCGCATGAGCGCCGGGTAGAGCGGGAAGAACGCGGCCGAGTTGCCCTGGAGGGTGATCAGGCCGGTGGCGCCGGGGACCGGGACCAGCTCGGGGTGGTAGCCGTGCAGGGCGATCTGCTGGTACCACCAGCCGTCCCAGGTGCCCAGCACGTCCCAGGGGTGCGCGCCGCCCCCGAACCGCGGATGCTTCCTGCGGAAGTCCCCGGCCGAGTCCAGCAGATACATGAACGAGCCGAACCCGATGAGCTTCAGGATCCCGTACATCGCGAGGACCGGGCCGTAGTGGCGCAGCCACCGCCGGAGAACCGGGGTCTCCGGAGCACCGGGAGCGGAGGCCTCGGGCAGGGCCGGGGGCGTGATCGTCGCAGGTGTCGTCACGAGGCCTCGTACTCCGTCCGGTTCCGCCCGAGCGGCCACAGCGCGGGCACGAGGGCCAGATGGGCGGCGGCCAGTACGGCGAGTTCGGCGCGGTGCCCGGCGGCGGGCACGGTGTGCCGCAGAGCGGCGAGCGAACCGGCGCCGAGGGCTAGCCGGACGGCCAGCGCGGGCAGCGGAAGCGCGCCCAGGGCCGCCTGGGCGGCGGTCCAACAGACCAGCAGGGAGAGGGAGTTGGCCACCTGCGCCCCGGTGGCCGGGCGCACGGCCGCGTACAGCAGGAGATGCGTGAGAGCCATGACGGCCATCGGTGTCAGGGACCGCCGTTCACGCCGGCCCGTCGGCAGCCCGCCCCGGGCCAGCGCCCAGCCGACCCTGGCGATGCCGCGCAGATCGGCGAGCGCGGTGGACAGCAGCGCGACCCGGCTGTCCGGGTCGTCCACCCAGTCGACCGGCACCTCGTGGATCCGCAGCCCGGCCCGCTCGGCGGCGACCAGCAACTCGGTGTCGAAGAACCACCCGGAGTCCCGCACCAGCGGCAGCAGCCGTTCGGCGGCGTCCCGTCGCACCGCCTTGAAACCGCACTGGGCGTCCGAGAACCGGACCGAAAGGGTGCAGCGCAGCAGGATGTTGTAGCAGCGGGAGACGACCTCCCGCCTGGGGCCGCGCACCACCCGGGCGCCGGGCGCCAGCCGGGTGCCGATGGCCAGGTCGGAATGGCCCGAGAGCAGCGGGGCGACGAGCGGCAGGAGCGCGGCGAGTCCGGTCGAGAGGTCCACGTCGAGATAGGCGAGGACGGTCGCCCGCGATCTCGTCCAGGCGGCCCGCAGGGCGCGGCCGCGCCCCTTCTCGGCCAGCTGTATCCACTCCACCTCGGGGAACTCGCCGGCGAGCCGGGCGGCGATCAGCGGGGTGGCGTCCGTGCTGGCGTTGTCGGCGACGGTGATCCTGAAGGGGTACGGGAACGTCTCGCGCAGATGGGCGTGGAGCCGCCGCACACTCGGTTCCAGGTCCGTCTCCTCGTTGAACACCGGCACGGCCAGGTCCAGGACCGGCTCGTCGTGGTGGGTCGGGGGCGGGGGAGCCGGGGCCGGCAAGCTGGCTTGGGGAGGCATCAACTGAGACCGTTTCATGGTGTTTTTTCGCATTCGTAATGATTTTCGGGGCGTGCGAAGGCACACCCGGTGGGGTGAGGGACGGAGGGCCGCTCGCTATCCGGCCGATCCGGCCGAGGTCGACGGGTCGGCTCCCTCGGTCGTGGGAGCCGACGGAGGGGCCGAGGTGGCCGTGGAGTCCCCGGAGGTGTGCGTGGGCGTTCCCTTTGACGAGGTCGCGCCCGAGTCCGGGGTGGCCGTGCCGGACAGGGTCGACGGGGTCGAGTGTCCGTTCGTGGCCGAGACGGTGGCCGAGGGCGAGGAGGTGCCCACGGGCGGCGGCGCCGAGGTCGTGGCGCCGGTGGGCGATGCGGTGGGGGAGGGGCTCGGCCCCGGTGTCGTACTCGTGGTCGGGCCGGGGCTGGTCGCGGGCCACGGGTGGGGAGCGCCGGGCTCGTCGTGGACGCCGGAGTGGGGCCACAGGAAGAGACCGAGGCAGAGCCCCGCGGCCGCGAGGACACCGCCGGCCGCCCGCCGGGCCGCGCGCATGCGCCGCCGCGCCCGCACACCGGCCCGCAGCCGGTCCCGGTGCCGGGGCTCGAACGCCGTCGGTTCCCGCTCGCCGTGCATCAACTGCGTCAACTGCCGCTCGAAGTGATCCATGGCTTCTCCCTCACCCCACCGGCTCGATGACGTCGGCCAGCAGCTGACGCAGCCGGGCCACACCGCGTGCCGCGTGCGACCGGACCGTGCCCACCGGGCACGCCAGCACCTCGGCTACCTGCCGGTCGGGCAGGTCCTGGTAGTAGCGCAGGACGACCGCGGCCCGCTGGCGAGGGGGCAGCAGAGCGAGCGCGGCCTCCAGACGGGAACGCTCGGCGACGGCCGCCGACAGATCGCCGGCCGCCGCGACCTCGGGCAGCTCCTCGACGGGGCGCTCGCCCCACCAGCGCCGCCGGGCCGACCGCGCGGCCGAGCGGGCCAGTACCTTGCGGACGTACGCCTCCGGTGCCTCGTCGGCGATCTTCGGCCAGACGAACCACAGCCTGACCAAGGACTCCTGCAACAGATCCTCGGCCCGATGCCGATCGCCACCGGTGAGCAGACGGGCCAGATGGAACAACCCCGACCAGCGGGCCGCCACGAACTCGTCGTACTCACCGGCCCGAGCCTGCCCCGTTCCCTCGGTTCCCACGGTCCCCGCTCTCCCCGGCTGCCTACACCTGGGAAAAGGCCCTGGGAGCGACGGAACGCTGCACTCGGCCGAGGTGATCCGCGTCACGTGCGGGGTGCCGCGTAATTGCCTGGCCGACCGGGGCGGACCCGCCGTATGCTCCCCGCGATGACGACTCACTCTGTTCACAGAATGGGGGTCCCGTCCGCGCAAGGTGAGTGCTGATGGCCACTCACCCCGCGTACGGGGACACCCGGCTCGCCCTCTGGCGGCGGGTACGCGAGTTCGCCGTACCGCCCGCCATGATCGACACCGCGACCGCCCGGCGTGACGCCGGGGACTGGGCGGGGGCGTGTGCCGCCGCCGGTTTCGATGTCGACCTCGACCTGCGTGCCCTGGCCCGTACCCGGGGCCGGGACGTCCGGGAAAGGGTCCGTGCCGATCTGCGCCGGCTCGCTCCCGACCTGCTGCGCTGGCATCTGCCGAGAATCGCGCCCGTCGGGCTGCTGCGGCCCGGGCTGACCATGCCGCTCGCCCGATATGCCGTCGGGTCGGGATCCGTGCAGCTCGTGGCCCGGACCCCGCCGGCCTGGGCGGACGCCGGGCAGCGGGTCAGCCTCGCGCTCTGGGACGGAGACCTGGGCGAGCCCGCCGCGCGGGGA
The DNA here is from genome assembly GCF_040682795.1 of Streptomyces sp. NPDC051105. Classification (NCBI taxonomy): domain Bacteria; kingdom Bacillati; phylum Actinomycetota; class Actinomycetes; order Kitasatosporales; family Streptomycetaceae; genus Streptomyces; species Streptomyces sp. NPDC051105. The sequence goes on along the minus strand of NZ_JBFBBR010000017.1, from coordinate 75,720 downwards.
CATCCGCATCCGCGCCCCAGCCGCCGGTTCCGCTTTGACCTGCACCGCCACCTGTGGGACGCGAGCGCCGCCGGCGACCTGCGGACCCGGTCCGGCGCCGGCCGGCACACCGGCGGCGAAGGGTCGGGCACGGGCCTTGCCGCCGAACCGCACACCCACTCCGGCCCCGGCCCCGCACCGTCGTCGTGTGCCACGGACCGATGGGCGGACGAGGCCCGGATCGTGCTGCGCGCCGAGGCGCGGGACAGTGGAACCGTCGCCGTGCACCTGCGCGGCCGGCGGCGGCTCGCCCTGCACCTCGCGGCCGACGGGACGGCGACCACGAGCCCCGGCGGTGACACCGGGGCGCTGCCCGTCCTGCCCGACGCGGCGACCTGGACCCTCCCCGACCTGGAGTTGCTGCGCGCCGGGCTGATCGACGCCGACCGGCTGCATCCACTGGTCGCCGGCGCACTCGTGCCCGGATACTCGGCGGACGCCCGGACCCGGAGCCCGGACCCGGCCGGCCCGTCACGCCTCGTGGAGTGCCGGGGCGCCCTCCACCGGATCGGCCTGGTCGACGGGGTGCTGTCCCCACTGGACCACGCCCCGGACGAACTCCGGCGCGAGGAACTGCTGGTGGCCCTCGGCGGCCCGCCGCTGCCATGCCTGCGGATCATCGACGAGGCACACCGCCGCCCGGACTGCCTCACCGGCGTCCGCGAGCGCCTCGACCACGGCGACATCGCCGGCGCGCTCGCCGTCGTCGAGGCACTGCTGGGACCCGAAGCCGTGCTGCGCGACGGCCCGTTGAAGGACGAACTGGAGTCGGCCGCGCGCCGGCGGATCGCGTACGGCCTCTACCGGGCGGGCCTCGCCGGACCCGGCACCGGCCCCGTCCGCACCCGGCAACGGCGGCGACCGCGGTCCCGCGACCCGCGCCTGGGCCCACGCCCCGCCACCTGGCGCTGATCCGCACCCACTTGCTCACTCACATCCAAGGTGATCAGACATGCCCACTCGCAATGCCGCCCAACTCGACGTCGCCGAAGACCTGTTGAAGCTGCTCGACGACTCCGTCACCGAACCCCGGCCCGACACCCAGCTGGAGGCGCTCACCCTGGCCGTCGCCGCCGACCTGCCCGTCCTGCTGTGGGGCGAGCCCGGCATCGGCAAGACCGCCGCCCTGACCCGGCTGGCCGAGTCCCTCGACCTGCCGCTCACCACGGTGATCGCCAGCGTGCACGAGCCGTCCGACTTCTCCGGGCTGCCCGTCGTAGGCGACGACCCCGCCGTCCAGGGCGTCCCGATGGCTCCGCCGGACTGGGCGGTACGGCTGGTGAAGGCCGGCCGGGGCCTGCTCTTCCTCGACGAGTTGTCCACCGCGCCGCCGGCCGTGCAGGCCGCCCTGCTCCGGCTCGTCCTGGAACGACGGGTCGGCGCCCTTCGACTCCCGCCCGGGGTACGGATCGTCGCGGCGGCCAACCCGCGGTCCTCGGCGGCCGACGGCTGGGAGCTGAGCCCGCCGCTGGCCAACCGGTTCGTGCATCTGCAGTGGGCCCATGACCACGAGGTCGTGGTACGCGGCCTCGGCGGCACCTGGCCGCGGGCGACGCTGCCCCGGCTCGACCCGGACAAGCTGTCCGCCGCCGTGGACTTCGCGCGCCGCGCGGTGTGCGGCCTGCTCGCCACCCGGCCCACGCTCGTCCACCGGCTGCCCAGCGGCGAGACGCGCAGGGGCGGCGCCTGGCCGTCACCGCGCAGCTGGGACATGACCCTGCGCCTGGTCGCCTTCGCACACGCCGCGGGATCCTCCCGGGACGTGCTTTCCCTGCTGGTGCGGGGCACGGTCGGGGACGGCCCGGGCCTCGAACTGCTCGCGAGCGTGGACCGGATGGAACTCCCGGACCCCGAGACCCTGCTCGCGGAGCCGGGCGCGGCCGAGCTGCCCGAGCGCGGTGACCTGCGCCAGGCCGTGCTCGACGGCGTGGTCGCCGCCGTGCGCGAGCGGCCCGACCGGGCTCGCTGGGACGCGGCCTGGGCGCTGCTGGTCCGGGCGCTGGACACCGGCGCCCCCGATCTGGTGGTCGTGCCCGCCACCACCCTCGCCTCGCTCCGTCAGGAGGACTGGGACGTGCCCGAGGCCGTGGAACGCCTCGCCGGAGCCGTGTCCGTCTCCCGCCGGGCCGACCGGGCCGCCCAGCGCGTCGCCGCGAAGGCCGGACGATGAACGCCCGACCGGCCGGCCCACTGGACCTGGAGAAGCTGTATGCCGCCCGGTTGCAGGCCGCCCGGGCCCGGCCCTACCTCGCCACCGCGCTGTTCGCCCTGCACGTGGTGGAGTCCCGGCAGGTGCCCACCATGGCCGTCGACACCCACTGGCGGTGCTATGTCTCGCCCGCCTTCGTGGACCGGATGCCGGTGCAGGACCTGGCGGGCGTCTGGGTGCACGAGGTGTCGCATCTGCTGCGCGACCACCACGGGCGCAGCGACCGGGTCGCCAGGGAGCGCGGGCTGACCGGGGCCGGCGAGCGGCTGCGGATGAACATCGCGGCGGACCTGGAGATCAACGACGACGCCTACGGCGAGGGACTCGCCCGGCCCCAAGGCGCTGTGCGGCCGGACCACTTGCGGCTGCACGAGGGCCTGCTGATGGAGGACTATCTGCGCCAGTTCCGGCTCGGACCGCTGACGCAGGACCTCACCTGGCTGGACTGCGGCAGCGGCGCCGACGGCCGTGAGCGGGAGTGGGACCTGGGGCCGGACGGCGCGCACGGCCTCAGCGAGCAGGAACGGGACGGTGTGCGGTTCCGGGTGGCCCAGGCCATCACCGGGCGCCCGGGCAGCACCCCCGACGGCTGGCGGCGCTGGGCGGAGGAGGCCTTTCATCCGCCGCAACCGTGGCGGGAGCTGCTGGGCGCGGCCGTCCGCTCGGCGACCTCCGCCGCGGGCGCCGGTGACGACTACGACTACGGCCGCCCCTCGCGCCGTTCGGCGAGCCTGCCCGGGGTGGTGCTCCCCAGCCTGCGGCGCAGACCGCCCCGGGTCTCCGTCGTCATCGACACCTCCGGCTCGGTCAGCGACGCCGAACTGGGCAGCGCCCTGCTGGAGGTGGCCGCCATCGCCCGCGCCGTCGGCGGCCGCCGGGACCTGGTCAGCGTGGTCTCCTGCGACGCGGCCGCCAGGACCGTGCACCCGCTGTGCCGCGCGGAGGGCATCGCGCTGGTGGGCGGCGGCGGTACGGATCTGCGCGCGGGCTTCGCCAGCGCGCTGCGGGCCCGCCCCGCCCCGGACGTCGTGGTGGCCCTGACCGACGGACAGACACCCTGGCCGGGGACCCGGCCGCCCTGCCGGACGGTGGTCGGGCTGTTCCCCCGCCGGTACACCGGCACGTCGTACAACGAGAGCAACCCCGACTACGTACCGGACGAACCGCCCCCCTGGGCCCGGGTCGTGCACATCGGATGACGCCGCCGTCCGGCTAGTCCGCGCGGGTCGCCGCCAGGTAGTTGTACGCGGAGGCGCGGGAGATGCCGAGCCGGGCGGCGATCTGCCGGACCGCGCCGCGCACCGCGAAGACGCCCTGGCGGTCGAGGTCGCGGAACAACTCCAGGCGTTCCTCGCGGGTGAGTTGGGGCCACGGCCCGGTCCCGCGCAGCTGGCGGGCGTCGACGATCGAGTCCAGTACGGCGGTGATGTCGTCGCCGAACGTCGTGGTCGGCGGTGCCTCGGGCCCGGCCGCGACCCCGGCCAGGTCGCCCACGAGGGCGTGTACCTGGGTCACGGCCGTGACGTCGAGGTTCACGCACAGCGCGCCGAACGCCGTGCCGGCCGCGTCGCGCAGCACCATCGTGGACGACTTGACCAGCTTCCCGTCCCGGGTGCGGGTGAGGTAGTTCAGCTCGTCGGCCGCCGCGTCGCCGGCCGCCAGCAGCTTCATGCCGATCTCGCTCATCGACCCGCCGACCCGGCGGCCGGTGACGGACCCGGCGATGGCCACCACGGAGTGCTCGGGGCGCCGGAAGTCATGGATGACGACCTCGCAGAAGGCGCCGAAGGTCGCCGCGAGCCCGTCGACGACCGGGGCGAGAGCGGCGATGATCGCGTCCTGTTCGGCACGGGCCGCCTCGCCCGCCGCACCCGTCGGTTCCTGTGCCATCGGCTCGCCTCCGTGTCCCCGCCCGGACTGGGTCTGGACTTCCCGTCCAGATGATAGACAATAATTCCATGCGGTCGGCGTCGAACGGCTCTGTCCGACGCCCATCCGGCGCCCGGCGGCGCCCAGAACGGAGGACGAATGCCCGACACCCCGCCCGTGACCCTCCAGGACGTGCAGGACGCGGCCGCGCGGATCAAGGGAGTGGCCCACCGCACCCCCGTGCTGCGCTCGCGCACCCTGGACGAACTGGTCGGCGCGGAGGTCTTCCTGAAGTGCGAGAACCTCCAGCGCATCGGCGCCTTCAAGTTCCGGGGCGCCTACAACGCCGCGTCCCGGCTCTCCGCCGAGCAGCTGGCCAAGGGCATCGCCGCCTACTCCTCCGGCAACCACGCCCAGGCCGTCGCCCTCGCCGCCCGCGAACTCGGCACCACCGCCGTGATCGTGATGCCCGAGGACACCCCGCGCGCCAAACTGGAGGCGACCGCCGGATACGGCGCGGAGATCGTGACGTACGACCGCTACACCGGCGACCGCGTCGCCATCGGCGAGGCCCTCGCCGCCGAACGCGGACTCGCGCTGGTCCCGCCGTACGAGCACCCGCACGTGATCGCCGGACAGGGCACCGCCGCCCTCGAACTCATCGAGGAGGTGGGTGAGTTGGACGCCCTGGTGGTACCGGTCGGGGGCGGTGGACTGATCGCCGGCAGCGCGACCGCCGCGAAGGGGCTGCTGCCCGGGATCCGCGTGGTCGGGGTCGAGCCCGAAGCCGGGGACGACACCAAGCGGTCCCTGGCGGCCGGGCACCGGGTGTCCATTCCCGTGCCGAGGACCATCGCCGACGGCCAGGCGGCCGACATCCCCGGCGAGCTGACCTTCTCCGTCAACCGGCGCCTGGTGGACGACATCTCACTGGTGAGCGACGACCAGATCCGGGACGCGATGCGGTTCGCCTTCGAGCGGATGAAGACCGTCGTCGAACCGAGCGGCGCCAGCGGCCTGGCCGCGCTGCTCGCCCACCGGGTGGCGCCGCGGCCGCGCCGGATCGGGGTCATCCTCTCCGGCGGCAATGTGGGCGCCGAGCGGTTCGCCGAGATCGTCGCCGGCTGAGCGGCCATGCCGGCCCGGGCGGCCGGGGCAAGGCAGCGGGCTCCTGGGGGACGGTGCGGGGCCAGGAGTCTGCGAGCTACCGCGGCGGTTGAGGGCGCCCCGCCGCTGACCGTCCTCCCGGAGCGCGCGCTGACGGCGGTGCGGCGCGTGGTCCAGGAGGACGAGTCGGGCCATCGGCCCACTCCCTGACGGCGGAGTTCGCGCGGCGGTCGAGGCGTCGCTTCCTGACCGCCCAGTTTCAGCAGTCGCGGAACTCCGGTGACTGGTTGAGGATCTGCGAACGCGCCGAGGTGAAGCGGGTGTGGGTCTCGCCGCCCCGCGCCTCGGGCGGGAACACCGCCACCCGGTGGCAGTTCTGGAAGGCGAGGGCGACCCCGAAGTGCCGCTCCAGGCCGGCCCGGATCGCGTCGGAGGACAGCGCCCGCAGCAGCTGCCCGCGCTCCTTCTCCGACGGCGGCGGGTTCTGGTTGTCGGCGAACTCGCGGGTTCCGTCGTGCAGTTCGGCGGTCAGCCGGGCGATGAGCTGGTACGCGTACGGCAGCGACGTACGGACGGTTTCCACGAAGTCCTCCTCCCGCACCACACCGTTCTCGGCTTCGGCGAGCAACCGCGGGGAGACGTCGAGCGACATAGGGCTGTGTCCTGTTCTGTTGGAGGTGGGTGGATCGAGAGGGGAGCGGGCTTCAGGCGAAGGCGGGCAGGGCCGCCGGTCCGTGCCGGAAGTCCGGGTCGACCTGGGCGGCCAGATCCTGGCCGGTGGCCGCGTTCGCCCAGGCGGTGGCGTTGCGCAGATGGAACTCCACGGCGTGCCGCTGGAAGGCGTCCCAGTCCTTGGCCCGTGCGTCCACGGCGGTGCGCAGCCGGTCCATGGCCCGGGAGTTGTGCGGCTCCAGCGCACCGCCGCCCCGGCCCTGCTCCTGGGCGCGGACATACGACGACAGCTCGCAGTGGGCCAGCAGGTCCTCGCCCACCCGCTCCCGCAGGAAGGCGAGGTCGTCCGCGCCGGTCACCTTGTTGCCGACCACGGCGACCGGGATGCCGAACTCGGCCGCGTGGTCCCGGTACTGGCGGTACACGGAGAGGCTCTTGCGCGTCGGCTCGACCACCAGGAAGGTCATGTCGAAGCGGGTGAACAGACCGGAGGCGAAGGCGTCGGCGCCCGCCGTCATGTCGACGACGACGTACTCGCCGGGTCCGTCCACCAGGTGGTTGAGATAGAGCTCCACCGCGCCGAGCTTGGAGTGGTAGCAGGCCACCCCGAGGTCGCTCTCGGCGAACGCCCCGGTGACCATCAGCGGCACCCCGCCGACCTCCTGGACGTGGTGGGAGTGCACCTCGTCGTCGCCGAGCAGGCGCAGCAGCCGTGAGCCGCGCCCGGGCGGGGTCGTCTTGACCATGGCCTCCCGGGACGGGATCCGGGGGTTCGTGCCGCGCAGATAGTCCTTGATCGCACCGGTCCGCGCGCTCAGCGGCGGCGCCGTGAACAGCTCGTCCTCGTCGAGGCCGAGGGCGTGGGCCAGGTGCTGGTTGATGTCGCCGTCGATCGCGACGACCGGCGCGCCGGACCGCGCCAGCCGACGGGTGAAGAGGGCCGACAGGGTGGTCTTGCCGCTGCCGCCCTTGCCGACGAAAGCCACACGCATCGCTAGCCGCCCGTCCTGTTGAAAATGGATGTCATGATCATAGATTGGAGAGGGTGCCGGGCGGTGTCAAATCGGGGTGACCCAATCGGGTTGCGGTCCGGGGGAGTTGGGGGAGCCCGAGATCCGGTGGGCGGTGGCCGCCGCTGCCGTTCCGGGCCCGCTGAGCGCCGCCCGCCCTGAGCGCCCTGCCATGCCCCCCCGTCGGCGGCAGACCTAGCCTCCAGCCAACACACCTGGACGGATGGGCCGACGATGGCGGACGCACGGGAACCCGGCCGGCAGCTCCAGCTGGAGACCCACGGCCTCGACGTGATCGGCGACGCCGACCGCAAGGACACCCCGCGCACGCTGATCTGGCCCTGGTTCGGTGCGCACTAGGCTTCGCCGCGGGACCCTGGCGCTGAGCCGCGGCCGGATCCGCGCGCAGGAGACCCGGGCCGCGACCACTGCGCCGCCGGCATGACCACCCGGCCCGGCCTGCGGTCCGCACGACCACCCCGCCCGCCCTGCGCGCGGCCCGCACCACCACCCCGCCCGGACCGTCAGCCGCGATCGCCACACGGCGCGTCCTACAAGAAGCCGCCCCCGCACCCCCCGTGTCCCCAGCCCCGCACGGCCCGGGCCCCCCACATCGCCCGCACCTCGCACCGCGCCCACCTCGCCCCCGTCCCGCCGTCATCCGGGCGCGGAGCTGCCGTTCGGTCGCCCGGGGGAAAGAGTCCGGACGCATGCCCCGGCCCCGTTCGGGTACGCGTGCCGTGGCCGCCCGGTACCCGCCGGTCCCTGCGGCCCGTACCACCACTACCTGGGGATCTGTCATGGAGACACCCGCACACGACGACTTTCCGACGCCGGCCCAGCGGGCACTCGACACGCTGGCCGTGAACGCCGAGGACCGTGACGCACTGGACACGCTCGCGCACAGCGACGTGCTGGTCCCGGTGCCGGACGACGCGGCGGAGGCCGCCGACCCCGCCATGATCGCGCTGCCCGTCCTGGAACGCCCTGACGGCGACCCCGTCGTCCCCGTGTTCACCTCGGAGGGAGAGCTGACCGGCCTGCTGCCGACGGTCTCCCGCTACCGCCTGGTGCCACTGGGCGCACTCGCCCAGCAGTGGCCCGAGGACAACCTGTCGCTCGCCATCGACGGCAGCTCGACACACGCGCTGACGCTCACCTCCGAGGGCGTACGCACCCTGCTGGCCCGGCCGATGGGCTGACGGCCTGACGGGCCGATAGAGGGTCCCGGTCACCGGGAGATCGCCGTGCGGGCCAGAATGGCCCCATGGAATGGATCTCCGGGGTGGCCGGGGGACTGGTACTGATCCTGGTCCTGCGCAGCATCCTGCGTACCCTCGTGGTCCCCCGGGGCCTGTACTCCGTGCTGGTGTACCGGCTGTGGTGGACCCTGCGCAAGCTGCTCTGCCTCACCGCGCGCGGCCGCGATTACCGGGCCATCGACCGGGCGGAGACCTGGCTCGCCCCGCTGATGCTGATCGGCATGCTCGCCGCCTGGCTCGGCGGGGCGTTCCTCGGCTTCGGCCTGCTGCTGTACGCGTTCTCCCCGCTGTCCTGGAGCATCGCGTTCCGGGAGGCCGGCTCCAGCCTGTTCACCCTCGGGTTCGCCAGCGGCGCCCGGCTGCGGCTGTCCGCGCTCGACTTCGTCGCCGCCGCCACCGGCCCCGTCGTCATCGCCTTGCAGATCGCCTACCTCCCCACCCTGTACGCGGCCTACAACCGCCGCGAACTGGAGGTCACCCTCCTGCAGTCCCGGGCCGGCGAGCCCGCGTGGGGCCCGGAGATCCTGGCCCGGCAGTGGCTGGTCGACACCGAGGTCGCGCTGCCCCAGCTGTACCGGGCCTGGGAGCGGCTGGCGGCTGACATGGGGGAGAGCCACGCCACCTACCCGGTGCTGCTGGCGTTCCGCTCGCCCCGCCCCTACCGCAGCTGGCTGGTCGGCCTGATCGCCGTCATGGACGCGGCCGCCCTGCAGCTCGCGCTCACCCCGCGCGCCGCCCCGCCGGAGGCCCGCCTGGTGCTGCGCGCCGGGTTCACCGCCCTGCGCGACATCGCCGCCTCGGTACGCGCGACCTTCGACGCCGACCCGCCCCCGGACGCCCCGATCGACCTGTCGTACGGCGAGTTCGAGGCGGCCGTGACCATGCTGGAGAAGAGCGGCTTCCGCGCGGAACGCGGCACGCGGGAGGCCTGGCCGCACTTCCACGGCTGGCGGGTCAACTACGAGGCCGTGGCCTACGAACTGTGCCGCCGGTGCGATGCCGTACCGGCGCTGTGGACCGGCGGGCGCGACTTCCCGTCGGAGCCGATCCCGCCCATGCGCCCGGTGGACCGGCAGCCCCCCGAAGGACGGCCGGAAGGTCCTCCCAGCCACGGGTAGGGCGGCCCATCCTGAGGGAAGATCCCAGCAGGGGCCGGGGAGACGGAGAGGGGCGGATCGTCGTGAGGGTCGTCCTGCTGGGCACCGCCGCGGGTGGCGGATTCCCGCAGTGGAACTGCGCCTGCGTGCTGTGCGCCGCCGCCCGGGACGGCAAGCTGCCGTCCCGTACCCAGGAGTGCGTGGCCCTGACCGGCAACGGCCGGGACTGGTGGCTGCTCAACGCCTCCCCGGACATCCGCGCCCAGCTCACCGCCACCGCGGTGCTCTGGCCGGGTCCGGGCCCCCGGGAGACGCCGGTGCGGGGAGTGCTGCTCACCGATGCCGAGGCCGACCACGTCACCGGTCTGACCGTGCTGCGCGGGGCACCGGACCTGAAGGTGTACGCGGCCCTTCCCGTGCGGACGCTGCTGGAGCCGGCCCGCGGCGCCCTCGACCGCTATGCCCCCTGGGAGTGGGCCGACAGCCTGGCCGACGGCGGTTTCGTGCTGTCCGGCGGCCTGGTCGTGACCGCCCACCCGGTGAGTGCCAAGGCCCCGAAGTACGTGCCGGCCGCGCTCGCGGCGGCCGACGGCCGCTGGGTCACGGCGTACCGCATCGAGGATCTGGCCACCGGAGGAGTCCTGCTCTACGCGCCCTGTGTCGGCGCCTGGAGCGACACGCTCGACGAGCTGTGCGCGGAGGCCGACTGCGTGCTGCTGGACGGCACCTTCTTCACCGCCGACGAGATGGGTACCACGGTCCGCTCCGGACCCGGGCAGGCCGCCATGGGCCATCTCCCGGTCTCCGGTCCGCACGGCAGCCTCGCCGCCCTCGCCCGGCATCCCCGTACCCGCCGGATCTACACCCACCTCAACAACACGAACCCCCTGGTCGACCCGGCCTCGCGGGCCCGCGCCCAGCTGGCCGAGGAGGGCATCGAAGTCCTCCCGGACGGCATCGAGTTCGCGCTCTAGCCGACGGCCGGACCTGCGAGCATCCGCTCCAGGGCGGCCCGCTGCAGCGGTCGTACCTCTGCGTGCCGGGCACGGCCCTCGGCGGTGAGCGCGACCCACACGCCCCGCCGGTCCTCGACGCAGACCGACCGCTCCACCAGACCGTCCTTCTCGAGCCGCCCGATCAGCCGGGACAGTGCGCTCTGGCTCAGATGCACCCGTCCCACCAGGTTCTGCACCCGGCAGTGGTCACCTTCGGCGGGCGACTCGGTGGCCAGCAGGTCGAGTACCTCGAAGTCGCTCGCGCCCAGCCCGTGCGGGTGCAGCACCCGGTCGATCTCGCACATCGTGCGCGCGTGCACCGACAGGATGTCCCGCCAGCGTTCCTCCAGCCGGGCCTCGGCCGTCTTGACTGCCATACCCGCACCGTAGCACCGATCCGGCCAATCGTTGAGTGTGCAACTAGTGCGGGTGCAAGCAGGATTTCACAGGCCGTACGAGAGGGGGCGGTACGGCGGTCAGGCCACCGGGTCCTGAAGGAGCCCCACCATGTTCCCGTCGGCGTCCTTCACGGAGGCGACCAGCCGGCCGTTGCCGACGTCCCGGGCGTCCTGGACCAGCTCCGCACCCGCCGCCAGCAGCGCCGCGAGCCGCTCCCGCAGATCGGTGACGTGCCAGAACGGCGTCGGCCCGGTCAGCCCCTGGGCATGCCCGTTCGGGTCCAGGCCGACGTCCTGTCCGGCCGCCTTGTACCCGATGTAGTACGGCTCGTCGGCGAACGGCTCGACGCCCAGCAGGGCGGTGAACAGGGCCTTGGCCCGCGCCGCGTCCTTCACGGGGTAGATGATCGTCTGCACGCCTGCGGTCATGGCGTTCTCACTCCTCGGGGTCAGGGAACCGGCGCGTTTCGGCCGGTGAGCCCACGCTAGGACGGGGGAGGCCGCCGCGGCTTCTTCGATCCTGACCGGTTGCGGACTTCGGCGAAGGCGCCCACAGGGGCGCGGGGCTCTGCCTGATACGCGGCTGCCGCCGCGTGGGCGCGCCAAGCCCACGCGGCGGCAGCGCAGACGCCCGACGGCGGGCCCCGGCACCTCCGGACCGCGCCCGGCTCACGTCGACTCGCGCCGCACCAGTTCCGTCGGCAGGATCACCGCCGCCGGGTCCTCGCCGCCTATCTGGGCGAGCAGCAGCCGCACCATCTCGGCGCTGATGCGGTCATAGGGCTGGTGGATCGTGGTGAGAGCGGGGGTGGCCTCCATCGCGGCGACCGAGTCGTCGAAGCCACCGACCGAGACGTCCTCGGGCACCCGGCGGCCCGCACGGTGCAGCGCCGCCAGGGCTCCCTGTGCCATCAGGTCGGAGGCCACGAAAAGCGCGTCGAGGTCCGGGGCCTGCGCCAGCAACCGCTCGGCGCCCACCTCGCCGCTGGCCCGGCTGTAGTCGCCGGAGACGATGAGCCGTTCGTCGACCTCGATACCCGCTTCCGTGAGCACCTCCTGGTAGCCGGCGAGGCGATCGACGCCACCCGGGGTGTCCAGAGGGCCGCTCACCATGCCGATCCGGCGGCGGCCCCGCGACAGCAGGTGCTGCACCATGTCGCGGGCGCCGTCCCGGTCGTCCGCCGCCACGTAACTCACCTTGGAGCCGGGCCCCATGGGCTTGCCGCACTGGACGAGGGGCACACCCGCGTCGCGCAGTTCCTCGGCGACCCGGTCACCGGAGTGACTGGACACCAGCAGCACCCCGTCGACGTGCCCGGCGGTGATGTACCGCGTGATGCGCCGCCGTTCGTCCTTCGTGCCCGCCAGCATCAGCAGCAGCGGGATGTCGTGCCCGGCCAGCGCCTGGGTGCAACCGCTCAGCAGCACGTTGAAGTTGGGGTCCTCGAAGAACCTCTCCTGAGGCTCCGTCAGCAGGAAGCCGACCGAGTCCGAACGTCCGGTGATCAGCGAACGGGCGTGCCGGTTCACGACGTACCCGGTGCGGCGGATGGCGTCGTTCACCGCCTGCTCGGCGGCGGGGCTGACGTAGTGCCCCCCGTTGAGCACACGCGAGACGGTCCCCCGTGAGACGCCCGCCTCGCGTGCCACGTCGTGAATCGTCGGCGGTCTGCGCCGGCCCCCCGCATTACTGCCCATGGTCATGACTTTACGGCCCCGGACAGCAGGTCAAGGCTCCAGAACCGCTGAATGACCAGGAACAGCGCGATCAGCGGCAGCACGGCCAGGAACGCCCCGGTGATCACCAGGGTGTACAGCGCCGGAGTGTTGGCGCCCTGCTCCAGGAGTGTGTAAAGGCCGAGGGTGAGCGGGAACTTCTCGTCGTCGCTGAGCATGATGTACGGCAGCAGGAAGTTGTTCCAGACGGCCACGAACTGGAACAGGAACACCGTGACCATGCCGGGGATCATCATCGGCATCGCGATCCGCGTGAAGATCCGCCACTCGCTGGCCCCGTCCATCCGCCCGGCCTCGACCACGTCCGTGGGCACGGCCGCGGCCGCGTAGATACGGGAGAGGTAGACGCCGTACGGGGAGAGGATCTGCGGCAGCAGCACGGACAGGTAGGAGTCCGTGAGGTTCGCCTTGGCGAGCAGCAGGTACTGCGGGATGGCGAGGATGACCGGGGGCATCAGCACGCCGGCCAGCAGCACGTTGAAGATCGACTCGCGGCCCGGGAAGCGGTAGGTGGCGAGGGCGTAGCCGCTGAAGGCGGACACGCAGGTCGACAGCAGGGCGCCCGCACCGGCGTACAGGGCGGAGTTGCCCATCCAGCTCCAGTAGATGCCCTCGCGGTAGGCGTCGAGGTCCTTGAGGTTGTCCAGGAACCCGGTGCCCGGCAGGAAGGTGAAGGTGGAGAACAACTCGCTGCCTGACTTGGTGGAGGCGATCACCACCCAGGCCACCGGGAGGAGCGTGTAGATCGCGCCGAGGAGCAGCGTGAGCGTCGGGATCAGGGCGATCCGGCGGCGCAGCGGCGGCCCCTGGGCGGTACCGGGCGTCGTACCCGCGGCCGGGGCGGTCTTGCGGACGGCAAGAGAACTCATCCTGCTGCCTCCTGCTTGTTGCGGCGGTTCGCGGCCCGCAGGAACCCGAAGGACAGCACCAGTGTGGCGAGGGCGATGAGGGTCGCCTCGGCCGCCGCCGAGTAGATGTCCCCCTTGCGGAAGGCGTCCTCGTACACCTTCATCAGCGGACTCCAGGTCGTGTTCACCGAGTTGGTGAGGGGCTTGAGGGTGGTCGGCTCGTTGAAGACCTGGAGCGTCGCGATGATCGAGAAGAAGAAGGTCAGCACCAGCGAGGGCGCCACCATCGGAATCTTGATCCGCAGGGCGGTCTGCAACGGGTTGGCGCCGTCCAGCTTGGCCGCCTCGTACACCTCGGCCGGGATGGACCGGAGCGAGGTGTAGATGACGATCATGTTGAAGCCGGTGCCGCCCCAGACCGCGATGTTGGACAGCGCCAGGTACAGCGGCCCCCCGTCCAGCAGGTTCGGCTGTGGCAGGTGCAGCTTGGCGAGCACGTAGTAGAAGGGGCTGACGTCCGGCAGGTACAGGAAGCCCCACAGCAGCGCGGCCACCACGCCCGGGATGGCGTACGGCAGGAAGATCGCGAGCCGGGTGAAGGGGGCGAGGCGGACCCGCTCGGAGTCGAGCATCAGGGCGAACAGCAGGGCGAGGCCCAGCATCACCGGGACGACGATGCAGCCGTAGCCGAGGACGCGCAGCGCACCGTCGAAGAACTCGTTGTCGGTGAGGGCGTCCTTGTAGTTCTCCAGGCCGGCCCAGACCTCGCTGCGGGCGCCGGCGCCCAGGCCGAGCCCGGAGACGTGCACCTTGCGGAAGCTGAGCCAGACCGCGTACCCGATGGGCAGCGCGAAGAACAGGGCGAAGAGGATCGCGGCGGGGATGAGGAAGGCGTACGGGGCCCCCTTGACCCCGTACGACCTCCGGCTGGTGGGGCTGGTCACTGAGAGACCTCGAAGCCCTGCTTCTTCATGTCGGCGACCGTGGCGTCCTGCATCTTCTGCAGGGCGGCGGCGAAGTCCGACTTGTTCTTCGCGGCGGCACCGAACGCGTCGTTGAACGACGTGTAGGCGACGTTCACGTTCGGGCCCCACGCGGAGGGCGCGGTCGTCTTCGCGATCTCGGCGGCCTTGGTGTAGAAGTCCGCCTGGTTCGAGAAGTACTCCGGCGGGCTGGAGAAGGCGCCGCTGAGCTGGGCCGAGGTGGACGCCGGGTAGATGCCGCCCTCCTTGGCCAGCGCGTTGAGCGCGTCGCCGTCGGTGTTCAGCCAGGCGGCGAACTTGGCGGCGGCCTCCTGGTGCTTGGAGTCGGTGGTGACGGCGGTGGAGGAGCCGCCCCAGCTGCCGGTGACGTCCTCGGACGCGGACCACTGGGGGAGCGGAGCCATCGCCCACTTGCCCTTGGTGTCCGGCGCGGCCGTGGTCAGCGTGCCCGGCGCCCACACCGCGGAGACCCAGGCGATCTGCTTGCCGGTGTTCAGCGCCTTGTTCCAGGCCGGGGTGTACATCGGCTGGTTGTCGATGGCGCCCTCCTTGACCAGCCCGCCCCAGAACTTGGCCACCTTCTGGGTGGCCGCGTCGTCGATGGCGACCTTCCACTTGTCGCCGGAGGTGGTCCACCACTTGGCGCCGGCCTGCTGGGCGAGGCCCGCGAACAGGCCGGAGTCGTTGGCGGAGAACGTGGTCAGGTCGGTGTCGGGCGCCTTCTTCTTCAGCGCGCGGGCGGTCTTCGCGAACTGGTCCCAGGTGGTGGGGACGGTCAGGCCGTACTTCTTGAAGAGGTCCGCGCGGTAGTAGAACATCATCGGGCCGATGTCCTGCGGCACCGCGTACACCGCGTCCGTACCCAGCGTGACCTGCTGCCAGACACCGTCCGCGAACTTGCCCTTGGCGTCACCGACGTTCTTCGATATGTCGGCGACGGCGTCGTTGCTGACCAGCGTCGGCAGCGCCTGGTACTCGGCCTGCACCAGGTCGGGGCCGTTCTTCGCCTTGTGCGCGGTGAGGATCTTGGTGACCAGCGTGTCGCCGGACGCCTGCTTCTTCACCGTGACGGTGATCTGCTCCTTCTTGCCCTCGCCCTTGTTCCACAGGTCGACGACCTTGTCCATACCGGGCGCCCAGGCCCAGTACGTCAGCGAGACCGGACCGGAGTCGGCCTTGCTGTCGTCGTCGGACGAGCCGCAGGCGGCGAGGGCGGTGGCGCCGAGCGAGACGGCGACGGCGGTTGTCACGAGGCGGCGGCGCTTCGTGTGCGGCATGGATCTCTCCCCTGACCTGGGTCCCCGCCCGTCGCGGGAACCTGCCGTGCAGATGTTGTGTGAGCGTTCTCAGACCCGGATCATCGCCCGTCGCGAGTCCGTGTCATGCTCTGTGAGCGTTCACAGTAGAGAAACATCCCGGACACTTGTCAATGGTTGTTGCTGTGCGGTTATGTTGGGCTCACGCCACGATCGTTGTGTGTGAACGTTCCCAAATGATCGATTAAACGGGAGAGATCCATGCCGGACACCACCCCCAGGGGCCTGACCAGGCTCGCCTTCGGTGGGGACTACAACCCCGAGCAGTGGCCGGAAACCGTCTGGGACGAGGACGTCCGGCTGATGCGCGAGGCCGGGGTCACGATGGTGAGCGTCGGGATCTTCTCCTGGGCCCTGCTGGAACCCGCGCCGGGGGAGTACGACTTCGGCTGGCTCGACCGGGTCGTCAACCTGCTGCACGAGAACGGCATCCGCGTCGACCTGGGCACGCCCACGGTGGCGCCGCCCGCCTGGTTCTACCGGGCCCATCCCGAGGCCCTGCCGGTGACCGCGCAGGGCGTGCGCTACGAGTTCGGCTCACGCGGCGCCATCTGCCACAGCAACGCCGACTACCGCGCGGCGGCGGCCGACATCACCACCCGCCTCGCCGAGCGCTACGGCGACCACCCGGCGCTGGCGATGTGGCACGTCCACAACGAGTACGGCGTCCCCGTCTCGGCCTGCTACTGCGACTCCTGCGCCGCCCACTTCCGCCGCTGGCTCGCCGACACCCACGGCTCGGTCGGCGCGGTCAACGAGGCCTGGGGCACCGCCTTCTGGGGCCAGCACTACACGGACCTGGCGCAGATCAACCCGCCGCGCGTCACCCCGACCGTGGGCAACCCGGGCCAGGCCCTCGACTACAAGCGGTTCACCGACGCCACCATCCGCGAGAACTTCCGTGCGGAGCGGGACATCCTGCACCGCCTCTCGCCCGGCGTCCCGGTGACCACCAACTTCATGACCGCCCTCAGCCAGTGCGACTCGATCGACTACTGGGCCTGGGGCCGCGAGGTCGACCTGGTCACCAACGACCACTACCTGATCACCGACGGCCGCCGCACCCACGTCAACCTCGCGATGGCCGCCGACCTCACCCGCTCCGTGGCCGGCGGCGCGCCCTGGCTGCTGCTGGAGCACTCCACCTCGGGTGTGAACTGGCAGCCCCGCAACCCGGCCAAGGCCCCCGGCCAGATGGCCCGCAACTCCCTGGCCCATGTGGCCCGCGGATCCGACGGCGCGATGTTCTTCCAGTGGCGGCAGTCCCGGCGCGGCGCCGAGAAGTTCCACTCCGCGATGCTTCCGCACGGCGGCACCGGGACCCGGGTGTGGCGCGAGGTCGTCGAACTGGGCGCATCCCTCGACTCGCTGGCCCAGGTCAAGGGCGCCCGCACCCAGGCCGACGCGGCCGTCCTGTGGGACTGGCAGTCCTGGTGGGCGCAGAACCTCCAGTGGCGCCCCAGCGAGGACCATGACCCGCGCGAGCGCGCCGACGCCTTCTACGAGGCCCTCTACGACCGCCACCTCACGGTCGACTTCGCCCACCCGGAAAGCGACTTGTCGGCCTATCCCCTTGTCGTCGTACCGGCCCTCTACCTGATGACGGAGGCGGCCGGGAACAACCTCAGGGAGTACGTCGAGAACGGCGGCACCCTGGTCGTCTCGTACTTCTCCGGGATCGTCGACGAGCACGACGCCGTGCACGAGGGCGCCTACCCGGGCCCGCTGCGCGACGCCCTCGGCCTCACCGTCGAGGAGTTCTCGCCCCTTCTCCGGGACCAGCGGGTGCGCCTCACCGGCCCCGACGGCTCCGAACTCACCGGCGACGTGTGGACCGAGTTCGTCGTCCCGGGCGCCGCCGAGACCGTCTGGACCTACACCGACGGCCTCACCGCCGGCCACCCGGCCGTCACCCGGCACCGGCTGGGGGAGGGCACCGCCTGGTACGTGTCGACCCGCCTGGACGCGCACGGCCTCGACGCCCTGCTCGGCCGGGCCGCCGAGGACGCCCGGATCGCGCCCCGCGCCGACCTGCCCCGCGATGTCGAGGTGGTCCGCCGCTCCGGCGAGTCCGGCACCTTCCTCTTCGCCATCAACCACACCGCCACCGACGCCAAGGTGCCGCTGGAGGCACACGGCACCGAACTGCTGACGGGCGAACGCGCCGCGGGCCGCCTCGCGGTCCCCGCGGGCGCCGTCCGGGTCGTACGACTCGACGGCTGAGCCCCGGCCGCGGACCGGGCCGCCGCACCCGGGTCCGCCGAGACTCCCCTCCGCCCGCGAGTGCCACGAGAGCCGTGGGCGGAGGGGCCTCCTCCGGCCCCGCCGGAGGACACCCCTCCCCAGTCACGTCGAAGGGAC
Organism: Streptomyces sp. NPDC051105; assembly: GCF_040682795.1. NCBI lineage: Bacteria > Bacillati > Actinomycetota > Actinomycetes > Kitasatosporales > Streptomycetaceae > Streptomyces > Streptomyces sp. NPDC051105. The sequence continues at coordinate 57,817 of NZ_JBFBBR010000017.1, read as the reverse complement.
GACGGACGATGATGTTCCATCCCAGACGCACCATCAGAGCCCTGCTGCTGCCGCTGCTGGCAGGACTCGCCCTCACCGCCCTCCCGGCGCAGACCGCCCAGGCGGCGAGCACCCTCACCAACGCCGGCTTCGAGTCGGACGGTGCGGGCGTGGCCACGCCCACCGGCTGGTCGGAGTACGGCGACACGGGCGCCTCGTACACCGAGTCCGGCGGCCACAGCGGCAGTTACCGCCTGAGCCACTACTCGGCCTCCGCCTACAAGGTGGAGACGTACCAGTACCTGTCGGGTCTGACCAACGGCAACTACACCCTCACCGCCTGGGTCCGCTCCAGCGGCGGGCAGAACTCCGCCTACATATCCCTGAAGAACTGCGGCAGTTCGGAGCAGCGGACCGACCTGCCGGTCTCCACCGGCAGCTGGGTGCGGATCGTCACCTCGATCGCGGTCACCGGCAACCAGTGCACGATCAGCATCAACTCCGATGCCAACGCGGGCAACTGGATCAACGTGGACGACCTGACCTTCGCGTCCGGCTCGACCGGCCTGGCCATCAAGGGCGCCGACATCTCGTCACTCGCCAAGAGCGAGGCCAAGGGCGGCGTCTACAAGACCAGCTCCGGCACCACCGGGGACGCGGTCACCATCCTCAGGAGCGCCGGCATGAACTACGCGCGCCTGAAGGTCTGGGTCAACCCGGCCGACGGCTACAACGACAAGGCGCACGTCCTGGCCGTGGCCAAGCGCGTCAAGGCGGCCGGCATGAAGCTGCTGGTCGACTTCCACTACTCGGACAGCTGGGCCGACCCGGGCAAGCAGACCAAGCCCGCCGCCTGGTCCGGCCACTCCTACAGCCAGCTCAAGACCGACGTCTACAACCACACGTACGACGTCCTCAACGCACTGAAGGCGCAGGGCACCACCGCCGACATGGTGCAGATCGGCAACGAGATCAACGGCGGCATGCTCTGGTCCGAGGGCTCCACCGACAACTGGTCCCAGCTCGCCGGCCTGATCAACTCCGGCTACAGCGCGGCCAAGGCGGTCTCCTCCTCCACCCAGGTCGCCCTGCACCTGGCCAACGCGGGCGACGACGCCACGGTCCGCTGGTGGTTCGACAACGCCAAGACCTACGGCATCAACTACGACGTGATCGGGCTGTCGTACTACGGCTACTGGCACGGCTCGCTGGCCGCCGCCCAGACCACCCTGGACGACGTGGCCTCCCGCTACGCCAAGCCGGTCTTCATCGCCGAGACCGCCTACCCGTTCACCCTCGCCCAGGACGACTCGCTGGAGAACCAGATCGACACCAGCGGCGAACTGGTCACCGGCTACCCGGCCACCGCGGCCGGTCAGCTGGCGTGGATGAACGCCGTCGCGAACATCGTCGAGGCCGTCCCGAACGGCCGTGGCCTCGGTGTCTTCTACTGGGAGGCGACCTGGACCGCCGTCACCGGCAATGGCTGGGACCCGACCGACGCCACCTCCGGCAACGGCTGGGAGAACCAGGCCCTGTTCGGCTACGACGACAAGGCGCTCTCCTCCATGGCGTGGTTCAGCCACCGCTGAACCACCACAGACGAGGGGCCCGGCCGTTAGGGGACGGTCGGGCCCCTCCCCTGTCCGGGGCGGGGCGCGACGGCAAGGCCCTCCTCGGCCGATCGCGTACGGCCGTTCGGTCTCGGACAACGCTCATCGAGTCCCTGACGTGGGGGCTTCGGCTGCGGAACAGTGGGAAAAACGCACTACGAGGAGGCAGGGGACGGACGGAGGCCGGTCGGATGCTGAGGAACTCCAAGAGCGTGAGCCGCCTGGACATTCTGGACTGGCTCAAGGATCCGGCGGCCCACTTCCCGCCCCAGCGTCACGTGGACCTCAACGAGAACGGCGTCACCGTCCGGGCCGTCGCGGTCAAGCTCGGCGTCTCCCGCAAGGTGGCCGGCGCCCATCTGGGCATGCTGACCCGGCTGGGGCTGCTGCGCACCCGGCGCATCCGGCACCGCACCTACTACCGGCGTGACGAGATCCGGATCGCCGAGGTGGCCCGGATGTTCGAGAAGGGCTGGTGAGACCGGTTAGGCCTGTCAGTATGGGAGTCATGGACCGACCTGCGCGCCTCGTCCCCCTCCACTACGTCGCCATCGGCGGCCGCGGCCCGGAGGACGTGGTGACGGATCCGGACGGCGGAGTCCTGACCGGCGTCGAGGACGGCCGCATCCTGCGTCTGGACGGGCTCGGCGACCCGGACACCGCCCGGGTCCGCGAGCTGGCCCGGACCGGCGGCCGCCCCCTGGGCCTCGAACTCCTCCCGGACGGCGACCTGCTCGTCTGCGACGCGGAGCGCGGCCTGCTGCGCGTCGGCCTCGCCGACGGTGCCGTCCGCGTCCTCGCCGACTCGGTCGAGGGGGAGCCGCTGCGGTTCGCGAGCAACGTGGTCGCCCTGCCCGACGGCACCGTGTACTTCACCGCCTCCAGCCGCCGCTTCCCGCTGGACCGGTGGATCGGTGACATCGTCGAGCACAGCGGCACCGGCCGCCTGCTGCGCCTCGCGCCCGGCGCCCACACCGCCGAAGTGGCCTGCGACGGCCTCCAGTTCGCCAACGGGCTGGCCGTGAGCGGCGACGGCACCTTCCTGATCGTCGCCGAGACCGGCGCGTACCGTCTCACCCGCTACTGGCTCACCGGCCCGCGGGCCGGCCGCGCCGAGTTCTTCGCCGAACTCCCCGGTATGCCCGACAACATGTGGCGTGACGGGGAGCTGATCTGGGTGGCCCTGGCCGGTCCGCGCAACCCGCCGCTCGACCTCTTCCACCGCACCCCGCCCGCCGTCCGCCGGGCCGCCGCGCGCGCCGCCGTACACGCGCCCTACCGCCCGGCCGGCACCATCGCCGTGGTGGCCCTCGACGACCACGGCAGGGTCGTCCACCACCTCGCCCGCCACCACGCCGGCTTCCGCATGGCCACCAGCGTCTGCGTGACCGGCCGCCACCTGGTCCTCGGCAGCGTCTGGGAGCCGGGTGTCGCGGTCTGTGCGGCCCCCACCGCGAAGTGAGGGCCGGTAGATCCGGCGGTACCCTGGTGCACCCGTCGGGGCGGTGCCGAACAGGAGACCTACGACCCATGACAGCCCCGGAAGCCGAGAGCCCCCAGGTCCAGCCGAGTCACAGGCGGCGGCTGGAATGGCGTGCCGAGGCACCGGTCGTCGCGGTGGTCGCCGCCGGCGGCGCGATCGGAGCGGTGGCCCGCTATGCACTCGCCCTGGCGCTGCCCACGGCAGCGGGCGGATTCCCCTGGGCGACCTTCTGGACGAACGTCATCGGCTGTGCGGTGATCGGCGCGTTCCTGGTTCTGATCACCGAGGGGCTCCCCGCGTACCGCCTCGTCCGCCCCTTCTTCGGCACCGGCGTCCTCGGCGGCTTCACCACCTTCTCCACCTATGCCGTCGACATCCAGAAACTGGTCGACCACGGCCGGCCCGCCACGGGCCTGGCCTACCTCGCCGCGACCCTGTGCGCGGCCCTCGCCGCGGTGTGGTGCGCGGCCACCGTGACCCGCCGTGCCCTCTTCCGGAGGCAGCGATGACGAGACTGACCGGCCGAGCCCTGCGCCTGACGGTCCGCATCGGCGAGGACGGCACCTGGCACCACAAGCCCCTCCTGAGCGAGGACCTGCCGGTGACGGTCGGCGTCGTGGACACGGAGGAACGGATCCGGGCGTTCCTGCCCCAGCTCGACGAACTGGTGACCGAGGGCCTCGTCACCCTGGACGGCTGCGAGGTCATCAGATACGTCGGACGGGACACGAAACCCAGCAAAACGGACCTGAAGGGTAAGAAGTCGTTGTGAACTGGCTGTTGGTCGTCGCCGGTGCCGTCGTCGGTGCTCCGCTGCGCTACCTCACCGACCTCGCCGTGCGGGCCAGGCACGACTCCCTCTTCCCCTGGGGTACCTTCGTGGTCAACGTCATCGGCTGCCTGATCCTGGGCCTGCTGACCGGCGCGGCCTCGGCGGGCGCGGCGGGCCCCCACCTCCAGTTGCTGCTGGGCACCGGGCTGTGCGGGGCGCTGACGACGTACTCGACGTTCTCCTACGAGACCCTGCGGCTGACCGAGACCGGTGCTGGGCTCTACGCTGCGGCCAACGTCGTCGCGAGCGTGGCGACGGGGCTCGGGGCGGCCTTCGCCGGAGTGGCGATCGCCCAGGCGGTGTGGGCCTAGGACTTGCCTCACACCCGCGCGTTGTAAGACTGTCTACAGCACTGTCGACCAAACTCTGCAGAACTGGATCCCATGAGCGCCATCTCCGTCGGTCAGGCCGCCATCCTCGGGGTAGTCGAGGGGGTGACCGAGTTCCTCCCGGTGTCCTCCACCGGCCACCTCAAGATCACCGAGGGACTCATGAACATCCCCGTCGACGACCAGTCCGTCGTCGGGTTCTCGGCTGTCATCCAGGTCGGTGCCATCGCCGCCGTGCTGGTGTACTTCTTCAAGGACATCCGGCGGATCGTCTCCGCCTGGGGCCGGGGGCTGGTCAACAAGGAGGAGCGCTACCACCACGACTACAAGTTCGCCTGGTGGGTGATCGCCGCGACCATCCCGATCGTCCTGGTGGGCCTGGCCGCCAAGCCGCTGATCGACGGCCCGCTCGCCTCGCTCTGGGTGGTGGCCGGCTCGCTGATCCTCGGCTCCGGTGTGATGTGGGCGGCCGACCAGATGGGCCGCCACAAGCGTGGTGAGGACGACACCTCCTTCGCGGACGCGATGTGGGTCGGCTCCTCCCAGATCCTCGCCCTGCTCTTCCCCGGCTTCTCCCGCTCCGGCGCCACCATGTCGACCGCCCTCATCCGGGACCTGGACCGGGTCGCCGCGACCCGTCTCTCCTTCTTCCTCGGCATCCCGGCCCTGACCGGCGCGGGTCTCTACGAGCTCAAGGACGCCCTGGGCGCGGGAGTCGGCGCCGCTCCGCTGGTCGTCGGCACGGTCGTCTCCTTCGTGGTCGCCTACGCCTCCATCGCCTGGCTGCTGAAGTTCGTCGCCAAGCACTCCTTCAACGCCTTCGTGATCTACCGGATCGTCATCGGCCTGACCCTCTTCGGGCTGCTCGCCACCAACACGATCAGCGCCTGACCTCGTCATCGCTCCGCCACGGGGTGTGACGCCTGGGCATTCAGGTGTCGCACCCCGTGAATGTTTCCTTTCCGGAAACCTTGACAGTCTCGTCCCGCAACCCGGAACATCTCACTCGTGAACCTGTCAGACAGCCGGACAGCCGGACAGCCTCCACGGCGCGTGAGTGCCATGGAGGCGGTACTGGCGCATCTGCGCGGCGCCATCGAGCGTGGCGAGTACGCCGTAGGCGACAAGCTCCCCTCCGAGGCGGAGCTGTGCCGCACCCTGGAGGTCAGCAGGCCCGTCCTGCGCGAGGCCCTGCGGGCCCTGCAGACGATGGGCCTGACCGTCTCCAAGACCGGCAAGGGCACCTTCGTCGTCGCCAGCGCCGTCGAGGACCCCACCTTCGGCGACTACGCGGCCAGCGACCTGCTCGAAGTGCGCCGGCACATCGAGATCCCGGTCGCCGGGTACGCGGCGCTGCGCCGCACCCCGGAGAACCTGGACCACCTGGCCCATCTGCTCGACCGCATGGAGCGGGAGACGGACACCACCGCGTGGGTCGCGATGGACACCCTCTTCCACCTCGCCGTGGCCGAGGCCGCCCAGAACCCGGTCTTCCGCCGGGTCATCGAGGAGATCCGGGACGCACTGGCGCGTCAGTCGGCCTTCCTCAACGAACTCGGCGGCCGCCGCGAGCAGTCCAACCGGGAGCACCGGGCCATCGTCGAGGCGCTGATCGACGGTTCCGAACCCGACGCCGTGGACGCCATGAGCCACCACCTGGACCGCGTCGAGACGACCCTCACCCACATCGTGCGCCCCGCGCGCACGGACGAGCACACGGAAGGCGGAACCGAGGCGTGAGCGAACAGCACCTCAAAGACGAGACGCGCCCCTCGTCCCGTCACGTCGACGCCGGAGACCACGGCTACAGCAAGTCGCTGAAGCACCGGCACGTCAACATGATCGCCATCGGCGGTGCCATAGGCACCGGCCTCTTCCTCGGCGCCGGCGGCCGCCTCGCCGACGCCGGCCCCTCCCTCTTCGTCGCCTACGCGGTCTGCGGGGTCTTCGCCTTCCTCGTCGTACGCGCCCTCGGCGAACTCGTCCTGTACCGCCCCTCCTCCGGCGCCTTCGTGTCGTACGCCCGGGAGTTCCTGGGCGAGAAGGGCGCGTACACCGCGGGCTGGATGTACTTCCTGAACTGGGCGACCACCGGCATCGCCGACATCACCGCGGTCGCCACCTACACGCACTACTGGGGAATGTTCTCCGACATCCCGCAATGGTTGATCGCATTGATCGCCCTTGCCGTCGTGTTGACCGTCAATCTGATCTCGGTCAAGATCTTCGGCGAACTGGAGTTCTGGTTCGCGATCGTCAAGGTCAGCGCGCTGGTGATCTTCATGTGCATCGGCATCTTCCTGCTGGTGACCCAGCATCCCGTGGACGGCGCCGCCCCCGGCCCCTCCCTGATCACCGGCAACGGCGGCGTCTTCCCCAACGGTCTGCTGCCCATGCTGCTGATCATCCAGGGCGTGGTCTTCGCCTACGCGTCGGTCGAACTGGTCGGCGTCGCCGCGGGGGAGACCGAGAGCCCGGAGAAGATCATGCCCAAGGCGATCAACTCGATCATGTGGCGGGTCGGCCTGTTCTACGTCGGCTCGGTCGTCCTGCTGTCGATGCTGCTGCCCTGGAACAAGTACACGGCGGGGGAGAGCCCCTTCGTGACCGTCCTCTCCCACGTCGGCATCCCGGCGGCCGGCGGCGTGATGAACCTCGTCGTCCTCACCGCCGCCATGTCCTCCCTCAACTCCGGCCTCTACTCCACCGGCCGCATCCTGCGCTCCATGGCCGTCAACGGCTCCGCCCCCGGGTTCACCGCGAGGATGAGCCGCAGCCAGGTGCCGTACGGCGGCATCCTGCTGACCAGCGGAATCTGTGTGCTCGGCGTGGGCCTCAACTTCGTCGTCCCCGCCGACGCGTTCGAGATCGTGCTGAACTTCGCGGCGATCGGCATCCTCGCCACCTGGGGCATGATCATGCTCTGTCACCTGCTCTTCTGGCAGAAGACCCAGAAGGGTGAACTCACCCGTCCCGGCTACCGACTGCCGGGCTCCCCCTGGACCGAGATCGTGACGCTGGCGTTCCTCGCCTCCGTCCTGGTCCTGATGTGCGCCGACGGCGGCGCCGGACGCACCACCGTGCTGTGCCTGCCGCTGATCGTCGCCGCGCTGGTCGCCGGCTGGTACGCCATCCGCGGCCGACTCGCGCGCCCGTCCGCCGGAACCGACGCGTGAACCGCGAACCGGTCCGTCCCGACTCACCCGAGACCAGGCAGTGATGTACAGCAGTTCCCCCGCGGCCGCACCCGTCGTCCGTGAGCCCCTCCACGCCCCCGTCGCCCACCTCATACGCGGCGGGGTCGTCGAGGGCATCCACTACGGTTCCGTCGTCGTCCTCGGCCCCGACGGCCGGGTCGAGTTCCAGCTCGGCGACATCGAGGCCGCGTTCTACCCGCGCTCGGCCCTCAAGCCCGTCCAGGCCGTGGCCATGCTGCGGGCCGGGCTGCCGCTCGACGGCGAGCTGCTCTCCCTGGCCGCCGCCAGCCACTCCGGCGAGGAACGCCACCTCGCCGGCACCCGGCGGATCCTCGACCTCGCCGACCTCACCGAGGACGACCTGCGCAACATCCCCGACCTGCCGTACGACCCCGCCGTGCGGGACGCCTGGGTGCGGGCGGGGCGGGAGCCGTCGCGGCTCGCGCAGAACTGCTCCGGGAAGCACGCGGCGATGCTGTGGACCGCGCAGCTGAACGACTGGTCGCTCGACGACTACCTGGAGCCGGAGCACCCGCTCCAGCAGGCGATCGCCGAGATCGTCGAGGACCTGTCCGGGCAGCGCATCGCGCGGACCACCGTGGACGGGTGCGGGGCGCCGCTGTTCGCCATCTCCCTGCACGGGCTGGCCCGGGCCCTGTCGCGGATCGTGACCGCCGCGCCGGGGACGCCGGAGGCGCGGGTCGCCGACGCGATGCGGGACCATGCCGAGATGGCGTCCGGGGCGGGCCGTGACGTGGCCGCGCTGATGGCGGCCGTGCCGGGGCTGCTGGCCAAGGACGGCTTCGAGGGCGTGCAGGTCGCCGCGCTGGCTGACGGCCGGGCTGTGGCCGTGAAGATCGCCGATGGCGCGAACCGGGCGCGGATTTCGGTGGCGGCGGCCGCGTTGGCGCGGGCCGGGGTCGATCCGGAGCTGCTGACCGAGTTCGCCGGTGAGGCGTTGCTCGGCGGCGGGCGGGAGGTCGGGCGTGTGCGGCCCGTTCGGTCCCTGGAGCCGGTTGCGGTTTCGGCCTGCGCCTAGTGGGTCGGGCCGACTTGTCGGTCGGCGGCTGGGGTCCGTGGTGAATGGTCGCGCAGTTCCCCGCGCCCCTGTCGGGGCGCCTCAGTCACGGTCCTGAAAAATCACTCCCTCCGAAAGAGGAATTCCTACCCTCATGACCACCACCGTCGTCACCCGTAGCGAACACGATCTGCTCGGTGACCGTGATGTTCCCGTTGACGCCTACTGGGGTGTGCACACCCTCCGTGCCACGGAGAACTTCCCCATCACCGGGACGCCGATCTCCGCCTACCCGCATCTGATCGACGCCCTGGCCGCCGTCAAGGAGGCCGCCGCGCTCGCCAATGAGGAGCTGGGGCTGCTGGCGCCGGAGAAGGCCGCCGCGATCGTGGCCGCCTGCCGGGAGATACGGGCCGGCAAACTGCACGACCAGTTCGTCGTCGACGTCATCCAGGGCGGTGCCGGGACGTCGACCAACATGAACGCCAACGAGGTCGTCGCCAACCGGGCGCTGGAGTTGATGGGGCACCGGAAGGGGCAGTACCAGTACCTGCACCCCAATGAGGACGTCAACCTCGGTCAGTCGACCAACGACGTCTACCCGACGGCCCTCAAGATAGCGACGGTCTTCGCGGTGCGTGGACTGCTCAAGGCGATGTCCGTACTCCAGGACGCCTTCGGCCGTAAGGCCGTCGAGTTCCGTGACGTGCTCAAGATGGGCCGTACACAGTTGCAGGACGCGGTTCCCATGACGCTCGGTCAGGAGTTCTCCACCTTTGCCGTCATGATTGACGAGGATCGCTCCCGTCTTGACGAGGCCGTCGAGTTGATCCATGAGATCAACCTGGGCGCCACCGCCATCGGCACCGGCCTCAACGCGCCCGGCGGATACGCCGAGTCGGCCCGTCGGCACCTCGCCGGGATCACCGGACTGCCCCTGGTCACCGCCGCCAATCTGGTGGAGGCGACCCAGGACTGCGGTGCGTTCGTGCAGATGTCCGGCGTGCTGAAGCGGATCGCGGTCAAGCTCTCCAAGAGCTGCAACGACCTGCGGCTGCTGTCCTCCGGGCCGCGCGCGGGACTCGGCGAGATCAATCTGCCGCCCGTGCAGGCCGGCTCGTCGATCATGCCCGGCAAGGTCAACCCGGTCATCCCCGAGGTCGTCAACCAGGTCGCGTTCGAGGTCATCGGCAACGACGTCGCCATCACCATGGCCGCCGAGGCCGGACAGCTCCAGCTCAACGCGTTCGAGCCGATCATCCTGCACTCCCTGTCGGAGAGCATCACGCATCTGCGGAACGCCTGCCTGACCCTGGCCGAACGGTGCGTCGACGGCATCACCGCCAACACCGACGTGCTGCGGGCGACGGTCGAGAACTCCATCGGCCTGGTCACCGCCCTCAACCCGTACATCGGATACACGGCGGCCACCGACATCGCCAAGGAGGCCCTCGTCACCGGCCGGGGCGTGGCCGAACTCGTGCTGGAGAAGGGTCTGTTGCCCGCCGAGCGGCTCGCCGACCTGCTGCGTCCCGAGGTCGTCGCCGGCAGCGCGTCGCCCCTCGTCTGACCTGCGAGTACGCGCCAGGACCGGCTCGGAGGCACAATGGTGATCATGACAATGACGTCGTTCCCTGCCTTTCTGCCGGTCCTGGAGCGGATCGCGGAGGAGATCGAGCGGACGCCCGGCCGCGGGCGGCCTGCCGACTACATACCGGCGCTCGCCGCCTGCGACCCCCGCAGCTTCGGCATGGCCGTGGCCGAGTTGGACGGCACGGTCTACGGCGTGGGCGACTGGCGGCAGCCGTTCTCCACGCAGTCCATCACCAAGGTCTTCACCCTCGCCCTCGACCTGGGCCGCGAGGGCGACGAACTCTGGGAACACGTCGGCCGCGAACCCTCCGGCAACCCTTTCAACTCCCTGGTCCAGCTGGAGTACGAGAACGGCATCCCGCGCAACCCCTTCATCAACGCGGGCGCCCTCGTCGTCACCGACCGCCTCCAGACCCGTACCGGAGACGCGGCCGGCGAACTCCTCGCCTTTCTGCGCGCCGAGAGCGGGAACGCCGCCCTGGACTTCGACAAGGGGGTGGCCGCCTCCGAGTCCCAGCACGGCGACCGCAACGCCGCCCTGGCCCACTTCATGGCCTCCTACGGCAACATCGACAACGAGGTGCCGGTCCTCCTCGACCAGTACTTCCGCCAGTGCTCCGTCGCCGCGTCCTGCGCCGACCTCGCCCTGGCGACCACGTTCCTGGCCCGCCACGGCATCCGGGCCGATGGCAGCCGTCTGCTCACCCGCAGCCAGGCGAAGCAGGTCAACGCGGTGATGCTGACCTGCGGCACGTACGACGCGGCGGGCGACTTCGCGTATCGGGTGGGGCTGCCCGGGAAGAGCGGGGTGGGCGGTGGCATCATCGCCGTGGTACCGGGGCGTTGCGCGCTCTGCGTGTGGAGCCCGGGCCTGGACGAGCGGGGCAACTCGGTGGCGGGAGTGGCGGCGCTGGACAGATTCACGACACTCACGGGTTTGTCAGTGTTCTAGAGGCTGATCTCTGTTCTAGAGGCTGATCCATACAGCTCCGGAACTGGAGTGCCCTGTCAGGGGCGTGGGGCTGTATCGACATGCGGCTCCGTCGCGCGGGCGCTACCAGCCCCCACCGGCCCGCACCCGACATCGAATCACTGGCCAGTCACAGCCAGGCCGCTCCCAGGAAAACGCCCCGTCGCCTTCTGGCCACCCACCCTTGACACGCTGAGCCAGTGTTGGCCATGGCTTTTCCCGTCGATCTTCGCCGCTCCCAGGTGCTAGGCCTGGCCGGTACCGCGTTCCTCGCCCTGGGAGGTGAGACCGCCGGCGCCCTCCCCGTGGAGGACCTGCTCGCGCCCAGCTCGGTGCAGGCGGCGTTCGGCCTGGTGGGGGTCTACTTCGGCGTCGTGCTGCTCATCGCGGCGTGGCTGCTGCTGGGCCGCCTCGTGCGTGGTGGCGAACCGCCCACCCCCCGCCAGCTGTTGCTGGTCCTCGCCGTCTGGGCGGCCCCGCTGCTGCTCGCGCCCCCGCTGTTCAGCCGGGACGTGTACAGCTACCTCGCGCAGGGCGCGATGGTCGACGCGCACATGGACGTCTACGCGGCGGGGCCCGCACAGCTCGGCGGCCCGCTGGCCGACGAGGTCGCCCCGGTCTGGCAGAACACCGCCGCACCGTACGGCCCCGCGTTCATGGGCGTGGCGTCGCTGCTGTCCGGCCTGACCCGGGGCGAACTCCCGGCCGGGCTCTTCGGGATGCGCCTGGTCGCCCTGCTCGGCGTCGGCCTGATGGCGGCCGCGCTGCCCCGGCTCGCCCGGCACAGCGGCGCCGACCCGGCGGCCGCGCTCTGGCTCGGCGCCCTCAATCCCCTGGTGCTGCTGCACCTGGTCGCGGGCGCCCACAACGACGCGATCATGCTCGGTCTGCTCGGCCTCGGCCTGGTCGCGGCGCTCGGCCGCTGGCCGTTCCTCGGAGCCGTGCTCGTCACGCTCGCCGCACTGGTGAAGGCACCGGCCGCACTGGGGCTGCTCGCGATCGTCGTCGTACAGGCGCGCAAGGGCCGCGGTCCGGTGGGCGCCACTGTGCTGACGGCGGCCGCGTCCGGCGCCACGACGGTGGTCGCGACCGCCGTCGCCGGGACCGGATACGGGTGGATAAGGGCGCTCGACACCCCCGTCTCCGCGCACAACTGGGCGCTCAGCAGCCTGCTCGGCCGGGCCACCGGCGCGCTCCTGGAACGCCTCGGCAGCGATCTGGCGCCGCTGGCCGTGCCGGCCTGGCATCTGCTCGGACTCGCGCTCACCGCGGTGACCGTGCTGCTGATATGGGTCCGGCTGCGGCCCCGCCCGATCTACGCCCTCGGCCTGAGCCTGGCCGCGGTCGCCGCCTTCGGACCGGCGATCCGGCCCTGGTACGCGATCTGGGGCCTGTTCCTGATAGCGGCAGCGGCGCCCAGCACCTCGGTACGGCACCGGGTGGCCGCCGTCACCGGAGTGCTCGCGCTCGCCGTGCTGCCCAGCGGCGGCTCCGCCGACATCGGCCAGCTGGTCCTCGCCGTCTCCGGCGGCGTGCTGGGTGTGGTCGTGCTGTGGCAGGCCCACCAGGCCGCGCAGGCCCCGGCCGTGGGACGTACGGCATGAGAGGACCGCGTACCGACCGGGGGAGACTGCTGCTCGTCCTGGTCCTCGTCGCCGGCGTGACGGTGTTCACGGCCACCGTGCCGCTGCTGCGCGACTGGTTCGACCTGCGCGTCTACTACGGCACCGTGCACACCTGGGTGCACCACGGCGGCCGGATCTACGACTACCGGGTGCCCGGGACGACGTACGGCTTCACCTATCCGCCGTTCGCCGCCCTCGGCATGCTGCCCATGGCGCTGGTGGGGCTGCACCTGGCCATCGCGGCCTCACTGCTGGTCAACCTGGCCGCGCTGGCCTTCGTGCTGCGCATCCTGGCCGGGCCGGGCTGGCGGCGCTGGGGCTGGTACCGGTGGGCGCTGGCCCTGTGCGCGCTGGCGCTCTTCGAGCCGCTGCGGGACACCTTCAGCTTCGGCCAGGTGAACCTGATACTGCTCGCCCTGGTGCTTGTGGACTGCTGTCTGCTGCGCAGTGGGCGGGGCCGCTGGGCCGGGGTCGGCATCGGGCTCGCCGCCGCGATCAAACTCACCCCCGCGCTGTTCATCGGCATGCTCCTGATCGGCCGCAGGTGGCGTGCGGCCGGTGTCGCCACAGCGGTGGCGCTCGCCGCCACCGGGCTCGCCGCCTGGGCCGACCCGAAGGCGTCCCGTTTCTACTGGACGCAGGCGCTCTGGGACACCAGCCGGGTCGGCCGGCTCGACTACGTGTCGAACCAGTCGCTGCAGGGCGTACTGGCCCGGCTCGGCCATCCGGACAAGCCGCTGTGGGCGACGGTCGTGCTGCTCACACTGGCCGTGTGGGCGTGGCGGACCCGCAGGGCGGTGGCGGCCGGGGACTGGACGGCCGCCTTCGCGCTCACCGGTCTCGCCGCCTGTCTGGTCAGCCCGATCACCTGGGTGCACCACCTGGTGTGGGCGCTGCCCTCGTTCGCCCTGCTGGCCCGCGCGGGGTACCCGCGGATCGCGGGCGCCCTCTACGCGGTGATGTGCACCAGCGTGGTGTGGCTGTGGTTCGACGACGCGTCGGGCATCGACGGGTTCCTCGGCAGCAACATCTACACCTGGATCGCCCTGGGGCTGCTGCTGGGCCTGCCGACCGGTCAGTCCCGTCCGGAGCGGTCGCCCCTGAGCCGCATCGCGAGGGTCACGGCGCCCACGCCGAGTACGGCGAAGCCCGCGGCCATGGCGGTGTCGGACCACCCGGAGTCGTCCTCCGGCGCGGTGGCCGCCGCCATCGGCACGGTGCTCGGCCCCGAGGGGGGACGCGGCCTGGCCCGCAGGGCGTCCAGCGAGCCCACCGGGTCGACCCGTCCGGCCGCCTCGAAACCCCAGTCGAGCAGCTGACGGGCCTCGTCGTACACGCCACCGTCCTGGGGGTTCATCACCGTCACGACGAGGGTGCGCCCGCCCCGCCGGGCGGCGGCGACCAGAGTGTTGCCGGCGTTGGTGGTGTAGCCGTTCTTGATCCCGATCAGGCCGGGATAGCGCGGCACACCGTCCTCACCGGTCAGCAGCCGGTTGGTGTTCTCGATGCCGAACGACCAGCCGTCGCCGGCCGGGAAGCGGGCCGAGGCGGTGGAGCAGTAGCGGGCGAAGTCGCGGTTGCGCAGCCCGGCCCGGCCGAACACCGCGAGGTCGAACGCCGAGGAGACCTGCCCCGGTGCGTCGTAGCCGTCGGGGGACTCGACATGCGTGTCGAGGGCGCCCAGGGCACGTGCCTTGGCCTGCATCCGGGTGACGGTGTGGCCCCAGCCCCCGTTGAGCGCGGCCAGGACGTGCACGGCGTCGTTGCCGGAGCTGAGGAAGACCCCGCGCCACAGGTCGGCCACCCGGTAGGTGTGGCCCTCCTCCACGCCGACCAGGCTGCTGCCCTCGCCGACGTCCGCCAGTTCCTGGGGTGTCACGCGGTGCTCCAGACCGGCCGGCAGGACCGGCAGCACGGTGAGCGCGAACAGGGTCTTCAGCGTGCTGGCCGGCGGCAGCTCGCGATGTGCCTCGTTCGCCGCCAGCACCTGGCCGCTGCCCGCGTCGGCGACCAGCCAGGAGAGCGCGGAGACGTCCGGGACCTCCGGCACCCCGGAGTGCGGCCGTACCTGGGTGCCGGAGTGGTAGAGCAGGGACGGCCCGGGCACCACCGCCCTCGGGCGTGGGGCAGGGTCCAGCGCCCCGGTGCCGGCGGTGGCCGTACCGGACGTCAGCGCCAGCAGGCCCGCCACGCAGAGGGCGCAGGTCGACACCGCCGCCCGGCGAGGGAATCGGTCAGAGAATCCGATCGTCATACGATCAACGTAGGAAGGGAGTCGGTGTCCGGCGCGATGCCTGGGCCGGATGGGCGCCCCGAGCAACCCGGATGCCGCACGTCCGGCTCCGGTGTCAGCTCGCCGGCAGGGTCGGCTGGACACGGCGCAGGAAGGTGGCGTTGTCCGGCGCCTCGCGCATCCGCTCAAGGAGCGTCTCCAGGCCGGAGGGGGTCCCCTCGCGGCTCTGCAGGGCCCGGCGCAGGCCGCGTACGGCGGTCAACTCGGCCGGGGCGAGCAGGAGTTCCTCGCGGCGGGTGCCGGAGGGGGCGATGTCCACGGCCGGGAAGACCCGCCGGGAGGCCAGCTCGCGGTCCAGACGCAGCTCCATGTTGCCGGTGCCCTTCAGCTCCTCGAAGAAGTAGCCGTCGGCGCGGGAGCCGGTGTCCACCAGGACGGTGGCGAGGATGGTGAGCGAGCCGCCCTCCTCGGCCTTGCGGGCGGCGCCGAAGAACCGCTTGGGGCCGAGCAGCGCGCCGGCGTCGACGCCGCCGCTGAGGGTACGGCCGTTGGAGGCGGCCGCGTTGTTGTGGGCCCGGCACAGCCGGGTCAGGGAGTCCAGGAGGATGACGACGTCCCGGCCGTCCTCGACGAGCCGCTTGGCCCGCTCGATGACGAGTTCGGCGAGGGCGATGTGCTCCTTGGCGGGCCGGTCGAAGGTGGAGGCGTACACCTCGCCGTGGACCGAGCGCCGCATGTCGGTGACTTCCTCGGGGCGCTCGTCGAGCAGCAGCACCATGAGGTGGCACTCCGGGTGGTTGCCGGCGACGGCGGCCGCGTACTGCTGGAGCAGCACGGTCTTGCCGGTCTTCGGCGGGGCCACGATCAGCCCGCGCTGCCCCTTGCCCACGGGGGCGAGCAGGTCGGTGACCCGTCCGGCGAGCCCCGAGGCGGGGTGTTCGAGGCGGATCCGCTGGTGCGGGTGGAGCGGGGTCAGATCGCGGAAGTGACGTCGGCCGCGCAGCTCTTCGGGGGTACGGCCATTGACGCGCGTGACCTCGGTCAGGGTGCGCTGGTTGCCCCGGACGCCCTCGACGAGGTCGCCCTTGCGCAGGCCGTGACGGCGGATCAGCGCGGCGGAGACCTGGGGGTCGGCCGGGGAGGACAGGCAGCTCGGGGCCCGCAGCTGCCCCTTCCCGCCCGCGTCGATGTCGAGGACACCGGTGACGGGCCGGACGGCGTTGCGGTCCTGCTGCTGTACGGGAGGTTCGAGTGTGGTGGTCATGAGAGGTGGTCCTTTCGAGGACGGAAGACAGGAGAGAAGGGGGAGAGGGCCGCGAGCGGGAGGCGTGCACACAGGCCTCCGGGCGGCGGGAACGACACCTCGGGAAGGCACGGAAAGCCCTGGTCACGAGGTGGTGCGAAGAAGCCGACGGGCCGATCGGAAAGCGACGGCCGAAGCGGCTGGAGGAGAGGGAACGCACCGGCGCCCGGCTAGGGGGGCGACCACAGGTGCTCAACGCACTATACCCGGCGTTGCATGCTCGTCAACATGGCACGGGGCACCGATATTCCCGCACGGTTCCCGGACCTGAGTGGCCGGGAACCCCCGCATCCCGACGGCTCGGGCGCGCCTACGATCGGCCGTGCCCGAGGCCGGCCTCGCCCGGGAGGCCGGCCTCGTCGGCGACAGCGTCCGTGCCCTCCCGGTTCGCCTGGGCGCCTGGGCCGCATACCAGCCATACGAACCCCCGATGGACCTTCCCTGACGCATTTCTTGTTCTGGCCATAGGCCCTACCTACGCTGCCACCACCGCACTTCGGCGGCATGGGACAAGGGACTTGGCAATCATGGGTCGACTGGCCGGGAAAATCGCTTTCATCAGTGGAACGGGGGCTGGAATCGGCCGGGCCGCGGCACAGGTTTTCGCGGCGGAGGGCGCCACCGTATTCGGCTGTGACATCGACGAGAAGAGCGCCGCCGAAACCGTGGAACTCGTCGAGAAGTCCGGCGGCGTGATGCGTTCGCTGGCACCGGTCGACCTTTCCACCGAGACCGGAGCACGGGAGTGGATCGAGGCCGGTATCGAGGAGTTCGGCGGGATCGACATCCTCTACAACAACGCCTCCGCGCTGCGGAACGGCCCCTTCGAGACGATGCCGGCCGAGGACTGGTACTTCACCATCAGGAACGAGCTGGACATCCCCTACTTCTGCACCCGGGCCGCCTGGCCGCACCTGATCGCGCGCGGCGGCGGGGCCGTCCTGAACGTCGCCTCGGTAGCCGCCGTGCGCGGCGCGCCCTTCATGCCGATGGTGCCGCACGGCGCCGCCAAGGGCGGGGTGCTGGCCATGAGCAAGCACCTGTGCGCCGCCGGCGCCCCGCACCGCATCCGCGTCAACACCATCGCCCCCGGCATGACCCATACCTCGGCCACCGCCCCCTTCCTCGACGACCCGGACGGCCCGAAGGCCCAGTTGGAGGCGCGGATCCCGGCCGGCCGGATCGGGCAGCCCGAGGACATCGCCCGCGCCGCGGCCTTCCTCTGCTCCGACGAGGCGGCCTTCGTCAACGGCGCCAACCTCATGGTCGACGGTGGCGACAGCGCGATGGCGGGCTGAGCGCCCATGCACGCACGGCTGGACCACGTGGGTGTCAACGTACGCGACCTGCCCGCCCAACTCGCCTGGTACCGGACGGCCTTCGGTCTGAGGACCGTCTTCGAGTTCCGTCTTGACGGTCCCGGCCTGACCGGCGTCGTCCTGGAACACCCGCACGGCTGGCGGATCGAACTCCTCGCCAGGCCCGGGTCCTCGCCCGGCCTCCGGGCACCGGACCCGATGACCGCCGCCCTCACCGAGGGGTACGGGCACTTCGCGGTCGCCACCCCAGAACTCGACCCCGTGTACACCGCCCTGGTGGCCCACGGAGCGGGCGAGGTGCTGAAACCCGGCCCGTCCCCCGAATCGGGGGTGCGGATGGCCTGGGTCCGGGACCCCGAGGGAAATCTCATCGAACTCATAGAACGCGGCACCACTGTTGACCCGTGAGATGGAGTACGGAATGACCAACACTGTGAGAAAACTGGACGTGGGCACGCTCGTGGCCTGTTGTCTGGCAGTTGCCGCCGCGCAGCTGTGCATTACCGTTCCCTCGCCCATCAACGGGGAAATACAGGCCGCGTTCGGCGCCTCGGGATCGCAAGTAGCCTGGGTCACTTCCGCATTCATTCTGCCCACCGCGATTCTGGAACTGAATTTCGGCGTGGTAGGCGACCTGTTCGGCCGTAAGCGGCTGCTGGTTCTCGGCGGATTCGTGCTTGCGGTCGGTGAACTCCTCAACGCCACCTCGCAGAACATCACCATGCTCTGGATCGGGCAGGCCCTCGCCGGTGTCGGCGCCGCCGCGCTGTTCCCCAGCTCCCTCGCCGTGATCGCGGCCGCGACCCCCGGGGAGAAGGACCGCGCCAAGGCGGTCTCGATCTGGGCGCTGAGCATCTCCCTCGCCTCCGCGGTGGGACCGTTGTCCAGCGGCGTCCTCGCCACGGTCGCCGACTTCCGCTGGGCGTTCGTGCCGCCGGTCGTGCTCGGGATCGCGGTCGGCATCTCCTGCTGGGTGCTGGTCACCGACTCCAAGGCACCCGAGGGCCGCGCTCTGGACTGGCCGGGGCAGATCACCGTCGCCGTCGGCCTCACCGCCCTGCTGTGGGGCATCATCGAGGGCGGCGACCGTGGCTGGAGCAGCCCCTCGATCGTCTTCGCCCTGGTGCTCGCCGCCGTCGCGCTGGTCGGCTTCGTGGTCGCGGAGAACCGCGCCGAGTCGCCGATGTTCAACCTGGAGCTGCTGAAGATCCCGTCGTTCGCCGCCGCCGCGGTGGTCGCGCTGACCGGCATGTTCGGCTTCATCGGCACCGCCTACTGCGTCTCCATCCGGCTCGGCGCGGTGATGCACCTCAGCGCGCTGCGCGCCGGTATGCCGTTCGTGATCCTCCAGCTCATCCCGCTGCTCCTGGCACCCGTGCTCAGCAGGATGCTCACCCGGGTCGAGCCGCGCTGGCTGCTGATGGGCGGTCTGCTGCCGATGGCCGCCGGCCAGTTCTGGATCGCCGCGCTGCCCATCACCACCACCGACCTGGCCGCTTTCATCGGCCCGGTGCTGCTGCTCGGCATCGGCTTCATCTGCGTGGTCTCCTCGCTGACGTCGGCCGCCGTGAACGCCGTACCGATCGAGATGACCGGCATGGCGAGCGGTGCGACCAGCCTGGTCCGCGAGTTCGGCCAGGGCCTCGGGCCCGCCGTGATCAGCACGATCGCGATGAGCGCGGCCTCCTCCGCGCTGGTCGGCAAGCTGAGCGGCGCCGACGCGGGCATGGAGGCCGCCGCCGGTCCGCTCGCGGTGGTCAACGCGGGCAGCGACAGCGCCAGGGCCGCCGCGCGGGACGCCCTCGCGCACGGCATGGCCCTGGGCGTCGTGATCTGCGGCTGCGCCTCGCTGCTCGGCGCGCTGGTCACCCTGCTGCTGGTCCGGAGGAACACCGCACGAGCGGCGGCCCAGCTGCCGGTGCAGCCCGCGTCCGCCTGACCGCGGACACGACGAGAAGGCCGGGGCTCCCGCCCCGGCCTTCTGACGTGCGGTCAACTTCCGTGTCGTCAGGGGGTCGTGGTACGGCAACGGATGTCCGCAATCGATAACGGTCCTGGCCGGGAGAGGACTTGATGTCAGGTAATGCCTTATCTTCACGACATGTCCACGCCACCGCAGCAGCCGTCGTCCTCGCCGCAGCAACCGCCGTCGACTCCCCAGCAGCCCTCGCCCCCGCACCAGCAGCCTTCGCCGCAGCAGCAGCCTTCGCCGCCGCAACAGCCGGACCAGTCGCCGGCGGTACCACCCCAACAGCCTCAGCCGACCGCGTACCCGTATCCGAACCCGCAGTCGCCGCCGCAGAACCCCTACGCCCAGCCGACCCTCGTCAACCAGCCGGCGGCACCTGCGCAACAGGGCCCGCAGCAGGGCAACCCCTATGCCGTACAACCCGGTTACGGCTACCCGCCCCCGGCCGCGCCACCGCCGTCGGCGGGCGGGAACGCGGCCGGGAGAGCCGTGCTGTGGGCCGTCGTGGGCGCGGTGGTCGCCTCCGCCGCCTGGGCGGGCGGCATCTTCCTGACCGGCGGCTTCGGCACCGGTGCCGATCTGCGCGGCTACCAGGCGCCCGCGAACCTCTGCTCCGGCGCGGACTACTCGTCGTTCAAGGACGAGTACCCCGTCGACGACTCGTCCCCGACGAAGAACGTGCTGAAGGACCCCGCGCTGGACGAGAGTTACTGCAGTCTCAGTCTCAAGAAGACCAGCTCCAGCTACGGGGACGCCTATCTCACCATGACGGTCGACCTGCACAAGAAGACCGACCCGGGGCCCGAGTTCACGGCCACCTGGAAGAAGTACGGCGACAGCCACACGGACTACGACGTGAGCCCGGTGAGCGGCATCGGCGACGAGGCCTACCTGGTCACCCAGGACACCAGCAACGGCTCCACCACCAGCGGCTCTCGGTACGCCACGCTCGCGGTGCGGGACGGCTGGATGACGTACACCATGTACTACAGCGCGTACTTCTCCTCGTACGACAGCGACACCGACCCGCCGTCGCTCGACGACGTGACGGACTGGCTGAAGACGGACACCCGGTCCACGCTGGAGCAGCTCAAAAGCTGACGTTCAGCCCCGGTCCAGGGCGTCGGTGATCGCTTTCACCGGGCCGTGCGCCGAGTAGCCGCCGTCGACGGTGATCTCCGCGCCGTTGACGTACGACGCCTCGTCGGAGAGGAGATAGACGACGAGCGGCGCCACCTCGTCGACCGTGCCCGGGCGGCCCTGGGGTGTCATGGCGAGGTGGGCGGCGACGAACACCGGGTTGGCGGTGGCCATCAGCGGGGTCTCGATGTAGCCGGGGTGGATCACGTTCGTACGGATGCCGCGTGGGGCCAGCTCGAGGGCCGCCACCTTGGACAGGCCCCGCAGCGCCCACTTGCTGGTCGTGTACGCGACCGCGTGATGGGCGGTGAGCCCGGCGACCGAACCGACGTTCACGATCGAGGAGCCCGCCGGCATCAGCGGCGCCAGGGTCTGGATGCCGAGCAGGGCGCCGGTGGTGTTCACGGCGAACGCCCGGTTCCAGTCGGCGAGTTCGACCTGGCCGAGCCGGGCCCGCAGCGGGATGCCCGCGTTGTTCACCAGACCGTGCACGACGTCGAGGGAGGTGGCCAGCGCGGCCCAGTCCTCCGGCGAGGTCACGTCCAGACGGACGTACCGGACGTCGAGGCCGTCGGAGCGCAGGGCGGCGGCGTGCTTCTCACCGGCCTCGTCCAGTACGTCGGTCGCGATCACTGTGGCGCCCTCCAGGGCGGCCGCGGCCGTCTCCGCGGCTCCCTGGCCCTGTGCGGCTCCGGTGACGACGACGGTACGGCCCGCCAGGCGCGTGCGACTCACGGCTTCCACGATGTCCTCCGAGGGGGCGTGCGGGATGTCCTCCCGTCCACGCTAGGAAGCCGCGGACAGCTGCGGAAACGCGCTCTCGGGATGGCTGGCATCCACGTCGGCGATCTCGTACGGGGCCTCCCCCAGCGCGGTCCCGACCCTGCGCACCGTGTCCCGCAGCCAGCGGTGGGCCGGGTCGGCGTGCCGGTTGTGGTGCCAGTACATGGCCTCCACCAGCGGCACGTCCGGGAACGGCGCCGGCACGACCGCACAGCGCGCGAAACCCTCGTACCGCCTCGCCAGGCGTTCCGGGACCATCGCCACCAGGTCCGTGCCGCTCACCAGGAACGGCAGCACGCTGAAGCCGGGCGTGCTGACCTGGACCTTCGGGGTGATCCCGAGGGTCTCCAGCTGGCGCTCGGCGGGGGTGTGGCTCTTGCCGATGGCGCAGGCCGCGTGCGGCATCTCCGCGAGGTCGCGCAGGGTGAGCCGGCCGTCCACCAGGCGCGGGTTGTCCGGGTCGACGAGGCACACGAACCGGTCGTGCATCACGGCCTCGCTGACCCCGGGGAGCTGGTAGCCGAGCGGCACGATCATCAGGTCGTGGCAGCGCAGATGCGTCTCGGTCTCCAGCTGGCCGTCGACGATCGGGTGGAAGTCGATCCGGACGCCCGGCGCCTCGGCCGCGATGACCCGCAGCAGCGGCTCCACGAACACCGTCATCACGTAGTCCGACATGACCACGGAGAAGCGCTGGCGGCTGCGTCCGGGGTCGAAGTGCCGGGTCAGCGACAGCGCCTCCTCGGCCTTCTGCAGCGAGCCCTGGACGACCGGCAGCAGCCGCTCCGCGAGGGGTGTCAGCTCGTACTCGCGGCCCACCCGGATCAGCAGCTCGTCGTTGAAGTGCCGGCGCAGCCGGGCCAGCGAGCCGCTCATCGCGGACTGGCTGGTGGACAGCCGTACCCCCGCGTGGGTGACGTTCTTCTCCTCCAGGAGCGCTTCCAGTGCCACCAGAAGATTGAGATCGATCGCTCCGAGACCCACGGGTGTCCCCTTCCGGCCGGCCACGTCATTGAAGCTTCGGTGAAACGGGAGGTTAACCAGCGGACGGCCGTCGAGGAAGGGGGTCGGGGCGACTGACAGGAAGATGCGATGCCAGGCATCCGGGCACCGCATACCCCCAGGTGGGGGGCCCGCGCGCACCACAGGCCCCCCACAGTTTCGGGTGCTACGGGCGGGGCGTACGACCCCTCTTGCGGGCCCGCGGAAGGTATGCGTCCGCCCGCCCGGGCACGATCCGGTTGGACACCGTGCCGAGCCCCTCGACGCTCAGCGTCACCTCGTCGCCGGGTTTCAGCGGGGGCGGGGTGCGTTCCCCGAGCCGGCCCCAGAACTCCGCCAGCGCGCCCCAGCCGCAGGTGCCGGAGCCGAGGATGTCACCGGGCCGTACCCAGGCGTCCCGGCTGGCGTAGGCGATCATCTCCTCGAAGGTCCAGGAGACGTTGGCGAGGGTGTCCCGGCCGATCAGCTCCCCGTTCAGGGTGACCGTCATCTCCAGGTCCAGGAAGCCGTCCGGATCCCGCCGCTCCTGTACCTCGTCGGCGGTGACCAGGTAGGGGCCGAGCGTGTTGGCGAAGTCCTTGCCCTTGGAGAAGCCCAGGCCGAGGTTCTTCTCCGGCTTCTGCAGGTCACGGGCCGACCAGTCGTTGAAGACCAGATAGCCGATGATGTGGTCCCCGGCCTGCTCGGGGGTGAGGTCGCGGCCGCTGCGGCCGATGACCGCGCCGACCTCCAGCTCGAAGTCGAGCACCGAGCAGCCCGCCGGCACCGGCACGTCGTCGTGCGCTCCGTAGGCGGCGTGCGGGTTGGTGAAATAGAAGTTGGGCGCCCGGTACCACTCCTCGGGCACCCGCTCCAGACCGTCCAGAGACTTCGACACGCCCTCGATGTGCGCCTCGAACCCGACGAAGTCCCGGATCGAGGGCGGTTTCAGCGGGGGCAGCAGCCGTACCCGGTCCACCGTCAACCCGCTGGGGCAGTCGAGGGCTTCGACGCCGGCCGCGTACAGCACGCCGGCCTCGACGAGCGTGAGGACGCTCACCCCCTCGGGCAGCGGATGGATCACCCCGTCCCGCACCACACCGGCGCGCTCCTCGCCCTCGTGCTCGTATGTCGCGAAACGCATGGCTCACTGCTCCCCGTGGTTGGTGTTGGTGACGGTCCCGGCGCTCAGATAGCCGGCGAACACGCCCTTGGGATCACGGGCGGCCCGGATCTCCTTCAGCCGTCGCCACTGTTCGTCGCCCATGAACCTCAACTGCCGTACCGTGAAGTCGGAATCGCCCAGGTACTGGCCGGCGGTCACCGGCCGCATCGCCGCCATCGCCCCGTCCAGCCAGCAGCGCAGCTCCGCGTCCCGCCCCGGCTCGTCGTGCACGACATAGCTCGCGCAGTAGATCTCCGACTGCAACGAGAAGGCCATGTCGGGCAGTCGGCGCAGCGGGGCCATGGAGAACCAGATGGTGAAGGTCCCCCGGGTGGGGTGCTCGGTGAACGCCCTGCGGATCGCCGGGACGACCTCCTCGGCGGTACCGGTCAGCCACGCGTTGTCGACGAAGTAGCGGTGGCCCTCCGGGTTGGCGGTGCGCTGCCCCGCCAACTGCTCGGCGAGCGTGGTGGGTTCGGCCTCGATCCGGAACAGGGCCCGGTCGGCGTACGGGTTGGCGTGCAGGGGCGCGAGCGCCTCGGCCGCCTCCTGAGGTGTGTCCGTCATCGCCACCCCCGTCACCAGCAGGACCGGTCCGTCGAGATCGGGCGGGGTCTGGGTGAGAGCGACGATCTCCACCAGGTCGGGGACCGTGTGGTGCATGCCGTGCAGCCAGGTCATGACCTCGTCGAAGAGGTCCAGCGGGTAGGCGTGCACGGTGTGCGCGAGATGCCGGGGGAGCGGGCGGGTGCGCAGGTGGAAGCGGGTGACGACGCCGAAGAAGCCGGGGCCCGCGCCCCGCGCCGCCCAGTACAGGTCACTGTTCTCCATCTCGTCGGCCCGGACCAGTTCGCCGTCCGCCGTGACGACGTCGATCGCCACGATGTTCTCGGCCGCCCAGCCCCAGCCGCGCGTGTTCCAGCCCTGCCCACCCTGGAGCAGAAAACCGCCGATGCCCACCGACGGACAGTGCCCGCCGTTGAAGAACCGCCCGAACTCACCCAGATACGAGTTGAGTTCGTCGCCGCCTTTGACGCTGGGAGTGGCCGTGACGATCCCGGTCCGAGGGTCGTAGGCCATCTCGCGGAAGCCGCCGAGGTCGATCAGCAGCGCGTCCCGGCGCACCGACCAGGCGGCCCAGCTGTGCCCGCCGGAGCGTACGGCGACCTGCCAGCCGCGCTCCAGGGCGAGCCGGACGCCCTCGACGACGTCCTGTTCGGTGGCCGCCTCGAGCACGGCCGCGGGGGTGCGGTCGGCCGGGCGGCGGGCGTTGAAGACCCGCCGGTACACGGCCTCCTCGAAGTCCTCGTCACCGGGGAGATGGAGGGTGCCGGAGAAGCGGTTCCCGTTCGGGGGTTCGGGGGTCGTCCCCCGATGGATCGCGGTCACCGGGCGCCTCACTTGACCGCGATGGGATTGACGGGGGCACCGACCGCGCCGGTCACCGGCAGCGGTGCCGCCACCAGCAGGAACTCGTAGACACCGTCGGCCGCACAGTCCTCCGCGAGGGCCTCCAGATCCCACATCTCGCCCAGCGGCAGGCCCATGTTGGGGATGGCGATCTGGTGCAGCGGCGACATCGCCGGCTCGGCGAACTCGTACGGCCGTACCTCAAGCCCCCAGGTGTCGGAGGCGATGGCCGCGATCTCCGTGCGGTGCAGCCAGCCCAGGGTGGTGAAGGACAGGCCGGGCGCGTCCCCCGCCGCGTACCCGCCCCACTCGCCGAGCCGCCGCACCCGACCCAGTTGCCCGGTGCGGACGAGCACGATGTCACCCCGGCGCACACCCGACGTGGCGCCCTGCGCCTCGATGGTGGTGCGCAGGTGCTCCTCCAGGATCGGGAAGCCGTCCGGGAGTTCACCGTGCGTGTCGCCGGCCGCCCGGCCGACGTCGAGCAGTACCCCGCGGCCGGTGAAGGCGTCCCGCATGTGCTCGATACCGGTGACCGAGTCGCCGTCGCCGTTGACGATCGTGCACGGACGGCCGTTCCAGGCCTGCTTGTTGTCGTAGATGTGGCCCAGCCCGTCCCACTGCGTGGAGGCCTGGAGCGGCATCAGCACATGGTCGTCGGCGCCGCCGAAACCGTGTGGGAAGCCCTGGGTGCCGGCCGCCGCGTCGGAGCCGGTGTCCCGCATGTAGTGCACCGGGTTGATCCGGCCCCGGAAGCCGCGCTGCGGGCCCGACTCGTTGAACTCCTGCGCCAGCGAGAAGGAACGTCCGCGCCGGACCAGACCGGCGGCGTGCGCGCGGATCGCGTCGTCGACGAAGTTCAGTGTGCCAAGGACGTCGTCCTCGCCCCATCGGCCCCAGTTGCGGTACAGGGCGCGGGCCTTGGCGAGCTCTTCCTCGATGGGACCGACGGTCATCGGACGGGTCCTTTCAGCAGCAGTTCCAGGGCGTTGCCCCCGGCGATCGCGTCGCGCGCGACCGGGTCGAGACCGGCCGCGTCGAGCCGGGCCACCGGGTCCGTCACCCCCATGTCGAAGGGGTGGTCGGTGCCGAGCACCACCCGGTCCGCGCCCACCTCCTCGACCAGGTGGCGCAGCGCGCGGGGGGTGTAGACCAGGGCGTCGAACCACATCCGGCGCAGGTAGGCGCTGGGCGGTTCGGCGCAGCCGCGCGCGTCCGGCCGTACCCGCCAGGCGTGGTCGGAGCGGCCGATGTACGTCGGCAGATAGCCGCCGCCGTGCGCGGCCACCAGCTTCAGCCGCGGGAAGCGGTCCAGGACCCCGGTGAAGATCAGCCGGGAGAGCGCGACCGTGGTCTCGGTGGGCTGGCCGACCGTGTTGCCGAGGTAGTGCGTGGCGAGCCGCTCGCCGAGCGAGCAGCCCCAGGGGTGCACGAAGACCACCGCACCCAACTCCTCCGCCTTCAACCAGACTTCATCATGCGCGGGGTCGGCCAGCTCGCGGCCCGCCACGGTGGTGGAGACGCTGATGCCGTGCAGGCCCAGCTCGGTGACCGCCTTGTCCAGCAGGGCGACCGCGAGGTCCGGGTGCTGGAGCGGTACCGTGCCCAGACCGCGGAGCCGCTCGGGCGCGGTGGCACAGTGGGCGGCCACCGACTCGTTGACGGTACGGGCCAGTCGTACCGCCAGATCGGGGGCGGTCCAGTAGTGGTGCATGGGCATCGGGCCGACCACCTGGACGTCGACGCCCATCGCGTCCAGGTCGGCGAGACGGGTGCCGACATCCGTCAACTTCAGTGTCAGTCGCTGGAGTTGGGTCCGGTTGGAGGCCAGTGACGCGGGGGAGTGGGCGCGCTGCTCGGCGGCCAGCTCGGCCGCGAAGCCCTCGGTTCCGGCCACCAGGGCGTCGGCCCCGGGGACCGCGAGATGGCCGTGGAAGTCGACGACGGGCGCGCTCATGCGGCTACCGTCAGCGAGGAGAGTGTCTCCGACATGATCCGCGCCGGGTCGGCGCCGGGGGTCTCCGGGTGGATCTCCCACTCGGCGAGCCGCAGGGAGTTGTCCAGCACCATCCGCACCCGCGGCAGCCGCCGGGCCATGAACCGGGCCAGCGCCCGGTCCAGGGGCTCGTCGGCGGTGACCAGTTCGGCAAGCAGCACCGCGTCCTCCATGCACATCGCGGCACCCTGCGCGATCAGCGGCGGACAGGCGTGCGCCGCGTCCCCGATCACCATGGCCCGACCCCGGTGCCAGTCCTCGTCGACCAGCACCGCCTCGATCCAGCGGTAGTCGACCGCCGTGTCGTCCGGCAGCGAGGCGATGATCTTCCCCCAGGTGCCGCCGTACCCGGCGCCGCGCTCGCGCAGCAGGTCCAGCGAGGCACGCGGGCCGATCAGGGAGGTGTCGAGGTTCTCGTCGAGGAGGTAGGCGTAGCACTGGTGGCCGGATATCGGGCTGTAGCCGGCCTTGTAGCGCGGGCCGCCGTAGTACACCTCGGCGCAGTCCATCTCGGCAGGCCGCTGAGCCACCACCCGGAAGATCGACATACCGACCGGGCGGGGTTTCGCGGTGATGCCGATGAGTGCGCGCAGCGCCGAGTTGATGCCGTCCGCGCCGACCAGCAGGTCGTAGCGGCCGGCCGAGCCGTCGGTGAAGGTGACGTCGATGTGATCAAGGGAGTGGTCGAGGTGCTCGACGCTCAGGCCCAGGCGGACTGTGACGCCGTGCGCGTACACCGCGTCGCACAGCGCGTTCTGCAGGTCCGAGCGGAGGGCGCCCGCCGTCGACGGCAGGTCCGCACCACCGGTGTGCGGGGTCTCCAGCTCGGTGATCAGACCGCCGTCCGCCCGGCGCAGCCGCATGAGGTCGAACGGCACCGCCCGGGCCAGCACCCGGTCCAGTACGCCGACCGAACGCAGCGCCTTCAGCGCGTTGCCCTGGATGGTGATGCCATGGCCCACCCCGAACCACCGGGGCGAGATCTCGACCAGCTCCACCTCGACACCGCGCTGGGCGAGCGCGAGACACAGCACGCTTCCGGTGATGCCGCCGCCGACGACGAGCACCTTGTGAACGGGCATGGGCGATCCTTGCTCGCAGTAGAAAGACCTCGAAAGAGAAAGCGGGGGAGCAGCGGCCTGCGGCTGTCAGCCGGTGAAGCGCGGGCCCAGCTCGTGGTAGTGCTCGACGGCCGGCGCCGCCGCGAAGAACGGGCCGACCAGGGCCCGCCAGCGCGCGAACCGCTCCGACTCCCGGAAGCCGGTCGTGTGCGCCTCGACCGACTCCCAGCCGACCAGCAGCAGGAAGGTCCGCGGCCGTTCGTCGCAGCGCAGCAGCTCCGCCCAGCGGAAACCGCCGGCCTCGGCGAGCACCTCGCGGGCCTTTCCGAAGGCCTCCGCGAATTCGGTCTCCCGGCCTTCCTCGACGGTCAGCTCCGCATGCTCGACCACCACGGTGTTCTCCTCGGGTTCGGGGTGGCATCGAGCCTGGTCGGCGGTCCGTGCAGGGTCAACGGATCGAGGCATCGGCATGGGGGACGGCATCCATCCCGTACGGCGATGGCGGCGCCCCACGTCAGTGCGGGCACGGGGCGGAACCGCGGGCGATGGCAGCCATCGCCAACGGCCATTTCCGCCGACCGCGTGCGGTGCCTAGCGTCGAAGGCGAGCCCGCACCCGTACGAGGAGAGCCGCCCGTGCCCGAACCTTTTCCCTCCCCTGCCGGCCCCTTCGCGCTCGGCACCTTCAGCGACGGCGCGGCCGCCTTCCCCGGGCTGGTCGCCGGCGGGCGAGTCCGTGACCTCTCCGGCCTGGTGGCGTCGGTACGCGCGCTGGTCGAGGACTGGGCCACCTGGCTGCCCCGGCTCCACGAACTGGCCGCCGACGCCGACGTCGACGCCGACGGCACCTGGCACGACCTGGCCACCCTGCGGGTCCTGACACCGATCGAGCCGGGCCAGATCCTGCAGAGCGGCGCCAACTACCGCAAACACGTCGTCGATCTGGTCGCCGCCGAGAAGGAGAGCGTGCACGGCGCCACCCCGCGGGAGGCCCGCGCCGACGCCGAGAAGATGATGGACGAACGGATCCGAGACGGAGTCCCGTACCTCTTCCTCGGATCACCGCGCGCGCTGTGCGGCCCCTACGACGACATCGTGCTCCCCGCGCTCGGCGACCAGCACGACTGGGAGCTCGAACTCGCCCTGGTCATCGGGAAGCCGGGGAAGGACATCCCGGCCGAAGAGGCGATGTCGTACGTCGCCGGATACACGATCAGCAACGACCTGACGACCCGCGACCGGCTCTACCGGCCCGACCTGAAGGCCATCGGCACCGACTGGTTCACCGCCAAGAACGCCGACACCTTCCTGCCGACCGGCCCCTTCCTGGTCCCCGCGGACTTCGTCGGCGACCCGGGCGACCTGCGGATCACCCTGCGGCACAACGGGGTGGTCCGGCAGGACGAGTCCTCCAAGGACATGATCTTCGACATTCCGCGGCTGATCGCCTACGCCTCCACGACCACCACCCTGCGCCCCGGCGACCTGCTGCTCACCGGCTCCCCGGCCGGCAACGGCGCGCACTGGGGGGTCTTCCTCAAGCCCGGAGACGTGATCGAGGCGGAGATCACCGGCCTCGGCTGCCAGCGCAACACCGTCAGGAGCCACATATGAGCTTCCAGCCCGTCAGCCATCTGCGCCATGTCGACCTGGCCGTACCGGACTTCGCCACCCAGCGCGTCTTCTACGGCACCATCTGGGGCCTGACCGAGGTGGCGAACGACAACGGGATCGCGTTCTTCGCCGCCGAGGGCAGCCCCGAGCAGTACGTCGTCCGCATCCGCGAGGACGAGCGGAAGCGGATGGACCTCGTCGCCTTCGGCGCGGTGTCCCCGGCGGCGGTGGACGAACTGGCCGTACGGCTCGGCCGCGCCGGGGTGCGGATCATCCACGAGCCCCGGCCGCTGGACACCCCCGGCGGCGGCTACGGGCTGCGTTTCTTCGACCCCGACGGGCGGGTCGTCGAGGTCTCGGCCGACGTGGCCACCCGCGGCCACCGCAGGATCGAGGAGCGCGAGGCGGTCCCGGTGCGGCTGTCGCACTGTGTGGTCAACTCCCAGAACCCGGAAGGACTACGGGACTTCTACGTCCGGCACCTCGGCTTCCGGCTCACCGACACCCTGTACTCCACGCACATGGGTGACCTCATGTACTTCCTGCGGTGCAGCCCGCTGCACCACTCCTTCGCCATCGCGCGCGGGCCCCATGTGTCGCTGCACCACGCCTCGTTCGAGATGCGGGGGGTGGAGGAGTACATGCGCGGCACCGGGCGTGCGCTGCGCGCCGGAACCCGGCTCACCTGGGGGCCGGGACGGCACCTGGCGGGCGACAACACCTTCTCGTACTTCCACGACCCGCACGGCAACACCGTCGAGTACACCACCGAACTCGCCGTCCTCGAAGAGGACCTCTGGCACCCCGGCCGGCACGACGTGGACGACCCGGTCACCCAGGACCAGTGGGGCACCGCCGACCCGATGAGCGAGTCGGTCGCCAAGGAGCAGTTCAACGACCCCGACGTGCTCTTCGAAGCGCCCCCGGTGTAACCCCGATCCTTCTGAGAAAGGCCGTAGTCGTGGCAGAGATCCTGAAGCACGCCGTGCCCGGGGCCGAGGTGGCCGCCTCCCTCGACCAGGTGCGCACCACCGTGGCCGGCGTCATCGCGGACATCCGCGAACGCGGTGACGCGGCCGTCCGCGCGTACTCCGAGAAGTTCGACCAGTGGAGCCCCGAATCCTTCCGGCTGAGCGCCGAGGAGGTCGAGAAGATCGTCGCCTCGGTGCCCCGGCAGGTCATCGACGACATCAGGTTCGTGCAGGAACAGGTCCGTGGCTTCGCCCGCCACCAGCGGGACTCCCTGCGCGCGTTCGAGGTGGAGACGCTCCCGGGCGTACGGCTCGGGCAGCAGCACATCCCCGTCCGGGCGGCCGGCGCATACATCCCCGGCGGCCGGTACCCGCTCACCGCCTCCGCCCACATGACCGTCGTCACCGCCAAGGTGGCCGGCGTGCCGCGGGTGGTCGCCTGCACCCCGCCGATCCACGGGGAGATCCCCGCCGCCACCGTCGCCGCCATGCATCTCGCGGGCGCCGACGAGATCTGGCTGCTCGGCGGGGTCCAGGCGGTGGCCGCGATGGCCGTGGGCACCGACGCCATGGAGCCGGTCAACCTGATCGCCGGACCCGGCAACGCCTATGTGGCCGAGGCCAAGCGCCAACTGTTCGGCGAGATCGGCATCGATCTGTTCGCCGGGCCCACCGAGATCCTGGTCCTCGCCGACAAGCAGGCGGACCCGTTCGTCTGCGCGGTCGACCTGCTCTCCCAGGCCGAGCACGGCCCGGACTCCCCGGCCGTGCTCATCACCACCTCCCGTGAGGTCGCCGAGAAGACCATCGCCGAGGTCGAGCGCCTCCTGCCCTCCATGCCCACCCGCGACTACGCCGGACCCGCCTGGCGCGACCACGGCCAGGTCCATGTCGTCGACACCCTCGACGAGCTGTACGCCCTCGCCGACGCGTTCGCCTTCGAGCACGTGGAGGTACTGACCGCCGAGCCGCGCCTGGCCCTGGAGAAGATGACCCAGTACGGTGCGCTGTTCCTCGGCGAGGGCACCTGTGTGTCGTTCGGCGACAAGGTGATCGGCACGAACCATGTGCTGCCCACACGTGGTGCCGCCCGCTACACCGGTGGCCTGTGGGTGGGGAAGTACCTGAAGACGGTCACCTACCAGGAGGTCACCGACACCGCCTCGCAGGCCCTGCTCGGGCGGCTGTGCGGACGCGCCTCCCGGGTCGAGCTGTTCGAGGGCCACGCCCGCTCCGGCGACGTACGGGCCGCGAAGGCCGCGGGCGACGAGCTGCCCTGGAACCAAGGGTGAGCCTGGACGGCCGTACGGCCCTGATCACCGGCGGCGGAGGCCCGCTGGGCCGCGCGTTCGCGCTGGCACTCGCCGACGCCGGTGCCCGGGTGGTCCTCGTCGGCCGGAACGAGCAGGCCCTGGCCGAGGGGGCGGCCAAGGTGGGGGAGGCGGCCCGCACGGCGGTGTGCGACGTCTCCGACCCGGCGTCCGTGCGCGCCCTGGCCCGCCGACTCGCCGACGAGGACGTGTCGTTGCTCGTCAACAACGCCGGGGTGGCGGGACCGGTGCGGCCGCTCGTCGACATCGAGCCCGACGAATGGGACGACGTGTTCGCGGCCAACGTCCGCGGCGTCTACCTCATGTGCCGGGCCTTCCTGCCGCCCATGCTGGCCGCGGGACGCGGTGACATCGTCAACGTCGCCTCGGTCAGCGGCAAACGCCCGCTGCTCCACCGCACGCCGTACACCGCATCCAAGATGGCCCTGATCGGCCTCACCCGGACCCTCGCGGGCGAGGTCGGCCCCCAGGGGGTCGCGGTCAACTCCCTCTCCCCGGGCCCGGTACGGGGGCCGCGGATGGACCGCAACTTCCGGCTCACCGCCGAACTCGCCGGCTCCACGGTCGAGGAGGCGGAACGCGACTTCGTCTCCCGGGCCGCGCTCGGTCGGCTGGTCGAGGAGGACGAGGTCGCACAGGCCCTGGTGGCGATGCTCGCGATGCCCGGACTGTGCGGGGCGGACATCGACCTGTCGGCGGGGATGGTCGCACCGGCGTAGTCACCCACAGGAGTACGGCGGGGCGAACGGCGCACAGGCCGTCCGCCCCGCCGTCGCGCATGCCCACCGGCGCGGACTGTGACCACTCTGTGTGATCGCCATGAAGTGGGCGGCACGATCGAAGGCATCGGGTTCCGGGATGCGTGTGTGCCAGGCCTGTCCCAGGTTTCCCCAGACTGCTTCACTCCCACCTTGCACACCCCAAGCGCCTTCGTCGCCTCGGTCTCGACGGGCGACTCGTGACTCTGTGCGACGGCGCACTCCACCCGTGGAAAGGCCCGCAATGACGTTGACATCCCGACGCTCCTTCCTGATCGCCGGTTCCGCCACAGCGGCGGCCGTGCTCGTTCCGGTCGCCTCCGGCACCGCCACCGCCGCGCCGAAGGCGTCGGGCAGCACGCTCTCCGTCGGTGCGGGGGAGACCCGCGAACTCGCCGCGACCACCAGGGTCAGCCTGCTGACCATCGGCGACGGCGGCAGGATCGTCGCCCCGGACGGGTACGACATCAGCCTCACCGTCGACGGCGTGGAGACCGGCCAGCTGCTCACCGCGACCGGTGGTACCGCGACCCTCATCCAGGCCGGCACCTACCGCGGCGACGTCGTCCTCACGGTCGCCGGGTCCCACGACGTCACCTACGAGACGCTCACCTTCCCCTTCCGGCAGGCCCTCTACGTCGGCTCCGACGGGGTCGACTCCGCGAAGTCGGTGCTGTCCGCGGTACGCGGCGGCAAGGTCACCGACGCCGCCGCCCGGAACGTGTCGATCGCCTCTACGGGCGAGTGCTTCAACGGCGTCTACGTCGAGAGTGGCAGCTACACCCTGCGGAGCCCCACCATCTCCCTGTCCGGCAACGGCCGTTCGGACTTCGCCGGGTACGGGGCGGCCGTGGTCGGCGACGGCTCCGCGACCAACCTGGTCGTGGACGGCGCCCGGATCAGCAACAAGGGCGTGGTCCGTACCACCGTCATCGCCGACAACGGCGCCAACGTCCTCGTCAAGGACTCCTTCCTGCGCGTCCGCAACGGCGTCCTGCCCGCCGGCTACCAGGCCACCGTCGAGACCCCGTACATGGAGTCCGTGCCCTGGATGCTCGGCCTCGACGGTAACGTCCGCGCCACCAACCTCATCGGCAGGAACAGCATCGCGACCTACCTCAACTCGACCGTCTTCTCCGAGACGTGGGGTGCGCTGTCGGTGGAAGGCGGCAGCGGGCTGAAACTGACCGCGATCAACAGCCATGTCGGCAACACCGGCGCCTACGGCTACGGCACCTACGCCATCGGCGACGCCACCGTCCGCGTGCTCGGCTCCCGCTTCGACGTCGGCTCCTACGCGACGATCATCGCCGGCCCGGCGGCCGTCGTGCACTACGGCGACAGCACCCGCGAGGCGGTCGACGCGCTCAACACCGAACTGGAACTGGGGCTGTCGAAGGACGAGTTGGCGAGCGTGCCGGTGCGCAGCACGGTCGTGAACTCCGGTCACTTCGGCTACATGTTCTTCGGCGCCGGGCAACTCACCCTGGACGGCGGCACCGTCGTCAACTCCGAGCGGGCCACCTTCCTCAACAAGGGCCAGCAGACGGCGATCGCGGTCGACGGCTCGCAGGGCGCCCGGCTCAACCCACGCGACGGCGTCATCCTCCAGATGATCGAGCTGGACGATCCGGGTCCGGTCAACGTCAACGGCAAGATGATGAACGTCGGCGTCTACACCGAGCCCACCACCGACCCGACCAAGGACTCCTCCTTCGACGTCACCGCCGTCCACTCCACCGACGGCGCCGCCACCTTCAGCTCCATCAGGCTGAAGGGCGACTTCTACAACGGCATGCGGGGCGGCAAGAACATGGTCCTCGCCTTCGAGGACTCCAGTGTCGAGGGCGTCATCTCGGCGACCAGGGCCAGGCACCGGGTGGCCTCGATCGACTCCTCCACCTTCTACGAGCTGGGCATCGTCACCAACACCGTGCAGGCCGCCGTCAACAACGGCGTCGTCGTCCGGCTGAACGGCGGTTCGACGTGGACGGTCACCGGCACCTCGTACCTGACCAGCCTCACCCTCGCCGCCGACGCGGCCGTACGGGCGCCGCGCGGCAGGACGGTGAAGCTGACGGTGGACGGCGCCGAGACCGCCCTCACCGCCGGCTCCACCTACACGGGCGCCCTGACGCTCACCGTGGCGTGACACCTCGCGCCGTGGCATGACATCCGGCGCCGTGGCGTGCCAGCACCCGGCCGCGGGCGCGGTCCGTCGTACGGGCCGCGCCCGCGCCGTGTCCGGTGCCGGTCGCTCCCGTAGGCTGGCCGGATGTTCAGCCCCGATGGCCCGAGTCTCCGCGAGCTCACCGTCCAGGCCCTGTCCTCGGTCGAGCGCGGCTACGACCTGCTGGCCCCCAAGTTCGACCACACCCCCTTCCGGACCCCGGACCCGGTCCTGGAGGCGGTCGCCAAGGCGCTCACCCCGCTCGGCCCGTTCACGGACGGCCTCGACCTGTGCTGCGGCACCGGCGCCGGTCTGGACGTGCTGGCCCAGGCGTGCCGGAACAGCGTCACCGGCGTCGACTTCAGCGCCGGCACGCTCGACGTCGCCCGACGGCCGCCCGCGCCCGACGGGCCGGACGTCCGCTGGGTGCGCGCCGACGCCCGGGCCCTGCCGTTCGGGCCCGCCTTCGACCTGGTGGTCAGCTTCGGGGCGTTCGGGCACTTCCTGCCCCGGGAGCTGCCCGGTCTCTTCGGCCAGGTGCACTCGGTACTGCGACCGGACGGCACCTTCGCCTTCCCGGTGCTGGCGCCGCCCCGCCCCACCGGCCTGGGGTTCTGGACCCTGCTGGGCTTCGACGCCGTGATGCGGGTGCGCAACGCCCTGTGGCGGCCGCCGTTCGTCATGTACTACCGGGCCTTCCGATTCGGGGCCGTTCTGGAGGAGTTGGAGCGGGCGGGATTCTCGGTGGAGCTGTGCGCGCTGCCCGAGTTCGGCCGGCGCGACGACGGCAGTCCGCGCGCCCGGCTCGTCGTGGCCAGGAAGGCAGGCACCGGTCAGCCCGCGGCCGGGACCGTGAACTCGTAGACCAGCGTGTCCTGCTGGGCGTCCACCACGAGGTCGGTGATCTCCAGCGGGCGGGCGTACTGGTCGTGCACCCGGCGGGTCACCAGGACCGAGGTCGCGTCCGCGATCTGGCTGATCGAGTCCCGGTGGTACAGGGTGAGGCCGGCCTTGCGCATCCAGTCGTAGGCCCGGCGCAGTTGGGCGGCGGCCGTGCCGTCGGCCCGGTCCCGGTAGCGGCCCAGTTCCTCCACCTCGGTCAGGGCGACGGTCGAGAAGGAGGTCACGGCGGTGCGCAGGGCGCGGCCGTCGGGGAACGCGGATTCGTAGCGGTGGACCAGGGTCGGCCGGTGCGGGGCGAGGCCCAGGGCCGCCGCGTGCTCCGGCGGTGGCTCCTCCCAGGTCACGGTGGCCCGGTCGACCGCGCCGTGCTCCGTGGTCCCGGCTCCCACCGGGAACGCCAGGGAGACCGGGCTCTCCACCGGCCGGCCGCGCAGCGTGGCGTGACTGCCGCGCCGGTCAGTGGCGACCAGACCGCGGTGGCGCAGCACCTCCAGCGCCTGCCGGACGGTCTCCCGGCTGACGCCGAAGTGCTGTGCCAACTGCCGTTCCCCGGGCAGCCGTTCGCCCGGCGGGATGGTGCCGTCGCGCAGCTCGCCGAGGAGCTGTGCCGCGATCCGCCCGTACAGGGGCTGCTCTTCGCTCTCGGAGTGGTCGTGCGGGGTGGTGCGGGCCATGCCGCGCCTCCTGTTGGTGACAAGACGTAGCCGTGCGGGCTCATTGCGCGACCAGATCTAGCATTGGTCTAAACCATCAGGGAAGGGCGGCTCACAGGTTCGGCCGAAACCGAACCGGCCTCACAGGCTCGCGTAGAGGGCGTCCACCAGGGCCGTCTTCCGTGGATCATCCGCGATCCGCGGCCCCATCCGGTTCATCACGTACCCCAGCGAGACTCCCGCCTCCGGGTCGGCCAGCCCGCACGAACCGCCGAACCCGTCGTGCCCGAAAGCCCGTGGGTTCGGTCCGTAGGAGCCGTTCGCCCCGCTCAGCCACAGGCCGAGCGCCACCTCGGTCTCGTGCTCGAAACCCGCCCCGAGCACCAGGTCACGGCAGCTGCCCTGCCCCTCGCGCACCCGCTCGGCCGCCTCCGGCGACAGCAGGCGCAGGCCGCCGTACTCGCCCCGGCCCGCGAACACGCCGTACAGCGCGGCGACCGCCCGGGCCGTGCCGTGGCCGTTGGCCGCCGGGATCTCGGCCGCCCGCCACTCCGGCGTGTTCGCCGCGCTCGCGCCCACCCCCGGGTTGGCCAGGGCCGCCACCGCCGCCGGCGCCAACTGGCTGAAGATCGCGGCCTGTTCACTGTCCGACATGACCCGTGGATGGTCCAGTACCGCCGCCCGCCCGGCCTCCTTCTCCGGCAGCCCGACGGAGAAGTCGATGGACAGCGGCCCGGTCACCTCCCGCTCCAGGAACGCCCCCGGCAGCAGCCCGGAGACCCGCCGCACCACCTCGCCGACCAGGAATCCGTAGGTCATCGCGTGATACCCGGACCGCGTTCCCGGCTCCCACCAGGGCTCCGTCGCCGCCAGCCGGGTGGTCGTCAGCTCCCAGTCGTACAGCTGCTCGAGCGAGTGCGGCTCGCGCAGTCCGGAGAGGCCGGCGCGGTGCGAGAGCAGATGCCGGACGAGGACCCGCTCCTTGCCCGCCGCCGCGAACTCGGGCCAGTAGTCGGCCACCGGCGCGTCGAGGTCGAGCAGCCCCCGGTCCGCCAGGATGTGTGCGCACAGGGCGACCGGGCCCTTGGTCGTCGACCAGACGTTCACCAGGGTGTCCCGCTCCCACGGCCGGCCGCGCCCCGGATCCGCCCAGCCGCCCCACAGATCCACGACCGTCTCGCCGTCGACCGTCACCGCCACGGCGGCGCCCAGCTCCCCCCGGACCCTGAAGTTCTCCTCGAAAGCCTGCCGTACCGCCGTGAAACGCGGCTCGCAGTGACCGTGGACCGGTGGCTCGTGCTCGGACATGCGTCCTCCGTCGTACGCCGGAAAACCCGGACCGCGACGCTGCGGCCCGGGCAACCCGAACGTACCGACTGGTCGGACTGGAGGGAAGGTCAGCGGAGGAAGAGACCCCCGTACGGCTCCTGGTGGCCCTCCGCGGTGTGCCAGTAGTCGCGGCTCTCCACCGCCAGACCCCGCCCGTCGAAACGCACGAACACACACCCGGCCAGCGTGGCCGCCGTACCGCTCTCCTCGGAGAGCACTCGGA
Source organism: Streptomyces sp. NPDC051105 (assembly GCF_040682795.1). Classification (NCBI taxonomy): domain Bacteria; kingdom Bacillati; phylum Actinomycetota; class Actinomycetes; order Kitasatosporales; family Streptomycetaceae; genus Streptomyces; species Streptomyces sp. NPDC051105. The sequence continues at coordinate 19,867 of NZ_JBFBBR010000017.1, read as the reverse complement.
ACTCGGCCACCGCGACCCCGTCGGCCCCGACCAGGGGCGCCGAGAACCGCACGTCCGTCACCCGCTCCTCCTCGAACGACCAGCGCAGATACGCGGCGAGCGCGTCCCGGCCCCGGTGCGGCTCGCGGAACGGCATCGAGCGGTGCACGCACTCCTCGGTGTACAGGGCGAGCAGCGCGTCCACGTCGTGCGCGGCCCAGCCCCGCTCCCAGACCCGCACGAACCGCTCGGCGGCATCGAGCGTGTCCATCTCCGGCGCTCCTCCGTTGTCAGGCGTAGGTGCGCAGCCAGCTCAGCTGCGCCGCCTCGTGGTACGGACCGCCGCCCTCGTGGTCGTTGAAGTCGTACACCTCGATCGTCTTGTCCTCGTGGGCCCAGGCGTTGAAGGCCGAGAACACCGTGGACGGCGGGCAGGTCTGGTCCTCCAGGGCCGCCGAGAACAGCGCCGGGGCCCGGCCGCGCGCCGCGAAGTGCACACCGTCGAAGTAGGACAGGGTGCGCTGGACGTCCGCCGAGCGGCCGCGGTGCGTCTTGAGGAACAGGGCGATCTCGCGGTACGGGTGACGGTCCGTCAGGGAGACGGCGCGCGGGAAGTCGCACAGGAACGGCACGTCCGGCGCCACCGCGACCAGGTCCGGGACCAGGCCGCCGACCGCGATGGTGATCCCGCCGCCCTGGCTGGCACCGAGCGCCACCGTCCGCCCCGCGTCGGTGAGCGGGTGCGAGCGGGCCGCCTCGATCGCCCGGACCGCGTCCGTGTACACCCGGCGGTAGTAGTAGTTCTCGGGCGCGTCGATGCCCCGCGTCATGAACCCGGGGAACGCCGGCGCGCCGCCCACCGGGTCGGCGGTGCCGCCCCCGCCGCCCCAGGCGCTGCCCTGGCCGCGGGTGTCCATCACGAAGTGCGCCCGTCCGGTCGACGGCCACAGCAGGTTCTCGTGCGCCAGGCCGCGCCCGCCGCCGTAGCCGATGAACTCGACGATCAGCGGCAGCGGTCCGGTGGCCCCGGCCGGCAGCCGCAGCCAGCCCTTGACCGGGTGGCCGCCGAACCCGGCGAATGTCACGTCGTACACGTCGACCGTGGACAGCCCGGTGTCGACCGGTTCGAAGCGGGCGTCGAGATCGTGCTCGCGGGCTTCCTGGAGGGTCTTGGACCAGAAGGCGTCGAAGTCCTCGGGTGCCACCGACGCGCTGCGGTGCTCGCGGAGTTCGTCGAAGGGAAGGTCGAACAGAGCCATCAACAACCGCCTTTGGCGAAGAGATCGTGCGGATGATCACACCGTACGTGGGTGGTCGGAGGAGTCGCCAGGCCTCCGCGCAGCCAGGCGCCCGCCGGGCCCCTGTCCTCGGCCGTCGATCCGCTGGTCAGGGGCGCCGGACCGGTCGTCGCCGACGGCGGTCGTGTGATCCCAGGCGGCCGGGCCCCCGTCACGGGTGGTCGGCCGCCGTCACGGGTGGTCGCCCGCCGTCACGGCTGGTCGCACCGCCGTCACGGGTGGTCGGGTCACCGCGCTGGCGGGCGGCGGAGCAGGGGATCTCTCCGGGGCCTCAGGCGCGCCCGCGGGTCCAGTCCGGGCCGGTGCGGGCCCACTCCTGTTCCCACTCGGCGAGCCGGTGCCGCAGCGCGACCCGGCGGACGACACCGTGGCCGAGCAGCACCACGGCCGCGGCGCCGCCCGCACCGCACAGGCCCACGGTGACCGTGTGCTGCCAGACGGCGACCTCGTCGGGCGGCGGGGCGACACCGTGCCCCCGATGGTCGAACCACACGTCCACCGTGTCACCGGTCCGGGTCCCCGCCGGCACCCGGGCCAGGGCGGTCCTCGTGCCCTTGCCGGGCTCGGTCCAGCGGACGTCCGCCTGATAGGCGTGCTCCCGGTCACCGCCCTCCACCGACGGCAGCTGCTCCGGCGTGTTCCCGACGACCACCGCCCGGACCATGTGCCGCTCGGCCCGCTCCACCGTTGCCACCGACCGCGCCCGCTCATGGGCCCACAGCCCCGCCACCGCCCCGACCAGGGGCGCGCCCACGCACAACAGGACCGCGACGGCCAGCGCGATCCATGCCTCCACCAGGTCGGACTTGCGCCGCAGCGGGTTGTGCCGCCAGCGCCAGCCACGCACTCGGGTACGCATGTCGACCTCCTCGCCGCCACGGGAGCCGTAGGGCCGGACAGCCGGTCCGCAGCTCCCAGCGTGCCCCCCTTGCACGCGAGCGTCCACATCGGTCTGTTACCCCGAACGGAGTATCCGGCCCACCTGCCGGAGTCACGAAGGCGACACCGGCTGAAGCACAGGTTCCGTCGCGCGCCACACCCCCGGGCCCCGGCGCCCCGAGGCACCCGGCACGCACGCCCCCGCGAGGCCGACCGGCAGGCCTGCCTTCAGCCGATCAGCCCGATCCGGACCAGGTCAGGCCCCCGATCATTGCGGCCGTATGAACGATCCGAGGGTGCGGGAATAGCGGCCGGGCGATCGTCCTTGGCGCAGAGTGCCGGTACCGGGACACCGGTGACAGCACCAGAGAGCGAGGGAGAACGATGCCCAAGGCGTACGTCTACACCAGGCACGGCGGGCCGGAGAGCGAGGCCTTCGCCGATGTGGACCGGCCCGTTCCCGGCCCCGGTGAGCTGCTGGTCGCGGTGCGGGCGGCGGGGGTCAACCCCGTCGACTGGAAGCTGCGCAACGGTTTCCGCCGCCCGGGCGAGGGCGAGGCGCGCTTCCCGGTCGTCCTCGGCAGCGAGGCCGCCGGAGTGGTCGAGGAGATCGGCGAGGGCGTCACCGGGTTCGCGGTCGGCGACGAGGTCTTCGGCAACACGCCCGCCGGCGCGTTCGCCGAGTACGCCCTGCTGACGGCGTCCGTGACGGCGCACAAGCCCGCCGCACTGTCCTTCACCGACGCCGCCACCCTGCCGGTCGCCGCCGCCACCGCCTACGACGGGGTGCGCCAGCTCGACCTGGCCGAGGGCGCGACCCTGCTGGTCACCGGTGCGGGCGGCGGAGTAGGCGCGGCGGCCCTGCAGATCGCCCGTGCCTGGGGGCTGCGGGTCGTGGGCGTGGCGAGCGAGGGCAAGAAGGACTTCGTGGAGTCGCTCGGCGCCGTGCACGTGTCCTCGGGACCCGGCCTCGCCGAGCGGGTGCGGGCAGCCGCGCCCCAGGGCGTGGACGGCGTCTACGACCTGGTCGGGGGTGAGGTGCTCGCCGAGGCGGCCGGCCTGCTCGCCGACCGCACCAAGCTCATCACCGCGGGCGCCGCCCCGGACACCGTGGCCGCGCTGGGCGGCAGCCGGGTCGAACGCGCCCGTACCGCCGCCGTCCTCGACGAGGTGGCCGAGCTCGTCGTGGGCGGTGAACTCGACCCGTACGTCACGCGGACCTTCCCGCTCGACGAGGCCGGCGAGGCACTGCGCACCGTCGAGGACGGGCACGCCCGCGGCAAGATCGTGATCGAGGTCGCCGCATGAGCGTCCCGAGCCCCGGCGTGGGCGCGCCGCACATCCTGGACAACCCCGCTCTCGCCTCGCTCACCGGCCCGCACGCCCTCTTCGCCGAGCGACGTGGACGGGTGCTGCGCTACCCGGTGGACGTCTCCCCGTGGCTGGCCCTGCCCGACGATCCCGGCCCGGAGGACTGGGCCGATCTCGCCGCCCTGGCCGGACCGGGTGCGGAGGTCGGGCTGGCCGGCTTCCGGGGTGAGCTCCCGGACGGCTGGGAGCTCACCATGAACATCGCGGGCGTGCAGCTGGTGGACGAGGGCATGGACGCCGTCCCGGAGCCGCAGGCGGTCCGCCTCGGCCCCGCTGACGTGCCCGAGATGCTCGACCTGGTCGAGCGCACCAGGCCCGGTCCGTTCCTGCCCCGAACCGTCGAGCTCGGCACCTACCTGGGCATCCGCCGGGAGGGCAGGCTGATCGCGATGGCGGGGGAGCGGCTGCACCCGCCGGGCTGGACCGAGATCAGCGCGGTCTGCACCGACCCGGCGTACCGCGGCGAGGGCCTGGCGACCCGGCTGATCCGCGCGGTCGCGTACGGCATCCGGGCCCGCGGCGAGACACCGTTCCTGCACACCAGCGCGGGGAACACCACCGCGATCCGGCTGTACGAGTCCCTGGGCTTCCGGCTGCGCCGCCGTACCGCCTTCCTCGCGGCCCGGGTGCCGCAGACGCTCGGTCAGTCCTCGCCGGTGCCCGCCGACGTCCCGGCGTTGTAGCGCTCCAGGTATGCGGCGAACCTGACCAGGTCCTCCTCCGGCCAGTCGGTCAGCCGCTCCCGGAACGCGGCCCGCCGACTGCGCGTGACCTGGGCCAGGATCCCCTGCCCGGCGTCCGTGAGATGCAGCACCTGGACCCGGTGGTCCTCCGGGTCCAGGCGCCGCTCGATCAGCCCCGCCCGCTCCAGCGCCCCCACCTGCCGGCTGACCGTCGACTTGTCCAGCGCGTAGTGCGCGGCCAGGTCGGTCGCCCGGCAGCCGCCGCGCTCCTCCAGATGCCCGAGGAGCGTGTACGACACAAGCGACAGCTCCGGGTGCATTCGCCCGGCGGACGCCCGGGCCCGGCGCGCGAAGACCGTCATCTCGCGCTGGATGGTCTCGACGGCCGTCTCCGCCGCTGTCAAGGGAGGACCTTCGGCAGTGGCACCGGCACCAGCAAGTCCCTCATGGGAATACCTCCTCCGGCGTTCTAGTTGTATAGTACAACTTGAGTGTGAGTTGTATAAGCCAACCAGTTTGGCCGGAAGGTATGGAGGTCGTACGCGATGAGGTCACCGGCACTGCGCCATGTGCTCACGCACCTGATCACCCCGCTGCTGATGTGCCTGGGTATGGGGCTGGCGTACCTGGGTGCGTTCGTCCACCCGGAGCCGAACCACCTGCCCGTCGCCGTGGTCGGCGCCGGACCGGAGGCGAAGGTGTTCGCGCAGACCGTCAAGGACACCGCCGGTGACCGGCTCGACGTCCGCACCGTCCCGACCCGTACCGAAGCCGTCCACCTGCTGACGTCCCGTACCGTGACCGGCGCCTATGTGCCGAGCGCCAAGGCGCCGGAACTGCTGGTCGCGACCGCCGCCTCCGACATGGGCGCCACCGCCGTCGAGAAGGTCTTCACCCCGGTCGCCGCCGAGGAGGGCGTCCCGCTCAAGGTCACCGACGTGGCTCGGCCGGTCGCCGACGACCCCACAGGACAGGGCCTGTTCTTCCTGCTCATCGCGGTGAGCATCGGCTCGTACGCCTCGGTCGCCACGCTCGGCGCGGCCGGCGGCACGCTCCCCATGCGGATACGCGCCCTGCTCGCGCTCGGCGTCTCCGCCGTCGTCAGCGGCATCGGCGCCCTGCTCGCCGGGCCGGTGTTCCACCTCGCCCACCACGACCTGGCCGGCGTCTGGGGCATGGCCTGGCTCTACTCGGCGGGCATCCTGCTCATCGGCGTCGGCCTGCACACCTTCCTGAAGCGGTGGACCACGCTGGCCATGATGGTGCTGTTCGTGATGCTCAACTTCACCAGCTCCGGCGGGTTGTTCCGCCCCGAGCTGCAGAACGGCTTCTTCGGCACCCTGCACGCCTTCTGGAACGGCGCCGGCTTCGTCGAGGGCATCCGCAGCCTGCTCTACTTCGGCGACGACGGCCTGGGCCGCAACGTGTGGACCCTCGTCGTCTGGCTGCTGGTCGGCCTCGCGGTCACCGCGGTCGCGGCGGCGTACGAGCGGGCCAAGGCCCCGGCCGCACGCACGGCCGTACCGGACTCGCCCGCCGGGCTCACGGCGGAGGTGGCCGGGGCCGAGACGGAAGCGGAAGAAGAAGAAACGGTCGGCGTGTGACCGGCGGCCGGATAGGCTCTCGGCGATGCTCTCACTCTCCGACACCACCGCCGTCGTCTCCGCGCTGCGCGCCGCGGGCTGCGTCTTCGCCGAGGACGAGGCGGAGCTGATGCTCGCCACCGCCGGCACCCCGGACGAGCTGACCACGATGGTGGACCGGCGCGCCGCCGGGCAGCCCCTCGAACACGTCCTCGGCTGGGCCGGCTTCCGCGGGCTGCGGGTGCTCGTGGAACCGGGCGTGTTCGTGCCCCGCCGCCGTACCGAGTTCCTGGTCGGCGAGGCCCTGGCACAGGCCCCGGAGGCGTCCGTCGTCGTGGACCTGTGCTGCGGCTCCGGCGCGGTGGGCGCGGCCCTCGCCGCCGCCCTCGGGGACACCGAACTGCATGCCGCCGACATCGACCCGGCCGCGGTCGACTGCGCCCGGCGCAACATCGCCCCCTACGGCGGTCACGCACACCTCGGAGACCTGTTCGACGCGCTGCCCGCCGCCCTGCGCGGCCGGATCGGCATCCTCGCGGCCAACGTGCCCTACGTCCCCAGCGGCGAGGTGGGCCTGCTGCCGGCCGAGGCCCGCGACCACGAGCCGCTGGTCGCCCTCGACGGCGGCGGCGACGGCCTCGACGTGCTGCGCAGGGTCGCCGCCGGGGCGCCCGAGTGGCTCGCGCCCGGTGGCTGCGTCCTCGTCGAGACCAGCGAACGCCAGGCAGGGGCGGCCGTCGGGGCCTTCGCCGCCGCCGGTCTGACCGCCCGGCTCGCGGTCTCGGAGGAGCTGTACGCCAACGTCGTGATCGGCGTACGGGACCAGGACTAGGTCGCCGTCCCGCTGCCTGAGTGGCTCGTCGACGGGCGGCACGGCGATGCATGCCTCTTCTGTGAACTGTGGGAGTTCGCCGACACGCACTCGGCGTGCGGCGGACCTGGGGCTGTCGGGCGTCTCGGCTACGGCAGCTCCTGGGCCCGCGCGATGAGCAGCGCGACGTCGTCGTGGTTGTCGGGGTGGTGCAGCTCCCGCAACAGCAGGTCGCAGACCTCCTCCAGCGGGCGGGCGGGGGCGTCGAGGAGGGCCAGCAGCGCGTCCAGCCGCTCGTCGAGCGAGTGGCGGCGGGTCTCGACCAGACCGTCGGTGTAGAACACCAGCTCGTCGCCGGGCTCGAAGTCCACGGTCGTCGTGGCGAAGGGAATGCCGCCGACGCCCAGCGGGACCCCGGTGGGCAGGTCGAGCAGTTCCGGCGGCCGGCCGGGGCGGACCCGGGCCGGGGGCAGATGGCCCGCGTTGGCGATCCGGCACTGGCGCAGCCGGGGGTCGTGCACGGCGTACACGCAGGTCGCGATGGAGTGGTCGAGACCCGAGGTGGTCTTGTCCAGGTGCTCCAGCAGGACGGCCGGATCGAGGCCCAGCGCGGCCAGGGTGGTCGTCGCGGTGCGCAGCCGGCCCATCGTCGCGGCCGCGTTGATGCCGCTGCCCATCACGTCCCCCACCACGAGGGCCGTTCTGCCGCCGTCCAGCGGGATCACGTCGAACCAGTCGCCGCCCACCTCGACGGTCTCGCCCGCCGGCTGGTAGCGGGAGGCGACCTCCAGGCCGTTGGTGACCCGGGGATGCGTGGGCAGCAGACTGCGCTGGAGGGTGAGGGCGGTCGTACGGGCGTTCTGGTACCAGCGGGCGTTGTCGATCTGCACGGCCGCACGGCCGGCCAGTTCCCGGGCCAGCAGCAGATCGTCCTCGTCGAAGGGCGCCGGATTGCGGGTGCGTTTGAGATCGAGGGCGCCCAGCACCTCGCCGCGTGCGATCAGTGGCACGGCCAGATAAGAGTGCAGCCCGGCCCGGGCCAGCAGCTCGACCGCCTCGGGGGAGCGGGCGATCCTCGGCAGGTCCTCGTCCTTGACCTGCGGCACCAGGACCGCTTCACCGGTCCGCACACACTCGGTGACCAGCCGGTCCGGTGCGTACGGGGAGACCGTGCCCGGTGGGTCGGCCGCCTGGACCACGTCCGGCGCCTGCTCGGCGCGCACGGCGAGAGCGCGGATCACGGCCGGCTCGGCCGGTCCCAGCGTGCTGCGCCGGCCCTCGACCACCGTGTCCAGCAGGTCCACGGCCGCCACGTCGGCCAGCTCCGGCACGGCGACGTCGGCCAGCTCGGCGGCGGTGCGCTCCAGGTCCAGGGTGGTGCCGATCCGGGTCGAGGCGTCGGCGATCACGGCCAGGCGCCGGCGCGCGTTCTCCGCCTCGACACCGGCCCGGTACGGCTCGGTGATGTCCACCACCGAGGTCGCCACGCCCAGGACGTTGTTCAGCGCGTCCTCCAGCCGGTAGACCGACAGCGACCAGATGTGCTCCTCGTCCGGGTCGGCAGGCGTGCTGCCCACCGCGGACCGGTCGATCACCGGCTCGCCGGTCCGCAGCACCTGCAGGTACGCCGACTCCAGGGCGTCGGCATCCAGATGCGGCAGCACCTCGCGGAGCGTCCGCCCCACGTGCTCCTCCGCCGGGACCCCGTTGATCCGCTCCAGCGCCGGGTTGACCGAGACGAACCGCAGCTCCGTGTCGAGAACGGCCAGCCCGATCGGCGACTGCTTCACGATCCGCTCGGACAGCGCCACGTCCTGCTCCAGCCGGCGCACGGTCGACTGGTCGGCGGCGAGCCCCAGCGCGAACACGTCGCCGTTGGCGTCCATGAGCCGCATGTTGCGGAACTCCACCACATGGGTGGAGCCGTCCTTGTGCCGGATCGGGAAGCCGCCCGCCCAGCTCTGCCCGGTGCTCATCACGTCCGCGAACAGCTTGCCGACCAGATCGATGTGGCGTTCGTGGACCATCAGCCGGGCCGCGTACTGCCCCAGCGCCTCGCGGGCCGAATACCCGAACAGCTCCTCGGCCTGGGGGCTCCACAGCACGATGCGCCCCTTGGCGTCCAGCACGACGGAGGCCATGCCGAGGACGTCGAGCAGTCCGCCCGGTCGCACGGGTCCGCGCCCCGGCTCTTCGCCCTCGGCCGCTGAAGCCTCGGCTGGACTCATCCCACGCACCGCCTTCGCACCTCCGCACGGCACGCCGTCCCCCGTGCCGACTCCCCTTGTTCTATCGCGCTCACACCCGACTCTCCGACGCCGCCGCCGACTTTTCCACCATCTCTCACCACGGCGGCTTCCGTGCGGCGAAACAACCACAGGGGCGGCAGGGGCGTGAGTTCACTTTCCCGTTCCGTCATTGGTCTGTACATGCCTGTCAGGCGCACGCCAGACTGAGCGCCGCACGCGCGTCCCACCCCCCGAACCGAGGAGTACGCTTCCATGCCCGCGTCCACCCGGCAACGTTGTCGCGCAGGCCTGACCGCCCTGGTCGCCCTCGCCGCGGCCTTCGCCCTCTCGACCGGCCCGGCGTCCGCCGCCGGCACCTGGACCGAGACCGGCTCCGACCGCGCCGACCCGCTCACCGAGAGCCAGGGGCTGACCTCGGTCGAGGTCCCCGCCAACAGCGCCAACCGCTACACCGGCGTCGGCACCATCCCGATCGGCGTCTCCAGCCGCGGCTGGAACCACGTCGGCGACCCCGACGAGTCGTACGACGGCTACTACGTCGAGCCCTACCAGGCGGATTCCGGCACCGCCAAGATGTACCGGGTGCAGGACCCCGGCGGCACCTGGTCCGAGTACGTGCACACGCTCGCCTCGGGAGAGGCCCTCAACAACTCCTGGGACGCCATCTCGCCCGACGGCCAGTACATGCTCTCCGGCGAGTACGGCACGATGACCCGCTTCCTGGTCTTCCCGACCCCGGGCGTCAACAAGAGCACCTCACCGTCCGCGAACCTCCCGCTGGCGTCCGTCGTCAACCTGGACCACGCGGTGCGTGACGTCCAGGGCTGCGACTTCTCCGGCGCGACCACGCTGCTGTGCTCCTCGGACGACCCGGACGGCAGCCTCTTCGGCTACACCAAGCCGCTCCTGCAGATCGACCTGTCCGCCCAGCCCGGCTCCGGCAACGTCACCGGTCATGTCACCGCGCTGCGCCAGCTCCCGCTGCGCAGTTCCTGCTCGGGCACCTTCGAGGCCGAGGGCATCGACTACGACCGGCGCACCGGCACCCTTCGCGTCATCGTGATGTCGCCGGGGTTCTGCATCCTCACGGACAGCAAGACGTACAAGTTCACGCGGGGCTGAGCTCCCTGCCCGGGTGGTGCACCACCCGGGAATAGGTGCTTTTCTGTTGGCATGGCGCGGTTCGCGGGGGAATCCGTGAGACCGCGCCATCGCCATGAGAGGAGCGATCACCATGGGTCCTGAGCGACTGCACGAGGAACCCGTCTCGCTTGAGATCAGCGGATGCAGCAAGGAAGACGCCCGGATCGTGTTCGACGCGCTGTGCCAGTGCTTCGAGTCCGACCGGGAGGCCGAGGACGTGCCCCAGCAGCTCCACGAGTCCCGCCCGATGGTGTGGCTCGGCACGTTCGAGGTCACCGATGCCCACGAGTGCACCCCGCCGCCCCGGCTCGCGGCCTCCGTCGAGGCCGACGCGCAGGGCGGCTACTGGGCGATCGACCGGCTCCGCACGACCCTCGACTCCCTGTTCACGGTGCGCAACCTGTCCTCCGCCTCCGGCGACCAGGAGAGGGAACTGCACGTCCTGCTCGAAGGCCGGTGACCGGTGATCTGAGACACGTCACCCCGGAGCCTTTGTGCAACTAGTTGCATAATCCGTGCGCGGTCCTTTAGAACTGATGCGAAGACACCGCGCACGGAGGTCCCGATGAGCCGTTACCCGCATCTGCTGAAACCCCTCGACCTGGGCTTCACCACCCTGCCCAACCGCGTGCTCATGGGCTCCATGCACGTGGGCCTGGAGGAGGCCGAGCGCGGTTTCGAGCGGATGGCGGAGTTCTACGCGGCCCGGGCCCGCGGGGGAGTGGGCCTCATCGTCACCGGCGGTATCGCGCCCAACGAGGAGGGCCGGCCGTACGAGGGCGGCGCCAAGCTCACCACCGGGGAGGAGGCCGAGCGGCACCGGGCCGTCACCGAGGCCGTGCACCGCGAGGGCGGCCGGATCGCGATGCAGATCCTGCACTTCGGCCGGTACGCCTACCACCGCGACCTCGTCGCGCCCAGCCCGCTCCAGGCACCGATCAGCCCCTTCCCGCCCCGTGAACTCACCGACGAGGACATCGAGCGGACCATCGACGACTACGTCCGCGCCGCCCGCCTCGCCCGGCAGGCCGGCTACGACGGCGTCGAGATCATGGGCTCCGAGGGCTATCTCGTCAACGAGTTCATCGCCGCCCGGACCAACCACCGCACCGACCGCTGGGGCGGGTCGTACGAGAACCGGATGCGGTTCCCCGTCGAGATCGTCCGCCGGGTACGCGAGGCCGTCGGCGCGGACTTCATCATCGTCTACCGGCTGTCCATGCTGGACCTGGTGCCCGGCGGCTCCTCCCTCGACGAGGTGATCACCCTCGCCAAGGCCGTCGAGGCCGCCGGGGCGACCATCATCAACACCGGCATCGGCTGGCACGAGGCCCGGATCCCCACCATCGCCACCTCGGTGCCGCGCGGCGCCTACACCTGGGTCACCAAGCGGCTGATGGGCGAGGTCTCCGTCCCGCTGGTCACCACCAACCGCATCAACACCCCGGAACTCGCCGAGGAGTTGCTCGCCGAGGGCGGCGCGGACATGGTCTCGGTGGCCCGCCCGATGCTCGCCGACCCGGACTTCGTCGCCAAGGCCGCGGCCGGCACGCCCGAGGCCATCAACACCTGCATCGGCTGCAACCAGGCCTGCCTCGACCACACCTTCAGCGGCAAGATCACCTCCTGCCTGGTCAACCCGCGCGCCTGCCACGAGACCGAACTGGTCCTCGCCCCGACCCGGCTGAAGAAGCGCGTCGCGGTGGTCGGCGCGGGACCGGCCGGCCTCGCCTGCGCGGTCTCCGCGGCCGAACGCGGCCACCAGGTGACCCTGTTCGACGCGGCGGCCGAGATCGGCGGCCAGCTGAACGTGGCCCGCAAGGTCCCCGGCAAGCAGGAGTTCGACGAGACCCTGCGCTACTTCCGCCACCAGCTCGACGCCCATGGCGTGGACGTACGCCTGAACACGACCGTCGAGCCCGCGGACGTCACCGGCTACGACGAGGTCGTGGTCGCCACCGGCGTCACCCCGCGCACCCCCGACATCCCCGGCGTCGACCACCCCCGCGTCCTCGGCTACCTCGACGTGCTGCGCGACGGCGCCCCCGTCGGCGACCGGGTCGCGATCCTCGGCGCCGGCGGCATCGGCTTCGACGTCGCCGAGTACCTCACCGACGGCGGCGACAAGGCGAGCGAGGACCCGGCGACCTACTTCAGGCACTGGGGCGTCGACATGGACTACCGGGCACCCGGCGGCCTCGCCGCCCCCGATCGCCCCGCGCCCCCGCGCACCGTCCACCTGCTCCAGCGCCGGACCGGCAAGGTCGGCGCCGGCCTCGGCAAGACCACCGGCTGGATCCACCGCGCCGAACTCAAGCACCGGGGCGTCACCATGGTCCCGGGCGTGCGGTACGACCTGATCGACGACGCCGGGCTGCATGTCACCGTCGACGGGGAGAGCACCGTCCTGGAGGTCGACACCGTCGTGCTGTGCACCGGGCAGGAACCGCGCCGGGACCTGTACGAGGAGCTGGTCGCCGCCGGCTGCAGCGCCCACGTCATCGGCGGTGCCGACGTCGCCGCCGAGCTGGACGCCAAGCGCGCCATCAAGCAGGGCACCGAGCTGGCGGCCGCCCTGTAGGGGCCGTCCCTAGGATGAGCCCATGTCACTCCCGCACGCGATCCTCACCGCCCTGCTAGAGAAGCCGTCGTCGGGGCTGGAGCTGACCCGCAGGTTCGACAGGTCGATCGGCTACTTCTGGTCGGCCACGCACCAGCAGATCTACCGCGAGCTGGGAAAGCTGGAGGCCGAGGGCTACATCCGCACGCTGCCGGCCGAACAGCCGGTCCGCGGGCAGAAGAAGAGCTACGAGGTCCTGCCCGCGGGCCGCGCCGAACTCGCCCGCTGGACCGCCACCGCCCAGGACCCCAAGCCGCAGCGGGACGTGCTGCTGCTGCGGCTGCGCGCGGCGGCGGTCGTCGGCACCGACGGACTCGAAGCCGACCTGCGCCGCCATCTGGAGCTGCACCAAAGGCAGTTGGCCGAGTACGAGGAGATCCAGCGGCGCGACTTCCCGCCGGGCAAGGACACCCCCGAGGACCGGCTGCGGCACCTGGTGCTGCGGGCCGGCATCGACCTGGAGTCCTTCTGGACACAGTGGCTCAGCCAGGCCCTGCGGGAGTTCGGCGAACTCCCGGAGACCTGAGCGGGGTCAGAGCCGGTACGGCTTCGAGCGCTTGCGCAGGTACCAGCCGGTGGCGATGATGCCCGAGCCGACCAGCGCCGCGCCGATGCCCAGCGTGAGCGGACCGTAGTCGCGGGCGGCACCGCCCAGCCCGCCCATCACGCCCCGGGACGGCGCGGCCGACCTGGTGGTGGAGGAGGTCGTCGGCGCCGCGGCGGTTCCGGACACGATCACCGACTGGGTGCCCGCCGTCCCGCCGTTGGAGCAGACGACGACCACCGTGTAGGTGCCCGGCGACACCCCCGACCAGGCGGCCGACTGGCTCACCGTGGTGCCTGCCAGGGCCGCCTGCCGCCCCTGGGCGAAGGCGGTCTGGCCGCTGTTGAGCAGCGAGGCGTTGCCCCAGCTGCCGCCGCTCTGCGTGCAGGCGCTGGTGACCACCGAGACCGTGGTGCCGATGGTGCTCACCGAGATGCCCGAGAGCGCGGCGGACGGCCCGGCCAGCCAGGTCGGGAGCGCGGCGGCGGCCGCCAGGGTCAGGCCGGAGCGGAGGAGAAGTCGTGAGTTTCGCATGTGGCTGCCCTCCGGCGGCACGGTAGGCGGAACGTCCCTTGCGCCGCCGAGGATCGGGAGACTCCCGTGCTGCCTCAGGGTCAGCCAAAGCGGCGGCGGCCCGCGCCGCACCCGGGGGCGGCCGTCCAGGTGATCTATTCCTCCGTCCGGCCCAGGCCGGGATGCGGATCACGCCCCCGTCGTGACGGCGCGCTGCGCCGACCACCCGCCCCAGGTCCCGTCCGGCAGCCGCGCCCGCAGCCGCACATGGTGCACCACCCCATGGTCCCGCCCCACATAGAAGCTATAGGTCGAGTGGCCCTTGGGCGGGGTGCCGCCCCAGACCAGCGAGGTCGTCGTACCGCTGTCGAGCCGGATCTGGTACTCCGTGATCACCCCGTCCAGGCGTGGCGGATCCCAGGCCAGATCGAGGTAGTACGCCCCGCTCTCCTCGTGGCTCTTCGCTGTGAACCCGGTCGGCGCGGTGTTCCGGCCGTCGTCGCTGCCCGGTGTGGCCAGGCGCACCGCCGCGCCGGCCGGCGAGAGGTTGTCGGCCGCGTCCCGGGCCCGGACGCTGAACACATAACGCGTACCCGGCCGCAGCCCCGTGACCACGGTCGCGGTCTGGTTCCCGCCCACACTGTGGATCTTCGCACCGCCCTGGTAGATGTCGTACGACACCACCGCCCGGTCGTCCTTGGCGGCGCCCCAGGACAGCTGTACCGCACGGCTGCCCACGGCCCGGCCGCTCGGGTGCACCGGACGTGTCGGCGCCGCGCGGTCCGCCGCGATCACCGCCGGCGTCGTCGCCCGCACCGCACGGCTGCGCGGGCCGAGGCTGCCGTCGTCGCCCCGCGCCCGGACGGTGAAGGCATACATGGTGGACGGCCTGAGCCTGGTGACGTCCACCATGTGCTGCGACCCCGGCACTTCGACGACCTTCGTGGTGCCGCGGTACACCTCATAGACGCGGACGCCCGAACCGGCCGGCAACGCGTTCCACATCACATGCACGCTCGTCGCGCTCCCGGCCGCCGCGGTGACCCCCGTGGGGGCGCCGGGCAGCCGGGCGCTGTCGCCGTCGGCGGCCCCGCCCCAGCCGCAGGAGGCCGTGAACAGCAGGGCGCAGACCAGGACGACAACTCGGCGCACGGTTGCGCCTCCCCGGGGACGGCAGCACGGCAAAGGTACGGACCAATATGACCTGCCCGGGATGCGGACATCAAGAGGGCCGTATTGGAGACAGCGGGGGAGAGTTACGTATGCTGAGGGCTCTACGGCCGAACTTCCCGAGAGGGAAGGGGAGTTCGCGCCCGTGGCGCGGAACGCTGTCGTCGCTGATCCCGCGCCGACGCGGGCGGCCGGGGCGACCGGGCTGACACCGGCTCGACGCCCCGGCCCCTGACGGATTCTCACGGAGTGTCACTTCGTTGCTCCGAACGGCCCTCTACGGCCTCCGCTTCCTGGCCCGGCCGCCTCGCCCCCACCACATTGGACCGGTTGACTCCATGTCCCCCACGGAGAGGGTCCCCCATCGTGCGTCTCCAGACGCTGACGCTGGCCACCGCCGGCGCCGCCCTGCTCGCCCCGACCACACTGCCCGCCCCCGCTGCCTCGCTCACCGCCCCCGGAGCACGGCACCGCATCACCGCCACCGACCTGCGAGCCCGGATGCGCGACTGCACCGAGGTCTCCAAGAGCCGCTATCGCACCGACGCCGGAACCGCCGCCACCGTCCCCGTGTGCGGCACCGAGCAGGCCGTCTTCTGGGAGGCCGACCTCGACATCGACTGCGACGGCCAGGTCACCGCCCACTGCAACCGCACCGCCGACCCGGCGTTCTCCGCCGCCACCGCCTTCCAGCAGTCCGACGGCAGCCACCTCAACGCGGAGACGCTGCCCTATGTCGTCGTACCCGGCCCCAGCAGTCGCTGGGACTACCGGGCGCACGGCATCCGGGGCGGTGCGATCGCCGCCGTCATCTACAAGGACCAGGTGCAGTACGCCGTCGTCGGCGACACGGGACCCACCGACATCATCGGCGAGGCGTCGTACGCCACCGCGAAGGGCCTGGGCATGGACCCCGACCCACGCGTCGGCGGGGTGCCGTCCGGTGTCACCTACATCGTCTTCAAGGACTCCGAGGCCAAGCCCATCGAGGACCAGGACGCGGCGCAGGCGGAAGGAGAGCGTCTGGCGGCGCTGTTCACCGAGGGCGGCTGACCGGCCGCCCCTGGCAGAGGAGGGGTCAGACGACCGCCCAGCCGTTGTCCACCGGCAGGATCGCGCCGTTGATGTTGCAGGCCGCGTCCGAGGCCAGGAAGACGATCGCGGCCGCCTGCTCCTCGGGCTCGGAGACCTGGCCGACGTTGCCGAAGTACGGGCCGAGCGCGGCCGGCCCGTGGGCGCTGTCCGCCAGGTCGATCTGGATCCCGGTCCTGGTGCCGCCGGGCGCGATGGCGTTGGCCCGGATGCCCTGGTTGCGGTACATCACCGCCAGGCTCTTGGGTCAGACCGACGACACCGTGCTTCGAGGCGGTGTAGGCCGCGCCGGCCGCGCTGCCGCGCAGACCGGCCTCGGAGGCGGTGTTGACGATCGTGCCCCGGCCCGCCGCCAGCATGTGCGGCAGCACCGCACGGGTGAGCAGGAACGGCGCGGGAAGGTTTGCCGGGAAGCTCGCGGCTCGCGTCGCGAGCCGGTGAACCTTTCCGGTCGCAGCACCTAGGGGGACCCGGCGCGGGGTGGAAGCCGTTGCCCCGGCGCGCGGTGGGCGTGCCGGGGCAACGGCTCCGGGTGCGCCGACTGGGCTCAGGGCGTGAGCCGCCACTGCTCGATGTAGCCGACGTCGATCGCGGCTCGGTCCTGGACCCGGAGCTTCCAGGTGCCGTTCAGGGGCTGTGCGGAGGCGTTGACGGTGAAGGTCTGGTCGACGTTGTCGGCGGAGCCGCCGCTGCGGTTCAGCAGGGAGTAGACGGTTCCGTCGGGGCCGACGAGGTCGACGGTCAGGTCGCCCCGGTAGGTGTGGATGATCTTGACGTAGACCTGGGTGGTGGCGGAGGCGTTCCCGGTGCGGCCGGTGACGGTGACCGGGGACTCCACCGCGGCGCCGTTGTCGGGGATGTCGACCCGGGTGGTGCTGGCGTAGACGTAGGCCACCTGCCAGGAGAAGCGCTCGGTGGCGGTGGCCCCCGTGTCGTCGGTGACCGTGACCGTGACGTCACTGGTCCCGAGCGTGGTGGGGGTGCCGGAGATCAGACCCGTGTCGCTGATGGTCAGTCCGTCCGGCAGGCCGGTCGCCGTGTACGTCAGGCCCGCGCCGGAGTTCGTGGTGTA
This sequence comes from Streptomyces sp. NPDC051105, assembly GCF_040682795.1. NCBI lineage: Bacteria > Bacillati > Actinomycetota > Actinomycetes > Kitasatosporales > Streptomycetaceae > Streptomyces > Streptomyces sp. NPDC051105. The sequence continues at coordinate 2,860 of NZ_JBFBBR010000017.1, read as the reverse complement.
CGCGTCCGTCTGGAGCGACACCGCCTGCCCGATGCCGCTGATCTGGTCCGCGATCGGTGCCACGTTGACGCCTAGCGCGATCCGGTTGCCCACGTTGATCGCCGCCCACGCGTCGGCGACGGCGAGGTAGGAGGGGCTGTAGGCGCCGAAGAGGTCGGCCGCGGCCTGGAGGGTGGCCGTACGGGCGCCCGCGTAGGTGGTGCTCGACGTCATGTAGGTGGTGAGTGCCCGGTACCAGACCTGCTGGGCGTTCTCGATGCCGATGCCGGTCACCGGCTGGCCGTCGTAGGTGGGGCTGTCGTAGGCGACCCCGTTCACGGTCTTCGCTCCGCTGCCCTCGGAGAGCAGGTAGAAGAAGTGGTTGGCCGGGCCCGAGGAGTAGTGGACGTCGAGTCCGCCGAGGGACGGGCTCCAGTTGTCGCTGGACGCGCCGTCCTTGGACGGCTTGTCCATGTAACGCAGCGGGGTGCCGTCACCGTTGATGTCGATCTTCTCGCCGACCTCGTAGTCCGGGACGTCGGCGGGCAGGTTCTCGTAGAACTCGACCGCGGCGGCGAAGATGTCGGAGGTCGCCTCGTTCAGGCCGCCCGACTCGCCGGAGTAGGTGAGGCCCGCGGTGGCGGCGGTGACGCCGTGGCTCATCTCGTGGGCGGCGACGTCGAGCGCGGTGAGCGGGTGGGTGTTGCCGGAGCCGTCGCCGTACGTCATGCAGAAGCAGGCGTCCTGCCAGAAGGCGTTGACGTAGTTGTTGCCGTAGTGGGCGCGGCTGTAGGCGGCGACACCGTCGTTGCGTATGCCGTTGCGGCCGAAGACGTTCTTGTAGAAGTCCCAGGTGGCCGCCGCGCCGAAGGCGACGTCCACGCCCGCGGTCTGCCGGTTGGCCGGGGTGCCGTCGCCCCAGACATCGTTGTCGTCGGTGAAGAGGGTGCCGGTGCCGGAGGTGCCCTGGTTCAGGTCGTAGGTGCGGTGTCCGGCACGGTCGCCGTCGACGAGTTGGTAGGTCGAGCCGGAGAGCGTGGTGCTGAGGGGCACGCTCCCGTTGAACTGCCCGGTGCCGGTGCCGGTTTCGACGCCCTGGTACCGGAACAGCTGCTTGCCCGACGCCGCGTCGGTGATCACGTGGAGTTCGTTGGGCGTGCCGTCGTCCTGGAAGCCGCCGATCACCGACTCCCAGGCCAGGGCGGGCTTGCCCGAGGCGGCCCAGACGACGAGCCGGGGGGCACGGTCGGCCTTGGGCTGCTCGGCGCCGGCCTTCGCGGCGGTGCTGAGTGCCCGGGCCTTCGCCGCGGCGGCGGGGATCTTCGCCTTGGTGGACGGGAGCGCGAGAGCCGCCTTCGTGGCCTTCGACACGGTGAGGCGGCCGCCGTTCTCGTGCACGACCAGGTCACCGCCGAGTACGGGCAGGCCGGCGTAGGTGCGTTCATATCGGGTGTGCGTAGTGCCGTCGGCGTCCTGGGTCACGTCCTTGACGACGAGCTTCTCGCGGGCGCCGAGGCCGAGGGTCTTCGCGGTGTCGGGGGCACCTGCCGCGGCGCTCTTGAGCAACGCGGTGCGCTTCGCCGGGGAGAGCGCGGCGGGGGCCGCTCCGGCCCTGGGGGTGGCCTGGATCCTGACGGGGCCGCGCTGGTCGCCGGCCGCGGCCAGCGCGGTGCCGTTCTGGATACCGGCCGCGAGCAGGGTGGTTGCGGCGGTCAGCGCCAGGGTGACGCTGTATCTGACGCGACGATGGTGACCGTCCTGCCGGGACATGGCGTTCTCCTTCTGTGGGGTGGTCGGGCTCGGCGGAGCCCGGGAGAGCGGGTCGGCTGGGTCGAGCCGTCCGGCGGCGCGCGGGTGGGAGGGGGTGGGGGCGGAAGGGCACGACGTGACGGGATGACGTCTGCTGGCCGTGCCGGAGAAGGGGTGGCGCGATGTGGGTTTTACGTGAGCCGGCTGTGAGGGGGCGGTGAACTTTCGGAGAGCAGAGTGGCACCCCGTGATCGCGGCTGTCATGACCGCATCAGAACAACGGCTGGAACTGGTGGTTGCGAGCTAGGGTTTCGAGGACCGCGGCAACGGTTTCAGGCCGCCCGGAGCGGACGGCCGCTCCCGGGACGCGCCGCCAACTCCTCGCCCGGCGCCGGGAGTCCACTGGCCGGCTGACCACACGACGGAAGGGCCCGGCACCGGATTCCCGTACCGGGCTCCTCAAGGGGACTTCAGCTCCTCAGGAGGACGGCCCCCAGTCGAGGGGGCTGGTCGTGAGCGAGTCGGAGGAGGCCGGCGGCAGGTTCACGAACGACGCCGCCGACGGAGAGCGCTCGACCGTGTGGGTCCCGGCCGTCGGCTCGGCCTGCTCCTGAGGGGGCATGAGTGAGGCGTGGAACTCTGCCGGCGGTCGCCGAAGGCACGCACCGACTGAATGTTCGGTAGCTTTGACCAAGCGGAGTCGGTGTCAAGGGATCGTGCACGGCGGCGAGTTACGGTTCCGTGACAGCCGTACCGCGGTGGTGCGGAGCACGGGGACGGCCGCGCGGCACGGGCCCCGCGCCGACGGGACCGCTCGGGTGGCGGCGCGACGCGGCAACCCCTCGGACGCCGCCGGACCGGCAGCGTCCGAGGGCTTGCCTACGGCCTGCTCCGGCGGGCCGGGAACGCCGCCGTGCCAGCGCCCGGCACTTCCGAGGGGTGGCCTACGGCCCAATCCGGCGGGCCGGGAACGCCGCCGTGCCAGCGCCCGGCACTTCCGAGGGGTGGCCTACGGCCCAATCCGGCGGGCCGGGAATGCCGCCGTGCCAGCGCCCGGCACTTCCGAGGGGTGGCCTACGGCCCAATCCGGCGGGCCGGGAACGCCGCCGTGCCAGCGCCCGGCACTTCCGAG
>NZ_JBFBBR010000016.1:0-227245 GCF_040682795.1 Streptomyces sp. NPDC051105 | reverse complement strand
GGGACCCTGTGGGAGAGTAGGACACCGCCGAACAAATTTTAGGAAAGGCCCACGCCGTTACGGCGTGGGCCTTTCTGCGTTTACGGGTGTTTTTGGATTCGTGGAGGAATTGGCAGGCCCGTTGTCGAGCCTGCCACAGAGATTCAGAGCCGGCCCGCCGCCTTCAAGGCTAGATATGCGTCGGCCAATGCGGGAGCGAGATCTTCAGGCGTCGCGTCCACAACCGTCACACCATGCCGACGGAGTTGTTCCGCCGTGCGGTGCCGTTCGCTCTGCGCCTGCGCTGCTGCCGCCGCCTCGTACACCGCGTCGACGTTTCCGCGTGACGTCGCCATGCGGGCGACACGCGGGTCGGCCACCGAAGCGAGCAGGACCGTATGGCGTTGGGTCAGTTGGGAGAGGACGGGAAGCAGGCCCTGTTCGATCGGTGCCGCGTCCAGCGTGGTCAGAAGGACGATCAGGGAACGGCGTGGAGCCGTACGGAGCGCTGTTGCCGTGAGTCCGCGGGCATCCGTTTCGACGAGTTCGGGCTCCAGCAAGGCCATCGCGCTGACCAGGGAGGGGAGGACATCGCCCGCGGCGCGGCCCTGCACGAGAGCGCGGACTCGGCGGTCGTAGGCGAGTAGAGCGACGCGGTCGCCCGCGCGTGAGGCGAGGGCGGCGAGGAGGAGTGCCGCGTCCATCGAAGCGTCCAGGCGTGGGGCGTCGCCGACGCGGCCGGCGGAAGTGCGGCCGGTGTCGAGGACCAGGAGGATGTGGCGGTCGCGTTCGGGACGCCAGGTCCGTACGGCGACCGCCGACTGGCGTGCTGTGGCACGCCAGTCGATGGAGCGCGTGTCGTCGCCGGGGACGTACTCGCGCAGGCTGTCGAATTCGGTACCCTCCCCGCGGGTCAGGACGCTGGTGCGGCCGTCCAGTTCACGCAATCGGGCTAGTTTCGACGGCAGGTGCTTGCGGCTGGTGAACGGGGGCAGAACCCGTACAGTCCAGGGCACATGGTGACCTCCCTGCCGGGAGAACAGGCCGAGGGGGCCGTAGGAGCGGATCGTGACGCGGTCTGCCTGCCGGTCGCCGCGGCGGGTCGGGCGCAGGCGGGTCGTCACGCGCCGGCGTTCGCCCGGCGGCACGGTGAGGCGGTGGCGTGAAGCGTCGATCTCCGTGCCGGGCTGCCAGCTGCTCGGCGGCCAGCCGTCCCTGAGCCGGGCCCGGAGGGTGCGTCCGGACGGGTTGGTCACGGTCAGGCTGATGTCGGCGGCCTCGCCGAGGCGCGCGGATGTGTCACCGGAGCGCGTCAGCACGAGCCGTCGCACCGGAGCGGCCAGGGCGAAGTCGCAGGCGCAGGCGAGGGCGAGCGGACCGTTGACCGCGAGGATGCCCGTCCAGCTCGGTTCCCAGACGCCGATGGGGATCGATCCGATTGCCGCGAGGAGGGCGGCGCGTCCGCTGAGGGGCATCAGCGGGGGACCGGGACGTGGGCGAGGATCGCGTTGATGACGGAGTCGGCCGTCACGCCCTCCATCTCGGCCTCGGGGCGGAGCTGGACACGGTGCCGGAGAGTGGGCAGGGCGAGGGCCTTGACGTCGTCGGGGATGACGTAGTCGCGGCCGGTCAGCCAGGCCCATGCGCGCGAGGTGGCCAGGAGGGCGGTGGCGCCGCGCGGGGAGACGCCGAGGGTGAGGGACGGCGACTCGCGGGTGGCACGGCAGATGTCCACCACGTAGGCGGTGATCTCGGGGGAGACGGTCGTCTTGGCGACCGCGGCGCGGGCGGCTTCGAGGTCGGCGGGGCCGGCCACGGGGCGTACGCCGGCGGCGCGCAGGTCGCGCGGGTTGAATCCCTCGGCGTGGCGGGTGAGGACGTCGATCTCGTCCTGGCGGGAGGGGAGAGGGATCGTCAGCTTGAGGAGAAAACGATCGAGTTGGGCTTCGGGGAGGGGGTACGTGCCCTCGTACTCGACCGGGTTCTGGGTCGCGGCGACCAGGAACGGATCGGGGAGGGGGCGCGGTGTGCCGTCGACCGTGACCTGGCGTTCCTCCATGGCTTCGAGGAGGGACGACTGGGTCTTGGGCGGGGTGCGGTTGATCTCGTCCGCGAGGAGGAGGTTGGTGAAGACCGGACCGGGCTGGAAGGAGAACTCGGCGGTGCGGGTGTCGTAGACGAGGGAGCCCGTGATGTCGCTCGGCATGAGATCCGGGGTGAACTGGACGCGCTTGGTGTCCAGCTCGAGCGCGGAGGCGAGGGCGCGGACGAGCAACGTTTTGGCGACCCCGGGGACTCCTTCGAGTAGCACGTGTCCGCGGCAGAGGAGAGCGACGACGAGGCCGGTCACGGCGGGGTCCTGGCCGACCACGGCTTTGGCGATCTCGGCGCGCAGGGACTCCAGCGAGGCCCTGGCGTCGGCCGGGTTCCCGGTGTTCCCGGCGTTGTCAGTGGTCGGGTCCATCATGGACGGCGTACCTCTCTTTCGAGGGCGTCGAGTTGGTCGGTGAGGGCGATGAGGGCCGCGTCGTCGCCGGGCGGCGGTCCGAAGAGGAGGGAGTGCAGGGCCTGGCCGTCGCCTTGGAGGTGGGCGGACAGCGCGGGGAGCAGGGCCTCGGGCGCGTGCGCCTGGGAGACGGGGACGCCGACGAGGGGGGCGAGGCGGGTGCGAGCGGTGGAGCGAAGAGCGGCGGCCGCTCGGTCGCGGGCGTTGGCTTTGCGGTAGAGGCGGGAGCGGCCTTCGACGGTTTCGGAGGCGCGGATCGCCACGGGGAGTTTCTCGGGCACCAGGGGGCCGAGTCGGCGTGCCCGCCAGAAGGCGGCCAGGGCCGCGGCGAAGAAGAGCTGGAGTGTGCCCCAGAGCCAGCCGGAGGGGAGCAGGTCGAACAGGGACTTCTGGTCGCCCTTACCGGCGGCCGAGGCGTCGGAGAGCGAGGGGAGGTACCAGACCAGATGGTGGCGGGAGCCGAGGAGTTGGAGGGCGAGCGAGGCGTTGCCCTGTTCGTCGAGCCGGTCGTTGAGGAGGATGTCGGGCGCGCCGAGGACGATGGTGTCGCCGCTTCCGGAGGCCGCGGGGACGCGGATCAGCGTGGCCAGACGCTGGCTGGGGTAGCAGGAGTCGGCGTCGAGGTGGGTGGTGGTGTAGCGGATGCCGCCGGTGTCGGCGCTGCCCGCGCGGCGGGCCTCGGCCAGGCCGCAGTGGGGGTCGAGCGTGGACCTCAGGCTGGTGGCGGGGTCGGCGGTGACGCCGGGGGCGAGCCGTTCTACGGACATGCTGCCGGCGGCGACCAGGACCGTGCGGCCGCCCGATCCGGCGGTCGACACCCGCAGCTGGGACTGCTGACCCGGGGTGAGCAGGTCGGGGACGGCGACGAGCAGCGTGGTGTCGCGGCCGGTCGCGGCCCGGGCCTCGGCCAGGGTGGTGACCACGCGGGTGGACACGCCCCGGTCGGCGAGGAGTTCGGCTACGGCGCGGCTGCCGTAGGGGTCGGCGGAGCGCGGGTCGAGGTCGCCGTGCCTGCTGTCGGAGCGGACGACGGCGATGGCGACGGCACCGGCCAGCAGGAGCACCAAGGCGAGGACGATGCCTCGGGTCCGGGTCCATACCTGGCGGGTGGTGGGCGCGGTGGAGGTGGGCGGAAGGGCTACGCCGGTGGTCATTCGGCGGCCCCCTGGCGGGCGTTGTGGGCCGTGCTCGGGGTACTGCTGGCGAGTATCGGCTTGGTGCGTTCCAGGTCGCGGTCGAGTTCGGTGATGCGCTCGTACGACGCCTGGGTCGCCCTGCGGCCGCCGTACGTCACGTCGTCGAAGTCCCGGGCGGCGGCGCGCAGCCGGTCCGTGTGGGCGGGCAGGACGCGGCCGGCTTCGGCGGCGGCCTCGTCGGCGGTACGGCCCGGGCGGATGTCGAGCAGGGCGCGTTCCTCCAGGGCGCGGACGACGGCCCGCATGCGTTCCTGGAGGGCCTGGTTCCAGTGGCCCTGGGCGGCGTGTGCCTCGGCGGCCGCGCGGTGTTCGGCGGCGCTGCGGGGGCGGTCGTCGAACAGGGCGGCGGCAGAGGCGGGTTGGCGGCGCGGGGTACCCAGGCGCCACCACAGGGCGCCCAGGACGGCGACGACGGCCAGGACCACCACGACGAGGCCCAGCGTGCCTCCGGGCGTCGCGGACGCGGCGGCGGAGAGCATGCGGTCGACCCAGTCCAGGACGGCGTTCAGGGCGCGCTGGAACAGCCCGGGGTCGTTCTCGTGGTACATCCGCTTGGACAGCTCACGCCGTGCCGCCTCCCGTGCGGGGTCGCGTGGGATCGTCACGGGCGGTTCGTCACCCGAGCCGGCCAGCGACAGCAGGGCCGTCTCCCGAGCCCGTAGCAGGCCGCGTACGGCCTCGTCGGCGGCGCGCGGCAGGGCCGCGGGCACCGCTGTGAGAACTCCCCCCGTCGGACTCACCGCATCAGCTCCCCGGGACGGGGCCGGGGGCCCCGGCGCCGTAGTTCTCGACGCCGGCGGCGCGGGCCAGTTCGAGGTCGAGGGCCTCGCGACGGATGCGCTGGTCGATGTAGAGGAGCACGGTGACGCCCGCGTTGATCGGGAAGGTGAGCATGGAGCCGATCACCGAGCCGATGCCGCTGACGATGAGGAACGTCCAGCCGACGTTGGAGTTGGTGCTCTCGAGGAAGCCGGAGAAGCCGTCGCCGCTGAGGATGGCGGCGCCCACGGCGAAGGGGATGACGGCGATCGAGGAGACGATGTTGGCGATGATCGTCGCCAGGATCTGGATGCCGAAGACCCGCCACCAGGAGCCGCGGACAAGCTTGGCGGAGCGGCCCAGCGACTTCGTGATGCTCTGCTTCTCCAGCATCAGGACGGGGGAGGCCAGGGAGAAGCGGATCATCAGCCACAGGGTGACGACGCCGCCCGCGAGGATGCCCACGATGAGCAGTGCGGCGATGGCGCCGCCGGGGCCGCCGGCGATCGCGACGACGATGCCGGGCAGCGCGCCGACGAGCAGGACGCCGACCGCGATGAGTCCCAGCAGGACGATGAGGCCGAACAGCTTGACGACCTGCGGGCGGGCGTCGCGCCAGGCCTCGCCCGTGGTCACGGACCTGCCGAGCACGGCGCGGCTGGTGACGCTGGTCAGCAGGGCCGTCGCGATGATGGTGCCGACCAGCGAGATCAGCAGGACGACGCCCGAACTGGCCGTGACCTCGCCCGCGGCGCGGGACACCTCGCTGAAGGAGGCGCTCGGGTCGTTGAGGGCGTCAGTGGTCTCGGTGTCGTTCAGGACGAGGCCCTGGAGGAGGATCACCCCGACCTGGGTGACCACGGCGACCGTCAGCGAGATGCCGAGGACCGTGCGCCAGTAGGTGCGCATCGTGGAGACGGCGCCGTCGAGGATCTCGCCGACGCCGAGCGGGCGCAGTGGGATCACGCCGGGCTTGGCGGCGGGCGGGGGACCGCCCCAGCCGCCGCCCCAGGCTCCGTATCCGCCGGGCGGCCCGTAGCCGCCCGGACCGCCGTAGCCGCCGGGCCCTCCGGGACCGCCGTAGCCGCCGGGACCGCCGTAGCCGCCGGGCCCTCCGGGACCGCCGTAGCCTCCGTAGCCGCCGCCGGGGGGCTGGCCGCCCCAACCGGGGCCGGGGGGTGGTGGAGGCGGTGCCTGGCCTGGTGCTGGGACGCCCGTGGGCGCGGACCACTGGCCGGGCGGTGGCTGATCCTTGGACCACTTCGAGCCGGAGCCCTGTGGGTCCGTACCCGGCTGATCGGTGGGCTGCTCGGCAGGGCCTGCGGGGACGGGGCGGTCGGCAGGGGCGGACGCGCCGGGTTCCCGCCCGTCGGACGGGGCGGATCCGGGCGAGGCCCAGCCCGGAGTGTCGTTCATCGAAGCTCCTTCACGGTGCCCGTCCGCGGTCGCGGTGGCAGGTTGGCTGCCATCGTGCCATGGGGTGGTCACCCAGTGACCTGCCGCGGTACAGGCTCCGCACCTTCAATTGTCCGCCGGATACGGGGCAGACTGACGGCATGGCTGATCAGTACGCGCAAACCGGCGAGGACAAGCGGCCGACGGGAATGCCCGTGATCCGGTGGGAGGAGCCGCCCGAGGGCCCCGTGGTGGTCCTTCTTGACCAGACCAGACTGCCGGCCGAGGAGGTCGAGCTGGTGTGCACGGATGCGTCCGCGCTGGTGGAGGCGATTCGGACGCTCGCGGTGCGGGGGGCGCCGCTGCTCGGGATAGCGGGGGCGTACGGCGTCGCGCTCGCTGCCGTGCGGGGTTTCGACGTGGACGAGGCCGCGATGGCGCTGGCCGGTGCCCGGCCCACGGCCGTGAATCTTTCCGTCGGGGTGCGCAGGGCCGTTTCGGCGTACCGGTCGGCTCTGGCCAAGAGTGGGGACACCGGAGCGGCGGCCGTGGCGGCGCTGGTTGCGGCGCGGGCGCTGCACCGGGAGGACGCCGAGGCCAGCGCCCGGATGGCCGGGCACGGGCTGGCGCTCCTGGACGAGTTGCTGCCGGGCGGAGGGCACCGGATCCTCACCCACTGCAACACCGGTTCGCTGGTGTCGGGAGGGGAGGGAACGGCGTTCGCGGTGGCCCTCCGGGCACATCGGGCGGGACGGCTCAGGCGGCTCTGGGTGGATGAAACGCGTCCGTTGCTGCAAGGTGCTCGCCTGACGGCATACGAGGCGGCTCGCAGCGGCATGGCGTACACCTTGCTCACCGACAACGCGGCCGGTTCGCTGTTCGCGGCGGGGGAGGTGGACGCGGTGCTGATCGGGGCGGACCGGATCGCGGCCGACGGTTCGGTGGCGAACAAGGTGGGGAGCTATCCGCTCGCGGTGCTCGCGCGGTACCACCATGTGCCGTTCATCGTGGTGGCGCCGGTGACGACGGTGGATCCGGAGACGCCGGACGGGGCGTCCATCGAGGTCGAACAGCGCCCCGGACATGAGGTGACCGAGGTCACAGCACCGCAGGTGCCGGTGGCGGGAGCGGGAGGCGGGATTCCGGTGGCACCCCTGGGGACCCAGGCGTACAACCCGGCGTTCGACGTGACGCCGCCCGAGTTGGTGACGGCGATCGTCACCGAGGAAGGCGCCGTTTCGCCCGTGACGGCTGAGGCTCTTGCCGAGCTGTGTGCCAGGTCAGGCCAGGTAACGATTAGCTAATGGATTGATGTCGGCTCGACGGACGGCAACGGCCCCTCCACCTGCGGCGATTCGCAGGCCAAGGGCCGTGACATCCAACGGCGACATCAACGGGTGCCGGAAGCCGCCTGTGAGGCTTCCAGCTCCCGGATCCGAGCCGGCTGCCGAAGCAGACGATCGAGCTGACCCACCGCAGCGATGACGTCCGGGTCCAGCGCCTCAGCGTAGATGTCCATGGTCGTGGCGATCCGGCTGTGCCGAAGGACCGCCTTGACGATCCTCGGGTGCACCTTGAGGTGGACCAGGAGCGTCCCGCAGGACTTCCGCAGCCCCTTGGGGTTCATCTTCCCCAGCCCTTCAGCCCTGATCGGTTCTTGGCCTTCGGCCATCCCGTCGCGCTGGCCACAACGACGCCATGCACGCGCTCGCAGAGGCTGCCGACCACGACGCCTGACAGCATCGCCGGCCGGTAGAGCCTCTTGACTCAGCCATTAAGACTCCGTCGACCGCGTAGCCTGCTGAGGCCCCGGATGGCGCGGCGGACGGGTTTGGGCGTGGAGGGTCGTACCCAGCCCCGAGCCAGGCTGAGAGCTCCGGCATTCGGGAACTCCCGCTCGTTGTGACGGTGGTGGGCCCGGTGCTGTGCGCACAAGGGACCACTACGGACGCGGTGCGCCCGGAGCAGGGCGCAGGGGTGGGAGGCGTGGTTATGGAAGATCTTGTCGCTGGCGAACGGTCGAGATCCGGGGACGACGATGCCGACGACGAAGTGGCGGTTGATGGCCGTCGGAAAGTGCGCTCCTTCTGGAAGGAGCTGCCGATCCTCCTCGGCATCGCGTTGGTGCTCGCGCTGGTCATCAAGACGTTCTTCGTACAGGCATTCTCGATCCCGTCCGACTCGATGCAGAACACGCTCCAGACGGGCGACCGCGTGCTGGTCGACAAGCTGACGCCGTGGTTCGGATCCAAGCCACAGCGCGGAGAGGTCGTCGTCTTCCACGACCCGGGAGGCTGGCTCCCTGCAAAGGCCGAGGAGCCGAACGCGGTGCAGAAGGCTCTCAGCTTCGTCGGCCTGATGCCGTCGGCGGACGAGAAGGATCTGATCAAGCGGGTTGTCGCGGTCGGCGGCGACACCGTGGAATGTTCGGGGAGTGGTCCTGTGAAGGTCAACGGGAAGGCGGTGGACGAACCGTTCATCTATCCCGGTAACACCCCCTGCGGCGACAAGCCATTCGGGCCGATCAAGGTACCGAAGGGGAAGCTCTGGGTCATGGGTGACCACCGCCAGGACTCTCAAGACTCCCGGTACCACCAGGACCTGCCCGGCGGTGGCACCATCGACGAGGATCAAGTCATCGGCCGGGCCTTCGTCATCGCATGGCCAGTCAGCCGGTGGGCGTCGCTGCCGGCATCGCGGTAGCAAGCATCGACCGTTCGCAGCGAGGGTGGCCTCGGGGCGTGCCACTTCCGTGCCAGAACGGACGGGGAGTCATGGGGAATCGAGGTTCGCCAGATCCAAATCGACCAGGCGCCTGCCACTGTCGCGACTACGACACCCGCGCCGGCGAGCCAGGCCGGACCACGGAGATCTTCCATCGCCTGCTCCCAGACGAGACGTTGCGCCCATTCGTAGCTGTACGCCAGGCGGCCCAGGTTGAAGGCAGGCTGGCGGACGGCGCTCGTAGCCGCCGAAGGGTCAGGGTAGGTCCCCTCGGGTGCCTGGATGATCTGGTCGATGGCTGTGAGGTCGGCTACGAGGCGTCGGTGGTCTCGCCACAGGGATACACCGCCCCAGATGACGGCCGCCAGCGGCAGAAGACCGCCACAGATGGTCATCAGGGTCAGGGTCAGTCTCCTGGCCAGGCCCGGCCCCTCCGCTTGATGGCGTGGCTGGCAAGGACAGCACTGCACGCTCACCCCGTGAAGACGCTGACATCCGTCACTGACATCAACGTCGACGGACGGGGGCAGACAGTGACGGCCCCCTGCGACTATGGTCACTGGCCGGTGAGCCTGGTCACCTGCGCAACCTTCACTGTTATGAGAATGGGATGATGTCGTTTATGAAGGGACGAGTCCTTGTCGTCGACGACGACACCGCACTGGCCGAGATGCTCGGCATTGTGTTGCGTGGTGAAGGTTTTGAGCCGTCTTTTGTAGCCGACGGCGACAAGGCGCTGGCCGCTTTCCGGGAGAGCAAGCCCGATCTGGTGCTGCTGGATCTGATGCTGCCCGGCCGGGACGGCATCGAGGTGTGCCGCCTGATCAGGGCGGAGTCCGGGGTGCCGATCGTGATGCTCACGGCGAAGAGCGACACCGTCGATGTGGTCGTGGGCCTGGAGTCGGGCGCGGACGACTACATCGTGAAGCCGTTCAAGCCGAAGGAGCTGGTCGCCCGGATCCGGGCCAGGCTGCGCAGGTCGGAGGAGCCGGCGCCGGAGCAGCTCGCCATAGGTGACCTGGTCATCGACGTGGCCGGGCACTCGGTGAAACGGGACGGGCAGTCGATCGCGCTGACCCCGTTGGAGTTCGACCTGCTGGTCGCGCTCGCCCGCAAGCCGTGGCAGGTGTTCACGCGTGAGGTGCTCCTGGAGCAGGTCTGGGGCTACCGGCACGCGGCGGACACCCGTCTCGTCAACGTTCATGTCCAGCGGCTGCGCTCCAAGGTCGAGAAGGACCCGGAGCGGCCGGAGATCGTGGTGACCGTCCGTGGTGTCGGATACAAGGCCGGACCGAGCTGACATGTCCGGGGACAGTGCCGCTTCGGTCCCCGGCCGGTCCGGGGACCGTCCGGGGCGGCCTGTCGGCGGCAAGCGGCCCGGTTCGCGCTGGGCGCTGCTCTTCGAGGGCGGGCTGCTGCAGGGCGGGGTTCAGGGCAGCCCGGTGCTGCGGCTGTTCATGCGCTGGGTGCGCCGGCCGCTGCTGCCGGTCATGCGGCTGTGGCGGCGCAACATCCAGCTCAAGGTCGTCGCCACGACCCTGCTGATGTCGTTGGGCGTCGTTCTGCTGCTCGGATTCGTCGTCATCGGGCAGGTGCGCAACGGCCTGCTGGACGCCAAGGTGAAGGCCTCGCAGAGCCAGGCCACCGGCGGTTTCGCGGTGGCCAAGCAGAAGGCTGACGAGGCCGCGACCGGCACCGGTGACACCGCCGCGGCGGCGGACGGACGGCAGTCGCAGAACGTCACCTCGTGGATGAGCGACCTCGTCGATTCGCTCTCCAGCGGTGGCCAGGGCGCCTTCGACGTGGTGACGCTGCCCGCGGGCAACAACAACAGCGGCGGCGGACGCACGCGCGCCTCCGGGCAGGTCGACCCGACGGCCAGCGTGCCCGTTGATCTGCGTGCGCGGATCAACGGCAATACGACGGCCGCGCAGAGCTACACCCGGATCACGTACACGGACAGCGACATGGAGTCGCAGCCCGCGCTGGTCATCGGCAAGCAGGTCAACGACCCGAACAACAACCCGTACGAGCTGTACTACCTCTTCCCGCTCACCCAGGAGGAGAAGTCGCTCAGCCTGGTCAAGGGCACGCTGGCGACCGCGGGGCTGTTCGTCGTCGTACTCCTCGGGGCCATCGCCTGGCTCGTTGTGCGGCAGGTCGTCACGCCCGTGCGGATGGCGGCCGGAATCGCCGAGCGGCTGTCCGCCGGGCGGCTCCTGGAGCGGATGAAGGTCACCGGCGAGGACGACATCGCGCGGCTCGGCGAGGCATTCAACAAGATGGCGCAGAACCTTCAGCTGAAGATCCAGCAGCTGGAGGACCTGTCGCGGATGCAGCGCCGGTTCGTGTCGGACGTGTCGCACGAGCTGCGTACGCCGTTGACGACCGTGCGGATGGCGGCCGACGTCATCCACGAGGCGCGCGAGGACTTCGATCCGGTGACCGCGCGGTCCGCGGAGCTTCTCGCCGACCAGCTGGACCGGTTCGAGTCGCTTCTCGCCGACCTGCTGGAGATCAGCCGCTTCGACGCGGGCGCGGCGGCGCTGGAGGCGGAGCCGATAGACCTCAGAGAGGTCGTACGCCGGGTCGTCAGTGGGGCCGCGCCGCTCGCGGAGCGCAAGGGCACGCACATACGCGTGCTCGGCGACCTGCAGCCCGTGGTGGCCGAGGCGGACGCGCGGCGAGTGGAGCGGGTTCTGCGCAACCTGGTCGTCAACGCCGTGGAGCACGGTGAGGGCAAGGATGTCATCGTCAAGCTGGCCTCGGCCGGCGGGGCGGTCGCGATCGCGGTGCGCGACTACGGCGTCGGGCTCAAGCCCGGCGAGGCGACCCGGGTCTTCAGCCGCTTCTGGCGGGCGGACCCGGCACGCGCGCGTACCACCGGTGGTACGGGCCTGGGGCTGTCGATCGCCCTGGAGGACGCGCGGCTGCACGGTGGCTGGCTGCAGGCGTGGGGGGAGCCGGGAGGCGGTTCGCAGTTCCGGCTGACGCTGCCGCGGACCGCTGACGAGCCGCTGCGAGGCTCGCCGATACCCCTGGAACCCAAGGACTCCCGGCGCAACCGGGGGCTCAACGACGCCGGTCTGCCGAGGGGTGGCGAGGACAAGCGGGCCACCGTGCCGGTGCAGTCCGGCGGCGGACAGGGTGCGGCTCTCGCTCCGATGGCCCAGCGGATGGCCACCGTGGCCCCCACCGCAGATCCGACCGCGCTGCCCGGCAACGGCGCGCGTGTGGTGCCCAGGCCCAGTGGGGGCGCACGGCGCCGGGAGGGCACGCCCGGGACCGGCCCGGCGGACGACGGGAGCGTCGGCGGGCCGGATGAGTCGAACAAGCCAGGGGAGGCATTTCGTGGTCGCTGACCGCGAGGGGAGCGCGCGGCCCGGACCGGTGCGCGCGATGGCGTACGCCGCCTGCGGGGCCGTATTGCTGGCGGGCTGTGCCTCCATGCCGGACAGCGGTGACCTGCGGGATGTCGAGTCCACGCCACGGCAGGACACGCAGGTGCGGGTGTTCGCCATGCCGCCGCAGCAGGACGCCTCCTCCACTGAGATCGTCCAGGGCTTCCTGGAGGCTCTGACCAGCGACGATCCGCGTTATGACACGGCGCGCAAGTATCTGACCGCGGCTGCCGCGAAGAACTGGCGGCCGGAGGCGCAGGCCACGGTGCTGGCGAACGGGCCGAGTATCCAGACCGATCCACGCCCGGCAGGCCGAGAGGGCACGGACAGCATCACCTACTCGCTCCAGGGCAGCCGGGTGGCCACCGTCGACGCGCAGCAGGCGTACACGCCCGCCGACGGGATGTACCAGAGGACGGTGCATCTGACGAAGGACGCCAAGAGCGGGCAGTGGCGGATCGACTCGCTGCCGCAGGGCGTGGTGATAGGCAAGTCCGACTTCCAGCGCAACTACACGTCCGTCAACAAGTACTACTTCGCCTCGGGCACCTCGGCCGGGGAGACCGGGCAGCCAGTGGCGGTCGCCGATCCCGTCTTCGTCCGCAGCCGGGTGGATCCGACGACCCAGCTGGTGCGTTCGCTGCTCAAGGGACCCACCACCTGGCTCGGTCCGGTGGTCCGGTCGAGCTTTCCGACGGGTACGGCGCTGAAGAAGGGTGTGTCCGGGCTGGCACCGGACGACCAGAACGGCCTCACCGTGCCGTTGAACGTCAAGGCGTCCCGGATCGGCTTGGCCAAGTGCACCGAGATGGCGACCCAGTTGCTGTTCACGCTGCGGAACCTGACGCCTACCGTGGACTCGGTCGCGCTGCAGTCCGTCAACGGCGGCCGGATGTGCGACGTCACCGAGGAGCAGGCCGAGTCCACCGCCTGGCGCCCTTCCGCCAAGCGGCCCGACTACCTGTACTTCCTCGACGCCAAGCACCGGCTGGTGCGGATGACGACCGGGGGTACCGGCACCAGCGCGGTCGCCGTACCGGGCCCGTTCGGCGTGGGCACCAAGTCGCTGCGGTCGGTGGCGGTCGCCCGCGACGAGCGGACCGCGGCCGGGGTCACCGGCGACGGCAAGTCGCTGTACGTCACCTCGCTCGCGTCGGACGGTTCGCTGGGTGACGCCGTGCTGACCAGCCACGGGACGACCGAGGACGCCCGGCTGACGGCACCGAGCTGGGACGCCCGGGGTGACCTGTGGGTGGCCGACCGGGATCCCGGCAAGTCGCGGCTGTACATGCTGGCGCAGGGCGTCGGCCAGCCGCTGGCCGTGCAGATCCCCGAGTTGAACGGGCGTATCGAGGACGTGCGGGTCGCCGCCGACGGAGTGCGGATCGCGCTCGTCGTGGAGAAGGGCGGCAAGCAGTCGTTGCTCGTGGGGCGCATCGAGCGCACCAAGTCCGACGACCAGCAGGAGGTTTCGGTGCTGGAACTGCGTTCCGCCACCCCCGGCTCCGAGGAGGTCACCGCAATGTCGTGGGCCGGGGACAGCCGGCTCGTGGTGGTCGGGCGCGAGCAGGGCGGAGTGCAGCAGACGCGGTACGTCCAGGTCGACGGCTCCACGCCGGACGGGCCGGCGCCCGCCGCCCTCACGGGCGTCCTGGCGATCGCCGCGTCCGAGGACGACCGGGTGCCGCTGGTGGCGGACTCGCAGGACGACGGGATCGTCCGGCTGCCGTCCGGGGCGCAGTGGCAGAAGGTGGTCAAGGACGGTTCGGCGCCGGTCTATCCGGGCTGAGCGCGGAGAACGGCGTGAGAGCGGCCGTCCCGGTCCGGCGCGGAGCCGGCGGGACGGCCGTCTTGTTTCGTACGGGGCGACCGTTCTTTGTGTGCCCAGGGCGACCGTTCTCGGGTGGAACACCGGCCTCCTCACCCATGTGGGTGATGCGCTGTGTGAGTCCCGTGGAGTTGTCCACAGGCCGTTGTCCACAGGGGTGGCCGATGCGGCCGGGCCTTGGCACAGTGGGCACATGCGGGGGTGGTGGCAGGACCTCACCGACCTGGTGCTACCGGCCGAGTGCGGAGGCTGTGGGACGCCTCGCACGGTGCTGTGTGCCGAGTGCCGTGCCGCCCTGAGCGGGGCCGTACCGCGCCGGGTGCGACCCGTGCCGGAGCCGCCCGGGCTGCCGGCGGTGTACGCGGCGGCGACTTACGCGGACGAGGTACGGGCGGCTCTCCTCGCCCACAAGGAACGGGGCGCGCTGGCGCTCGCCGGGGCCCTGGGCGCGGCTCTGGCGGGAGCGGTGCGGGCCGGGCTCCGGGAGACCCGGACGACCCGGACGACCCGGACGGCTCGGACCGTGAGGATCGTGGCGTCCTGGGCTGACGACGCGACGGGCGGGGCCGGTGGCGACACCGGTGGCTCGACGACCGGGACCGGTGACGGGAGCTTGGACGGAAGCGCCGGTGCCCGGGCCGGCGGGCCCCTGCTTCTCGTGCCGGTGCCCTCCGCGCCGTGGGCCGTGCGGGCGCGCGGACACGATCCGGTGCGCCGGATCGCCCTCGCGGCGGCCATGGAGCTGCGGCGTACCGGGGCTTCGGCCCGGGTGGCCCCGGTCCTGCGGCAGCGGCGGGCCGTGGCCGACCAGGCGGGCCTCAACTCCCGGCAGCGGCTGGCGAACATCGACGGCGCGCTGGAGGTGACGGCGGGCGGTGCGCGGCTGCTCGCGGGCGGCCGCGTCGTCCTCGTCGACGACCTCGTCACGACCGGCGCCACCCTCGCGGAGGCGGCGCGTGCGGTAGGGGAGGCGACGGGGACCGGAGGGGGAGGAGAGGAGACAAGGGCCGTGTATCGGCGCACGGCTTGGGAAGGTAGGGAGGAACGGATCGCCGGACCGAGGGAAGAGCGGGCGAAGTGGACACGGGACGCACCGGGAATGGCCGGGGGGAACGCCCCCACGTGGCCGATCCGTGCGGCTGTGGTCGCGGCCGCGCCGGATTCTTTCGAAATGAACCGGAACTGACTGGGAACACTCATCGTTGCAGGTAGTGACCGGGCCAATTCATCTGAATGGAGGTACGCATCAGTAGAGGGTGACGACATCCGTCCGGGCGAGATATGTTCGGTTGTGAGGGAGAAAGCCGCAGGCCATGCCTCCCGTATCCGAATGCTGTGCCGCGGGTTTTCCGTAATCATCGCGGTGCTGGGGTGCAGATCTTGCCCATGGGGGAGGAGGTGAAGTCGCCGAGTCCGAGGCTCCGGGGTTCACCGGAGTCGGGTGCAAAAAGGGAGATGCTCCGCCAGCGAAGCGGAGCGCTCCGGGAACGGAGTTCTGCGTGGACATCGTCGTCAAGGGCCGCAAGACCGAGGTGCCCGAGCGGTTCCGCAAGCACGTGGCCGAGAAGCTGAAGCTGGAGAAGATCCAGAAGCTCGACGGCAAGGTGATCAGCCTCGACGTCGAGGTGTCCAAGGAGCCCAACCCCCGACAGGCCGACCGTTGCGACCGAGTGGAGATCACGCTCCGCTCCCGCGGTCCGGTGATCCGGGCGGAGGCATCGGCCAGCGACCCGTACGCGGCACTCGACCTGGCGGCGGACAAGCTGGACGCGCGGCTGCGCAAGCAGCACGACAAGCGGTTCTCGCGCCGCGGCGCCCAGCGGATCTCGGCCGCCGAGGTCCCCGACCACGTCCCGGACGCGGTGACGCTCAACGGGAACGGCAGCCCCGTCCATGAGGAAGAGCCCGACGGTGTGCCCACCAAGAAGATGGGCTCGCTGGAGGTGAAGGGCGAAGGCCCCCTCATCGTCCGCGAGAAGACCCACGTCGCCTCCCCGATGAGCCTCGACCAGGCTCTCTACGAGATGGAACTGGTCGGACACGACTTCTACCTGTTCGTCGACTCCGAGACCAAGGAGCCGAGTGTCGTCTACCGGCGGCACGCGTACGACTACGGCGTCATCCACCTCAGCACGGACCCGATGGTCGCCCAGGCCCAACCCCCGGCGGCGGGAGGCACACTGGGCGGCTGACCCGCCCGCCCGGTAGCTGGACCTGTGCCCCTGGAAGCGTGTGTGCGCCCCCGGGGGCACCGGTGCGCGACCACTTCGCGCCCCGCTCCGTCACCGCGTTGCCGCCTGGGCATGGAATCATGGCCGCAACGGTCCAACCGGTGGGCCGCTGCCTTGGGTTGGCGATGGCACAGCACCACAGGCCACAGCCTTCAGGGGGAGGAACGATGGCGGACAGCTTCGGACCGATGCAGGACGACGCCGACGGCGGCGTCGTCGGCCTGGGCCCGGACGCGGGAGGCACCTCGCGCAAGGAACCGATCAGAGTCCTTGTCGTGGACGATCACGCCCTCTTCCGCCGCGGTCTGGAGATCGTGCTCGCCGCCGAGGAGGACATCCAGGTCGTAGGGGAGGCGGGTGACGGTGCCGAGGCCGTCGACAAGGCCGCCGACCTGCTGCCGGACATCGTGCTGATGGATGTCCGGATGCCCAAACGCGGCGGTATCGAGGCCTGCACCTCCATCAAGGAGGTCGCGCCCAGCGCGAAGATCATCATGCTGACGATCAGCGACGAAGAGGCCGATCTCTACGACGCGATCAAGGCGGGCGCGACCGGATATCTCCTCAAGGAGATCTCGACCGACGAGGTGGCCACGGCCATTCGCGCGGTGGCCGACGGGCAGTCGCAGATCAGCCCGTCCATGGCGTCGAAACTCCTCACCGAGTTCAAGTCGATGATCCAGCGCACCGACGAGCGCCGGCTGGTGCCGGCGCCACGGCTCACCGACCGTGAACTCGAAGTGCTCAAACTCGTCGCCACGGGCATGAACAACCGCGATATCGCGAAGGAGTTGTTCATCTCCGAGAACACCGTGAAAAACCATGTGCGCAACATCCTGGAGAAGCTCCAGCTGCACTCCAGGATGGAGGCGGTGGTCTACGCGATGCGGGAGAAGATCCTGGAGATCCGCTGAGGCCGCCGACGCCGGTCAGCGCAGGGCGGCCGTCAGCGCGCGGGTGACCTCCCGGACGAGCGGCTCGCGCAGTTCCGGGGCGTCCACCCGCTCCACCCGTACCGTCGTGCAGTTCACCCAGCTCGCCGCCTCGACGAGCGCCTCCGCCACCGCCGGAACCGCCTTCGGGCCGTCCAGTGTGACCTGGCGCGCCACCAGGACACCGCCCGCCTCGCGCGCCGGGTCCACCCGGCCCACCAGACGGCCGCCGGCCAGCACCGGCATCGCGTAGTAGCCGTACACCCGCTTCGGCTTCGGGACGTACGCCTCCAGGCGGTGGGTGAAGCCGAAGATCCGCTCGGTGCGCGCCCGGTCCCAGATCAGGGAGTCGAAGGGGGAGAGCAGGGTCGTACGGTGCCGGCCCCGCGGAGGCACGGCCAGGGCCGCCGGATCCGCCCAGGCGGGTTTGGACCAGCCTTCCACCTCCACCGGGACCAGGCCCGAGTCGGCGATCACCGCGTCGACCTGCTCCCCCTTGAGCCGGTGGTAGTCGGCGATGTCCGCACGCGTGCCGATGCCCAGCGACTGCCCGGCCAGCCGGACCAGGCGGCGCAGGCACTCGGTGTCGTCCAGGTCGTCGTGCAGCAGCGTGGCCGGGACCGCGCGCTCGGCGAGGTCGTACACCCGCTTCCAGCCGCGCCGCTGGACGCACACCACCTCGCCGTACATCAGCGCGCGCTCCACGGCGACCTTGGTGCCGGACCAGTCCCACCACTCGCTGGTCTTCTTCGCGCCGCCCAACTCCGTGGCGGTCAGCGGCCCTTCCGTGCGCAGCTGCTTGATGACCTGGTCGTAGGCGCCGTCGGGGAGCTCGTGGCTCCAGTGCGGGCGGTCGCGGTAGGCGCGGCGGCGGAAGGCGAAGTGCGGCCACTCCTCGATGGGCAGGATGCAGGCGGCGTGCGACCAGTACTCGAAGGCGTGGGTGTCTTGCCAGTAGGCGGCCTCGACCGTCCGGCGGCCGACACGGCCGAGACGGGCGTACGGGATGAGCTCGTGGGAGCGGGCGAGGACCGAGATGGTGTCGAGCTGGACCGCGCCGAGGTGGCGGAGCACGCCCCGGACGCCCGAGCGGCGGTCGGGAGCGCCGAGGAAGCCCTGTGCCTTCAGCGCGATACGGCGGGCTTCGTCCGCCGAGAGGGCGGCGGTGGGGCGCGGGAGGGTCGTCATGGCTCGGACGATAGAGGGTGGCACTGACAGTCCATTGCGACCTGGGCATTCATCCCTGCGACGGGGTCGGCAGATAGGGCGCGGCCGAGGGTAGGCCCAGGTCCGACGGGAGCAGGGAGCCCACCCAGCAGTCGCGTCGTACGCCCTTGTTGTTGAGGGCGGAGCGGAGGGTGCCCTCGATGGTGAAACCGGCGCGTTCCGCGACCGCGCGGGAGCCCTGGTTGCCCACCTCGGCACGCCACTCGACCCGGTCGATCGCCAGCCGCGTGAAGCCCCAGCGGGCGGTCGTGAGGGTGGCCTCGGTGGTGTAGCCGCGGCCGCGGTGCTCCTTGGCGGTCCAGAAACCCACCTCGGCCACCCCGAGGGAGCGCATGGTCAGGGCGAGCATCCCGGCCAGCTCCCCCGTGGGCAGGAAGACGCCGAAGGTGAACATCGAACTCTCGGTCCAGCCGTCGGGGACCATCTGCTCCGTGAAGCTGCGGGCGTGTTCCGGGAGGTAGGGCGAGGGAATCGTCGTCCAGCGCTGGATGTCGGGGTCCTGGACGGCCGTGTACACCGCTTCGGTGTCCTGCGGGCCGACCGTGCGCAGGAGCAGACGGGGCGTGGCGAGCGTGACGGGTTCCATCGGCCGATTCTGCTCGGCCCGGCGCCCGGGACGCCATCCCTTTCGCGTTCCGTGACCGTGTGATCACGTTTCGCGCAATTCCTCGCCGGGATGCGGCACTATCCGCGTGCCCCCGCCGTTGTCCTTTATGAAACGGCAAAACCTGGCGCCACCACCCGGCACAACCGAATACCCACCCGGAAGAGTCACCCGAAGGGGGCTCGCGGAGCCCTCCGGAAAGCGACGGACGGCCGTCGGGCCGCCAGGCCTCCCGGCGCGGCCGGGTCCTCGCATACGATGGCCGTTGCTCAGTACGTCCAATGGAAACCGACCGTCCCAGGCCCGACCGGCAAGGAGACAAACCCCCGTGTCCGTCCTCTCGAAGATCATGCGTGCAGGCGAAGGCAAGATCCTGCGCAAGCTGCACCGCATCGCGGACCAGGTCAACTCCATCGAAGAGGACTTCGTCGACCTCTCCGACGCCGAGCTGCGGGCCCTCACCGATGAGTACAAGCAGCGCTACGCCGACGGAGAGAGCCTCGACGACCTGCTCCCCGAGGCGTTCGCCACCGTCCGCGAGGCCGCCAAGCGCGCCCTCGGCCAGCGTCACTACGACGTGCAGATCATGGGCGGCGCGGCCCTGCACCTGGGCTACGTGGCCGAGATGAAGACCGGTGAGGGCAAGACCCTCGTCGGTACCCTGCCCGCGTACCTCAACGCGCTGTCGGGCAAGGGCGTCCACCTCATCACGGTCAACGACTACCTGGCCGAGCGCGACTCCGAGATGATGGGCCGCGTCCACAAGTTCCTGGGCCTGAGCGTCGGCTGCATCCTCGCCAACATGTCGCCGGCCCAGCGCCGCGAGCAGTACGCATGCGACATCACGTACGGCACGAACAACGAGTTCGGCTTCGACTACCTGCGCGACAACATGGCGTGGGCGCAGGACGAACTGGTCCAGCGCGGCCACAACTTCGCGATCGTCGACGAGGTCGACTCCATCCTGGTCGACGAGGCCCGTACGCCGCTGATCATCTCCGGCCCGGCCGACCAGGCCACCAAGTGGTACGGCGACTTCGCCAAGCTGGTCCTGCGCCTGAAGAAGGGCGAGGCCGGCAACCCGCTCAAGGGCGTCGAGGAGACCGGCGACTACGAGGTCGACGAGAAGAAGCGCACGGTCGCGATCCACGAGTCCGGCGTCTCCAAGGTCGAGGACTGGCTGGGCATCGACAACCTCTACGAGTCGGTGAACACGCCTCTGGTGGGCTACCTGAACAACGCCATCAAGGCGAAGGAGCTCTTCAAGAAGGACAAGGACTACGTCGTCATGGACGGCGAAGTCATGATCGTCGACGAGCACACCGGCCGTATCCTCGCCGGCCGCCGCTACAACGAGGGCATGCACCAGGCGATCGAGGCGAAGGAAGGGGTGGACATCAAGGACGAGAACCAGACCCTCGCCACGATCACCCTGCAGAACTTCTTCCGCCTCTACAAGCGCCACGACCACAACGGCAAGGAACAGCCCGGCCTGTCCGGCATGACCGGTACGGCCATGACCGAGGCCGCGGAGTTCCACCAGATCTACAAGCTCGGTGTGGTCCCGATCCCGACGAACCGGCCGATGGTCCGCAAGGACCAGTCGGACCTGATCTACCGCACCGAGGTCGCCAAGTTCGAGGCGGTCGTCGACGACATCGCGGAGAAGCACGAGAAGGGCCAGCCGATTCTCGTCGGCACGACCTCCGTCGAGAAGTCGGAGTACCTCTCGCAGCAGCTCTCCAAGCGCGGCATCCAGCACGAGGTTCTCAACGCCAAGCACCACGAGCGCGAGGCCTCGATCGTCGCCCAGGCCGGCCGCAAGGGTGCCGTGACGGTGGCCACCAACATGGCCGGCCGTGGTACGGACATCAAGCTCGGCGGCAACCCCGAGGACCTCGCCGAGGCGGAGCTGCGCCAGCGCGGCCTCGACCCCGACGAGCACATCGAGGAGTGGGCGCAGGCCCTGCCCGCCGCCCTGGAGAAGGCCGAGCGGGCGGTGAAGGCCGAGTTCGAAGAGGTCAAGGAACTCGGCGGCCTCTACGTCCTCGGCACCGAGCGGCACGAGTCGCGCCGGATCGACAACCAGCTGCGCGGTCGTTCCGGCCGTCAGGGCGACCCCGGTGAGTCCCGCTTCTACCTCTCCCTCGGCGACGACCTGATGCGCCTGTTCAAGGCCCAGATGGTCGAGCGCGTGATGTCCATGGCGAACGTGCCGGACGATGTGCCCATCGAGAACAAGATGGTCACCCGCGCGATCGCGTCCGCGCAGTCGCAGGTCGAGCAGCAGAACTTCGAGACCCGTAAGAACGTCCTGAAGTACGACGAGGTGCTCAACCGCCAGCGCGAGGTCATCTACGGCGAGCGCCGCCGCGTCCTGGAGGGCGAGGACCTGCAGGAGCAGATCCATCACTTCATGGACGACACGATCGACGCGTACGTGGGCGCGGAGACCGCAGAGGGCTTCCCGGAGGACTGGGACCTCGACCGTCTGTGGGGCGCTTTCAAGCAGCTCTACCCGGTCAAGGTCACCGTCGAGGAGCTGGAGGAGGCGGCCGGCGACCGTGCGGGCCTGACCGCCGAGTACATCTCCGAGTCCATCAAGGACGACATCCACGAGCAGTACGAGTCGCGCGAGGCGCAGCTCGGCTCCGAGATCATGCGTGAGCTGGAGCGCCGGGTCGTGCTCTCGGTCCTCGACCGCAAGTGGCGCGAACACCTCTACGAGATGGACTACCTCCAGGAGGGCATCGGCCTGCGCGCGATGGCCCAGAAGGACCCGCTGGTCGAGTACCAGCGCGAGGGCTTCGACATGTTCACCGCGATGATGGACGGCATCAAGGAGGAGTCCGTCGGCTACCTGTTCAACCTGGAGGTCCAGGTCGAGCAGCAGGTCGAGGAGGTCCCGGTCGAGGACACCGAGGCGGCGGGCGTCCAGGACGCGGTGCCGGCCCAGGCGGGCTCGCGTCCCGAGATCCGTGCGAAGGGCCTGGAGGCGCCGCAGCGGCGGGGCATGCACTTCTCGGCGGCCACCGTGGACGGCGAGGGCGGCATCGTCGAGGGCGACTTCGACTACGGCGACGAGGAGCCGGCCCGCTCCGAGGCGGACGGCCTCACCCGCGCGGAGCGCCGCAAGCAGGCGAAGGGCAGCCGCCGCCGCCGGAAGTAACGGCACCGACAGCGTCCACCAGGGCCGGCCACCCCGAAAGGGGGGCCGGCCCTTCGGTTTGTGGCCGGGGGGCCTTCTGCCGGGCTAGTGCCGCGACCGGAAAGGTTCACCGGCTCGCGACGCCCGGCACGGCACCTCGCCGCGTTGTCGCACCACCCGAGTACAGCCAGCACGCGGGTGATGCTCCGCCTTGCGATGCACCGCACCGATGCACCGCACCGGACGCCGCGAGCTTCCCGGCAGACCCTCCCGGTCACAGCACTAGTCGCCGTGCGGTGCTCGGGGGCCGCCCAGTTCCACTGCTGTGCAGCGCCAGCGCAGGTCGGGGCTCTGTTCCAGGCGGAAGGCCATGGCGCGCAGCCGGTCGCCCGCGGCGATGCGGGCGAAGACCTCCAGGGCGCCGGCGCGGGGGACGTAGTAGCCGATGTCGCGGACGACGGGATCGGTACCGCGGGTGCGCAGGGGGCCGCGTTCGGCGAGGCGGGCCAGGTCGTCGTAGGCGGGTCCCGCCGTGTGCCGGAGCATCCAGTGGACGGGGCGGCGGCCGCTGAGGACGGCCAGCAGACGCTCCGCGAAGAGATCGGTGGGGCGCGGGCTCGGCGGGGCCGCCGGAGGTGCCAGCGGCCTGCGGGAGGAGGGCACACCGGGACGGCGGGAGTCGCGGCGGCCTGGCGGGCGGGTGCCCGGGCGGAGCTGGGCGGTCCTGGTCATGACCTTGTTCATGGGGATCCCCGTTCGGCGGACCCGGCGGGTACCGGGCGGTAACTTGCGGTTGAGGATCTTGTACGGGGGTCGGGACGGCGGCAGCAAGGCGGTGCCGGCCCGTGTCGGGGGCCCAGGAGGGTTCACCTATCCGAGTGATCGGGGGTCCGGGAAACCCTCTGGGCGCGCGGCGGCACCGGGTGAATCGCCGGGCGCCGGGTGGACGCCCCCGACGTCACCGCCCGGGACCCGAAAGGGGACGCCCGCACGTATCCTGAAGGCCCTCCGGGAGGCGCCAGGACCTTCGGGAGACGCAGAGTCGAAGAGTCCAGAAGAGAGCGGCCAGCCATGCGCGTCTACGTCCCCCTGACCCTCCCCGGGCTCGCCGAGGCGCACAAGACGGGCGAGCTGGGGACCGGTCCGTTCGTCGCCTACGCCGTCACGCCCGCGCTCCGCGAGTGGTACCTCTCCGACGACATAGAGGAGCTGGAGTACGCCGCGCTGAACCGGGCCGCGCTCGCCTCGCTGCGGCTGCTGGCCGCCGACCCGGGCGCGATGCGTCGCCGGGTCGTGGTCGCCGTGGACGTCCCCGACGGCGCGGCGGCGGCGGACCCGGACCGCGGGCTCGACCCGGCGGCGCTGGGCGAGGTGCGGGTGGCCGGAACGGTGGCACTGGCCAAGGCGGCCGCGGTGCACGTCGACTCCGACGACGCGGAGGCGGACGTGGCCGCGGCGGCCGGGGCGCTCCCGGCGGCGGACGGCGGGGACGACGACGCGCAGTTCGTCGTGGACGGGGCCGAGGACCACGAACTGCTCTGGTACGCGACGCAGGAGATCCCGAACCTGGTGGGGCTGGACGGCTGAGCGGGCTCGGCGGGACCCAGTCGAACGTCTGTGACCTGCGATGATGTGTCAGCGGTCTTGATTGTCAGTGCGGGCGGGTAGCGTTTTTGGCATGCGGAAGCACCACAGCGCACACATCGTCTGGGACTGGAACGGGACGCTGTTCCACGACAACGACGCGATCATCGGGGCGACGAACGCGGCCTCGGCCGAGCTGGGCCTGGCGCCGATCACGCTGGAGCAGTACCGGGCGCTGTACTGCGTGCCGGTGCCGAAGTTCTACGAGCGGCTGATGGGGCGGCTGCCGACCGACGCCGAGTGGGAGGTCATGGACGTGATCTTCCACAGGTACTACGCCGAGCACCGGGGGCGGTGCGGGCTGACCGACGGGGCCGCCGAACTGCTGGCGGGGTGGATCGCGGAGGGACGCAGCCAGTCGCTGCTGAGCATGTACACGCATGACGAACTCGTGCCGCTGGTGCGGGGATTCGGGATCGAGCCGCACTTCATACGGGTCGAGGGGCGGGTCGGGCCGTCCGGGGGCAGCAAGGCCGAGCACATGGTGCGGCATCTGCGGTCGCTGGGGGAAGTGCAGCCCGGGCGGACCGTGGTGATCGGGGACGCGGCGGACGATGCGGTGGCCGCGCAGGCCGTGGGGGCGAAGGCGGTGCTGTACACCGGGGGGTCGCACGGCAGGGCGAGCCTCGAAGAGGTCGGGGTGCCGGTCGTGGACTCACTGGCCGAGGCGGTCGAGGAGGCGGAGCGGCTGGTGGCGTGAGCGGCTGGTGGCGTGAGCGGTGGGGGCGAGCGCCGCGTCGCTGTGCAGAACGTCAAAGTTCCACCCCCTCTTTTGTACACATACGGCTCATGACGGCCCCGGGGTGAGGAGCGATAGCCTTGGTGGCGTGATCAGCGCGATAGTTCGCGGGGGCGTCGGCGCCCCTGCCCTGCGCCCGGTGAGCACGGAACACCTCCGTGACCGGGCGGCGGTCGCTGGTCTTCGCGGGCGGAGGGCACCCGAAACGGCCCTGGTAGCGGCGTCGCCGAGAGCGACGTCACACCCTCGGGGCATGTCGAGAATGGCCGAATACCCCCCGCTCGTCTCACCCTGCGGCATAGCGTCGGAGCAGACCGGAGACCCCGGCCGTGGCGTCGAGCCGCAGGGGGAAGAGCCCGTACTTCCTTCTACGTCACGCAATGGCGCGCGACAGGAGCCAGAGGACAATGCAGACCAAGCTGGACGAAGCCAAGGCCGAGCTGCTCGAACGGGCCGCCCGGGTAGCTGAGAACAGCCCGGCAGGGGGGCACCTACCGACTGGGACGACGGGGACGGCGGACCAGGAGTCCGTGTTCGCGTTCCTTCAGCGCTACTACCTGCACACCGCGCCAGAGGACCTCGCCGACCGTGACCCGGTCGACGTCTTCGGCGCAGCCGTCTCGCACTTCCGTCTCGCCGAGACCCGCCCGCAGGGCACCGCGAACGTCCGGGTCCACACCCCGACGGTCGAGGAGAACGGGTGGACCTGCAGCCACAGCGTGGTGGAGGTCGTCACCGACGACATGCCTTTCCTCGTCGACTCGGTCACCAACGAGCTGACCCGGCAGGGGCGCGGCATCCACGTCGTCATCCACCCTCAGTTCGTCGTGCGCCGCGACCTCACCGGCAAGCTCATCGAGATGCTGCCCACCCCGGCCGTCGGCGAGGAACTGCCGCACGACGCGCACATCGAGTCCTGGATCCACGTCGAGATCGACCGCGAGACCGACCGCGCCGACCTCAAGCAGATCACCGTCGATCTGCTGCGGGTGCTGTCCGACGTCCGGGAGGCCGTCGAGGACTGGGAGAAGATGCGGGAGGCGGCGGTCCGTATCGCCGAGGACCTCGGCGACGAGCCGGTCCCCGGTGACCTGCCCCGCCCCGAGGTCGAGGAGGCCCGGGAGCTGCTGCGCTGGCTGGCCGCCGACCACTTCACCTTCCTCGGCTTCCGCGAGTACCAGCTGCGCGAGGACGACTCGCTGGGCGCGGTGCCCGGCACCGGGCTCGGCATCCTGCGCTCCGACCCGCCCCACGCCGGTGAGGAGGGCCATCCGGTCAGCCCTTCCTTCGAGCGGCTCCCGGCCGACGCGCGCGCCAAGGCCCGCGAGCACAAGCTCCTCATCCTGACCAAGGCGAACAGCCGGGCGACCGTGCACCGGCCGTCGTACCTGGACTACATCGGTGTCAAGAAGTTCGACGCGGACGGCAACGTCGTCGGTGAGCGCCGCTTCCTGGGCCTGTTCTCGTCCGCCGCGTACACCGAGTCGGTGCGCCGGGTGCCCGTCATCCGCCGCAAGGTCGACGCGGTGCTCGACCGGGCCGGCTTCTCGCCCAACAGCCACGACGGCCGCGACCTGCTCCAGATCATGGAGACCTTCCCGCGCGACGAGCTGTTCCAGACCCCGGTCCCCGAGCTGGAGTCGATCGTCACGAGCGTCCTCTACCTCCAGGAACGCCGACGGCTCCGCCTCTACCTGCGACAGGACGAGTACGGCCGCTACTACTCGGCCCTCGTCTACCTTCCCCGCGACCGCTACACCACCGGTGTCCGGCTGCGGATCATCGACATCCTGAAGGAGGAACTCGGCGGCATCAGCGTCGACTTCACGGCCTGGAACACCGAGTCGATCCTCTCCCGGCTGCACTTCGTCGTCCGGGTCCCGCAGGGCACCGAGCTGCCCGAGTTGTCCGACGCCGACAAGGACCGCATCGAGGCCCGTCTGGTCGAGGCGGCCCGCTCCTGGTCCGACAGCTTCGTCGAGGCGCTCAACGCCGAGTGCGGCGAGGAGCGCGCGGCCGAGCTGCAGCGCCGCTACACGAACTCCTTCCCCGAGGGCTACAAGGCCGACCACACCCCGCGTGCGGCGGTCGCCGACCTGGTCCACCTGGAGCGGCTCACCGAGGAGCCGGGCAACGACTTCGCGCTCAGCCTCTACGAGCCGGTGGGCGCCGCCCCCGACGAGCGCCGCTTCAAGATCTACCGCAAGGGCGCGGCGATCTCCCTGTCGGCGGTACTGCCGGTTCTCAACCGGCTGGGCGTCGAGGTGATCGACGAGCGGCCTTACGAACTGCGCTGCTCGGACCGGACGACCGCGTGGATCTACGACTTCGGGATGCGGATGCCGAAGACGGCGGGCGGCGGCAACGGCGACTACCTGGGCGACGACGGCCGTGAGCGGTTCCAGGACGCCTTCGCCGCGACCTGGACCGGCCTCGCGGAGAACGACGGCTTCAACGCGCTGGTGCTGAGCGCCGGGCTGAGCTGGCGGCAGGCGATGGTGCTGCGGGCGTACGCCAAGTACCTGCGGCAGGCCGGCTCCACGTTCAGCCAGGACTACATGGAGACCACGCTCCGCCACAACGTCCACACCACGCGGCTGCTCGTCTCCCTGTTCGAGGCGCGGATGTCGCCGGACCGGCAGAAGGCCGGCCTGGAGATCACCGACGCCCTGCTCGAAGAGCTGGACGCGGCGCTGGACCAGGTGGCGAGTCTCGACGAGGACCGCATCCTGCGCTCCTTCCTGACCGTCATCAAGGCGACGCTGCGCACCAACTTCTTCCAGGAGACGGTCGAGGGCACCCCGCACACGTACGTCTCCATGAAGTTCGACCCGCAGGCCATCCCGGACCTCCCGGCGCCGCGCCCGGCGTTCGAGATCTGGGTGTACTCGCCGCGCGTGGAGGGTGTGCACCTGCGCTTCGGCAAGGTCGCACGCGGCGGTCTGCGCTGGTCCGACCGGCGTGAGGACTTCCGGACCGAGATCCTCGGCCTGGTCAAGGCGCAGATGGTCAAGAACACCGTCATCGTGCCGGTCGGCGCCAAGGGCGGGTTCGTCGCCAAGCAGCTGCCGGATCCGGCGAAGGACCGGGACGCGTGGCTGGCCGAGGGCATCGCCAGCTACAAGACGTTCATCTCGGCGCTGCTCGACATCACCGACAACATGGTGGCCGGCGAGGTCGTGCCCCCGCAGGACGTGGTCCGGCACGACGAGGACGACACCTACCTGGTGGTGGCGGCCGACAAGGGCACGGCCACGTTCTCCGACATCGCCAACGAGGTCGCCGGCAGCTACAACTTCTGGCTCGGCGACGCCTTCGCCTCCGGCGGCAGCGCGGGCTACGACCACAAGGGCATGGGCATCACCGCGCGCGGCGCCTGGGAGTCGGTGAAGCGGCACTTCCGGGAGCTGGGCGTCAACACGCAGGCCGAGGACTTCACCGTCGTCGGCATCGGTGACATGTCCGGTGACGTGTTCGGCAACGGCATGCTGCTGAGCGAGCACATCCGCCTGGTCGCCGCCTTCGACCACCGGCACATCTTCATCGACCCCACCCCGGACGCGGCCACCGGCTACGCCGAGCGCCGCCGGCTGTTCGAACTGCCCCGCTCCAGCTGGGCCGACTACAACACCGAACTGCTCTCGGCGGGCGGCGGGATCTTCCCGCGCAGCGCCAAGGCGATCCAGGTCAACGCCCATATCCGGGAGGCCCTCGGCATCGAGGAGAAGGTGGCCAAGCTGACCCCGGCCGAGCTGATGAAGGCGATCCTCAAGGCACAGGTCGACCTGCTGTGGAACGGCGGCATCGGCACCTACGTCAAGGCGTCGACCGAGTCGAACGCGGACGTCGGCGACAAGGCCAACGACGCCATCCGCGTCGACGGCGCCGACCTGCGCGTCAAGGTCGTCGGCGAGGGCGGCAACCTGGGCCTGACCCAGCTCGGCCGGATCGAGTTCGCCCGCCAGGGCGGCAAGATCAACACCGATGCCATCGACAACAGCGCCGGCGTGGACACCTCCGACCATGAGGTGAACATCAAGATCCTGCTCAACGGCGTGGTCGCGGACGGCGACATGACGGTCAAGCAGCGCAACAAGCTGCTCGCCGAGATGACCGACGAGGTCGGCTCGCTGGTGCTGCGCAACAACTACGCGCAGAACGTGGCGATCGCCAACGCGCTGGCCCAGTCCAAGGACATGCTCCACGCCCAGCAGCGGTTCATCCGCCACCTGGTCAGGGAGGGCCATCTCGACCGGGCCCTCGAGTTCCTGCCCACCGACCGGCAGATCCGCGAGCGCCTCGGCTCCGGCCAGGGCCTGACCGGGCCGGAGACGGCCGTCCTGCTGGCGTACACGAAGATCACGGTCGCCGACGAGCTGCTGGCGACCACGCTGCCGGACGACCCGTATCTGAGCGGCCTGCTGCACGCGTACTTCCCGGCGCCCCTGCGCGAGCGCTTCGCCGCCGCGCTCGCCACCCACCCGCTGCGCCGCGAGATCACCACCACGGTCCTGGTCAACGACACGGTCAACACTGGTGGCACGACCTATCTGCACCGGCTGCGGGAGGAGACCGGGGCCTCCCTGGAGGAGATCGTCCGGGCGCAGACCGCGGCGCGTGCGATCTTCCGCTCCGCCCCGGTGTGGGACGCGGTCGAGGAGCTGGACAACAAGGTCGACGCGGCCGTCCAGACCCGGATCCGGCTGCACTCCCGCCGTCTGGTGGAGCGCGGCACCCGCTGGCTGCTCAACAACCGGCCGCAGCCGCTGGAGCTGCTCGACACCGTCGACTTCTTCTCCGAGCGGGTCGAGCAGGTCTGGCAGCAGCTGCCCAAGTTGCTGCGCGGCGCGGACCTGGAGTGGTACCAGCACGTGTACGACGAGCTGTCCGCGGCCGGTGTCCCGGACGAGGTTGCGGCCCGCGTGGCTGGCTTCTCCTCGGCCTTCCCGGCGCTGGACATCGTCTCGGTGGCCGACCGCACGGGCAAGGAGCCGCTGGACGTCGCCGAGGTCTACTACGACCTCGCCGACCGTCTCGGTGTGTCCCAGCTGATGGACCGCATCATCGAACTCCCGCGCGCCGACCGCTGGCAGTCGATGGCCCGCGCCTCCATCCGCGAGGACCTGTACGCGGCCCACGCGATGCTCACCGCCGACGTGCTCGCCGCGGGCAACGGCACCTCGACGCCGGAGCAGCGCTACCAGGCCTGGGAGCAGAAGAACGCCGCCATCCTGGGCCGGGCCCGGTCCACGCTGGAGGAGATCCGCAGCTCGGACTCCTTCGACCTGGCCAACCTGTCGGTGGCCATGCGGACGATGCGGACGCTGCTGCGCGCGCACTCGTAGTCGGTCGTAGTCGTAGTCGTAGTCGTAGTCGTAGTCGTACGACACGAAAGGCGCCCCGGGCCGGTGACGGCTCGGGGCGCCTTTCGTGTCTCGGTTTCTGTCTCGGCTCTCGGCTCTCGGTTTCTGTCTCGGCGGTGATGGTTCGCCGACGTGGGTGTTCCGGACGGACACGAGCCGCGCCGTGTGGGACGGCGCGGCTCGGGGGTGTACCTCTGCTTCAGGAGGGCTGGGAGACCTTCGAAGCATCGGAAGCATCGGAAGCATCGGCCTGCTTCGGCGGCGCGGCCTTGGGCTTGGGCTTCGGCTTGGGCTTCGCCTTGTCGCCGGTGAAGGCCTCGTACTCCTGGAGGACCTCCTCGGTCGGCCCGTCCATGCGCAGCTCACCGCGCTCCAGCCACAGCACCCGCTCGCAGGTGTCACGGATGGACTTGTTGCTGTGGCTGACCAGGAACACCGTGCCCGCGTGCTGGCGCAGCTCGCGGATCCGCTCCTCGGACCGGATCCGGAACTTCGCGTCACCGGTGGCCAGCGCCTCGTCGATGAGCAGGACGTCGTGGTCCTTGGCGGCGGCGATGGAGAACCGCAGCCGGGCGCCCATGCCGGAGGAGTAGGTCCGCATCGGCAGGGTGATGAAGTCGCCCTTCTCGTTGATGCCGGAGAAGTCGACGATCTCCTGGTAGCGCTCCTTGATCTCCTCGCGGGACATGCCCATGGCGAGGCCGCCCAGGTAGACGTTCTTCTCGCCGGTCAGGTCGCCCATGAGGGCCGCGTTGACGCCGAGGAGGGAGGGCTGGCCGTCGGTGTAGATGGCGCCGTTCTCCACCGGGAGCAGTCCGGCTACCGCCTTGAGCAGGGTGGACTTGCCGGAACCGTTGGTGCCGATGAGACCGATCGCCTCGCCCTTGTAGGCGACGAACGAGACGCTCTTGACGGCGTGCACCTTGCGGACGCCGGCCGCCTTCTCGACCTTCTTGCCGCGCAGCATGCGGTTGAGGGCGGCGGTGGCGGAGCCGCGGCCGGCGCCGGTGCCGTTGACCCGGTAGACGATGTCGACACGGTCGGCGATGACGGTGGGGATGCGGGTGTCGCCCCCGCTGCGGGTGTCGCTCACGTTCTCAGCCACGGCCGTACGTCTCCTCAGCCTTCCAGAAGTAGATGAAGCCGCCGACGCCGATGACCAGGGCCCAGCCGGTCGCGATGATCCACACATGCGCCGGCAGCTGGCTGGCGTGGAAGCTGTCGATCAGGGAGAAGCGCATCAGGTCGATGTAGACGGCGGACGGGTTGGCCTTGAGTACCGGGGCCACCCAGCTGGGCAGATCCTTGTGCTGGCCGGTCAGCTTGTCGATGCTCCACATGACGCCGGAGATGTACATCCAGGTGCGCAGCACGAACGGCATCAGCTGGGCGATGTCAGGGGTCTTGGCGCCCCAGCGGGCCATGATCAGCGACATGCCGGTGTTGAAGGTGAACTGCAGGAGCAGCGCCGGGATGGCCAGCAGCCAGGACGCGGCCACCGGAACGCCGAAGCAGAGCAGGATCACGACCAGGGCGGCCATCGAGAACAGCAGCTGCTGGAGCTGCTGGAGGCAGAAGGAGAT
Organism: Streptomyces sp. NPDC051105; assembly: GCF_040682795.1. Lineage (NCBI taxonomy): Bacteria > Bacillati > Actinomycetota > Actinomycetes > Kitasatosporales > Streptomycetaceae > Streptomyces > Streptomyces sp. NPDC051105. The sequence goes on along the minus strand of NZ_JBFBBR010000016.1, from coordinate 195,986 downwards.
CGGGAGCGCGGCGCGCGGGAAGTGCAGGGCGCGGACGAGACCGAGGTTGCCGGCGATCGCGCGGGTGCCGGTCATGATCGAGCTCGACGTGAACGTCCAGATGAACACGCCCGTGACCAGGAACGGGATGTAGTCCGGCACGTTCCGCTTGGTGTCGAGCAGGACTCCGAAGATGAAGTAGTACACCGTGGCGTTCAGCAGCGGGGTCATCACCTGCCAGACCTGGCCGAGCTTCGCCTGCGCGTACTGGGCGGTGAGCTTGGCGGTGGCGAACGCGGTGATGAAGTGCCGCCGCGCCCACAGCTGCCGGACGTACGCCGGCAGGGAGGGACGGGCGCCGCTGACCGAGAGTCCGTGCCGGGCGGCGAGAGCCGCGAGGTCGTCCTCGGCCGTGACCGGGGTCGGGGGCGGTGTGTGGAGAACCTGGGTCACATCCGCTGCTTTCACTCGGGGGGGTGGGGGTGCGGCGTCCGGCTGGGCACCGGCCCGTCATCCGGCGTTTCCTTACGCTTCTCTTCACGTTTTCTTACGTCGGGACGGGACCGTATCGTCGCAACGGGAGCGTAGGCCGAGTTGGCGTCGGAACGCAACCGTTTCGTCGTCACGGACTGGTGTGCGCCGTGACACTTCCGAGGTCGGGGCGCGACCGATTCGTTGTGAAGGACGAGTCGGACTCGTGCTCGGTACGGCGGTGAGCTGGGCGTCGTTCAGCGCGGCTCTGTTGCGACGATCGGGTGGTGGGCCTCGTCGGGACGCAACCGTTTCGTCGTTACGCCCCTATGCTGGGAGACATGACGACGAACGCCGAGGAGTCCCAGACGCGTCCGCGCCGACGAGCCCCCGCCGGGGCGGCCGTCCTCCGCGAGGACGTGACCGAGGCCATCCGGGCCGCCGTCTTCGAGGAACTCGCGGCGGTCGGATACGCCCGTATGTCCATCGAGGGCATCGCGCGCCGCGCGGGTGTCGGCAAGACCGCCGTCTACCGCCGCTGGCGCTCCAAGCTGCACCTCGTCCTCGACGTCGTCTCGGCTCTCGCGGTGCTGGGCCTGCCGGTGCCCGACACCGGCTCCCTGGAGGGCGACCTGCGGCTCCTGTACGAGGTCACGTCCCGTGCGCTGCGGCACCCGGTCGCCTCGCAGATCATCCCGGACCTCCAGGCCGAGGCGGCCCGCAACCCGGAGATCGCCGAGGCCATGCAGAAGACGCTCCGCGAGGGTCAGGACGGCGTCGCCAGCAAGATCATCGAGGCGGCCCAGCGGCGCGGCGAACTCGCCGCGAACCTCGACGACGACCTGGCCATGGACTTGATTTCCGGCCCGCTGTACTGGCGTTCGGTGGTGATCCGCACCCCGAAGCTGCCGAAGGGGTATCTGGCGGCGCTGGCCCGCGGCACCACGGAGGCGCTCAAGGCGCTGTGAACCACTCCGCCGGGGATGTCACAGGCGGGGCCGCCGTCTCGTCGTAGAGGGCGCAGGCATCCTCGATCAAGGAGTGGACGATGAACCTCGCCCTGTGGATAGCCGCCGGACTGCTCGCCGCGGTGGCCCTGACCGGTGGGATCAGCAAGACGTTCGTACCCCGGGAGAAGCTGGCCGCGGCCCACGGCGGCGGTTGGACCGGAGACGTGGGCAGCGGCTTCGTCAAGACGCTCGGCGTGCTGGAACTCCTGGCCGCGGCGGGTCTGGTCCTGCCCGCGGTCGTCGGTGTCGCACCGGTACTGGTGCCCGTGACGGCCGCGGCCTGGGTCCTGCTGATGGTCGGTGCGATGATCACCCACGGCCGGCGCGGCGAGACCGCGTTCGTGGCGCTGAACCTGGTCTACCTTGTGCTCGCGCTGGTCGTCGCGGTGGGCCGGGGCGGCCCCGCGTCCTTCTGACCGGCCGGCCCGTTCACGGAAGTCGAAGGGGGAGTGGACATGAACAGGACCGAGGAGTTCCAGGAGCTGCGGCCGCTGCTGTTCTCGATCGCGTACCGGATCCTGGGCAGCGTCAGCGAGGCGGAGGACGCGGTCCAGGAGAGCTGGCTGCGGTTCGAGGGCTCGCCGACGGAGGTCAGGTCACCGAAGGCGTTCCTGTCGGCCGCGGTCACCCGGATCTCGATCGACGTACTGCGCTCCGCCCGCGTCCGGCGCGAGGAGTACGTCGGCCCGTGGTTCCCCGAGCCGCTGCTCGCCGACCCCTACGAGGACCCGGCGCGGTCGGCGGAGCTGGCCGACTCGGTGTCGATGGCGGCCCTGCTGCTCCTGGAGCGGCTCAGTCCGCTGGAGCGAGCCGTCTTCGTGCTGCGCGAGGTGTTCGACTTCGGCTTCCCCGACGTCGCGTCGGCGGTGGGCCGCTCCGAGGCCGCCTGCCGTCAGCTCGCGGTACGGGCCCGGCGCCACATGGCCGAGGGCCGCCCCCGCTTCGAGGCGGACCGGAGGGAACGCGACGAACTGGCGTCACGCTTCTTCGAGGCCCTCCACGAGGGCGACCTGGCCGGCCTCCAGGACCTGCTCGCCGCCGACGTGTCCCTGGTCGGCGACGGCGGCGGCAAGGCCCCGCAGCTGGCCCGGACGGTCACCGGCGCCCAGAACGTGGCCCGCCTCCTCGCGGCCGTCTTCCCGGTGCTGGACCGGGTCGAGGTGAGCTGCGAGCAGCACGAGGTCAACGGCCAGCCGGGCGCGATCTTCCACGACCGCGACGGCAAGGTCCTCCAGGCCTTCTCCCTGGACATCCTCGGCGGCCGGATCCAGGCGATCCGCGTGGTCCTCAACCCCGACAAGCTCGCCCACATGGGCCCGGTGGCGGACGCCTGGGCCATCTCGGAGGAACTCAAGCGAGCCCGTCGACCCGTGGACTGACCATCCCGGGCCCCACCGCCGGACCGCGGAGCCGAGGCACGGCCACACGGCGCCGTTGAACCTCGGCCGCGGGGCCGAAACGCAGACCGGGGGTGCGTTTGCCTCTGGGTGGGGGCTTTGCCGTCGGGCGGTGGGTGTGGGTAGCGGCTGCTGGACCGACCATTCTCGTCCGCACCGCCGCACCGCCGGACCGCCGCACCGCCGCACCGCGGAGCCGCGGAGCCGAGTGGTGCGTTTGCCTCTGGGTGGGGGGCTTTGCCGTCGGGCGGTGGGTGTGGGTAGCGGCTGCTGGACGGATGCCGGGCGGTGGCCGGGGTGGCGGCAAGGGGCCGGGGAGGCAAGCGAGGTCGGGGGCTGCAGGCGGATCCGGGATGGCGAGTGGGGCCGGGGTGGCGGGGGCAAGGGTCAGGTTCGGGTGGCCTCCGGGTGCAGGCGTACCCAGCCCGCCCAGGCTGAGGTGATCATGTCCTGAACGTCGTGTTTGGCCTTCCAGCCCAGTTCTGTGGCGATGCGGTCGGCCGAGGCGACCACGCGGGCCGGGTCGCCGGGGCGGCGCGGGGTGACGGTCGGGGGGCGGTCGTAGCCGGTGACCGCGTTGATGCGGTCGATCATCTCGCGGACCGAGACGCCCTCGCCGCGTCCGATGTTGAGGGTCAGTTCGCGGCCCGGCTCGGCCTGGAGGGCGCGGGCCGCCGCCACATGGGCCTCGGCCAGGTCCACCACGTGGATGTAGTCACGGACACAGGTGCCGTCCGGTGTCGGGTAGTCGTCGCCGAAGACGCGCGGCGGCGCGTCCTCCGTGAGCTTCTCGAAGACCATCGGGACGAGGTTGAAGACGCCCACGTCGGCGAGTTCGGGGCGAGCCGCGCCGGCCACGTTGAAGTAGCGGAGCGAGGCTGTGGAGAGACCTGTGGCCCGGCCCGTCGCCCGGACCAGCCACTCACCCGCCAGTTTCGTCTCGCCGTACGGCGACATCGGCACGCACGGCGTCTCCTCCGTCACCAGCTCGACGTCCGGCATGCCGTAGACCGCCGCGGAGGAGGAGAACACGAAGGACGGGACCCCCGCCTCCGTCACCGCCTGGAGCAGGACGCGCAGGCCTTCCACGTTCTCCCGGTAGTAGTGCAGGGGACGGTCCACCGACTCGCCCACCTGCTTCTTCGCCGCCAGGTGGACGACCCCGGTCACCTCGTGCTCGGCCAGGGCGCGCGCCACCTTCTCGCCGTCCAGCGTGGCGCCCACCACCAGCGGGACCTCCTCCGGCACGCGCTCGGCGACGCCGGTGGACAGGTCGTCGTACACCACCGTCCGCTCGCCCGCCTCGGTCATCGCGCGTACGACATGCGCCCCGATGTAACCGGCGCCGCCGGTGATGAGCCAGGTCATGTATGCCCGTTCCCTCCGTCAGTCGGCCCGTGGTGTTCGTCAGCCGCGGTCGACCTTCAGTGAAGCAGGTGCCGCCGACACCAGCGGACGGCTGAGGTGGCCCCTCGCACCCAAGGAGGCGCGGGCGGTGTCCGCCGGGCGGCGCGTGGCGCGCCACAGGCGGGTCAGGGAGAGGACGGCGGCGGTGGCCAGCAGGCCGTTGCGGGCGAGCATCAGCAGACAGCCGGTCCAGGTGCCGCGCACGACCTCGGCGTAGAACGTGGGGTAGGCGACGGCGCTGAGCGCGGTCGCCGTCACGATCAGCGCGGCGACCGGGCGCTGGGTGGTGTGCCGCGAGGTCAGGCAGACGGCGGCCAGGCCGAGCAGCCAGATCATGTACTGGGGGCTGATCACCCGGCTGGTGACGGTGAAGAGGAGCACCGCGCTCAGCGCCGCGTCGTACGGGGTGGCCTCGGTCCAGTGCCGGGCCCGTACCCGCCACAGCAGCAGGAGCGCGAAGGCGACGACGGTGAGTGCGAGGGAGGCCGTCGCGACCGCGTGCACATGCGGGCCGACCAGCTCCATCGCGCCGTACTGGTAGTGGGTGCCGCCCCGCCAGCCGGCGTGCCGGGCGAGGCTGAGCGCGGTCCCGCCGAGGGACTCGACCTGCACACCCCGGCCGCCCTGCTGACGGAGGAAGGCGAGCGGGTTGCGGAAGGAGAGCAGGAACACGGCGAGGGTCGCGGCCCCGGTCACGGCCGCCCAGCTCCATGCCGTGCGGGTCGGGCGCCCGCGCCCGACACCCAGCAGCACCAGTGCCGGCCACACCTTGACCAGCGCGCCCAGCGCCGCGAGCGCCCCGCACGCGCGCGTGGCGCGACCAAGCGCCAGCAGGGAGAGCACGGCGAAAGCGGTGACCTCCACGTCGTAGCGGGCGAGCGGGAGGTGCAGCAGGAGAGGGAGGGCGCCGGTCCACAGGGCCGCACCCAGCAGCGTGCGCCCGGGGCGCGTGCCCGCGCGCGCGAGCGCTGCCGTGATCAGTGCGTCGGTGGCCAGGGTGAGCGTCACGAACGCCTGGAAGTAGCTCAGCCCAGGCACCAGCCCCGGCGCGAGCAACACCGCGCCGGCGCCCGGCGGGTACTGCCACAACGTGTCGTGCGCCGGGAACGCGCCGTGCGACAGGACGCCGTACCAGTGGAAGTACAGCCGCCACACTTCGCGCGCGACCGCTCCGTGCCCCAGGAGTCGCTCGTTGTTGTGGGCGAGGAGCCACAGCATCGCCGCTCGCGTGGCGAGCCAGACACCGGCGAGGCAGAGGGGGCGCGCGAGGCGCGGCGAGCGCGGGGGGCGTGCGGTGCGCGCGGGGCGCCACAGGCGCGGGAGTCGAACAGGTGGGGCGAACGGGGCGCGTGCGAGCGGGAAGTACGAGCGGTGATTCATCAACCGCGAGCGTAAGCCGCGCGGATGGTGTATCCATGCCGATACGCCGTCAATACCCGGCAAAGGTTGGCTAATCGCAAAAGATCGGGCCGTGGTGAGTATCGGGCCTCTCGTAAAAGCGCATCCGCGGACAACGCGAACGACGACAACCGGCCGGCCGACTCCGTCGAGTCGGCCGAAGCCGTTGGGGGGACCGTCCGACGGGCCGCCGGGCCGTGCGCGCCGTGCCGTCGTCGTGGCCGTCCCGGCCGCGGTGATGCTCGCGGTCGGCCTCTGGGGGCTGCATCGTGGCGGGATGTGGCGCGACGAGGCCGTCACGTACCAGGTCGCCCGGCGCACGGTGCCGCAGATCTGGCGGCTGCTGCACGGCGTGGACGCGGTGCACGGCCTGTACTACCTGCTGATGCACGTCGTCCTCGCCGTCGCGCCGGGCCGGCCGGGCGAGGTCGACCTCCGGCTGCCCTCGGTGTGCGCGGCGGTCGTCACCGCGGGTCTGGTGGCCGTCCTCGGCACCCGCCTGGCCCGGCCGCGCGTCGGCCTGTGGGCCGGACTGATGTACGCGGTCACCCCGCTGGTGGGCCACTACGCGCAGGAGGGCCGCTCCTACGCCCTGGTCGCCGCCGGCGCGACCGGCGCGACCCTGCTGTTCGTACGGGCGGCGGACGAAAGGGAGAGCGAAGGAGAGAAAAGGGAGAGCGAAGGAGAGGCCGGAAGGGAGGCCGGAAGGGAGGCCGGAAGGGAGGCCGGAAGGGGGTGGCGGGTCTGGTGGTGGTACGGCGCCGTCCTCGGAGTCACCTGCTGGCTGCACGAGTTCGCGGTCCTGCTGCTGCTCGCGCACGCGGGAACTCTGGCGCTGGCCCGTTCGTCGGGAAGGGTGTGGCGGGGGTGGGGCTGCGCGGCCGGGGGCGTGGTGCTGTCCTTGCTGCCGATGGTCGTCGTCTCGCAGGCGCAGTCGGCCCAGCTGGCGTGGCTGCGCGAGCCGGACCTGGAGACCGCGCAGGAGTTGCTGCGTCAGTACCTCGGACCGACCGACCGGGTGTACTGGCCATGCCTCGCACTCGGTCTGCTGGGGCTGACCCGGCTGGTGGGCCGGCGCGGCGAGGTGACCCTCGCGGCGGTGGCGCTGCCGCTCGCGGTGCTGCCACCGGTGGCGTTGATGCTGGTCTCGCAGTTCACCCCGCTGTACGTCGACCGGTATGTGCTGTACGCGCTCACCGGGGCGCCTCTGCTGGTGGCGCTCGGCGCGGACCGGGTCGCCGGGGTGCTCGGCCGGCTCTGCTCGCACGTCTCGGCGACCATGCCCAGGTCGCCCGCGCTCACCCTGGCCGGGGTCCTGGCGCTCGTCCTCGCCTTCACCCACCAGGTGCCGCTGCTGCGGCAGGACCGTGTGCCGACCACCCGGCCCGACGATCTCGGCGCGGTCGCTGAGGCGGTGGCGCGTACGTTGCGGCCCGGTGACCCCGTGTTGTACCTGCCGGCCCACGCGCGCGGGACGGAGCTGGCCTATCCCGCCGATTTCAAGGGCACCCGGGACGTCGCCCTGGCCGAACCGGCCTCGGAGTCGGGGACGTTGTACGGCAGCGAGGTCGGGGCGGGGACGCTGCGGCGGCGGCTCGCGGGGGTGGACGAGGTGTGGGCGGTGATGGAGAAGTACGCGCTGGTGAGCGGGTACCGGCCGCGGCTCGCCACGGAGCGCGCCAAACTCGCCGTGCTGAACCAGCAGTTCGTGCTGCGGCAGGAGATGGTGATCGATCGGATCGCGCTGCGACTGTATGTGCGGCCGATTCGGGGTGGGTTGGACTGAGTACCGGCTGCGGGTCGGCGGGGGCTGGTCGCGCCCACGCGGCGGCAGCCGCACCGTCGACACCGCCCCGCGCCCCTGCCGGGTCGCTCAGCGGCGCCCCCTCCTGCGGCGGAGCGCTCAGCGGCGCCCCCTCTTGCGACGGGTCGCTCAGCGGCGCCTCATCCTCCGGCGGGTCGCTCAGCGCGCCCCCTCCTCCGAAGCCGCCGTGTCCAACGCCCCCGTCAACTGGTCCAGGCGTGCCTTCAGATCCCGGATCTCGTCCACGTCGAAGCCGGTCGCGGACATGATCCTGCGCGGTACCTCGAACGCCCGCTCCCGCAGCTCCGCGCCCTGTTCCGTCAGCCGTACCTCCACCGAGCGCTCGTCGCGGGCGCTGCGCTCCCGGTGGACCAGACCCGCCGCCTCCAGGCGCTTGAGCAGGGGTGACAGCGTGCCGGAGTCCAGGCGCAGGTGTTCGCCGAGCTTCTTGACCGGCAGGTCACCCTGTTCCCACAGCACCAGCATCACCAGATATTGCGGGTAGGTGAGCCCGAGGTCCTTGAGGATCACGCGGTAGACGCTGTTGAAGGCGCGGGACGCGGCGTGCAGGGAGAAGCAGATCTGGCGGTCCAGGCGCAGCCATTCTGCTTCGGGGGCGGGGGTAGGGGTCGTCGCGGTCATGGCTCGATCGTACCTCTTGCGAGTCATTTAGTTGTGCGCAATTGAATTGTGTGCTCTACTGTCGTCGTGAGGGCGGCCGGAACGGAGCCGCCGGCACACCGAACTTCGAGAGGGATGGTCTTCCATGGACGCGCTCTACACCGCAGCCGCCACCGCCACCGGCCGGGAGGGACGGGCGGTCAGCTCGGACGGGCAGCTGGACCTCGCGCTGGCGTTCCCGCCGGCTCTCGGCGGCAACGGCCAGGGCACCAACCCCGAGCAGCTCTTCGCCGCCGGTTATGCCGCCTGTTTCGCCAGCGCCCTCGGCGCCATCGGCCGCCAGGCCAAGGTGGACACCGGCGAGATCTCCGTCACCGCCGAGGTCGGCATCGGCAAGGACGAGTCCGACGGCGGCTTCGCGCTCAAGGTCACCCTCCGCGTCGAGCTGCCCGAGGAGCTCTCCAACGAGACCGGCGAGAAGCTCGTCCACCAGGCCCACGACTACTGCCCCTACTCCAAGGCCACCCGGGGCAACATCCCGGTCGAGCTCATCGTCGAGTAGTCAGCCGGGCAGTCGGTCGGGCGGCCACCGGTACGCCCCTCGTCCGGGTGAGCCGCGCGAGTACCTCCCCGGTCCGCCTGCTCCAGTCCACGACCACCGCATCTCCGGGCAGCCGCTCGCGCCGCGTCAGCAGCAGCCAGCGCACCCGGGGGCGGTGGTCGTGGGCGTCGCCCACTTCGACGCCGTATCCGGGGAGCAGGCGTACGGCGTAGTAGGCGTCCGTGACCACCGGTTCCCCGGGGCCGATGTGCCGGGCCGCCCAGTCGTACCACGGCCGGCGCGGCGGCTGGACGAAGCCGACCGGGTCCAGTGAGCGCGGTACGACCGCCCCGGCCTGCGCGGTCAGAAAGCCCAGGCAGGTCCCGCCGGCACGGCCCAGCCCAGCATCCGCCGCCGGACCGGCCAGGGCCGCTCCGCCGCCAGCTCCACCGCGAGCGCGCACTGCGGCGCCAGAAGGGCGGGACCGACCACCCGCCGAAGCCCCCGAAGCCCTGTCCGGCCTCGCAGCACGGCGGCACCCGCCAGTACGCCAGGGTCATCACCAGCCAGAACAGCAGGCCGGAGACCGGTAGGGGGGTGAGTCTCCGGGTGCGGCCGCCGCGCAGAGCGGGGGAGCCGCGCACGGCGCGCCGGACCAGGGCGCCGGTGCTCACCGGAGAGAACGGACAGGGCGGACCATTTGCCGAGTGTTCCCGCGGGGCCGGTACCTTCCCGGCGGCTTCGCCGCCCGTCACCTCATCGACTGAGCCTCCGGCGGCCTCCCGCCGCTCACGTCATCGAGTGAGCCTCCGGCGGCCCCCCGGCCGCTCACGTCATCGAGTGAGTCTCCGACAGGCCCCCCGCTCACCTCATCGACTGACCCCTGCACGGGAACCGGGATGACCCGGTCCACCAGTGGCTCAAGGAGCAACGGCACCCCCACCACCGGCAGCAGCCAGGCCAGCACGATCAGCCGGTCGCCGCCGATGGTGATGTCCGGATGCCCGGCCTGGGTCAGGAACCCGGTGCCCGCGGCCGCCAGCAGGAAGATCCCGAAGGCCGGGCGCCGCCGCACTCCCCAGACCCCGGCCGCCAGCGCCGCCAGGAACAGCGGCGCCAGCAGCTGCCGGCGCAGCCACTCCACCCAGAAGTCCCACTCCAGATGGAGGAACTCCGGCCAGGGCCGGACCCGGTCCGGGTGGGTGTAGTGGTCGGTCAGCAGGTCCTGCATGCTCTCCGCCTCGGAGGGATAGCGCAGCAGCCGGGCCAGGAGCAGGGTGCCGACGGCCGCCGCGCAGCCCGCCGCGGCGATCGCCACCACCCCGCGCCCGGGCGCCCGGCCGCGCCGTCGCCGCCCCAGGGCGACCGCCGCTCCCGCCCCGGCCAGGCACCCCCCGAGGAACAGCGCCTGTGCGTGCTTCACGGCGAACAGCGCGAGCAGCGCGCCCGCCACCAGCGCCGCTCCCGCCCGCGCCCGCCCGGTGAGGGCCAGCGCACAGCCCCACACCGCCGTCAGGGTCAGCGCCAGCATCAGACCCTCGGTCATCGGCCGCATCGCGGTCGTACCCACCGGCAGGACGTAGTACAGGGCCTGCCCGGTCAGCGCGAGCGGCACCGGTACCGACAGCGTCCGCAGGACCAGGAAGGCCAGCGCCCCGCCCACGGCCGTGACCAGCACACTCGCCAGCCACACTCCCCAGGTCACCCCGAACACGGTGACGAACGGCAGCAGGAACACCGGATATCCGGGCCGCACCTCGAAGATCGCCCGCAGCCGGGGACCCACGAAGGGCACGATGTGCCCGTCCGTCTGCCCGGCCGCCAACCGACGCTCCACGCGCCGCAGTTCACCCTCCCGGCACTCCGCGAAGACCCGCCCCGCCGGGCTCGGCGCATGGAAGTGGAGCACGTTCACCCTCTGTGCGCGCGCCGCCGCCGACGCCCGGCCGGCGCACGCCCAGTCGACCGTCCGGGCCGCCGCCTCCCGCTGATCCGCCCCGCCCAGGGCCAGCGCGTAGGACACGTAGTTCGCGGAGTCGGGGGTGTCCCGGGCGGTGACGTTGGCGAGTTGCAGCACCGCGAACACGGCGGCCAGGGCCAGCACCCAGGTGCGCGGTCTCACGTCGACGCCAGCAGATCGTGACCCGGGGCCGGTTCCGGCACCCGCGCGGCGGCGGCCGGCATCGACTCGCCGAGCAGCAGCGTCCGTACGACCCGCTCGGCGGCCCTTCCGTCGTCGAACTCGCAGAAACGGGACCGGAAGTCGGCCCGCAGCCGGGCCGACTCCTCGTCCCGCCAGCCGCCCGAGGCGAACAGCCAGGCCAACTCCCGGTAGGAGTAGGAAACATGGCCCGGCGCCTCGGCGGTGATGTCGAGATAGGCGCCCCGGCTCGCGGTGCAGGCGGCCCAGTCGTCGGCATGCACGACGATCGGCCGGTCCAGGTTGGCGTAGTCGAACATGACGGAGGAGTAGTCGGTGACCAGGACGTCCGCCGCCAGCAGCACCTGCTCCCCGTGCGGTTCGCCGGTCGCGTCGACCACGATCCCGCGCCGGTGCAGCTCGGCCAGGCCCATCCCGCGCGCCGGACCGGTCGCCAGCGTCGGGTGCAGCCGGACCACCAGGGTGTGGCCCGCGCCGAGGTCGGCGGCGAAGCGGGCCAGGTCGATCCGCTCGGCATGACCGCCCCGGACGTAGTCCCGGCGGGTGGGGGCGTAGAGCACGACCGTGTGGTCGGCCGGAATGCCGTACCGTGCCCGGAAGTCCGAGGGACCGCCCGCGACCAGCACGTCGTTGCGCGGGCTGCCCGTGCGGGCCGACGCGAAGTGGCAGGGGTAGGCCCGCTCCCACACCAGTTCGGAGTGGAGGTTGGCGACCAGACTGTGGTCCCAGCGGTCGGCCCGGCGCAGCATCTGCGGCACGTCGAGGCCGAGCCGGGCGCCGGGCTTGCCCAGCAGGTCGGCGCCCCGGTACTTGAGCGGGGTGCCCCGATGGGTGTGGATGTGCACGCTGCCCGGCCGCTTGACCAGCGCTCCGGGCCAGTTGACGTCGTTCACGAGGAACTTCGCGCGGGCCGTGAGCCGCCGGTACTCCGGGGAGTCCAGCAGTACGTGCTCCACGTCGGCGGGCAGCCCCGCCGCCACCTCCGCGTCCCTCACCACCCAGACGCCACGCAGCTCCGGTGCGATCTCCCGGGCCTTGCGGTAGACGGCCGCCGGGTCGCCCAGCAGGCCCCGGTGCGAGGACGCCGAGTACATGACCAGCCGCTCGTCCAGCGCGCGGTGGCCGCCCAGCCCGGTCAGCGCGTGCCGGGCCCGGGTCCCCACCGCCCGCCGTACCCGCAGCGCCTGCCGTCCGCTTTCCCGGCCGATCCGCCCGGCCTGCTGCCGCAGCCGGTACGACGCGTACGAGCCGCCCAGCACCCCGAGGTCGGCGCCCTCCGGCCGGTACGCCCGGTACAGCTCCGCCGTACGCCGGAAGAACTCGCCCTTGGCCGCGGGCGGCAGCCGGTCCGGTTTGGCGAGGATGTCCAGGCAGTGCTCGCCCATCTTCCGGTGCAGATACGGCCGCCAACCCGCCAGCTGCGGGCGCGAGTCGACGTACTCGAACACCCTCCGGTACTGGTCGTGTACGTCGAAGTGCTTGCGGCTGGTGGAGGAGAGGATGTTGCCCTGGCGGCGCTGGCGGTAGTTCAGGCAGATCCGGTCGAGGGTGGCGATCCGGCCGGCGCCGAGCAGGACCGGGAAGGTCCAGGGGGTGTCCTCGTAGTAGCCCGGCGGGAACCGGAAGCCGTTCTCCTCGACGAAGTCACGCCGGTAGGCCTTGTTCCACACCACCATCAACAGATCGAGGATCTCCGGGTGTTCGGCCGCGGTGAAGACGCCGTCGGTCGAACTCAGTACCTCCGCGAGGGCGTTGCGCCGGGTGCCGCCCCACCAGTAGGTGCGGGCGTAGTCGAAGACCAGCACGTCCGGGTCGCCGGTCTCCGTGAGCCGGTCGGCGATCGCGCGCAGCGCGCCCGGGGTGAGGGTGTCGTCGCTGTCGAGGAAGAGCAGGAAGTCGCCGGTGGCGTGGGGGAGTCCGGCGTTGCGGGCGTGGCCGAGGCCGACGTTCTCGGGCAGATGCAGAACCCGCACACGCGGGTCGCGGGCCGCGTACTCATCGAGGATCGCGCCGCTGCCGTCCGGGGAGCGGTCGTCGACGGCGATCACCTCGATGTCGTGGAAGGACTGCTCCAGGACCGAGTCGAGGCACTCGCGCAGAAAGCCCTGCACCTTGAAACAGGGCACGATCAGACTGAATCGGGGCACGGTCAGCTCCTCGCGAAGGCGGTGGCGGCCGGGGCGGGCAGGCGTTCCGCGAACGGGATCAGCGGCGGGAGCGCCTCCGGCGGCTGGCCGAGGAACACCCGGCGTACGACGCGTTCGGCGGCCAGGCCGTCGTCGAACTGGCAGAAACGGGCCCGGAACCGGGCCCGCAGCCGTTTGGACTCCGGGCCCCGGTAGGTGCCCTCGCGGAAGATCCGGGCCAGTTCCTCCGGGGTGTGGGCGACCGGGCCCGGCGGCTCGGCCATCAGGTCGAAGTAGACGCCCCGGGTCTGCCGGTAGACCTCCCAGTCGTCGGCGTAGACGACGATCGGCCGGTCCAGGTTGGCGTAGTCGAACATGATGGAGGAGTAGTCGGTGATCAACGCGTCCGCCGCGAGACACACGTCCTCGGCGGAGCGGTGCGCGGTGACGTCGATGACCCGGCCGGCGCTCGCGAGGGCTCCCCGGTCGTAGAAGTAGTGGGCGCGCAGGAGGACGACGACGTTCTCGCCGGCCGCCTCGCAGAACGCCGCCAGGTCCAGGCCGGCCTCGAAGCCGGTGTGGTGGTCGCGGTGGGTGGGGGCGTACAGCACGGCCGTCCTGCCGTCCGGGACGCCCAGGCTGCGGCGGGCCCGGACCACGTCGTGGCCGGACGCCGTGTAGTAGACGTCGTTGCGCGGATAGCCGTACTCCAGCGCCTCGTACGAGCCGGGGAAGGCGCGCTCCCAGGTCTCGGTCGAGTGCCGGTTCGCCGAGAGGTTGAAGTCCCAGCGGTCCACACGGCCGAGCAGCTTGGTGAAGCTGCCGGTCCGCGCGGCGACCACGGGGTACGTCGACTGGTCGAGGCCCATCTTCTTCAGCGGGGTGCCGTGCTGTGTCTGCAGATGCACGCTGCCGGGCCGCTTGACGACACCCTCGGCGAAGTTGGCGTTGTTGACCAGGTACTTGGCGCGGGCCAGCACCTGCCAGTAGCGGCGGCTGCCGATCACCGCGTACTCGACACCCTCGGGCACGGTGTGTTCCTGGCCGGCCTCGACCAGGAACACCGAGCGCAGCCACGGGGCGAGTTGGCTCGCCGTGGCGTGGATCGCGGCCGGGTTGCAGGCGTAACCGCGTCCCCAGTAGGCGCAGTACACGGCGAGGTTCTCGTCGAGCGGGCGGCGCAGGTCGAGGGCGTAACGCAGCCGGGTGAGCGGCAGCCGCGGGCGGGGCAGCCGCCCGGCCGCCCGGACCGCCGCCCGGTTGGCCCCGCGCAGCGCCCGGAACGCGGTGTACGCGCCCGCCGCGAGGAGCCGGTGCTGCACTCCGAGACTCCCGCCCGGCATCCGGAACCCGGCCGGGCGGTACGTGCGGTGCAGCCACCCCGCCCGCCGGAAGAACGCCCGGTGCCCGGACGGCAGCCGCTGCGGGCGGGCGGCCGTCCTCAGCACGGCTTCGAAGAGCTGCTCGAACAGCGGCCGCGCCCGCTCGCCCGGGAGCCCCGCCGTCAACGCCCGTGCCAGCACCAGCTCCACCTGGTCGAGGAGTTCGTGCTGATGCGCACCCGGCAGGTTCAGCCGGCTGCCCTGCCGGCGCAGCCGGTGCCGTACGACCACCGAACGCAGCACCGCGACACGGTCGGCGGCGATACCGGTCAGGCCGCCCCAGCCGACGTCCGTGAAGTGGCCGTCGGGGAAACGCAGCCGACGGTCGGTGAGGAAGGTGCGGCGATGGGCCGCGCTCCACGCCGGCAGCGTCACACCGGTCAGCGCGGGCGCCTCGTCCGGGGCGAAGGCGCCCCGCGGAGCGCCGGCCAGCAGCGGCGCCGCCGGGTTGGCCGGCTCACCCTCCCACCAGGGCGCCCGCTCGTGCTCGAAGTACAGCACGTCCACGTCACCGGTCTCGGCCAGCCGTGCCGCCAGCCGCGCCAGCGCGCCCGGGACCAGGACGTCGTCGCCGTCGAGGAACAGCAGATACGTGCCCCGGGCCGCCCGCATCCCGGTGTTGCGGGCCCCGCTCAGCCCTGCGGACGGCGGTGAGTGCACCGGGGACACCCGGGGGTCCCGCTCGGCGTATCCGGCGGCGACCGCGGCGGCCGGGGCGTCCGGCGCGTCGCAGACCGGGATCAGCTCCAGGTCGCCGAAGGACTGGGCGAGGACCGAGTCCAGCGCCTGGGACAGCCGGCCGGCGACCCCGTGGGACGGGACGATGATGCTGAAGCGGGGCATGCTGCTCTTTCTCAGGTGTCCATGCGGCCCGGCCTTCCCACGGGTCGCCAGGTGGACGGCCGCGACGGAGTGGGCCGCGAGGGGGTGGGGGGCATGAAGGAACTCCCTGGAAGGCAAACGCCGGTCAGCGGCTCTCGGTGACGGGCAGGTGGCCAGAAGGTTGCGGAACGGTGGCGAGCGGGGAGTGGGCGAGCCCCGACGCCGCCGACGGCACGGGGTGCCGCTCATTCAGCGGGATGAACTCCGGCAGCCCGGCCGGCTCGCCGAGCACCACATGCCGTACGACCCGTTCGGCGGCGCGTCCGTCGTCGTACCGGCAGAACCGCTCGCGGAACGCGGCGCGCAACTGCGCGGAGCGGGAGCCGCGCCAGTGGCCGCTGGCGAAGATGTCGATCAGCTCGTCCTCGCTGCGGGCGACCGCGCCGGGCGGGCTGGAGCGCAGGTCGAAGTAGGTGCCGCGGGCCGCGTGGTAGGCGTCCCAGTCCTCGGTGTGCACGACGATCGGGCGGTCCAGGTTGGCGTAGTCGAACATGATCGACGAGTAGTCGGTGACCAGCGCGTCCGAGGCGAGACAGAGGGACTCCACGCTCGGGTGGTCGCTGACGTCGATCACCCGTCCGCCGGCCGCGAGCGGGCCGCCGTGCCAGTAGTGGGCGCGGGCCAGGATCACGAAGCGCGGGCCGAGCCGGCGCACGATCCGGTCCAGGTCGAGCGTGGGGCGCTGGGTGCGGCGGTAGTCGCGGTGGGTGGGCGCGTACAGCAGCGCGACCGTGCCCTCGGGGACGCCGAGCGACTCGCGGATCCGGGTCACGTCGGCGGAGGTGGCCTGCTGGAAGACGTCGTTGCGCGGGTAGCCGTATTCGAGGGTGGTGTAGCCGCCGGGGTAGACGCGCTCCCAGGTCAGGGTGGTGTGGCGGTTGGCGGACAGGAGGTAGTCCCACTTGTCGACGCCCCGCAGGAGCTCCTCGAAGTCCATGTCGGCGGCGGCCGCCGGGTGTTCCTGGAGGTCGAGGCCCATGTGCTTGAGCGGGGTGCCGTGCTGGGTCTGCACGAACACCTGGCCGGGGCGCTTCTTCAGCCGCCGGTCGAAGTTGACGTTGTTGACCAGGTACTTGGAGCGGGCCAGCGCGGTCCAGTAGCCGAAGGTGCCCGGGCGCAGCCGGCGCGGGCCCGGCGGGACGGTGTGCTGGTGCTCGGGGCGGGCGATCCAGGAGGTGCGGATGTGCGGGGCGTGGTTGCGGAACGCCGCCTCCAGCGCGCCCGGGTTGCAGCCGTGGCCGCGGTTCCAGTAGGCGGCGAAGACCGCGCGGTCGGCGCGCAGCGGCAGCCGCAGCTGAACGCGGTAGTGCAGCTGGAGGAGGGCCGAGCGCAGGCCCCGGAGGGACTTGACGCCGGCCTTGAGCGTGCGGCGGCCCCCGGACCGTGCCAGCTGGAGGGCGCGGTAGGTGCGGTGCAGACCGTAGTGGACGAGGCCGTGCCGGAGCCGGGTGCGCAGGGGGACCGGCGTGCCCTCGGCCCGGTAACGGCGGTAGTGGGCGCGGGCCCTGCGCAGGAACTCGGCGCGGGTGCCGCGGGGCAGCCGCTCCCGCCTGGTGAACACCGTCGAGAAGTGGTCGATCATCCGCCGGAACAGCACCGGCCGCCAGCGGGCCAGTTCGGGCCGCTCCTCGAGGAACGCGAAGACCCGGTCGTACTGTTCGAAGATGTCGAAGTGGCTGCGGCTCGCGGTGCCGAGGATGCTGCCCTGCCGCCGCTGCCGGTAGTGCACGCAGACCCGGTCCAGGGTCGCGATCGTCCCGGCGGTCATCAGGACCGGGTAGGTCCAGGGGGTGTCCTCGTAGTAGCCGGGCGGGAAGGCGAAGTCGTGCTCCGCCACGAACTCCCGGCGGTACGCCTTGTTCCACGCCACCATGAGAACGCGCAGGAGGCCCGGCCGGTCCTCCAGGCGGAAGGGTGCCGGGCCCTCTTCGGTCAGCTGGAACGCGACCTTGTTGCGCTCCGCCCGGCCCGTCCAGTAGGTCCGCGCGTAGTCGTACACCAGCACGTCCGGCTCGCCGGTCTCCTTGATCCGGTCGGCGATCGCCCGCAGCGCATCCGGGGTGAGGGTGTCGTCGCTGTCCAGGAAGAGCAGGTAGTCGCCGCGCGCCTGCTCCATCCCGGCGTTGCGGGCACCGCCCAGCCCCTGGTTCTCCGGCAGATGGACGGGCCGTACGCGCGCGTCGCGGGCCGCGTACTCGTCGATGATCGTGCCGCAGGCGTCCGGCGAGCGGTCGTCGACGGCGATCAGTTCGAGATCGGGATACGACTGCGAGAGCACCGAGTCCAGGCACTCGGGCAGATACGCCTGGACCTTGTACGCGGGGACAATGACACTGAACCTGGGCAAGGGACATCCATGGGTCGGTCGGCGCGGGCGTTCTGCCCGGGAACGGCCAATGGAGTGATTTGGTTACGGTTCCCTACGTCATGTGGGTTACGTTCCGTGCTGCGCTTTCCGGGGGACACCCCCCGATTCCCGGCGAAGGGCGAGCCGATGGCCGACTCGCCCCTCTCGGAAGTGACGTGTGCGGTTATTTGACCGCGCCGGCCATCACCCCCGTCACGAACTGCCGCTGGAACGCGAAGAACACCGCCAGCGGGATCACCATCGAGATGAACGCGCCGGGGGCCAGGACGTCGACGTTGTTGCCGAACTGGCGGACCTGGGTCTGGAGCGCCACCGTGATCGGCTGGGTGCCCGACTTGGTGAACACCAGCGCGACCAGCATGTCGTTCCACACCCACAGGAACTGGAAGATGCCCAGACTCGCGATCGCCGGCCCGCCGAGCGGCATCACCACCCGGGTGAACAGGCGCAGTTCACCGGCGCCGTCGAGACGGGCCGCCTCCAGCAGCTCCCGTGGGATCTCCGCGAAGAAGTTCCGCAGCAGGAACACCGCGAACGGCAGGCCGAAGCCGACATGGAAGAGGACCACCCCGAGGATCGTCCCGAACAGGCCTATCTTTCCGAAGAGTTCGGCGATCGGGATCAGCGCGACCTGGACGGGGACCACCAGCAGACTGACCACGATCAGGAACCACCAGTCCCGGCCGGGGAACTCCATCCACGCGAACGCGTAGCCTGCCAGCGCCCCGATGATCACGACCAGGACCGTCGCCGGGACGGTGATCAGGACGGTGTTCCACAGCGAGTTGGTGATGTCGCTGTTCTCCAGAAGGTTCTGGTAGCTGTCGAAGGTGAGCTGGGACGGCTTGGCGAACACGTTCCACCAGCCGCTCGCGCTCATGTCCTCCGGGGAACGCAGGGAGGAGGCGAGCAGCCCGATCGTCGGCACCAGCCAGAACAGGGCGACGACGATCAGGAAGACGCGGACCAGACCACCGTTGATCTTCTCCAGCAGCCAGCTCATCGCCGCTCCTCCCGTCGCAGCCGACGCACGTTGAACCACATCACCGGGATCACGAGGAGCAGCAGGAACACCGCGATCGCGCTCGCGATGCCCGGCTGGTCCTCCGCGAAGCCCTTGCGGTACAGCTCCAGGGCGAGCACGTTCGCGTCGTCCTGCGAGGAGCCCGGCGCGATGATGTACACGAGGTCGAAGACCTTCAGCACGTTGATCATCAGGGTGACGGTGACCACCGCGAGGACCGGCGCGAGCAGCGGCACGGTGACCTTGCGGAACACCTGCCACTCGGTCGCCCCGTCGACCCGGGCCGCCTCGAGGAGTTCCCGGGGGACACCGGCCAGTCCGGCCGCGATCAGCACCATCGCGAAGCCCGCCCACATCCAGATGTACGACCCGATGATGGCCGGCGTGACCAGGGACGGGCCGAGCCACTCGACGCCGTTGTAGGGCTGCTTGAAGTTGCTCGCCGGGAGCCTGAGCCGGGCTCCGTCGGCAGCGGCGGGAAGGGTGAAGGTGCCGTCGGCGGCGGCCTCGGCCGAGGCCACCACCTTGCCGTCCTTCACCGCCTCGATGCGCATCCCGGCGTAGCCGACCTCGGACGGGTCGGGGGCGCCGAGCCTGCCGACGCCTTTGCCGCGGGTGAAGTCCTGCCAGGTGGTGCCGGTGATCTTCCCGGGGTCGGGCCGCGCCGCCACGGCCTTCTTCGCGCCGTCGGGCATCTGGTCCGGGGCGACGCCGACCAGGGGGAGGGCGACGGTCTGCCCGGTCTGGACGGTGGCCGTGGTGACGAAGCCGCCCTGGTCCGGCTTCAGGGGCGACTCGCGGCCCGGGTGGGCATTCGGGAACGCGGAGGACTGGGCGAAGGTGTCGTGGATGCCCACCCAGACCGCGTTGGCGACGCCCTTGTCCGGATCCTGGTCGTAGACGAGACGGAAGATGATCCCGGCGGCCAGCATCGAGATCGCCATCGGCATGAAGACGACCAGCTTGAACGCCGTGCCCCAGCGGATCCGTTCGGTCAGCACCGCGAAGATCAGACCGAGGGCGGTGGAGACCGTCGGCGCGAACACCACCCAGATGATGTTGTTCTTCAGGGCGGTGCGGATGCCGTCGTCCGTGAAGATCGCCTTGTAGTTGTCGAAGCCGGCGAAACCGTCGCCGTTCGCGTTGTAGAAGCTGCGGATCAGCGAGTACCCGATCGGGTAGACCACGAGCGCGCCGAGCAGCACCAGGGCGGGCAGGAGAAAGAGGAACGCCACCGTCCTGCGGGTGCCGGTCACGCTCTTGCGGCGGCCCGGTGGAGCGGGGGCCGTGGTCGCGGGTGCGGCCATCGCCGGGTCAGCTTCCGCTGCCGTAGGCGGCCGCCGCGTCCTTCTCCAGCTTCGCCTGGGTGCCCGCGACGTCCTTCGGGTTCTTCAGGAAGTCCTGGAGGTCCTTCCACTCGCCCTTGCCCGGGGTACCGCCGAACGCCTGCGGGGCCTGGTCGGACATGTCGAAGCGGAAGTCGTCACCGGACGCGATCAGGGACTTGGCGATGGTGCGCTGCACCTCGTTCGGGTACGCCGAGTTCGGCACGCTCTTGTTCGGCGAGAGGTAGCCGCCGAGCTTCGCCTGGATCGTCGCCGCGTCCGGGGAGGCCAGGAAGGTCGCGAGGGCCTGGGCCCCCTTGGAGTCCTTGAAGATGACGGCCGCGTCACCGCCGGAGACCACGGGCGCGGCGGAGCCGACCGCCGGGAACGGGAACACCTTGGCGTCCGTGCCCACCTTCGCCTTGGTCTGACCGATGTTGACCTGCACGAAGTCGCCCTCGTAGACCATCGCCGACTTCGGCTGGTCGCCGCCCGTGAAGGTCTGGGTGACCGAGGTGGTGAACTCCGTCTGCAGCGCGCCGTTCTGGCCGCCCGCCAGATAGTTCTTGTTGCCCCAGATCTCGGCGAGCGTGGTCAGCGCCTGCTTCACCGACGGGTCGGTCCACTTGATCTTGTGCTGGGTCAGCTGGTCGTACTTCTCCGGGCCCGCCTGGGAGAGATACACGTTCTCGAACCAGTCGGTCAGCGGCCAGCCGTCCGCGCCGGCCACCGAGAACGGGGTGACACCCGAGTCGTACACCGCCTGCGAGGTGGTCAGCAGGTCCTTCCAGGTCTTGGGCTCCTGGGCGCCCGCGTTCTCGAAGACCGGGGTGTTGTACCAGATCAGCGACTTGTTGGCGGCCTTGTAGTAGACGCCGTACTGCTTGCCGCCAACCTTGCCGATGTCCTGCCAGCCCTGCGAGTAGTTCTTCTGCACTTCCTTGAGCGCGTCCGCGCCGAGCGGCTTCGCCCAGCCCTTCTGCACGGCCTGCTTGATCGCGCCGGGCTGCGGCAGCAGCGCGATGTCCGGCGGCTGACCGCCCGCGATCTTCGACCCGAGGAAGTTGATGATCGGATCCTGGGCGGGCACGAAGGTGACCTTCGCACCGGTGCGCTTCTCGAACTCCGCGAGCACCTGCTTGAAGTTCTTCTGCTCCTGCCCGGTCCAGACGGCGGCCACCTCGAGCGTGGTGCCGTCCAGTTTGGGGAGGGTGAGGGTGGAACCGGACGTACTGGCGCTGCTCTCCGAGCCGTTGTCGTCCTTCTTGTCGTCGCTGCCTCCGCACGCGGTGAGCGCGAGGGCTCCCGCGAGGAGTGCCGCGACGGTGGTGGCGGCCCTGCCTGTCCGGATGGGGTTGCTCATGGCGCGCATCACTTCCCCGTTCGTCGTTCCTCGTTGAACGTCAGAACTCTGTCCCGTGCGCACCGGTCTACGCGGGGGCCGCCTGTGCGGCAAGGGTGCGTACAGGTGAGGGCCGGACATCGTGATCGCCTCGTGATCAGTGACCCGGGGCGACCCTCGCTCACAAAAGCGAAGGAACCTCCGCCGCCGAGACCTCTCTCGCCGCTCGCTCCACCGCGCTTGCCAGCAGCGCCAGGTCCGTCGGCCCGTTGCCCAGCTCCCTTACCGGGCGGCGGGTCGGGGGGTCGCCCATGCGCGGCCAGTCGAGGGGGACGACCGTGGGGCGCTGGGTCGCCGTGCGGGGGATGCGGCCGGTGACGCGGCCCGCCTGGAACGCCGTGACGTGGCCGTCCGGTGTGGTCAGGCGGCCACGGCCCGGGGCCGGTTCGTCCGGCCCCGCGGTGGGCGGGTCCAGGGTGACGCGCAGGGTGGCCCGCCGGGCCGGTTCCGTCTCCGCCGTACGGCCGCCCGCACCGGCCGCCGCGATCAGGTGGACGCCGAGCCGGTCGCCCTCCTTCGCCACCGCCTCCAGCGCCCGCATCACGGAACCGGCGGCCGGACGGCCCGGCGAACCGAGGGCGGGCGAGACCAGGGCGTCCAGATCGTCGACCACGACGACCAGGCGCGGCAACGGCGGTGGTGTCTCGGTGCGTTGGCGGGCGGCGGCCCCGGCCGACGGGCGCAGCCGGATCGTGGAGCTGGGCGGTGCCTCTATGTCGGCGGCGCCCGACGCGGCGGGGCGGCCGCGCTGGGCGACGATCCGGCCCGAGATCTCCCGCTGGGCGTGCCAGTCGGTGAAGTCGGAGCGGCCCAGCAGTTCGGCCCGCCGCTTCAGCTCGGCGCTCAGTGACTGCGCCAACTCCCGCATCCGGACCGGGTCGTTGACGGAGAGGTGGGTCGTCACGTGCGGTATGTCGGTGCACACCCGCAGGCCCTCGCCGAGTGCCGCGCCGGTCCCGGTGCCGACGCCGTCGCGGCCGTCGATCAGGACGATCCCGAGCCGGTCGGGGCGCTCGGCGGCGGCCAGCGAGGCCACCATCGCCCGCAGCAGCTCCGTACGGCCACTGCCGGGCGGGCCCTCGACCAGCACATGCGGTCCCTCGGTCACCAGGTCGGCGCCGAGCGGGCCGCGCGGTCCGGCGCCGAGCACCACCCGGGCCCGGCCGCCCAGCGACTCGGCGTCGTCGGCCGCGTCCGCCCAACGCGCCATCAGCGACGCCGGGGTGGCCCGCGCCAGCCCCAACTCGTCCAGCAGGCGGGCGGACTGGGGGAGCGGGGCGGCCACGCGGGTGTGCCGGTCGCCGGCCGGGCCGTCGGGGCGCAGCGGGGCCAGCGCCCTCGCGAACCGCTCGGCCCAGGCGGGGGAGACCGCGTCCACCGCGGCCAGGGTGCCGGGGCCGACGGGGCCCGCCGCGTCGGTGCGGGCCACCCGCAGCAGATGCAGTGCCGTCGCCACGTCCCCGCTGAGCAGGGCCACGGCCCCGCACTCCCGGAACGTGGGCGTCACCGCGCACGCCGCCTCGTAGGTCTGGGTGACCGGCGAGGTGGGCGAGGTGGGGGCGGTCTCCGCCAGGCAGATCACATGCACTCCGGCCCGCGGCCCGGCGACGGTCAGCCGTGCCACCGCGTCACGCAGCGCCGAGCCGCCGGGATCGCCGTCCACGACGACGACCGTGTACGGCCCCGGGAAGTCGCCCCTGCCGTCGCCGTCGTCGGCGCCGAGGTCGTCGCGGGCCCAGGAGGGGCGGTGGGCGGCCTCGGCGGGCGGGGCGTCGACGGTCGTACCGGCCAGGTTCGGGCGGTCGGCGGCGGTGGCCGGGCGTCGGGGCGCGGACAGGTCCTCCACCCTGCGCAGCAGTTCCTCCACGCGGGCGGCGGCCTGTTCGCGGTCGTAGGCGAGCAGGAGGCGGCAGTCCTGGCCGTGCCCGGGGCGGACGTGCGGAAGCCAGCCGAGCCAGGACCACTCGGCCGTGCGCTCCTCCAGGGGGCGGGCCCGGTCCGCGCTGATCAGCACGATCTCCAGCAGGTCGGGGGAGTGCAGCGCGGCCAGCTGCGCCAGTACAGCGCGGGCGAGGCCGGCGAGGCGGGTGCGCGGACCCGCGAGGCCGAGGGCGCCGGCCTCGCGCAGGTCGGCGGTGACCGGCACGGCGGGGAGCAGTCCCGGTCCGCCGGGCGCCGGGCGGTCCGCCGTGCCGAGCCGGACCGTGAGCGTCTCCGGGTGGCCGGGGCCGCGCTCCCAGAGGCGGGGACCGGGGCCGAGCGCGGTCAGCAGCAGGGCGGCGGGGTCCGGCCAGGTCTCGGGCTGGGCGGGGACGTCGGCCGATGCCGGGCCGCCGACCTCGGCCGCGGGCTCGCCGTCGGCGGCCGACGGGACCTCACCGCGCCCGCCGGCCAGCCGCCGCGCCCAGGCCCCGAGCCCGCCACGCCTGCGGGCGCCGGGCAGGGCGGGAGCGTCGGTGCCGCGCAGGGGGGTGCCTTTGCGCCGGCCGGAGGAGGCGGCGGGGGCGGCGCCGTCGGAGACGTCGTCGGCCGACAGGGCGCCGTCCGGGGAGGCCCCGTGGTGCGCCGCCGCCGGGCCGGAGGCCGCGGGTCCGGTGGCGGAGCTCCGGGCGCCGGGGCCGGCCGCGGGTCCCGTCGGGCCGCTTCGGGCACCGGAACCGGTCGCGGGCCCGTTGGAGCCGCTTCGGGCGCCGGGGCCGCCGAGGACCCCGGAGCGGCCGGCGTGGGTGTCGCCGGAGCGTTGCGTGGGGGCGGGGCGGTCGGCGGCGGTGAGGCGTTCGGCGGTGGTGCGGTCCGTGGCGGTGAAGCGTTCCGGGGCGGTGGTGCGGTCCGCGGCGGGGCGTTGCGCGTCACCGGAGCGTTGGGTGGTGGCGGAACCGCCGCGTGGGCCGGGCAGCCCGCCACGGCTTCCGGCCGACGGGGGCTCGTACCCGCGTCCGGCCGCGGGGGGCTCGTACCCGTGCCCGGCGGACGAGGGCGCCTCGCGACCGGGGCCGGTCGCCTGTGCTCCGTCCCAGCGTCCGGCCGAGGACGGATCGTGCCGGGATCCGGCCTGCTGCGGTCCGTCTGCGCGTCCGGCCGACGGGGGCTCGTGCCCGGGCCCGGCTGCCTGTGATCCGTCCGCACGCGCGGCCGTGTGCGGTCCGTCCCCGTACCCGGCGCCCGCGGGGAGCCCGCTGCCCTGCCCGGCCCCGGCCGGGACCCCGCTTCCCCACCCGGCCTGCGGCGACCCGCCGCCCTGCCCGGCCGTCGGCAGCCCACCCCGGCTCTCGATCCTCGGCGCTTCCCCCTGCGCGGGTACGACCGGTGACTCCACCGGCCCGTGCTCCTGGCCCCCCGCCGCTCCGCCCGAGGCTCCCCAGCCCGCCGTGCCGTAGGCGTGATGGGTGCGCCCCGCGGGGCCGGTCGAACCGTCGGCCGCGGCCGTCCCGCGCGCGGGGCTCGTGAAACCGCCGGCCGCCGAGCCGTCGCCGCGCCTCCCGTCGCCCGCGTCCCCTGCCTCGCCCTCGCCCCCGAGCAGTACCCGCACGCATCCGTCCCCGTCCGGTGCCGTGCCCACCCGGGCTCCCGGTCCCCCGGACGGCGTAAGCCGCAGGGCCGATTCCCCGATGCGCAGGAGCGCTCCCGGGGCGAGGCGGACCGGGCGGTCGGTGACGCGGGCGCCGTCCAGGGCCGTGCCGTTCGTGGAGTGCAGGTCGGCCACCGAGACGCGGCCGTCGGCGGCGACCGTGACCGCGCAGTGCAGCCGGGAGACGTCCGGGTCGTCGAGCGGGACGTCGGCGTCGGCGGAGCGGCCGATGGTGATCTGGCCGCCGTGCAGGAGGTGGACCCCGCCCGCGTCGGGGCCGGCGATCACATGCAGCTGGGCCGGGGCGTCGTCCAGCTCGGGATGCGGCTCGGGGGCGGCGGGCGCGCCCAGGGACAGCACGGCGCCGTCGACCAGCGGGGGCTCGCCCAGGGTGCGGCGGCGGGCGTCCAGCCGCTCCGCCCCGGCGTACAGCACGACGGGGGCGCCGCTCGTCTCCCGGCCGCCCGGGCCGCCGTCACCGGTCACCGCCGAGGCCAGCGCGGAGGCCACCGCGGCCAGATCCGTGCCCGCGGGCGCCGTCACCAGCACGTCCCGGCTCACGGTCCGGCCCCGCTGCGCGGCAGGGCCCAGCGGGTCTACGACGGTCAGCCGGATCTGCATCGCCGTCAGCGGTCCCTTCTGCGCGGGCGCGGAATTCCCCCCACCGCCACGAGCACGTCGGCCAGTTCTGCTGTCGCACGCATCCTCGCACCTGCCACTGACAACGCGCCCACGACCCGATGGTAAGTGATCTTGATTGGTCAGCTCTGCCCCCAAAAGTGCCTGACCAATATCGCGCGGGCGATCACTTGAGATCGGTCACGTCCGGACCCGGCAACCACCGGACCGAAGCGAGCGTCTTTCCATCGAACAACTGCGGGAACGCCTACGTATGGGGATACATCCGGAACACTTGTCGGCCGCCTGCCGTGCGGGGGAAAGCACAGCCGGACGACAGCCCGGTGCCAGGGACCACGGCACTACAGTGGGTCGGACACAAGAACCGGACACACCAGCAAGCGACAGGGAGCGGATGACGTGCGGCCGGTAGGCAGCAAGTACCTCCTGGAGGAGCCGCTCGGACGCGGCGCCACCGGCACCGTCTGGCGTGCCCGCCAGCGGGAGACCGCGGGCGCCGAGGCGGCCGTGCCCGGCCAGCCCGGGGAGACCGTCGCGATCAAGGTCCTCAAGGAAGAGCTCGCGAGCGACCCCGACATCGTGATGCGGTTCCTGCGGGAGCGTTCCGTCCTGCTCCGGCTGACCCACCCGAACATCGTCCGGGTCCGTGACCTCGTTGTAGAGGGCGATCTCCTTGCCCTGGTCATGGACCTCGTCGAGGGCCCCGACCTGCACCGCTACCTGCGGGAGAACGGTCCCTTCTCGCCGGTCGCCGCCGCGCTGCTGACCGCCCAGATCGCCGACGCGCTCGCCGCCAGTCACGCCGACGGCGTCGTGCACCGCGACCTGAAGCCCGCCAACGTGCTGCTCCAGCAGTACAACGGCCAGATGCACCCGCTGCTGACCGACTTCGGCATCGCCCGGCTCGCCGACTCCCCGGGCCTGACCCGCACCCACGAGTTCGTCGGCACGCCCGCGTACGTGGCGCCGGAGTCGGCCGAGGGCCGCCCGCAGACCTCCGCCGTCGACATCTACGGCGCCGGCATCCTGCTGTACGAGCTGGTCACCGGCCGCCCGCCGTTCTCCGGCGGCAGCGCCCTCGAAGTCCTCCACCAGCACCTCAGCTCCGAGCCGCGCCGCCCGTCCACCGTCCCCGACCCGTTGTGGACGGTCATAGAGCGCTGCCTGCGCAAGAACCCCGACGACCGGCCCAGCGCCGAGAACCTCGCCCGCGGCCTGCGCGTCGTCGCCGAGGGCGTCGGCGTGCACGCGAACTCGGCGCAGATCGCCGCCGCCGAGGGGGTGGGCGCGCTGCTGGCCCCCGACCCGGCGCCGGCGGCCGTACCGGGGTCGGCCGATCCCACGCAGGTGCTGCCGAACACCGGCGCGGCCGGGTCGTACGACCCGAACGCGGCGACCAGCGTGCTCCCGCACACCGGCGGCCCCGTCGGCGCCGCCGATCCGACCGCCGTGCTGCCGAACACCGGCGCCGCCGACCCGACGGCCGTCATGCCGCCGATGCCCCAGGGGCAGCCGGACCAGCAGCAGCCGGAGCAGCCGCATCCCTGGCAGACCCAGCTCCGCGCGGCCCGCGACCGCAACGAGCAGACGCAGGTCCAGTACCTCGACCCGAACGAGGACCCGCTGCGCCGCCGCCCCCAGCGCCAGGTGGCCCGGCCGCAGCAGGCGCCGCAGCGCCAGGCCCCGCAGCAGCAGCCGGTACGCCGGCCGCAGCCGCGCGGGCAGCAGGGCGGCGGGTACGGGCAGCAGGGCGGATACGGCCAGCAGCAGCCGGCCGGGTACGGCCACCAGCCGCAGCAGTACGCCCCGCCGCCGCAGCAGCCCCAGCGCCCGCAGCAGCGCTACGCGCCGCCGGCCGCCCCCGCCGAGCCGCAGCGGGCCCCGCGCGAGCCGCGGCAGCGCAGCGCCAACCCGATGAAGATCCCCGGGCTCGGCTGCCTCAAGGGCTGCCTGTTCATGGTCGTCATCCTGTTCGTCGCGGGCTGGCTGATCTGGGACCTGACCCCGGTGCACACGTGGGTCGGGGAGGGCAAGGGCTACTGGCACCAGCTGAAGGACTGGACGACGTCGGTCAGCAACTGGATCGGCGACCTCGGCAACGGCCCCGGCAGCAACAACTGACCGCGAGTCTGGGGATTTGTCGACACCTGGCGGGTGATTTCCGCCTCCGTGGTGAAGGTTGGCTCATCGGACGCGTACTTTTGTCGGCAACACGCGTCTGTAGGAGCAGCCTTGGCACGGAAGATCGGCAGCCGGTACACCGCCAACCAGATCCTGGGGCGGGGCAGCGCCGGCACGGTGTGGCTGGGCGAGGGGCCGGAAGGGCCCGTCGCCATCAAGCTGCTGCGCGAGGATCTCGCGTCCGACGAAGAGCTCGTGGGCCGCTTCGTGCAGGAGCGCACGGCCCTCCTGGGCCTTGAGCACCCCAACGTGGTGTCCGTCCGCGACCTCGTCGTCGACGGCAACGACCTCGCCCTCGTCATGGATCTGGTCCGGGGCACCGATCTGCGCACCCGCCTGGAGCGGGAGCGGCGCCTCGCGCCCGAGGCCGCGGTGGCCATCGCCGCGGACGTCGCGGACGGGCTGGCGGCGGCCCACGCGGCGGGCGTGGTCCACCGGGACGTGAAGCCGGAGAACGTCCTGCTCGACATGCAGGGCCCGCTCGGCCCCGGCGGTGCCCACCCCGCCCTGCTGACCGACTTCGGCGTGGCCAAGCTGATCGACTCCCCGAAGCGGACCCGCGCCACGAAGATCATCGGCACCCCGGACTACCTGGCACCGGAGATCGTCGAGGGCCTGCCGCCCCGGGCCTCGGTGGACATCTACGCCCTGGCGACCGTTCTGTACGAGCTCCTCGCGGGCTTCACCCCGTTCGGCGGCGGCCACCCCGGCGCGGTCCTGCGCCGGCACGTGACGGAGACCGTCGTCCCCCTCCCCGGTATCCCCGAGGAGCTGTGGCAGCTGCTCGTGCAGTGCCTGGCGAAGGCGCCGGCCTCCCGGCTGCGGGCGTCCGAGCTGGCCGCGCGGCTGCGGGAGCAGCTGCCGACGCTGGCGGGGATGCCGCCGCTGGACGTCGACGAGCCGGAGACGGAGGCGTCGGAGGGGGCGGCCGAGGAGACGGCCGCCGCTCCGGCCGGTGAGGAGCAGCGGGTACGGCGCCGGGGGGCCGTCTCCCTGGTGCCGGGGGCGAAGCCGGACTCCAACCGGGACACGCACACGTCGATGAGGGTGCCGGGTCCCGACGAGCTGGCGGGCGGCGCGCGGGGCACGGCCAGGGCGCCGAGGGCGTCCGGGGCGCCGCGGCCGGGCTCGGCCCGGCACAAGGCGGCGGCGCGGCGGCGCAGGGTGACGCTGGGCGTGGCCGGGGTCGTGCTGGCGGCCGCGGTGGGCGTCGGCACCTGGCTGGCCACCTCCGGCGACGACTCCCCGCCCCAGGACACCCACAGCACGTCGACCCCGTGACCCTCCGCCCGCCCGCCTGACCCGGCGACCGCGGTCCCCGGACACCGGCCCGCCCCACCCGGCGGGCGGGCCGGGCGTCGGTGGCCGGGCGCTGTCCGCTTGGCGGAGCCGTTACGCTGGGAGGCGTGGCAGTCGTCGATGTATCCGAAGAGCTCAAGTCCCTCTCCTCGACCATGGAGTCGATCGAGGCCGTTCTGGACCTCGACAAGCTGAGGGCAGACATCGCCGTGCTCGAGGAGCAGGCGGCCGCGCCGTCCCTGTGGGACAACCCGGACGAGGCGCAGAAGATCACCAGCAAGCTCTCCCATCTCCAGGCCGAGGTCAGGAAGGCGGAGACGCTGCGCGGGCGGATCGACGATCTCGCGGTGCTGTTCGAGATGGCCGAGGAGGAGGACGACCCGGACACCCGCGCCGAGGCCGACTCCGAGCTCGCCGCCGTCAAGAAGGCACTGGACGAGATGGAAGTGCGGACGCTGCTCAGCGGGGAGTACGACTCCCGCGAGGCGCTCGTGAACATCCGCGCCGAGGCCGGTGGCGTCGACGCCGCCGACTTCGCCGAGAAGCTGCAGCGGATGTACCTGCGCTGGGCGGAGCAGAAGGGCTACAAGACTGAGGTCTACGAGACGTCGTACGCGGAAGAGGCCGGCATCAAGTCGACCACCTTCGCCGTCCAGGTGCCGTACGCCTACGGGACGCTCTCGGTCGAGCAGGGCACCCACCGCCTGGTGCGGATCTCGCCGTACGACAACCAGGGCCGGCGCCAGACCTCGTTCGCGGGTGTGGAAGTCCTCCCCGTCGTGGAGACGACCGACCACATCGAGATCGACGAGTCCGAGCTGAGGGTGGACGTGTACCGGTCCTCCGGGCCCGGCGGGCAGGGCGTCAACACCACCGACTCCGCGGTGCGCCTCACCCACATCCCCACCGGCATCGTCGTCTCCTGCCAGAACGAGCGGTCGCAGATCCAGAACAAGGCGACCGCGATGAACGTCCTCCAGGCCAAGCTGCTCGAGCGGCGCCGGCAGGAGGAGCAGGCCAGGATGGACGCCCTCAAGGGCGACGGCGGCAACTCCTGGGGCAACCAGATGCGTTCGTACGTCCTGCACCCGTACCAGATGGTCAAGGACCTGCGCACGGACTACGAGGTCGGCAACCCCGAGGCCGTCTTCAATGGCGAGATCGACGGCTTCCTTGAGGCCGGAATTCGCTGGCGCAAGCAGCAGGAGAAGTAACTTTGTCGACTTGCCCATGGCGAGTCGGCCGATCCGGAACTGCCGCCCCCGTGGCGGCAGTTCTCGTATTTCCGGGCCGCGCCAGGGCTATGTCTGGGTTTTACATCACACTCACAGGCTTCAACTCCCCGCATTCGGCGCGCAACTGGACATCGCGCCCGCAACGGCCTTGACGTTGCTTTGAAAAATGGGAAGGGTGAAGCGTGGCGTGCGTATCTTTGGGGCGCATGAGAACCGGGGGGCTTGCGCATCCGTAGCTATCTCCGTAGAGCACAGCCCCAGCGCCGCCAACCTGACATTCAGCTACTGGGGGTAGCAACCAGATGACCAAGAAGACACGGATCCGGGTCGCGCGGATAGCCGCCTGCGCCGTGATCGCCGCCGGTGCCTCGCTGACCGCCGCCGGCGCGGCCTCCGCCCTCTCCATCGGCGTCGAGGCCAATGAGGGCGGGCTGACCGCCACCGTCAGCACCGACGACGATCCGACCGACGGGCCCACCGAGATCCCGACCGGCCCGGCCACGAGCGAGCCGCCGGCGAGCGAGCCGCCGAGCAGTGAGCCGCCCTCCTCGGAGCCCACGGACGAGCCCACCGAGCCGACCGACGAGCCCACCGAGCCCACGGACGAGCCCACCGAGCCGACCGACGAGCCGACCAGCGACAACCCGACCGACGGCAGCGGCACGGGCACCGGCGACGGCGGCAGCGGCAACAACACCGGCACCGACGGTAACTCGGGCACCTCCGCGCAGGAGGAGGGCTCCTCCGCCCTCACCGACACCGGTTCGGACGCCTCGAACACCCAGGCCCAGGGTGGCGGCGACCAGCTCGCCGAGACCGGTGCCGCGCAGACGACCTTCCTGGTCGTCGGTGCCGCCACGATGATCGCCGGCGGTATCGGCTTCCGTGTCCTGCCGCGCCTCATGAGCGGCCGCGGCGGCGCCGCGGCCTGACGGTAGTCATTCGCTCGCCGAGCGAATGCGTCACATACGGCGAAGGGCCCGGAGCAGCGGCTCCGGGCCCTTCGATCGCTTTTCGCAGGCTTCGCAGACTTCGCCGTGCGCTTTTCCGCGGCCTTCGCTACGCGGTCCGACCTTCGCTACGCGGTCCGACCTTCGCTACGCGGTCTGATGCGCCAGTAGCGCCACCGCGGCGATCAGTACCGCCAGCAGCCCGATCAGTGCCATCGGGTTCAGGCCGCCGAGGAAGTTCTCCTGCTGAAGACGCTCGCGGTTGGCGCGGCACACGTGGCACCGGCCTTCGCTCACAGGCGCCGCGCAGTTCGCGCACACCAACCGGTCGTACGTCATGCGCTCGCCCTCCTTGCACCGGCCATTACCTACATAACGCGCAGCGGAACGAGAACGTTCCCCCTCCACTGTGCCAGGTTCCCCCGGAAAGGGCGCGGCCGTCCGGGGACCTCGCCCCGGCGTTCCGGAAAGACTGCCCCGGAACAAAACCGCACAAGCCTTACCCAACCGTGACCGGCGCCTGCGCTTCCTCACCCGACTCGCGTATGGTCACGCTCATCTACCCCCGGCGACCCGTGGTGCATCCGTGATCCGATTCGACAATGTCTCCAAGGTCTACCCCAAGCAGACCCACCCCGCACTCAGGGATGTGTCCCTGGAAGTGGAGAAGGGCGAGTTCGTCTTCCTCGTGGGATCCTCCGGCTCCGGAAAGTCCACCTTCCTGCGGCTGATCCTCCGCGAGGAGCGGTGCAGTCACGGCCAGGTGCACGTCCTGGGCAAGGACCTCGCCCGTCTCTCCAACTGGAAGGTGCCGCAGATGCGCCGCCAGCTCGGGACGGTCTTCCAGGACTTCCGCCTGCTGCCCAACAAGACGGTCGCCGAGAACGTGGCCTTCGCCCAGGAGGTCATCGGCAAGTCCAAGGGCGAGATCCGCAAGTCGGTGCCGCAGGTGCTCGACCTCGTCGGGCTCGGCGGCAAGGAGGACCGCAGGCCGGGCGAACTCTCCGGTGGTGAGCAGCAGCGCGTGGCCATCGCGCGGGCCTTCGTCAACCGGCCCAAGCTGCTGATCGCCGACGAGCCGACCGGCAACCTCGACCCGCAGACCTCCGTCGGCATCATGAAGCTGCTCGACCGGATCAACCGGACGGGCACCACCGTGGTGATGGCGACGCACGACCAGAACATCGTGGACCAGATGCGCAAGCGCGTCATCGAGCTGGAGAAGGGCCGACTCGTCCGCGACCAGACCCGCGGCGTCTACGGCTACCAGCACTGAAACCGATGCACACGTTCCCGACGCTTCACGCGCTCCACGACGGAAAGGCATAACCCGACGCCATGCGCGCCCAGTTCGTACTGTCGGAGATCGGAGTCGGTCTCCGCCGCAATCTGACGATGACCTTCGCGGTCGTCGTCTCGGTCGCCCTGTCCCTGGCGCTCTTCGGTGGCTCGCTCCTCATGAGCGACCAGGTCACCACCATGAAGGGCTACTGGTACGACAAGGTCAACGTCTCGATCTTCCTCTGCAACAAGAGCGACGCCGAGTCCGACCCCAACTGTGCCAAGGGCGCGGTCACCGACGACCAGAAGAAGCAGATCCAGGCCGACCTCAGCAAGATGTCGGTGGTCGAGAAGGTCACCTACGAGTCGCAGGACGACGCGTACAAGCACTACAAGGAGCAGTTCGGCGACTCCCCGCTCGCCGACTCCCTCACGCCGGACCAGATGCAGGAGTCCTACCGGATCAAGCTGAAGGACCCGCAGAAGTACCAGGTGGTCGCGACGGCGTTCGACGGCCGTGACGGTGTCCAGTCCGTTCAGGACCAGAAGGGCATTCTGGACAACCTCTTCGGGCTGCTGAACGGTATGAACTGGGCGGCACGCGCGGTCATGGCGATGATGCTGGTCGTCGCTCTGATGCTGATCGTCAACACGGTGCGCGTCTCCGCGTTCAGCCGTCGGCGTGAGACCGGCATCATGCGCCTGGTCGGCGCCTCCGGCTTCTACATCCAGGCCCCGTTCATCGCGGAGGCCGCCGTCGCCGGCCTGATCGGCGGCACGGTCGCCTGCGGATTCCTGGTGATCGCCCGCTACTTCATCATCGACCACGGCCTGGCCCTCTCCCAGAAGCTGAACTTGATCAACTTCATCGGCTGGGACGCGGTGTTGACCAAGCTCCCGCTCATCCTCGCAACGAGCCTCCTGATGCCCGCGCTTGCGGCGTTCTTCGCGTTGCGCAAGTACCTGAAGGTGTGACGCATGCCAAGAGGGCCGTACGGGCAACCGACCGTGCGGCCCTCTTGCGTTGTCCTAGACTCACCGGCATGTCAGGCCGAGAGCTGTTCTGTCAGCCCCGCCGGGTTCGCCGGGGGGCGGCTCTGACGTTGGTGTTCGCAGGGCTGTTGGTGACCGGGGCGGCCACCGGCGCGTTCCCCGACCCGGGGCAGTCCGACCGGAAGACGCCCAGCGGAGCCGCTCGTGCCGCCGACCGGCACGAGGACGTCGCCAAGGCCGCCGCCGACGCGATGGCCGACGGCAAGTCCCCCATGGAGGCCGCCGAACGGGCCGTGAGCCGCAGCGGGGACCGGTGGGCCGCGGTCTACTCCGAGGGCGAGTACCAGGAGTTCGAGGAAGCGCTCGACGGCCAGTACACCGGTGTCGGACTGTGGGCCCGGCGGGAGCGGGACGGCCGGATCGAGGTGACCAAGGTGCAGGCCGGGTCACCCGCGGCCACCGCCGGCATCAGGAAGGGCGACCGGCTGCGCAGTGTCGACGGGGCGGACGTCGACGGACGGCCCGTCACCGACGTCGTCTCGTTACTGCGCGGTGACGCCACCGACGCCCGCGCCGGTACGACCGTCACCCTGGGCCTCGAACGCGGCACGCACGCGTGGCGCGAGACCCTGCGCCGGGCGCTGCTGTCCACCGACTCGGTGACCGTCCGCAAGCTGTCCGCCGGTATCACCGTCATCAGGATCTCCGCCTTCACCAAGGGCTCGGGGGAACTCGTCCGCGACGCCGTACGGCGGGCCCCCGCCGACGGCGGGATCGTGCTCGACCTGCGGGGCAACTCCGGCGGTCTGGTCAGCGAGGCCGTCACCGCCGCCTCCGCCTTCCTCGACGGCGGCCTGGTCGCCACCTATGACGTCGACGGCGCCCAGCGCGCCCTGCACGCGGACGCCGGCGGCGACACCGCGAGGCCCCTGGTCGCGCTCGTCGACGGCGGCACGATGAGCGCGGCCGAGATGCTCACCGGCGCCCTCCAGGACCGCGGCCGTGCGGTCGTCCTCGGCTCCCGCACCTTCGGCAAGGGCTCCATCCAGATGCCCACCCGGCTCCCCGACGGCTCGGTCGCCGAACTCACCGTCGGCCACTACCGCACCCCTTCGGGCCACACCGTCGACGGCCGGGGCATCACCCCCGACCTGGAGGTGGGCGGCGGG
The DNA here is from genome assembly GCF_040682795.1 of Streptomyces sp. NPDC051105. Classification (NCBI taxonomy): domain Bacteria; kingdom Bacillati; phylum Actinomycetota; class Actinomycetes; order Kitasatosporales; family Streptomycetaceae; genus Streptomyces; species Streptomyces sp. NPDC051105. Next base: position 161,373 of record NZ_JBFBBR010000016.1, on the reverse strand, counting down.
GCGCTGGAGCGGGCCGAGACGGTCCTCAGTGGCCTCGGCGACCCGTCGTAGCCTAATCCGCTTCCCTCGCACCCCCTCCGTAGTGCGAAAATGGAGGGCACTATGGCCAAGGGAATGTACGTACCGAAAGAGTCCCAGCAGAAGCAGCAGGGGACGGCCGCCAAAGCCCGGGACGGCGAGAAGGGCGGCAAGCGCAAGATCGTCGCGCAGAACAAGAAGGCGCGGCACGACTACGCGATCATCGACACCTACGAGGCCGGCATCGTCCTGTCCGGCACCGAGGTGAAGTCGCTCCGCCAGGGCCGCACCTCGCTGACCGACGGCTTCGTGCAGATCGACGGGAACGAGGCGTGGCTGCACAACGCCCACATCCCCGAGTACAGCCAGGGCACCTGGACCAACCACTCGGTGCGCCGCAAGCGCAAGCTGCTGCTGCACCGGGAGGAGATCGACAAGCTGGAGGCCAAGTCCCAGGAGACGGGCCACACGATCGTGCCCCTCGCCATCTACTTCAAGGACGGCCGCGCGAAGGCGGAGATCGCCCTGGCGCGAGGCAAGAAGGAGTACGACAAGCGGCAGACCCTGCGCGAGCAGCAGGACCGGCGGGAGTCGGACCGGGCGATCGCGGCGGCGAAGCGGAAGCAGCGCGGCCAGTAGGGCGAAGGCGCGGGGAATACGGTGGCATCGGTGTGCGTTGGTCACGTACGATGGCACCAACACCTGGGGAAGCCCGGGTGGCGCATTGAAAAATCAACATGGGGATGATCGGTTTCGACAGCGGATGTTGAAACAGGGGAAGCGTGTCGAGGAAGCGGCAATGATCTCGTTAACCATATGTCGCAACCAATAATCGCCAATTCCAAGAGCGATTCCCGCGCCTTCGCCCTCGCTGCCTAATAAGCAGTGAGTGAAGGCCCTTACGGGTGTCAGACCGGGGATGTTCCCGACCCGGACCCTGGCATAATCTAGGGGACTAAACCATCGAGCCCGGTCACGGGGTTCGATGGGAAATCAAACAGTGACTGGGCCCGTCGGCGACTTGTTCGCGAGATCACCGGGGCCGAGAAAATCACAGCGAACTGCACACGGAGAAGCCCTGTTTTTGCACCGTTGGACGCGGGTTCGATTCCCGCCATCTCCACAGTCTCCATGTTGCGAGGGCCCGGTGGTCGTTGACCACCGGGCCCTCGTCGTGTTCGCAGGGCTCGGCTGATGTGAAGGTTGATCTCGTTCAGTCAAAAACTCTTCACAGATGGTGCACAGGTTTACTAAAGTGCGACGCGCGCGCAGGGCCGAGCTGACCACTCGGCCGCCGCGCACGTCCATCAGCGACCGGGGGAACACCGTCGCCACGGGGGAGAGGTACATCGGCATGCCGTCATTGCTGACGTATCCGCAGAGACACACGCATCCGCGCCGTACGCGCGCTTGACCGCCGCCGCGGCACCTCACCCTTCGAGTCGGGCTCCCGTCTGCCCTCTTCACGAAGAACGGATGTTCTTTTGCGTTCCAGACCGGGGACCGTGACTCCCCTTGCGCGAAAATCCCGCACTCTCAGCCGACTTGTCCCCGCCGTACTCGCGCTCGCCGTGCTCGCCACGGTCGCCGGCCGGCCGGACCTGCCCCACGACCGGGCCGCCGACTTCAGCCCGGTGGCCGACAGTTACGACGGCTTCGACGCCAAGGCCGCCGAGCAGCTCCGCCAGGACCAGTGCCTGATGGCCGAGGTGCTGCGCACGGGCGGCGCGGCCATGTTCAGCACCGCGCAGGACGGGCTCGACCAGACCCCGGACAAGCTGCACACCGCGGCGAACCGCGAGTACTGGAACACCACCCCGCTCTCGACGGCGTACGACAAGGACAAGGACACCGCCGACAAGGCGGGCGACGCCCTCAACGCGTACGTCGACGTGTGGAAGAAGCCGCTCGACGGCCTGAGCACCCCCGGCGGATTCACCGAGACCGGATTCCACTGGCCGCCGGGGACCACCGGCACGGGGCCGAGTTTCTTCGACCAGACCGGCCTGGGCCAGTGGATCGCGGCGCAGTTCTGGAAGTCGGAGGACGACTTCTACGAGGATCCGACCCCGAAGGCCGACGACGCCACGCTGAAGGCGGTCAAGGACCTCGGCACCCCGCTCTACGGCGCCGACCCGGACCCCTCGCTCCCCGGCCCGCAGTGGCAGCAGGCGTACGCCGAACACCAGGCGTGGGACAGCCTGGTGAACTGGTCCACGCAGCCGACGGGCGCGGACAACGCCCGTGTCTTCCTCTCCTCCGGCGGTTTCCCGCGCACCGCGCCCGACCCGGGCAGCGTCGAGTACCGCATCGCCGTGGAGGACCTGAAGACCCGGTTCGCCGCCTGCGACTGGCGCGGCCCCGTCGACCCGGACCGGGTCCTCGGCAAGGAGGTCGCGGACGCGTCCGCCGAGTGGCAGCGGGAGATCGCCGCCCAGGCCACCCAGCGCGACCAGATCCTCAACGCGAACCGCGACGCCACCAAGGCCCTCGCCACCGGCTCCAAGACGCTGGGCGAGCTGCTGGGCCAGTCGTGGATCGCCGACCGCCTCGCCCGCTGGCAGGACTACTGGTCCGCCGGCGGCCCCGGCTGGATCGGCGACAGCCCGGTGATCGTGCACGCGCACGGCGCCGCCGACAAGTGCCTCGAAGTGGGCGGCGGCAAGAAGGACAACGGCACGCCGGTGCAGATCTACACCTGCAACGGCTCGGTCGGGCAGAAGTGGGCGATCAGCGGCGACGCCCTGGTCAACGTCAACTCCGGCAAGTGCCTGGAGGTGAAGGGCGGCGGTACCGCGAACGGGACCGTGGTCCAGATCTCGACCTGCAACGCCAAGAGCGTCGCCCAGAAGTGGGAGTACGACACCCACGCGACCGGCCGCCTGTACAACCCCGGCACCGGCAACTGCCTCGACCTCGCGACCTACGACAACGGCCGTGACGCCCGGATGTGGGACTGCAAGGGCACCGACCCGCAGAAGTTCGACATCGCCCCGTCCGGCCACAACGGCACCGACAAGCTGGACTATCCGACCAAGGCCCAGTTCGACAAGGCGAAGAAGGGCGTCACCGACGCCCAGGCCGCGGCGAAGACCCAGCTCGACCTGCTCAAGGCCCAGGCGACCGCGGTGAAGAAGTCCGCCACCGACACGGACACCGCCACCCAGGCCGCCTACGCCATCGCCGACCGGGCGGGCGCCCCGCGCGGCCGAGGTCTGCTCGTCGGGCAGCAGAAGGCCCAGGTCACCAAGGCGTCGGCGGCCGCGCTCGACGCGCTGGCCAAGGCCGGCGACACCGCCTACGCGGCGACCAAGGCGTCCGCAGGTGACAGCGCGACCATCGCCGCCCGCGCGGTGACGCAGGCGGCACAGTCGAAGGCCGCTTTCCGTACGGCCGCCGCCCAGGCGGCCAACGCCCAGGCGAAGGCCGCCGCCGACGCCGCCGCCGTACAGGCGCAGACCGCGAAGGCCGCGCGCGACACGGCGAAGGCGAAGCTCGACGAGACCCAGCGGGCGGAGGCCGACGCGAAGGCGGCCGCCGCGACCGCGCACGCCAAGCGGCTCGACGCGGAGGCGGAGGAGGCGACGGCCAAGGCGGAGAAGGCGACCGCCGCGCAGAAGCAGGCCGAGGCCGCGCAGCACAGGACGAACGCCGAGGGGTACGCGAAGACCGCCGCCGAGGCCAAGGGCCGGGCGGAGACCGCCGAGTCCACCGCCCGTACCAAGCGCCAGGACGCGGAGGCCGCGCGGGATCGGGCCAAGGGCAAGTCGGACGACGCGTGGGACGCGCAGAGCAAGGCGAACGCGGCCCGCGCGAAGGCCGACGCCAAGGACGCCTACGCAGACGCGCATGACTCGGACGCCGACGCGAAGGACTCACGGGCGGCGGCCGACGAGGCGGACCAGGCGGCCGACGACGCGGAGGCGGCGGCGGGTTCGGCCCGTACCGAGGCCGACGCGGCGAGCCAGGCCGCGGCCGACGCCGACGCCGCGGCCACACGTGCCGAGGCCGCCGCCAAGCGGGCCCGCTCCGACGCGGACGACGCCCAGGCGGCCAAGCTGAAGGCGGACGCGGCGGTGCGCACCGCGACCAGCGCGGCGGCGGACGCCATCAAGGCCTCCCAGGCCTCGGCCGCCGCGGCCCGTACCGCGGTCGAGCTGGCCGAAGAGGCGGAGCAGCACGCGGCCGACTCCAAGAAGCAGGCCGACGCGGCCAAGGCCGAGGCCGCCAAGGCGGTCGCGGGCGCGGCCGACGCGGTCGGTCACGCGTACACGACAGCGCAGGCGGCCGAGGACGCCGGAGCCTCGGCGCAGCAGGTCGCCGCGCCGGCCAACGACGCGATCCAGCTCGGCTCGCCCTACGTGGACACCGACTCCGCCGCGGGACTCGTCGTCCTGACGGGCCAGTCGTCGAAGACGATCGCCGAGCAGCAGCGGGCCGTCGCCGAGGCGCACGCCGCCAACGCGCAGAAGAACGCCGCGCAGGCGCAGAGCCTCGCGGACGCCGCGACCGGGGACGCGAAGGCCGCGTACACGATCGCCGCCGAGGCGGCCGGTCACGCGGCGGACGCCCGCAGGTCCTCGAAGGAGGCGCTGGGGTACGCCGCCGAGGCGTCGCAGTACGCGGCGGACGCGCAGAAGTCACTGGCGCGCACCATCGAGTACGACCAGCAGGCCACCGCGGACGCGGCAGCAGCCGACCGGGCGGCCGGCAACGCCGAGGGCTACGCCAAGGACGCCCGGGACTCCGCCGACCAGGCGGCCCTGGACGCGGACGCGGCCCGTACGGCGGCCGCCGAGGCCGAGCAGTCGGCGAAGGACGCCCGCGCCGCGGCCGACCGCGCCGACGCCGAGGCCACCGCGGCCGAGGAGGCGGCCAAGGACGCCCAGAAGTACGCCGACTCGGCACAGCAGGCGGCTGACCAGGCGGCAGCCGCCGACGCGAACAAGCAGGTGCAGACCGGCGCCGGGACCGGAACCGGGATCGGCGGGGTGTTCTCCGTCATCGACGACATCAAACAGCAGGGGGACCCGCAGCGGCTTCCGGACGACTGCTCCCACCTGCCCTGCGACCTGGTGTTCGAAGTGCACTTCGACGCGGTCGTCAGCTACTACTACTGCGAGAACCCCGACGTCCCGGCCACCGAGTCCGGCTGCCCTGCCGAGGACACGTACTTCCTGACCACCAAGACGTTCAAGAACCTGAAGAAGACGGTCAAGGTCTCCTCCTGGGAGGCGACCAAGGACCTGTGGACGGGCCTCTACCACTCGATCATCGACGACTTCACCGGCTGCTACCACAAGGTCACCGGCAGCGGTGACGGCAGCTACGGCGACTGCGCCTGGGCCGCCACCTGGCTCCCGCTAGGCGGACCGATCGGGAAGATCACCGAGGCGATCCGCGCCGTGGACGCCGCCATGCGCACCGGCATCGGGGTCGCCGACGCCCTGAAGGCACTGCGGGCACTGGACGTGGACGCCCGCACGCTCGCCGAGATCGAGCGCAGCGCGCGGGTCTACGAGGAACTGCGCACGGCGTGCCCGCTGAACAGCTTCCCCGGCGGCACCGAGGTGGTCCTTGCCGACGGCGGCCGCAAGGCCATCCGCGACGTACGGTACGGCGACCGGCTGTTGGCCACCGATCCCGCCACCGGGCGCACCCTGGGCGAGCCGGTCACCGACACGTTCTCGCACTCCGCCCAGGTGCTGCTGGACATCACCCTGGCGGACGGCGGGAGTCTCACGAGCACACCGGGGCACAATTTCTACGTCGAGGGCCGTGGCTGGACCCTGGCGTCCGACCTGCGCACCGACGACAGCCTGCGCGCCCCCGACGGCACCCTCCGCACGGTCGCCGCGGTACTCGACCGGAACGAGGCGGCGCCCCGGACCGTGTACGACCTGACGGTGTCCGGCCTGCACACGTTCTACGTCGTGGTCGGCAGTGCCCCGGTCCTCGTCCACAACTGCAAGAACCTCGTCGCCGACGCAAAGGAGTTCAGCGGGCTGGCGCACGCCCTCGACGAACACACGGCCGGCACGACTGCCGGGTTCGTCACCTCGGAGGAGATGGCGAAGGATCTGGCTGTCAGCAAGGGCAGCTCCAACGGCGTGTTCAAGGACCTCGCGACGGCCCAGGCGGTCGTGAACGACGCGCTGGCGAGCAAGGCGGCGGAGATCCAGAACTGGCTCCGCGGCAGCGCGCGGGAGAAGCCGTTGACCGGTACCTTCGGGGCCGGCTCCCTCGGTTATGTGGCCAAGACGGACCGCAGTATCAAGGCCGCGGGGAACGAGTACAGGATCGTGCTCAAGAGAGCGAAGGGACACAAGGGCGGCTTCTACGTGTTCACGGCGTTCCCGATCTAGTTCCCCATCCGGTTTCCGATCCAGGAGGTGACAACAAGTGCACCGGACAGACGAGTTCGACTTCGGCGTGACATGGCTGATGAGCCAGTTCCACGAGGACTGGTCGCACAACGGCCCCACGGCCGTCGCGGCGGCCGAGTACCACCTGTGGGACGAGCTGGCCCCGGATGCCGTTCTCGCGGTCCGGCACGACGCGCGACTGCTGCTGCGTCTTCCCTCGGCGACGATCGAGGCGCTGTGGCAGGCCGGGACGGCGACGGGACCGGCCTTCTTCTCCGGAGGGTCCACCGGCCTCACGTCCGGGGCGCAGTGGATGGAGACGCTCGTCGCGCTGTGCGACGGCTGGCTGGCCAGGAACGCGGTGGACGGCGTTCACCCGTCCACCGCCGCCGGCGCGGGCGACGGCGAGGAACTGGCGGACGCGGTCCTCGCCGAGATCGCGGAGGCCAGGTTCGTGCCGGACACGGTCCGGCGCGACCTGGCGGAGTGCGCCCGGCAGTGCACCCCTGACCTCGCCTTCCGGCTGTTGCTGCGGGCGATGGCACAAGCCGGCACCGGACCCGGTGCAGAGCTCTCGCCGGAGCGCTATGCGCGGCTGGAGCAACTGGGGTCGGCGCTGCACTACGGCGAGTTCGTCGTGTCCGAGGTACGCCACCTGGTGACAGGCGACTAGCCGAGCACCCCAGCGGGCCGGGGACCGGAAACGGGGCGGTACACGCCACCGTGCCGGTCCCCGAGTTCCGCGGGCCGAAGCGTTCGCCGAGGCCGTAGACCGAGGTGCCGACCCCGAGGCCCAGCTGCTCCCGCGGATAGTGGCCGCCGGTGGCGACTGACGTACCTCCTACTTGACGGCGCCCACGGCGATGCCCCGGGTGAGCGTGCGCTGGAAGACGAGGAAGAAGACGATGGCCGGGAGCACGCCGAGCAGGGCGGCCGCGTTGGTCATCGTGGCGTCCATCAGGCGCTGGCCCTGGAGGACGCCGAGGGCGACGGACACCGTCTGGTTGTCGTTGGAGATCAGCATGACCAGCGGGAGCAGGAACTCGTTCCAGGTCCAGACGAAGAAGAAGACCAGGAGCACGCCCAGGGTCGGGCGGCTGACGGGTACGACGATCCGGACCAGGATCTGCCACTTGTTCGCGCCGTCGATCCGGGCCGCCTCGACGATCTCGCGCGGGAACCGGCCGAGGACGGCGGAGAGGAGATACGTCCCGAACGCCGACTGGATCACCGTGAACACGATGATCACGCTGAGCCTGGTGTCGTACAGGCCCGCCTGCTTGCTCAGGTAGTAGAGCGGATAGACCAGCGCCTCCTGCGGCAGCATGGTGGCGAGGACGAAGAAGGCCAGCACCCAGGTGCGGCCCCTGATCCGGCCGATGCCGATCGCGTACGCGTTCAGGACGGAGAGGGCGGTCGCGAGCAGGGCGACCGAGCCGCTGATGAGGGTGGAATTGATCAGCTTCCGGGTGTAGTCGACGCGCTGCCAGAAGTCCTCGAGGCCGTCGAGGTAGAGACCGTGGGGGAGGCTCAGCGGGCCGCTTCGCGAGTACTCCGCCGGGGACTTGATCGCGTTCATCGTCACGATCAGAAACGGGACGACCATGAAGAGGGCGGCGAGACAGAGGGCGAGGAGGACGGGGTAACGGCGTAGTGCGGTCATTCAGAGGTCTCCGTCCTCCGCGCGGTTCTGCAGCTTCAGGCCGGTCAGGGACAGGGCCAGGATGATCACCGTGAGGACCGTGGAGATCGCCGAGCCGTAGCCGACCTGGGTCTTCTCGAAGAACGTGGTGAAGGAGAAGTACGAGGGGACGTCGGTGGCGCCGCCCGGGCCGCCCTTGGTCAGGACGTACACCGCGCCGAAGACCTTCAGCGCGGCGATCGTGCACCAGGTCAGGACGACGTACACCTCCGGGCGGAGCTGCGGCAGCGTGACGTGCCGGAAGCGGCGCCACCAGCCGGCGCCGTCCAGCTCGGCCGCCTCGTACAGCTGCGGGTCGACGCGCCCGAGCCCGGCCATGAAGACGACCAGCGGGAAGCCGATCTGCACCCAGACCAGCACGCCCATCACGGTGTAGAGGGCGAGGTCCGGGTCGCCGAGCCAGTCCTGCTGCCAGGAGCCGAGCCCGACCGCCTTCAGCAGGGCGTTGAGGGTGCCGTTGTCCGGGGCCAGGATCCAGCTCCAGACGATGCCGGCCACCGCCACCGGCAGCACCTGGGGGAGGTAGAAGCAGGCGCGCAGGACGGCGGCGATCCGGGTGCCGAAGTGCTTGCCGACGTAGTCGAACAGGGCGGCGGCCAGGACCAGTCCGAGCGCCGTCGGGAGCACGGCCATGGCGACGACCATGAAGAGGCTGTGCCGGAACGACGCCCAGAACTCGGCATCGTCCAGCAGCTCACGGTAGTTGGCGAGCCCGGACCACTTCGGAGTGCCCACGCCCTGCCAGTGGGTGAAGCTCACGCCCGTGTTCATCAGGAACGGGACGACGACGACCGCGAGGAAGGCGAGGGCGCCGGGGAGGAGGAAGAGGGCGTACGAGTCCCGGGGGCGGCGCCCGTCACCTGGGGTGCGCCGCCCTTCGAAGGTGACCGTCACTTCGAGCCCTTGTCGTACGCCGACTGGAGGTTGCTCAGGTAGGCGTCCGGTTTCTCGCTCCCGGTGATCAGCTTCTGGGTCTCGGAGACGAGGGTGTCGTAGAAGCCGGCGATCGGCCAGTCCGGGTAGAAGGCCAGGCCGTCACGCTTGCTGAGGGTGTTGAAGTCGGCGATGAGCTGCTTGGACTTGGGGTCGGTGATCGCGGTCGGGTCGGCCGCGACCGGGACGCCGCCCTTGTCGCCGAGCAGGTTCTGGATCCTCTTCGACAGGGTGATGTCGATGAAGTCGTAGGCGAGGTCCTTGTTCCCGGCGTTCTTCGGTACGACCCAGAGGTTGCCGCCGGAGCCGAGGGTGAGGTTCGAGCCGGGCCACAGGAAGCTGCCCCAGTCGAACGTGGCCTCCGACTGGAAGCGGCCGTACCACCAGCTGCCGGAGAACAGGATCGGCGCCTTGCCCTGGAGGAAGGAGACCCCGGCCTGCTCGGCGGTCGTGCCGGACGACGTCTTCGCGATGTAGCCCTTCTTCACCCAGTCCGCGAAGGTGTTCGCCGCGTAGGTCCAGGCGGTGTCGTGGAAGTCGACCTTGCCCTTGTACAGCTCATAGCCGTCCACCCAGGAGCGGTCGGCCTTCGACAGCGCCAGCTGGTACAGGTACTGCTGGGCCATGTACTCGGAGCCCGCGTTCGCCAGCGGGGTGACCTTGTTCTCGACGAACTTGTCCATCGCGGCCGTCAGGTCGTCGAACGTCTTCGGCGCCGCGATCCCGTACTTCTCGAACAGGTCCTTGTTGTAGTAAACCATCGTGTACTCGGCGTAGTTGGGCACGCCGTACCACTTGCCGGAGCCCATCACGCCGTCGGCGTCGTACCGGCTGGTGGTGCGCACGCCCGCGCTGAGCTTCTTGTCCCAGCCGCGCTTGGCCGCCTCCGCGGTCAGATCGGTGAGGAGTCCCTGCTTGGAGAGGAGTCCCGCCGTCGCGTTGCCCTTGTTGTACTCCAGGATGTCGGGGGCGTCGGAGGAGTTCAGGACCATCTGGGCGGTCTTCTGTATCTGCTCGAAGCTCTTCTCCTCGTACTTCACCTTCACGCCCGGGTGGGACGCCTCGAACTCCTTGATGGCCTCGTTCCAGGCGACGCCCATCGCGCTGGTCGGACCCTCGTAGTGCCACAGCCGCAGCGTCTTCCCGTCGGACGTGCTGCCGCCCGAGCCGCCGCAGGAGGTCAGCAGCAGCGATGCGCAGAGGATCACCGCCGCTGCCGCCGCCCGCCTTCGTGCCGTCAACATCCAGTGCCTCCAGGGGAGTCGGATGGATGGTGCTCGTCCCGCGTCGAATCGGTTCGATACGGAACGTCGAAGCGCTTCGACGGAGGAAGGTATGTGCGGGGCGTGTGGCCGTCAATGGGTGCGGCGGGAATTGGGGGAAGCGATTCGACTGGCCGTGTTGAGCAGCAGGGCCGTGACGGCTGCGGCGACGGGTGCGGTGAAACCGGCGGTCGGCGAGACGTGCTCCGCCGCCCAGCCGCCCAGCGCGGAGCCCGCGGCGACGCCGGTCAGCAGGGCGGTCACGACCAGACTCATCCCCTCGTTGAGGCGGTCCGCGGGGGTGCGGTCCTGGACCAGGGTCATCGCGGTCACCATCGTCGGCGCGGTCGCCATGCCGGCCGCGAGCAGGGCGGGCGCCAGGGCCCAGAGGTTGTCGATCGTGCGGGCCGCGAGCAGGGGGAGGGACATCAGGACCGCCATCGCCGACAGGCAGACGGGGAACCGTCGTTCGGCCGGTCCCCGCGGCTTGAGCGCCCCGTACACCAGCCCCGCCGCGCAGGAACCGGCCGCCTGGAGGGCGAGGACGGCACCGGCCGCCGAACGGTGGCCCTGGGCGTCGGCGTAGGCGATGGTGACGACCTCCATCGAGCCGAACACCGCCCCGGTCGCGACGAAGCAGGCCAGGAGGGAGGGGATGCGCAGCGGAGTTCTCGCGGTGCCGCCTCCGGCCCGGGGCGGCGGCTCGGTGGCCCGCTGGGCGGTGAACAGCAGCATGCCGGTCAGCAGCAGGACCGCGCCGACGAGGGTGCCGGCCTCCGGGAAGAACGTGCCGGTCAGGAAGGACGCCAGCACCGGGCCGAGCATGAAGCACAGCTCGTCGGCGGCCTGTTCATAGGAGTTCGCGGTGTGCAGGGCGTCCGGGTCGTCGCGCAGCAGGTGGGCCCAGCGGGCGCGGGACATGCCGCCGAGGTTGGGGGTGGTGGCGGTGGCCGCGTAGGCGGCGAACAGGGTCCAGTCCGGGGCGCCGAAGCGGACGCAGAGCAGCAGGGCGAGGCTGCCGAGCACGGCGGTGACGGTGGCGGGGACGGCGACCCGTGTCTGGCCGTACCGGTCGACGAGCCGTGCCACCCAGGGCCCGGCCACCCCGGTCGCCGCGAGACCGGTCGCGGTGACGGCACCGGCGAGGGCGTACGAGCCACGGGCACCGGCGATCATCACGACCGCGCTGACGCTGAACATGCCCATGGGCAGCCGGGCCAGCAGGTTCCCGGCGCTGAAGGCGCGGGTGCCGGGGAGGGCGAAGAGGCGGCGGTAGGGGCCGGGTGGGCGGTGGTGGAGGTGGGGGCGGGGGGAGCGGCGGGAGCGGGTGGTGGTGCGGGTGCCGGTGCCGGTGCGGGGGCTGAAGTCGACGGCGACGAGGGTGTCGGCGGTGACGGTGTAGAGGGGTTGCGGGTGGGCCTCGGGATGGGGCTTCGGGCGGGCCTGCGGGTGAGGTCTCGGGGGAGTCGGCTCGGTCGGATGCGGCATGTCCATCACCGTCGCCCAGGGCCGATCAAGGGGTCCAACACCTGCTCGGTGCCGATTCACGCGCCTGTGTTGTAAGTTCGCGTGATGTCAGCGCCCGCCCACGTCGACCCCCGGCTCCTGCGTGTCTTCGTCGCCGTCGCCGAGGAACTGCACTTCACCCGCGCCGCCGCCCGGCTGTACGTCGCCCAGCAGGCCCTGAGCCGTGATGTACGGCGACTGGAGCGGGAGCTGGGCGCCGAGCTGTTCCTCCGGACCACCCGGCAGGTCGCCCTGACCGCCGACGGCGCCCGGCTGCTGCCGTACGCCCGCCGGGTGCTGGCCGCCCAGGACGCACTGCTCGCCGCGTTCGGGCAGGCCCGGCCGCTGCTGGTGGACCTCAACTCGCCGGGCCTCGAGACCGGCCGCCGCGTACTGCACCGCGCCCGCGAACTCGCCCCCGACTGCGAGCTGATGGCCCGCTACGAGAGCGGGCTCACCGGAGCGGCGGCCGAACTCCTCGCCGGGCGGCTCGACGCGTCCTTCGGACGGTTCGCGGGACTGGATCCGGCGCTGCGCTCCGGGCTCGAACAACAGGCCGTACGGTTCGAACGCATGGCCGTAATCATTCCCTCCGATCACCGGCTGGCGGGCCTGGAGGAGGTGCCGCTGTCCGCGCTGGCGGGCGAGACGGTCTACGCCGGCGCCGGGAACGAGCGCACCCTGGAATGGACTGACCTGGCCTTCTGTCTCTTCGAGGGGCGGGACATCGCGGTCGCGCCGCCGCTGCCGCTGGCCGTCGGGGAGGAGGAATTCGAGCGCATCATGGCCAAGAACCGGAATCCGATCCTCGGGGTAGTGGGATTTCCAGCCATACCTGGAACGGTCTCGCGGCCCCTTGTCGATCCCGTCCCGTTGTCGCCCGTGTCGCTCGTGTGGCGAAAGGGGCTGGTCCATCCGGGAGTGGACGCGCTGCGGCGGGCGGTCGCCGAGATCGGACGGACGGAAGGCTGGCTTCAGCGGCCGGCCGATGGATGGATTCCAGCCAGTGATCAAGATGTGATGGACGGCCACAAATGACACATCGAGAACGCGGCATCCCCGGGTGCGCTAGCTTCATGGCCCCGAGCGCGGAGAGCTAGAAGGGGGCGTTCGGAACCGGGTGGGGACCTGGGTCCGATGACGTGTGCTCGGGTTCGTCAGCGCGCCCGGAACAGTCCCGTGGGGGGATGTACGCGCGTGAAAAATTGGCGAGAAGAAACCCAACCGGAATTGCCCAAGGTCGCCCTGGATGCCCGGGATGTGCCACTGGCGGGACGAGACGAGCCGGGGGAGGCGCCCCAGGACGCCGACGACTTGGCGACGAGCGGGACGAGTGGGGCGAGCAGGGCGAGCGGGGTCACGGGGGTGACCGGGACGACCGGGGTGACCGAGGTGCTCCGGGTCGGTGCGCTGCGGGATCCGTGGGGCGTGGTCCCCGGCGATGCGGCGCGCACGGTCCCGGCCGATGCGGACGACCCGTTCTCCGTCCGGGACCCGGACGGGGTGCCCGCCCCGGACGACCTCGGTGCGGTGCGGATACGGCCGACCGGTGCGGCGGAGGTCTCCGACGCACCGGTCTTCGTCGACGCGTCGGGGCGCCGCGGCCGCCGCTTCCGCAGGATCGGGATGGCCGTCGGCCTCGCCTGCGCGGTCTACGCGGTGGTCATCGTCGTCACGCTGCTGTCCGGCAGCTCCGACGCGCCCTGGCTGCCGGTGCCCGGCCAGAACCACGGCCGGCCGGCCGGCAAGGTCGACGACTCGCCGCAGCCCGCGCGGTCCGCCCGGTCCGCGGGCGACGGCGCCTCGGTGGCCGGTCCGGCCGTGAGCGACGGCACGACCCCGTCGGCCCGCGCCTCTTCCCGGGCACCCGGGGCGGGGAAGAAGGGGGCCGACCGGCCGAGCACGTCCGCGTCCGCGCGGCCGACGGCGGCCGCCGGGACGACGGGCTCCTCGCCGAAGCCCGGGTCGTCGTCCGTGGCGCCCTCGCCGTCGTCGTCGGCACCCACGTCGGACACCCCGACCCCGCCCGTGTCGTCGCCGCCGCCCTCGCCCAGCGATTCGGCCGCCCCGACCGGCGGCCCGGTCGCGGAGGGCGCGGCCCCCAGGACCGGGACCGGCGCCTCTCCCACCCCTGTCCTCTGATGGCGCCCCGCACCCCCGCCCGTAGCCGTACCGGAACCCGCACCGGAACCCGTACCGGAACCCGCACCGGAACCCGTACCGGAACCCCTAACGGCACCGGTACCCGTCGTCATGGGACCGCCGGCGCACCGTCCGCCGACGGCTCCCGGCGCCGTCGCCTGTCCATGCGCCTGACGCTGCCCGTGCTGGTCCTCGGCGCCGTGATGGCGATGCTGATGCTGCGTGGCTACGTCCACAGCGAGATCCTCGCCGACCACCGCGTCCGCCCCGAGGCCGCCTCCGACAAGGTGCCTCAGAAGATCCTGGACGGCGGCCCGGTCATCGACACCCGGGGCGGCCGTACGACGTCACTGCGCATCCCCGACCACCACCTGGTCCTCACCTTCGACGACGGCCCCGACCCGACCTGGACCCCGAAGGTGCTGGACGTCCTGAAGAAGCACCACGCGCACGCCGTCTTCTTCGTCACCGGCACCATGACCTCGCGCTATCCGCAACTGGTCCGGCGGATGGTGGCCGAGGGCCACGAGATCGGCGTGCACACCTTCAGCCACCCCGACCTGTCGTACCAGTCGAAGAAGCGCATCGACTGGGAGCTGTCCCAGACCCAGCTGGCGATCACCGGCGCGGCCGGCATCCGGACGTCCCTGTTCCGGCCGCCGTACTCCTCCTTCGCCGACGCGATGGACAACAGCTCCTGGCCGGTGACGCGGTACATCGGCAGCCGCGGCTACATCACGGTCGTCAACAACACGGACAGCGAGGACTGGCGCAAGCCGGGCGTCGACGCCATCGTCCGCAACGCGACGCCGGGCGCCGGCAAGGGCGCGATCGTCCTGATGCACGACTCGGGCGGCGACCGCCACCAGACGGTCCAGGCCCTGGACCGCTTCCTTCCGCAACTCCAGCACCGCGGCTACACGTTCGGCAACCTCACCGAGGCCCTGAACGCGCCGAGCGCCCACACCCCGGTCACCGGCCCCGACCTCTGGCAGGGCAGGGCGTGGATCTCCCTGGTCCAGGCGGCGGACGGCGTCACGAACGTGCTGGTGGCCGGGCTGGCGGTGGTCGGCGGGGCGGTGCTGGCCCGGTTCGCCCTGATGCTCTGGCTCTCCTTCGTGCACACCCGCAGGGTCCGCCGCAGGGGCTTTCGCTGGGGCCGGCCGGTGACGGAGCCGGTCTCCGTCCTGGTCCCCGCCTACAACGAGGCCAAGTGCATCGAGAACACGGTCCGTTCACTGACCGCGAGCGAGCATCCGGTCGAGATCGTCGTCGTCGACGACGGTTCGACGGACGGCACGGCCGGGATCGTGGAGGACCTGGACCTGCCGGACGTCCGGGTGGTCCGCCAGGTGAACGCGGGCAAGCCCGCCGCCCTCAACAGGGGCCTCGCCCACGCCCGTCACGACATCGTCGTGATGATGGACGGCGACACGGTCTTCGAACCGGCCACGGTACGGGAGCTGGTCCAGCCCTTCGGCGATCCGCGGGTCGGCGCCGTCGCCGGCAACGCGAAGGTCGGCAACCGGGACTCACTGATCGGCGCCTGGCAGCACATCGAGTACGTGATGGGCTTCAACCTGGACCGCCGGATGTACGACGTCCTGCGCTGCATGCCGACGATCCCGGGCGCGGTGGGCGCGTTCCGCCGTACCGCCCTGGAACGGGTCGGCGGCATGAGCGACGACACCCTGGCAGAGGACACGGACATCACCATGGCGATCCACCGGGACGGCTGGCGGGTGGTGTACGCGGAGCGGGCACGGGCCTGGACGGAGGCGCCGGAGTCCGTCTCCCAGCTCTGGTCCCAGCGCTACCGGTGGTCGTACGGCACCATGCAGGCGATCTGGAAACACCGCGGGGCGCTCCTCGACCGGGGGCCGTCGGGCCGCTTCGGCAGAGTGGGCCTCCCCCTGGTCTCGCTCTTCATGGTGGTGGCCCCCCTCCTGGCCCCCCTGATCGACGCGTTCCTCCTCTACGGCATCGTCTTCGGCCCGACGCAGAAGACGATCGCCGCCTGGCTGGGCGTGCTGGCCGTGCAGGCGCTGTGCGCGGCCTACGCCTTCCATCTGGACCGCGAACGCATGACCCACCTCGTCTCGCTCCCCCTGCAGCAGATCCTCTACCGCCAGCTGATGTACGTCGTACTCCTCCAGTCCTGGATCACGGCCCTCACCGGCGGCCGGCTGCGCTGGCAGAAGCTGCGGCGGACCGGGGTGGTGGGGGCGGCGCCGGGCACCCCGGGGGAGAGGCAGGCGGCATGACACAGGCAGAGGCGGCCGCGGTCGCGACGGGCAAGCCCGGTACCGGCGGCCGGGACCGCTACCTGGACCTGCTCCGCTCCCTGGCCCTGCTCCGCGTGGTGGTCTACCACCTGTTCGGCTGGCCCTGGCTGACCGTCCTCTTCCCCTCCATGGGCGTGATGTTCGCGCTGGCGGGCTCGCTGATGGCCCGCAGCCTGAACCGCCCGGCGGCGCACGTGATCCGGGGCAGGCTGCGCCGTCTCCTGCCCCCACTCTGGCTGTTCAGCGCGGTCCTGCTGACCCTGATGCTCATCGCCGGCTGGCATCCGCTGAACGACCCTGACGTGGGGAGCGGTTGGGCCGGCTGGGGCCGGCTGATCGACTATTTCCTCCCGATCGGCGCCCCGCCCTACCCCGAACACCTCGGCTCGGCCTCGGGCTTGCTGGACGACACCTGGGCGGAACAGGCGGCGGGACCGCTGTGGTACCTGCGCGCCTACCTCTGGTTCGTGCTCCTGTCCCCGCTTCTCCTGTGGGCGTTCCGCAGGGCCCCGCTGCCGACGCTGCTGGCGCCGCTGGCGCTGACGGCGGTGGTGGGCACGGGATGGGTGCGGATCCCCGGCGAGACGGGCAACGCGGTGACCGACTTCGCGGTGTACGGCGGTTGCTGGATCCTGGGCTTCGCCCACCACGAGGGCGCCCTGGCACGGGTCCCGCGCTATGCGGCGGTCTCGCTGTCCTGCCTGGTGATGGCGGTGGGCCTGTGGTGGGCGTCGGGCCACCAGGGCCCCGACGGCTGGGACCTGAACGACATTCCCCTGGCACAGGCCTGCTGGTCGTTCGGGGCCGTGGTGCTGCTGTTGCAGTACTCACCGTCCTGGCGGGAGCTGCCGGGCCGCCTGCGCCGCTGGGACAGGCCGATCACCCTCGCCAACAACCGCGCGGTGACCATCTACCTCTGGCACAACATGCTGATCATGGCAACGGTCCCGATCATCGACGAGGCCTACAACCTGCCGTTCATGGAGTCGGACCGGGCGGCGGGGCTGCTGGACTCCACCTACGGCTTCTGGATGTTCGTGGTGGTCTGGCCCCTGCTCGCGGCGGCGGTGCTGGCCTTCGGGTGGGTGGAGGACGTGGCGGCGGGGAGGCGGGCGCGGATGTGGCCGGACGGGGTGCGCCGTGGGCGGGCTCGCCCACGGGCGCGATGAGAAGGCGCCGCCTCAGTGCCATTCCTCGGGATCGAGCGCGGCTCCCACGAATCCGTCCCCCGTGATGACGGTCAGGTCGGGTTGCTCGACGCGGGCCGCGATCTCCGCGGGTTCGAAATCACGGAATTCGAAGACGAAATGTTCGGCGAGGGCGGGTCGGTCCAGGGGGTCGCCGTCGAGGTCCACGGCCGAGTTCGCGCGGTCGGCTCCCTGGCAGAGAACCGATACGAACAGGGGGAAGTGCTCCGTCTGCAGGAGTACGTCCGAGCCGTGGACGACGCCTGCGATCCCGATACCTCCGCCCGTGACCTCGCCGCACAGGTCGTCCAGGCAGTCGACCACGGCATCCCAGTTCCGGCCGAAGTATCCGGGGAAGCGGAGGACCTCCGCGAAGGAGCGGAAGACGCCCTGCTCGGTCAGCAGATCGCGGGCGTCGAAGTGGTGGACCAGGCCGCCGTTCGCCGTCAGCTCCGACAACTGCCGCCGGACCTCGGCCGAACCTTCCGGCACGAAGACGACCCAGGGCTCGGAGGTACCCGTGAGGTCGAAAGTGGTCATTCCTGGATCACCCTGTGAATTCACCGACATAGTAGAAAGTACCGTAGTGGTCGGGCGTGTAATACGCGGGACCGGGACCGTCCTTCGGGGTCAGGAGCCGTTCGGGACCTCTGATCTCCTTGCCGCAGCCCGGGGCGCTGCACTGCGGGAGGTCGACCTTGGCGTTGACGTCCCACTCCTTGTATTTGCCGCCCGGCAGGGCTGACAGGTTGTTACCCCAGTTGGCATTGCCATGGTAGCCGTCGACCTTCCCGATTCCTCCGGGCCGGGCATTGACCTTGTCCAACATGTCCGCGGCCTTTTGCGGCGCGGGACCGGGAAGAATGCCGAGGCCACCGGGACTGCCGGTGTCGCCGCCGTGCAGATGGCACAGGGGCGCCAGACCCAGGGGGTCGGACCAACTATGCGGATTGTGCACGTAGGCGACGGGGTTCGGCGCGGGGAGGAGACCGAGGGGGTCGGGACTGGTGTAGCGGGCGGTCTCGGGATCGTAGTGCCGGTGATGGTTGTAGTGGAGACCGGTCTCCGGGTCGTGGTACTGACCGGGGAAACGCAGCGGCGTGTACGCGCTCGCGTCACGGCTCCAGGTGGTGGTTCCCCACAGCGTGGTCCGGGCGTGCCAGTGGACCTCTCCGTCCGGCGAGATCAATTCGGTCGGGGTGCCGACGAGGTCGGTGACGATGGCGAAGAAGCGTTCGTCAATGGTGTCCTGGGGTGCCGTGGTGGCCCAGACGCGTTCGGTCTGACTCAGAGGGGAGAGGCCGTCGTGGTCCCAGGTCAGGGTGGTGCGCACGCCCGTGTCGCCGTGCTCGGTGGTCTGTTCGCAGAGCGTGTTGCCGTCCCAGGTGAAGACGGTCCGTTCCAGAACGGTCTCCCCGTCGGCGCCGAGACGCAGTTTCGCGGTCCTTCTGCCCAAGGGGTCGTAGGTGTAGCGCCAACGGGTGCCGTCGGGTGTAGTGACCGCGGTGAGTAGATCGTCGGCGTTCCACTCGTACCGCCAGATGTCGGGCTTGCGTGAGAGCCGGGTCTTTCGGCGTACGACCACTCGTCCCTGGGCGTCGTACTCGTAGTGCACGCCTCCGGCCCGGGTCAGCCGGGTTCCTGCGTACTCACGCGACCCGGTGGCCTCATGGCCGGGGTGGCTCGCGGGCCACTCGGCCTCGGTCTGGTTGCCCGCGGAGTCGTAGGCGTAGCGCTCGGTCCAGCCCGCCGCGTGCACGGCTGTGACGTGGCCCTGGGCGTCGAGGTCGAAGCGCTGGCCGCCGGTGCGTGCGTCCTGTACACCCGTGAGGTAGCCGTCGGCCCGGTAGACGTAGGAGCGCTCCGTGATCCGTCGGTCTCCGGGACCGCTGCTCTGCTGCCGGACCATGCGGTCGAGGCTGTCGTAGGCGCGGGTGAGGATGAGCGCGCCGTCGACCTGCCGGGTGATCTCACGGTCCGCCGCGTCGTGTACGAACTCGAGGGTGTGCCCTCTGGTGGCGAACCGGACGCCGCGTCCCGCGGTGTCGTAGGCCCAGTCGCTGTGTGCGCCCGAGGGGGTGGTGCGCACCGTGCGGTTGCCAGCGGCGTCGTAGCCGAAGCGCATGGTCCTGCCGTCGACGGTCTCCGCGACACGACGGCCGACCGCGTCCAGTTCCACGCGCAGGCTGCTGTCCGGGCCGACGGCCTCGATCAGCGAACCGTTCGGCGCATACGCGAAGTGGGTGATCGCGCCGTCCACGTCCTTGGCCGTGATCTGTCCCAGCGCATCCCGCCGGTAGCGGATGCGCTGGCCGAGTGCGTTGGTCCGCGTGGCCATACGCCCGGCTGCGTCATAGGTGTACTGAGTGGCGCGGCCGTCGAAGTCGGTCTCGGTGAGGAGTCGCCCGGCTTCGTCGTAGGCGTAGTTCCAGACCAGTCCCTGCGGGTTGGTCACCTGCGTGAGGCGGAGGTCGGCGTCGTGCGTGAAGGTGTGACGCTCTCCTCCAGGGCCGGTACGAACGCTGAGCCGGTCGAAGTGGGTGTACTCGAAGGTGGTCGCCTGGCCGACGGCGTCGACGTGACGGACACAGTTGCCCTCGCCGTCGTACTCCCAGCTCTCGTACGACCCGTCCGGGTCGGTGCGGCGGACGGGCAGGCCCTCGACGTTCCGTTCCCAACGGCTCTCGTGGCCGAGCGCGTCGGTCACCGCCACGGTCAGACCGAAGGCGTTGTACGTGTAGCGCGTCGTGTTCCCGAGGCCGTCGGTCGCCGTCACGGGGAGGCCGGCCGCGTTGTTCCTATAGGCGGAGATGCGGCCGGACGCGTCCAGGGCCTCGATCAGACCGCCGTCAGCTGTGCGACGGAAGCACGTGGTCGCACGGGAGGGATCCGTGACGGCGATGACGTTCCCGCGCTCGTCGTTGGTGTACAGCCAGGTGGAGCCGTCCGGCAGGGTCAGGGTCACGGGCCGATGCCGTTCGTCGTAGGCGACCCGGACGACCGACCCATCGGGCCGGGTCACCTCGACGGGCTGTCCCACTTCGTTGTTCGCGAAGGCGGTGCGGTGCCCGAGCGCGTCCGTCGTCGCGGTGACGTGCTGACGCGCGTCGTAGGCGGTGGCGACCGTGCCACCCAGCGGGTCGATCTCGGCGACGACCAGGCACCGCTCGTCGACGACGAAGCGGGAGACGGCGCCCGCGGCCGTGGTGAGGGTGGTGACGCGGCAGTCGGGCCAGGCGGGGTCGACGCCGTCGTAGGAGAGGGCGATCGAGATGTGCCCGGCCTCGCCGCGCTCGCCGAGGCAGCGGTCCTGGTCGTCGTAGGTGTAGTGGTAGTGGCGGTGGTTGGTGTCCACCCACGAGGTGACGCGCAGCCGCTCGTCGTAGGCGAAGGTGAGGGGCAGCTCCGACGAGTTGGTGACCGAAGTGAGGTTGCCATCGGTGTAGCCGTACCGCTTGACGACGAGGTCCATGCCGTCGTCGGCGGCACCGGCCAGGGCGAGCCCGATGACCCGGCCTTCGTCCACGGTCAGCGTGAGGTGGTAGCCGCCGGAGTGTCGGATGGCCCGGGGAGTGCCATCGACGTCGTAGTCGAAGTCGATGGTGTTGTCGTTGAGGTCGACGATGCGCGTGAGCAGGGCGGTGCCGTCTGCGGTGGGGCGGGCGAAATGGCGGGTGTGGCCGGTGAGGGGGTCCTCGATCCGGTAGCCGCCGTCGTCCTGGCGGGCCAGGGGCTGGTGGGGACCGGCGTCGGGCAGGACCGGGGTGTGGGGTGCGGTGGGGTGGGGGTAGGCGAGCAGCAGGCCGTCCTCGGTGATGTGGACGATGCCCTGTTCATCGATTTCCAGGCGCTGGTCGAGGGTGGAGGCCCAGGTGGGGCCGAACCACCAGCCGCAGCGGTAGTCGGAGGCCACGCGGCGGGTGAAGGCCAGCGGGAGCAGGCCGGGCAGCTCGATGTCGCTCTGCGGCAGGTACATCGCGCCGGTGGCCATGTCGACCGGGTCGCTGCCCTTGGAACGCACCACGCTCTTGAGCCGGTTGAAAGCTCCCTCGGCGCCGTCGGCGAGCATCCCCCGGGCGTTCTTGCCTAGCCCGCGGACGGCGAGGCTCATGGCCTTCATGCCGCCGCGGAGGTTCTTCATCTCCTTCAGCCCCTTGGCGAGCTTGCCGAGGCTGGTGATGCCCTTGCCGCCGGGTATGCAGTCCAGCGCGGCGAACGCCACGTCCCACAAGGACGCCTGGCCTTTGGAGTATTTGTAGAGCGTGTCCGCGAGCACGACGAGTGCGGCGACGAGGACGATGGCGCCGAGGATGGGGCCGCCGATGATCAGCGCGATGATCCCGACGACCGCGACGACGACCTTGCAGACCGTGACGATGGTGTCCCAGTTGTCCTCGAACCAGTGACCGACGTCCTGCCACCAGTGCCGGTTCGGGATCCCGGCGTCCGAGGCCTCGTCGATCTTCCGTTTCGCCTCACCCGCCGCGTCGTCACGCATCTTCCGGGCGTCCTCGGCCATCTTCTTCGCGGCGTCGAGGGCGTTCTGCGCGGTTGTGACGTCCGACTGGGCCTTGGTGTGGGCGGACTTGGCGCTCTGCACGTCCCGGGTGGCGGCCCGCACCTTCGCCTCGTCCGGCTTGTCGGCGGTGGACTTGCTACCGGTGGGATCGTCCTTGTACTTGTCCGCCTCCTTGCCGGCCCGGGTCACCCACGAATCGGCGGAAGACAGCCGGGACTTGGCGGAGGAGAGGTCGGACTGCGCTTCCTTCGCCTTGGCGAGGGCCTTGTCGGCCAGGGCCTGGGCCCGCTCCAGCTTCGGCCAGTAGTCCGCGAGTGCGTCGCCGCACATCTCGTACGACTTCTTCAGCTTCTTCAGGTTCTTCGGGACGTCCTTGAACTGCTCCTTGAAGACGTCCGCAGACTTGCCGGCCCACTGCAGGAGGGTGTCCTCACCGGCCATGCCCTTGACCAGGCGGAGCGCGTCGGAGACGTCGTCGGCGAAGGTGTGCAGCTGCGCGGCGAGAGTGCGGACGCGCTGCGGGTCACCGGGGGTGGGGTCCCTGTCCAGGTCGAGTGGATGCCAGTCCGCCGGTCGGTACCCCGCCATAACCCCGCAACCCCCGTCGCGTACGCCTCATCAACAAACCTGTGCACGCGTGAAGTTACAGGCCCGATTGGTTTGGAGTGAAGACCGGTCTGCGATCCGGGTTCGGATACGCGCCCCTTCTGAGCGTGTGGGGCCCCGCCTTCCGGCGGCCTGACCCGGCCAACAGCCTTTGCGGAGGCCAACCGAGGGTCGCGGCGATGTCACGGGACGGCACCAAAGCCGATGCTGCGGCGGCGAGTTGTCCGACTATGATCCGGCATGCATGCTTCGTTCGACCGGGTCGCAGCAAATCGCTCTGGTGCGTTCCGGATGCACCCCGATACCGTATTCGCTGCTTCGCAGACCCCAACCGCCCCACCAGGAGCCCACCGTGACCCGCCGTTCCCGCCGCCTGCTCACGACAGTCCCCGCCGGTGTGACGGCCGCACTGCTGCTTGCCGGTTGCGGCGGAGGTGGCGGAGACAAGTCCGACTCGAACGGCAAGATCGCGGGGGCGGACACGGGGAGTTCTGCTTCGCCTTCGCCGAGTGCTTCGGCTTCGGCGACCGAGTCGGGGCGCCCGAAGATCGAACTGCCTTCGGATCTCTCCTACACCTTCGAGTGGCCCAAGACTGGGAACGACGTCAAGGACGCCGTATTGGCGGACAGTGAGCAGAACATCAAGTCCGTTGACCTTGCCATCGCGAACCAGGACCCGTTGGACAAGGCTTACCGGTACTACTTCGAAGGCGAGGCCGCCGCTCAGATCCAGACGTATGTGCAGGCATATGTCAAGGCTAAAGCACGAACGACGGGCCACTTCCGCTATTACGACCCGGTGGTGGACGTCAGCGGCTCGGATCAGGCCTCTCTCGTGTACTGCGAGGACCAAGGCAAGGCATATGACCTCTACCTGAAGACGAAGAAAGTCAACAAGACGTCCGTCACTAAAGACAGCTACGTGCTTTACAGCACTCAGTTGCACAAGAACGACAAGGGTGTCTGGGCTGTCGAGAAGCTCATGTCTGTAAGGGGGAGTTCCAAGTGCCAGCCATGAGGCCGGGTTCAAGAACGCTGATCACCTTGTTTCTGGTCGGTTCGGTCCTGGCAGGAGCTCAGCCTGCTATGGCTAACACCGGAGTAGGCGGAGGTGCGAAGACTCCCCCCTTGCCGGGTGAGAAGACTTCGGGCGGTTCCGACGGAGACTCGCTCAGCGCGGGCGTGATTGTGTACGACCGTTCCAAGAACGGCTCCGGCCCCTCCGTGGGACCGGTCACCGCCACCACGTCCTGGACGCCGCCGGCCTGCTGGTACGCACCCAAGTACAGCCCCGCGGCGTTCCAGGCGTACGTGGAACCGATCTGGGCGGCGGACTCGACGGGGTACGAGTGGGACGCCCAGCAGCGTGACCGCTATGTCAACGGTCACCCCTACAAGGACTTCAACAAGGACAAGGCCGGGAAGGGTTACTGGTGGGACTCGTACGTCAACAAGTCCTTCCCGCCTGGCTGGGACAAGTGCGACAAACCCTATTTCTGGGTGGACACGGGTGACGCTCCTCCCGCCAACATCCCGAACACCATCTCCACGAAGATCCTCGGTGAGCTCGCGTACAACGAGATCCGGGTTCCCACCACAGAGGTGAGTCTGAAGCCCGCGGGTACGACCAAGGTCAACCTCGCTACCTGGGCCTGGCTGGACAAGGCGACGTTCAAGCCGGTGTCGGTCACCGCCAGTGTCCCGGTGCTCGGCCTGTCGGCGACAACCACCGCCGAACCCGTCTCCCTCCGGATCGACCCGGGTACCTCCGACGCGGTCACCTACCCTGCCTCCGGCGTCTGCGAGTTCCACAACGGCAGTATCGGCGAGGAGTACACCGCGGGCGACGCCGACAAGACTCCACCCTGTGGGGTGAAGTACCTCCGCTCGTCAGGCAATGGCTCGTACCAGCTCAAGGCGACGGTGACCTGGAAGATCCACTGGACCGGAAGCGACGGCAACGGCGACGACCTCCCCGACGGCACCTTCGGCAGGCCTCAGGACGTCATCGTGCAGGAGATCCAGTCCGTCAACAGGTGAGAGAAACAACCCGACCACACCACCCCAGCAGGAGTTTCAGAGTGAGCCGCCGGTCCCGTCTGTTCGCATGCGCACTCACGGGAGCCGCGATCACGCTGCTGGTCGGTGGCTGTGGCGGGAGCGGCGGCTCCACGGTTGACGACGACGCGGCCGGTGGGGGAGCGGGCAGCAGCGCATCCGCATCGCCGAGCGCGTCGGCCGCCGCGGACCGCCCCCAGGTCACGTTGCCGTCGGACGTGACGGACGAGTACGCGGGTTGGAAGACGGGCGATGCCGCAAAGGATGCAGTACTCGCAGACGTCGCCGCACGCATCGACTCGACGAACGACGCCATCCTGCGCGGCGACACGAGCGCGCCCGGCCTGTCCTTCTACTACCGGGACAAGGCGTTGAGCGGCGCCATCGCCTGGATCCAGGCGTATCTGGACGCCGACCTCTCCTTCTCGGGCACCACCCGCTATTTCGCTCCGAAGGTCACCCTGGCCTCCGGAAAGACCACGGCGACGGTCCTCTACTGCTCCGACGAGAGCAAGGGCTTCAACAAGAACCGCAAGACCGGCAAGGTCGACCGGACGCCCTCGGACCAGAACCCGTACGTGTTGTACGACACGCGCGTTGAGAAGAACGACTCAGGCGTGTGGCAGACCACCGCTCTGACCTCGCACCGCGGCGACACGGCCTGTGTCGGCTAGCCGACGAGCCGCGTGTTCTCGGTACCTCGTGTACCAACCCCAGCCGCTCTACCAGGAGTCATTCGTGAACCCCCGTTCCAGCCTGCCCTCGACAGCCGTAGCCGGTCTGGCCGCTGCCCTCCTCCTCACGGGATGCGGTGACGGCGACGGCGGAGCGAAGGTCGCGAGCAAGGCCTCGTCCGTGCCTACAACGACCGGGTCGTCTGCTTCGGCCTCGCCGAGTGCGTCTGCCTCGACATCGTCCGACGGTCGCCCGAAGATCACGTTGCCTTCGGATGTGACGTTGACCTTCGAGGGCGGCCGGACTGGAAATGCAGTCAAGGACGCGGTGCTCGCGGACAGCGCGGAGATGACGCGGGCGGTCGACGCCGCCATCGCCGGGACGGATCCCAAGGGCGAGGCAATGGGTTACTACACCACGGGCAAGGCCCTTGAGGCATCGCTGTCCTGGGTCGCTCAGTTCAAGAAGGCCGATGTCACGATCACCGGCATCGTCCGGTATTACGACCGCAAGGTGACGCTCGAGAGCAAGACGGCGGCCGTCCTCACGTACTGCGGCGACGAGAGCAAGGGCTTCAGTAAGGAGAAGAAGACGGGCAAGGTCAACAGGACGCCTGTCACCAAGGACAGCTACGTCACATATAACACCAGGCTCGACAAGAACTCCGACGGCGTCTGGCAGACGTCACAGATCATTTCCACCAGGGGGGCGGCTCAGTGTCAGCCGTAGCGAGGGCAGTCGGTGTCGGCGTCGTGGGTGCGTTGGTTCTTGCCGGATGCGGGGCTGGAGAGCCGAAGTCCGACGACAAGCCGGTGAGAGCGACGGAGGCCACTCCGAAGTCCTCGGCTTCGGCCAGTGCTTCGGCGGCAAGTGCGGCTCAACGGCTGGAAATCAAGCTGCCGTCCGATCTCTCCTACGCCTTCGAGTGGTAGAAGACGGGCGAGGCGAAGAAGGTCCTTGGCGATACCGAGCAGTTCATCAAGGCGGTGGACATGGCGATCGCCCACCAGGACCCGGTCGACAAGGCATACCGCTTCTACTCCGAGGGCACAGCGGCGGCCGGGAGTCAGAAGTTCATCCAGGAGTTCGTGGACTACAAGGATCGCATCACCGGTACGAAGCGCTTCTTCGACGCCAAGGTGAAGATCAACACGGACGGTACGGCCAGTCTCGTGTACTGCGAAGATCAGACCAAGGCGTACAACAAGAGCCTGAAGACGGGGAAGGTCGATGTCGACGCGCCTTCCAGCGACAGCTACGTCCTCTATCGCAGTCTGCTTCGGACCGGCGAGCAAGGTGTCTGGATCACTGAGAAGCTGACGTCCCAGAGGGGGAGCGCCGAGTGCCGGCCCTGAGCCATCTGCCCCACGCCCGTTCGCAGGCGACCAGGCCGTCTCGTCTTGCTTCAGGCTCTCCCGCCAGGTACGGCACTCGATCCAGCCGTGGATGTCCGTTCCCATGCGGTCACTGTGGCCGGGGCTGTGCCACGCGGGATACGAAGTGGGCCCAGGTGGAGGACCCGACCGTGAGGCGGGGGCCTGCCGGGTTCTTCGAGTCGCGGATGTGGACGGCCGCGGGGGTGGTGGCCACCTCGACGCAGTTCGAGCTGTCGCCGCTGTACGTCGACTTCCGCCAGTGGAGTATGTGCACGATCGCTCTCTCAGATGTCCTGGATGAGGCTCTGGACGAAGTCATGTGACTCGGCGGGGCCGAGCGCGCAGGACTCCATGTGATCCAGCACGGCACGGTACTTGCTCAACTGTGCCTCGCCGTCGAGGAACCCGCACCCGCCGTGGTGGGTGTCGAGCTGCACCGTGTCGAGCTGGGGGACCGGGCCCTCGACGTAGTCGAAGGACTGACCTGTGCTCGGGTAGTACTCCGCGTCGAACGGGATCACCCGGACGGTCACGTTGGGCAGCTTGCCCATGTCGAGGAGGTGCTTGAGCTGGCCGCGTCTGACGTCGGAGCCGCCGAACCGGATGCGAAGAGCCGACTCGTGAATGATCGCCGTATAGGGAAGCGGCTTCTCGCGGTGGAGGATCCCCTGCCGTTTCATGCGGTGCGTGAGGCGGTGCTCGATCTCGTACTGCCGCATGGGCGGCACCACAGCCCTGAAGAGGGCACGGGCATGGTCGGCGGTCTGCAGCAATGCGGGAATGTGCATCGCGAGGGCCACCCGCAACCCGGTCGCGTGGTGCTCCAGTTCGGCGAGGTCGACCAATGCGGCCGGGAGGTGCTCGCGGTACTCCTCCCACCAGCCGCCCGTCCGGCGTCCGGTCATCGCGGCCAAGGCGTCGACCACAGCTCCGTTCGAGCAGTCGTACGCCGATGCCAGTGACCGGACCCGGTCGGCGCTGAGGGAGCTGCGGCCTGTCTCGATCATGCTGACACGCCCCTGGTTGACGCCCAGAAGCGCGGCGGCCTGGGTGACGGTGAGGCCGGACCGCTCACGGAGTTTGCGCAGCTCAGTACCGAGACGCCGTTGACGCAGAGTGGGATTGCTGGTGGGCGGCACGGCATGTCCTTCCCGGCCGATGTGCGGCGCTCTTGTAACCCACAGGAGGTAAATGCGGGCACATCTCCCTAATTGTGGAGATGTATCTCCCGCTTGCGGCCTACTGTAGTGCCTGTACCGCTCAACTGCCTTCGCCCATAAGCCGGAAGCGCACCTCCATGGCAGAGCCACCGCCCGGCGCGGTCGTTGAGCGAAACCGAGTCCCGTCTCTCGTCGGAGGTCCTCGTGGACACCGTATCCCTGCCCGACACCTGGGTGTACGCCCTCCGTCTGCCGCACGACCCGCGCGCGGCACGCGTCGCACGCATGACCGTACGGGCGGCTCTCAGTGGCCATGGCAGACAAGAAGTCCTCGACATTGTCGAACTGTTGACTTCGGAGATGGTCACCAACGCCTTTCGGCACACGAACGGCCCCGCATCCCTCCGGCTGACCGCCCTGCCCGGCGGACGGTTGCGGGTCGGGGTCTGGGACAGCCACCCGCGCATCCCGGCCCCCTTCGGCGCGCCACCCTGGGACCGGGTCCGCCGCACCCCGGCGGATGCCGAAGAGGGACGCGGGCTGCATCTCGTACAGGAGTACGCCGACACCTGGGGCGGCTGGCCGATCGGCGACGGAGGTCCGCTGGATCGCGGCGCCGGGAAGCTGTTGTGGTTCGAGGTGGGCAGGTCAAGGTCCGGTCAATCCGCCAGGTAGCCGACTGCTCGTGGCATGTCCCGTGAAAAACTCGCCAAGTTGCGGAAGGCAAACGAGTTGCTTGGCCGACGGGGAGTGGATGCGATGAGCTCGCGGCAGGTGCGGAAGATGTTCCAGTTGATGGCCGGCGGCGAGCCCGTCGAGCTCACCAACGCCTGGTCCTCCGTGAAGAAGCTGGCCCGGCTGGCCTTCATCGCCCAGCAGTTCGGGTACGAGTACGCCGACGCCCGCCACACCGGCTCCCGCAACAACGTCCTCAAGATGCTGATCGTGCCCGACCACAGTCCGCAGGGCCGGGCCCGCGCCGCGCAGAACTGGGCGCAGTATCCGAACGCCGCCGACGGGGTCTCCCTGCCGCCCCTCGTCCCCGACGCCGTCGAACTCCTCAAGGCCCGCATCCAGTTCGACCTCACGGGCAAGAACGCCGAGAAGCGGATGCTGTTCGCGGCCGGCGGTATCACCCTCGGTCTGGTGCTGGCCGCGGCGCGGGCCGGCGGAAGTGCGGGAGCCTTCGTGGTCGCCGGTGTCGTGTGGGTCATCCTCATGGCGGTCATGGGGCTCGGGTTCTTCGTCACGCGCGGGCGCAACGCCAAGTTCGCGCAGCGCCTCCAGGCCGCCGGATTCATACCGGTGACGGGGGAGAACGGCCGGGTGCGGTATCTGCCGCCGGGCACGCCGATGCCGATGCCGGTTCAGATGCCGATGCAGCCGACCCCGGTACAGCAGCACGGGCAGCAGGCCCCCTACCAGCAACCCCAGTACCAGCAACCCCAGTACCAGCAATCCCAGTACCAACAGCCATGGCCGCAGCAGCCCGGTCCCTACGGCCCCTACGGCGCCCAGCCCGCCCCCACCGGTTACGGCCAGCAGCCGCCCGCCCCCACCGGCTACGGCCAGCAGCCCCCCGCCCCACCCGCCCCCGGCCCCTACGCCCCGCCCCCGCAGCAGCCCCCGGCCCCTACGGGCCCTACACCCCGCCCCCGCCCCCGCCCCCGCAGCCTCCCTACCCCTCCTCCCGCTGAGGCCTCTCCCAGCCGCCTTCGCCCCGACCTCTCACCCGCCCTCCCACCAGGGTGAGAGCAACGTTCCCTTCCGGTCACCCACAGCCACAGTGCGGAAACTCCGTCTCCCTACCTTCGGGCTCAGTCACTCATCCGGAATCGGAAGACCGAGCACGCGGAGCACCGTGGAGGCGTCATGACAGCCCCAGCCCCTACCCCACGCAGTCGCTGGATCCAGGAGTGGGATCCGGAGGACGAGGCGTTCTGGAACGCGACCGGCGAGAAGGTCGCACGGCGGAACCTGATCTTCTCGGTCCTGTCCGAGCACATCGGGTTCTCGATCTGGACCATGTGGTCCGTGCTGGTGCTGTTCATGGGCCCCGAGTACGGCCTGACCCCGGCCGACAAGTTCCTGCTGACCTCCATGGTCACCCTGGTCGGTGCCGTCGTCCGGGTGCCGTACACCTTCGCCGTCGCGCTCTTCGGCGGCCGTAACTGGACGATCATCTCCGCCGCGCTGCTGCTCATCCCGACCGTCGCCGCCTTCGCGGTGATGAAGCCGGGGACGTCCTTCGACACCTTCCTCCTCGTCGGCCTGCTGGCCGGCATCGGCGGTGGGAACTTCGCCTCCTCCATGACCAACATCAACGCCTTCTTCCCGTTGCGGAAGAAGGGGTGGGCACTCGGGCTCAACGCGGGCGGCGGCAACATCGGTGTGCCCGTCATCCAGTTGGTGGCGCTCGCGATCATCGGGGCCAGCGGCGGGCCGCGCGTGCTGCTCGGCATCTACATCCCGCTGATCGTCCTGGCCGCCGTCCTCGCCGCGGTCTTCATGGACAACCTCGCCACCGTGAAGAACGACACCGGCGCCGCGATCGACGCCGCGAAGGACGCCCACACCTGGATCATGTCCTTCCTCTACGTCGGGACGTTCGGGTCCTTCATCGGGTACGCGTTCGCCTTCGGGCAGGTGCTCCAGGTGCAGTTCGGCCGTACGCCGCTCCAGTCCGCGTACCTCACCTTCATCGGTCCGCTGCTCGGCTCCCTCATCCGGCCCGTCGGCGGATGGCTCGCCGACAAGTACGGCGGGGCGCGGATCACGCTCTGGAACTACGTCGGCATGGCCGCCGCCACCGCCCTCCTCGTCGTCGCCAGCATGCAGAAGTCACTGCCGCTGTTCGTCACGTTCTTCGTCGTGCTGTTCGCGCTCAGCGGCCTCGGCAACGGGTCGACGTACAAGATGATCCCCGGCATCTTCCAGGCCAAGGCCCTCGCCAAGGGGCTCGCCGGTGAGGAGGCCGTGGCCTACGGGCGGCGGCTGTCCGGGGCCTCCATGGGACTCATCGGGGCGGTCGGCGCGCTCGGTGGCGTCGGTATCAACCTCGCTTTCCGGCAGTCCTACCTCTCCTACGGTTCCGGCACCGGCGCCTTCGTCGCCTTCCTGGTCTTCTACGGCCTCTGCTTCGCCGTCACCTGGGCCGTATACCTTCGGCGGCCCGCCGCGCAGGGGCATCCGACAGCCGCCACCGAGACAAAGGCGCAGTTCAGCTACGCCGAGGTGTGACGTAACACTGGTGACATCAACCCGAACCGAGCCTGTCACGCGCCGTTGACAGGCTCGTTCGTCATGCGGGTCAGCTAGGAGAGCAGCCATGGACGAGGAACAGCAGCGGCCGGATCCCGGCCGGCCAGGCCCTCTCGCGGGATTCACCGTGGGGGTCACGGCCGCGCGCCGGGCCGACGAACTCGGAGCGCTGCTCCAGCGGCGCGGCGCCGCCGTGCTGCACGCGCCCGCCCTGCGCATCGTGCCGCTGGCCGACGACGGGGAACTCCTCGCCGCCACGAAGGAGATCATCGACCAGGCGCCGGACGTGGCCGTGGCGACCACCGCGATCGGGTTCCGGGGGTGGATCGAGGCCGCGGACGGCTGGGGCTTCGGCGAGCAGCTGCTGGACCGGCTGCGCCATGTCGAGCTGCTGGCCCGCGGTCC
Organism: Streptomyces sp. NPDC051105; assembly: GCF_040682795.1. Taxonomy (NCBI): domain Bacteria; kingdom Bacillati; phylum Actinomycetota; class Actinomycetes; order Kitasatosporales; family Streptomycetaceae; genus Streptomyces; species Streptomyces sp. NPDC051105. The sequence continues at coordinate 129,913 of NZ_JBFBBR010000016.1, read as the reverse complement.
CAAGGTCAAGGGGGCGGTCCGGGCCGCCGGGCTCACCGAGCAGTGGTCGCCGTCCTCCGAGTCCATGGCCGAGGTGCTCGACCGGCTCCTGGAGGAGGGCGTGGAGGGCCGCCGGATCGCCGTACAGCTGCACGGGGAGCCGTTGCCGGGGTTCGTGGAGTCGCTGCGGGCCGCGGGAGCGGAGGTGCTGCCGGTGCCGGTGTACCGGTGGATGCCGCCGGAGGACCTCGGGCCGGTGGACCGGCTCCTGGACGCCGTCGTCTCCCGCTCGGTGGACGCGGTCACCTTCACCAGCGCGCCCGCCGCGGCCTCGCTGCTCTCCCGCGCCGAGAAACGGGGGCTCCAGGCCGACCTGCTGGCCGCCCTCCACCACGACGTCGTCCCGGCCTGCGTCGGCCCGGTCACCGCGCTCCCGCTGCAGGCCCTCGGCGTCGACACCGTCCAGCCCGAACGCTTCCGGCTCGGGCCCCTCGTACAGCTGCTCTGCCAGGAACTCCCCTCGCGCGCACGGGCGTTGCCGATCGCCGGCCACCGGGTGGAGATCCGGGGGCATGCCGTGCTCGTCGACGGCGCGCTGAAGCCGGTGCCGCCGGCCGGGATGTCCCTGCTGCGGGCGCTGTCGCGGCGGCCGGGGTGGGTGGTGGCCCGCGCCGAGCTGCTGCGGGCCCTGCCGGGCGCGGGCCGCGACGAACACGCCGTGGAGACGGCGATGGCCCGCCTGCGTACGGCCCTGGGCGCGCCGAAGCTGATCCAGACGGTGGTCAAGCGGGGCTACCGGCTGGCCCTGGACCCGGCCGCGGACGCCAAGTACGCCGACGTGTGAGACTCCGGTCATGGCGGTCATGGCGGCCATGGAGTGGTACGGCGTTCGGTGCGTCTTCCGGCATCGCTTGCTCGGGGTGTACGAAAGCGGGTCACGCTGTGGACCGCCCGGTCGCCGGGCGAGGCGATCGACCGTGCGGAGACCGAGGCGCGTGCGTACTGCGACGTGCTGGACGACGTCGGCTACGTCGATTTCGCCGAGGCGTTCCGGATGGACGACGTGCCGGGCGAGGGGGTCGAGGTCTTCTCTCTCATGCGGGAGAGCACGCTGCCTTCGGGGGAGTATGTACGGCGGTTCTTCGCCACGGGGGATGAGCGGTCCGGCTGACCGTCGTACGACGTTCTGGGGACCGTCTCCCGGCAACCGGCCGTAACCGGCGGCTCCCGGGCCGCCACTCGGGTCCGTTCCTCCCCGCCCGCGCCGGGTCGTCCCGCGCGGACGCGCACGCCGGACCGGGTGTGCCCCGGTCCGCGGGCGTGCGCTCTGCCGGATCCCGCCGGGCGGACGGCACGCTGACGCCGGACCGAGGCATACGGGGGGAACGGGACATGACACGCTGGCAGCCGTTGCCGGCCACACTGCCGGGAGAGGCCCGGCACCTGGTCGAGCAGCTGCGCGTCCTGAAGGGCCGTACCGGGCTCAGCCTGGCCGATCTGGCGCGGCGTACCGCGTACAGCAAGTCGTCGTGGCAGCGCTATCTGAGCGGGGACAGACTGCCGCCGAGGAGTGCGGCCCAGGTGCTGTGCCGGCTGGGCGGCGGGGACCAGACGCGGCTGCTGGCACTGTGGGAGCTGGCCGAACAGGCGTGGCCGCAGGGCGTGTCGGAGCCACCGGAAAAAGCGCCGGCGGTACCGCCGCCGATACCGGAACCGCTCCCGCTCCCGGAAGCGGAAACGCGGCGGTGGCGGACGGCCGCCCTCGCCGCGTTCGGTGTCATCGTGCTGCTGACCGCGGGGCTGCTGTGGGCGCTGCCCCGCGGGGTGCTCAGCCGAGCTTGTCGTAGTACGCGATCAGGTAGGAGCCGGTGCCCTTGATCCGCACCCGGTACTTGCCGCTGATCCGCTTGAGCGGGGCGTCGTGTGCGGAGCCGTGGTAGGTGACCGTCCGGAAGGAGGTCGGGCCGGTGAGCCGCTGCTGGGCGAACGTCCACGTCTGGTCGGTGACGACGCCGTCGTTGTCCGAAAGGCCGAAGTGCTCCTGCCACCACTGGGTGGCCGACTCGGTCTCGGGGCCGAACGAGCCGTCGATCCGGCTCTTGGTGAAGGGGTGCCAGTCGCCGTCGTCGTCCTGCCACTGGGCGCCGTCCGCCCACAGGACGGTCTCCCACAGAGCGGTGGCGTTGCTCGTGGCGTAGTCGTCGACGCCGAGGTTCTCCTCGTCCTGCCAGTCGTCGGTGACCGCGCCGCCGCCGTCGATGCCGTGGTACGGCGCGGCGGCACTCGCCGCGGGTGCCAGGGCCAGACCGCCGGCGCCCAGCAGTACGGTCGTCGCCATCGCGACGACCCGGATCCGCATGTTCATGAACGTGTCCTCTCTGAACCGCCGTCCCCCGTGGGTCCCCCCTGGGGCGGCTCGCCGTGCGTTCGCAGGACAAAGGGTTGTGGTCGCGGGCCGCCGCGGCGAGGCCTGCCGGGGTATCCGGACCGAACGGGGACGGCCCGCGCCGTACGCACCGGCGTCCCCGCCGGGTCCGGGTCGGACGGGAACCTCGCGGAACACGGGTGCGAGGGGTTCCGGCCGCCCGCCGGGCCGGGCACTGTGAGAGGACACGGTTCCCTGTCCTAGGCGGTGACAGGCACATGGCACTGGGCACGGCGACGGCCCCGTACGAGCTGCGCTTCGACGCGGGGCGGATCTGTCTGGATCTGCTGGCGACCACGCATCCAGGCGAACGGCTCGACGCGCTCGAACCGTTGCGGGCGTGGATCACCGGTTCCGGACTCGTCCCGCCGGGCACGCCGCTGACGCACGCCGACACGGGCTGGCTGGTCGCATTCCGTGAACTAAGGGCGTATATAGGTCAATTGGTAAGCGAATGTGGCAGTAGCCGAAAAAGCGGCCAGAGCGGCGTCCGGAACGGCCTCCGGAACGCCCCTCGCCCCCGGTCGTACGACCTCGCGCTCGCCGGCGTCAACGACCTGGCGCGCGCCGCCGCACCCCCGGCACCGCGTGCCGTACCCGGCGCGGACGGGCTCCTGGTCCGGGAGCTGGCCGACCCGCCGGAGTGCGCGGCCCTGCTCGCGGCCGTCGCCCGGGACACCGTGGAGCTGCTCACCGACCCCGTCGCGTGGGCGGCCGTCCGGGAGTGCGAGGGCGACAACTGTCCCATCGTCTACCTGGACACCTCCCGCGGACGCAGACGCCGCTGGTGCTCCAGCGAGATCTGCGGCAACCGCGAGCGAGTGGCCCGCCATCGCCGCCGCGCGGCCCTCGCCCGAGCGTGAGGCGCCGAGCGGCTCGTTCCGGCGGTCCGAGGGTTTCGTGAGCCGGGTGGCCCGCCATCGCCGCCGCGCCGCCCTCGCCTGAGCGTGAGCGCCGAGCGGCTCGTTCCGGCGGGTTTGTGGGGGGTTCGCGAGCAGGGTGGCCCGCCATCGCCGCGGTGCGGCCCTCGCCCGAGCGTGAGCGCCGAGCGGCTCGTTCCGGCGGGTCTGTGGGGGGTTCGCGAGCGGGGTGGCCCGCCATCGCCGCGGTGCGGCTCTCCCCGACCGCGACGGCCGCCCCTGGCGGAGGTTCTCCCTCGAGCGAACTGGCCCTCCGTGCCACCCGGAAAGGTGCCCTCGCCCGAACCACGCCGTTCAATCCCCGCCCCATTTACGGCATCTGTCGGATCTCCATCGAAGCTCCTCGGAAGTGATTTCGACAACATTCAGTTTGTCGGCGGCAACCGCCGGGCAGCGCACGGGCGTTCGGCGTTGTGTCGGAAATGTAAAGATCACGCGGTGGGAATGTGCGGTCATGTCCCGCTCGTCATGGCACCTCGCAGAAAAATGTGAGGTCTTGTTGAACACACCGCGAGTCACTTCCGTACCGGTGGGGGAGCGACCGACTGGGGGAACCCCCGGACACCGGAGGTGGGCGTGCGCAAGGATGCGGCCGTGGCCAATGAACGTGGATCGAGGGCCCGACATCGCATGTCCCAGCCCTCGGAGCCCGATGAGGAGCTGATGCGTGCTCTGTATCGAGAGCACGCCGGACCTCTCCTTGCGTATGTCCTTCGGCTGGTCGCCGGTGATCGGCAACGCGCCGAGGACGTCGTGCAAGAGACACTCATCCGTGCCTGGAAGAACGCCGGCCAGCTCAATCGAGCGACCGGATCGGTACGCCCCTGGCTGGTGACGGTCGCTCGCCGCATCGTCATCGACGGTCACCGCAGCCGGCAGGCCCGGCCGCAGGAGGTCGATCCGTCGCCGCTGGAGGTCATCCCCGCGGAGGACGAGATCGACAAGGCGCTGTGGCTGATGACGCTGTCTGACGCGCTCGACGACCTGACCCCGGCCCACCGGGAGGTGCTCGTCGAGACGTACTTCAAGGGGCGTACCGTCAACGAGGCGGCCGAAACGCTCGGTATACCCAGCGGCACCGTGCGCTCACGAGTGTTCTACGCCCTGCGGTCGATGAAGCTGGCACTGGAGGAGCGGGGGGTGACGGCGTGATGAGTGTGTACGGGGGACACGGCGGATTCGGCACAGGTGGTTCGGGTATGTCTGGTGCTATGCAGGAATCTCCGGTTCCCAATGAGCACGAGACAGTGGGCGCGTATGCGCTCGGGATTCTCGACGACGCCGAGGCAACCGCTTTCGAGGCCCATCTGGCCGGGTGCGAATGGTGCGCCCAGCAGCTCGACGAGCTGGCCGGAATGGAGCCCATGCTAGCGGCCCTGGCCGATCTGCCGGGTTCCGGAAGCACGCCGTCCATCGGCGAGTCGCTGTCCGCCAAACCCAGCCCGCGGATGGTCGAGAAGCTGGTCGTGGAGGTCGCCGACAAGCGGAAGGTCCGCACCCGGCGCAGCCTCTTCGGCCTGGCGGCCTCGGTCGTGCTGATCGCCGGCGGCACCGCGGCCGGCGTGGCGCTGAGCGGCTCGGACAGCGGCGGCGGCAACGGCACGGACATGGCCATGGGGCCCGCCCAGACGGCCTTCCAGACGATGTCCGACAAGAAGTCGGCCACGGACCCGACGACCCACGTCACCGCGACCGTCGCCGTCGAGAAGAAGGACTGGGGCACCCACGCGGTCCTCCAGCTCAAGAACGTCACCGGGCCGAAGAAGTGCTCGCTGATCGCCGTCGGCAAGAACGGCGAGCGCGAGACGGTGACCTCCTGGTCCGTCCCGACCTGGGGATACGGCATCACGGACGCCAAGTCGGAGAAGGCCAAGACGCCCCTCTACGTGCACGGCGGCGCGGCCTTCACCCCCAACGAGATCGACCACTTCGAAGTCATGACGTTCGACGGCAAGAAGCTGGTCTCGGTCAGCGCGTAGCTTCAGCGGGCCCCCTTCGCGTACGGTTGACGGCTGCCCAGCACGTCAGAAGGGGGCCCGGTGGCCGCTCAGGCTCAACAATCCGCGGTCGGCCCTCACGGCTCGGAACAGGACTCCAGTCAGGACTCCGTTCGGGACCGTGAGATCAGCGTCGAACAGGAACACCTCGACCGGGTGTACCAGCGCCTCGAGGAGAAGATCCACGAGGCGGAATTCCTCGTGCACGACGCGGCCAAGCGCGGTCAGGTGGGCACCCCCGGTGCCCTCGCCGAGCGGGACGCGCAGGTGTTCCGGGCGGGGATCCACCTCAACCGGCTCAACAACGAGTTCGAGGACTTCCTCTTCGGCCGGATCGACCTGCTCCTCGGCAAGGACGGCAAGAAGGGCCCGGACGGCGCCTACACCGCCGTGGAGCCCGCCGAGGGCGCGGTCCGCGCGGACAACACCGCCGACATCGCCGAGACCCTGCACATCGGCCGGATCGGCGTCCTCGACGAGGAGTACGCCCCGCTCGTCATCGACTGGCGGGCACCGGCCGCCGCCCCCTTCTACAGGTCCACCCCGGTGGATCCCGGGCGTGTCGTACGACGCCGGGTGATCCGCTCCAAGGGCCGCCGGGTCCTCGGGGTCGAGGACGACCTGATGCGCCCGGAGCTGACCGCGTTCCTCGACGGCGACACCCTGCCCGTCATCGGCGACGGCGCGCTGATGGCCGCCCTCGGCCAGGCCCGCACCCACACCATGCGGGACATCGTCGCCTCCATCCAGGCCGAGCAGGACCTGGTCATCCGCGCCCCCGCCGCCTCCGTCACCTACGTCGAGGGCGGCCCGGGCACGGGCAAGACGGCCGTGGCGCTGCACCGCGCCGCCTACCTGCTCTACCAGGACCGGCGCCGGTACGCGGGCGGCATCCTGATCGTCTCCCCGACCCCGCTGCTGGTCGCGTACACCGAAGGGGTCCTCCCCTCCCTCGGCGAGGAGGGCCAGGTCGCCATCCGCGCCATCGGCTCCCTCGTCGACGGCGCCGAGGCGACCCTGTACGACACGCCGGCCACCGCGCGCGCCAAGGGCTCCTCCCGGATGCTCCGGGTGCTGCGCAGGGCCGCCCGCGGAGCCCTCGAGCTGAACGATTCACCGGCCCGGCTCAGAGTCGTCGCCTTCGGCCGCCGCCTGGAGCTGGAGGCCGAGGAACTCGACCGCATCAGACACAACGCGCTCGGCGGCACGGCCCCCGTCAACCTGCTGCGGCCCCGCGCCCGCAGGCTCCTCCTGGACGCCCTGTGGACCCGCTCCGGCGCGGCCGGCCGGCACAGCGACCCGGAGCTCGCCGCCGAACTGCGCTCCTCCTTCGACGAGGACGTCGTCACGGAGGACTCCTTCATCGAGTTCCTCGACGCCTGGTGGCCCGAGCTGACCCCGCGGGCCGTCCTCACCGCGATGGCCGACGAGCGCCGCCTGGGCCGCTGGGCCCGCCGCATCCTCAACCCCGGCGAGATCCGCAGGGTCGCCCGCTCCCTGCGCCGGGACGGCCACTCCGTGCACGACATCGCCATGCTCGACGAACTCCAGGCCATCCTCGGCGCCCCGGTCCGCCCGCGGAAGAAGCGCGAACTGGACCCGCTGGACCAGCTCACCGGCCTGGAGGAGCTGATGCCGACGCGCGAGGAGACCCAGCGCGAGCGTGCCGAACGGCTCGCCCAGGAGCGCGTCGAGTACGCCCACGTCATCGTCGACGAGGCGCAGGACCTCACCCCCATGCAGTGGCGGATGGTCGGCCGCCGCGGCCGGCACGCCACCTGGACGGTGGTCGGCGACCCCGCCCAGTCCTCCTGGTCCGACCCGGACGAGGCGGCCGAGGCGCGGGACGAGGCCCTCGGCACCCGCCCGCGCCGCCGCTTCGAGCTCACCGTGAACTACCGCAACCCGGCGGAGATCGCCGAGCTCGCGGCCAGGGTGCTGGCCCTCGCCATGCCCGGCTCCAAGTCCCCCTCGGCGGTCCGCTCCACCGGCGTCGAGCCCCGCTTCGCGGTCGTCCGCGACTCACTGGAGAAGACGGTGCGAGCCGAGGCCGAGCGGCTTCTCGACCTGGTCGACGGCACGGTCGGCGTGGTCGTCGCGATGGACCGGCGCGCCGAGGCCGCCCGCTGGCTCGCCGGGCTCGGCGACCGGGTGGTGGCCCTGGGCAGTCTGGAGGCCAAGGGCCTGGAGTACGACGCGACGGTCGTGGTGTCGCCCGCGGATATCGCCGACGAGTCCCCGGCCGGGCTGCGGGTGCTGTACGTGGCCCTCACCCGGGCGACCCAGCAGCTGACGGTGGTCTCCGGGGAGCGGGACGAGCCGGACGCGGCCGGGGTACCGGACCTTCTCCGGGAGTGAGCGCGGGGCCGTTCGGCTGGAGGTTTCCTGTGAAGTCCCCGGACGGGAATGGTCCTACGGGATCCGTTTGTTAGCCTTGTCGTGACACCGGCCCGATCCAAGCCCCCGGGCCCAACCTTCGTCGCTACGAGCGACCACTTGCCGCGAGGCGAGCATGGCGGGTCGGTGTCATGAACGTCGAAGAGGCCCACATCACGGTGTGATGTGGGCCTCTTTTTCGCGCGAACAATACGCACGAAACCAGGCCCCGCTAACGCCTACCCGACGGTAGGTGCGACGATCGGACGGCAAAACTCGCTACACGGTGAAACGAAGGAAGTCGGCCATGGCAACGGCGCCCAGCGTCTCCTACTCGATGACCATCCGGCTGGAGGTGCCCGCGAGTGGAACCGCCGTCTCGCAGCTCACCACCGCCGTGGAGTCCTCCGGAGGCTCGGTGACCGGCCTCGACGTCACCGCGTCGGGCCACGAGAAGCTCCGCATCGACGTCACCATCGCGGCCAGCTCGACCGCCCACGCCGACCAGATCGTCGGGCAGCTCCGCGAGATCGAGGGCGTCACCCTCGGCAAGGTCTCGGACCGTACGTTCCTCATGCACCTCGGCGGCAAGATCGAGATGCAGTCCAAGCACCCCATCCGCAACCGTGACGACCTCTCCATGATCTACACCCCGGGCGTGGCCCGCGTGTGCATGGCGATCGCGGAGAACCCCGAGGACGCGCGCCGCCTCACCATCAAGCGCAACTCCGTTGCGGTCGTGACGGACGGCTCCGCGGTCCTGGGCCTCGGCAACATCGGCCCGAAGGCCGCGCTGCCCGTCATGGAGGGCAAGGCGGCCCTCTTCAAGCGGTTCGCCGGCATCGACGCCTGGCCGCTGTGCCTCGACACCCAGGACACCGACGCGATCGTCGAGATCGTCAAGGCGATCGCCCCCGGGTTCGCCGGCATCAACCTCGAGGACATCTCCGCGCCGCGCTGCTTCGAGATCGAGGCGCGCCTGCGCGAGGCCCTCGACATCCCCGTCTTCCACGACGACCAGCACGGCACCGCGATCGTCGTCCTCGCCGCCCTCACGAACGCACTTCGCTGCACGGGCAAGGCGATTGAGAACATCCGGGTCGTCATGTCGGGCGCCGGCGCGGCCGGTACGGCCATCCTCAAGCTGCTGATCGCGGCCGGCGTGAAGAACGCCGTCGTCGCCGACATCGGCGGTGTCGTGCACTCCGCCCGCGAGGACCTGGTGGAGGCCCCGGCCGACTCGCCGCTGCGCTGGATCGCCGACAACACCAACCCCGAGGACCTCACCGGCACGCTGAAGGAGGCCGTGCGGGGCGCGGACGTCTTCATCGGCGTGTCGGCCCCGAACGTCCTCGACGGCGACGACGTGGCCGCCATGGCCGACGACGCGATTGTGTTCGCACTCGCGAACCCGGACCCCGAGGTGGACCCGGCGATCGCCCGCCAGACGGCCGCCGTGGTGGCCACCGGCCGCTCCGACTTCCCCAACCAGATCAACAACGTGCTGGTCTTCCCGGGCGTCTTCCGCGGCCTCCTGGACGCCCAGTCCCGTACGGTGAACACGGACATGATGCTCGCGGCCGCGAAGGCCCTCGCCGACGTGGTCACCGAGGACGAGCTGAACCCGAACTACATCATTCCGAGCGTCTTCAACGAGAAGGTCGCGGGAGCGGTGGCGGGCGCGGTGAGGGAGGCGGCGAAGGGCGCGTAAGCGCCCCTTGGGGGCGCCCCGTCAGGGGCGCGGGGCTGTGTCGATGTGCGGCTACCGCCGCGTGGGCGCGACAACCCCCCCGGCCGGCAGCCAGGACGCGACGCGCCCGCATGATTCGGGGGTCTGGGGGCAGCAGCCCCCAGTAAACGTCTGTGAAACTTGCCACGCCATCCAATCGGCGCGTCGTGAAACCCCCCCTTCGGCCCCCCCGTAGGGTATGGGCGGCAACGGATTGGCGTTCCCGCCGCAGGTGGGGGCAGGATGCGTCCCGGCCCAACATGCGGCTCCGCCGCGTGGCACGCCTCAATGGCAAGAAGAACACGGGAGTAACAACATGAACCGCAGTGAGCTGGTGGCCGCGCTGGCCGACCGTGCCGAGGTGACTCGCAAGGACGCCGACGCCGTGCTGGCCGCGTTCGCCGACGTCGTCGGTGACATCGTCTCCAAGGGCGACGAGAAGGTCACCATCCCCGGCTTCCTGACCTTCGAGCGGACCCACCGTGCCGCTCGCACCGCGCGCAACCCGCAGACCGGCGAGCCGATCAACATCCCCGCCGGCTTCAGCGTGAAGGTCTCCGCGGGTTCGAAGCTGAAGGAATCCGCGAAGGGCAAGTGACCTTGCCTTCCGTAGGCCACGGGACGGCGTACGGCGTGTAACACGACGATGGGGCGGCCCCTCCACCAGGGGCCGCCCCATCGTCGTACCGGCTGTGACGTCAGCGGCTCCGCCGCGGGCCCTCGGACCCCCGGCAGGGAGGGCGCTGCCCCGGGCCGGGTTCAGGAGGTGGCGGTCAGCCGAGTGCCTTGCCCGGCAGTTCGACCTTCGCGCCCAGTTCCACGAGCTTCTCCATGAAGTTCTCGTAGCCCCGGTTGATGAGGTCGATGCCGTGGACCCGGGACGTGCCCTGGGCCGCCAGGGCCGCGATCAGGTACGAGAAGCCGCCGCGCAGGTCGGGGATGACCAGGTCGGCGCCCTGGAGCTTGGTCGGGCCGGAGACGACCGCGGAGTGCAGGAAGTTGCGCTGCCCGAAGCGGCAGGCCGAGCCGCCCAGGCACTCGCGGTAGAGCTGGATGTGCGCACCCATCTGGTTCAGCGCGGAGGTGAAGCCGAGGCGCGACTCGTACACCGTCTCGTGGACGATGGAGAGACCCGTGGCCTGGGTCAGGGCGACCACCAGCGGCTGCTGCCAGTCGGTCTGGAAGCCGGGGTGCACGTCCGTCTCCAGGGCGATCGACTTCAGCTGGCCGCCCGGGTGCCAGAAACGGATGCCCTCGTCGTCGATCTCGAAGGCGCCCCCCACCTTGCGGTAGGTGTTCAGGAACGTCATCATCGAGCGCTGCTGGGCGCCGCGGACGTAGATGTCGCCCTCGGTCGCCAGCGCCGCCGACGCCCAGGAGGCGGCCTCCAGACGGTCCGACAGGGCGCGGTGGTTGTAGCCGCCGAGTTCGTCCACGCCGGTGATGCGGATGGTCCGGTCGGTGTCCATCGCGATGATCGCGCCCATCTTCTGCAGCACGCAGATGAGGTCCTCGATCTCCGGCTCGACGGCCGCGTTGGACAACTCCGTGACGCCCTCGGCGAGTACGGCCGTCAGCAGCACCTGCTCGGTCGCGCCGACGGACGGGTACGGCAGCCGGATCTTCGTACCGCGCAGGCGGGTCGGCGCCTCCAGGTACTGCCCGTCGGCCCGCTTCTCGATGGTCGCGCCGAACTGCCGCAGCACGTCGAAGTGGAAGTCGATGGGCCGGCCGCCGATGTCGCAGCCGCCCAGACCCGGGATGAAGGCGTGCCCGAGCCGGTGCAGCAGCGGGCCGCAGAACAGGATCGGGATACGGCTCGAACCCGCGTGGGCATCGATGTCAGCGACGTTCGCGCTCTCCACGTACGTCGGATCCAGCACCAGCTCACCGGGCTCCTCACCCGGACGGACCGTCACCCCGTGCAACTGGAGCAGGCCGCGTACGACACGCACGTCACGGATGTCCGGAACGTTGCGCAGCCGACTCGGCGCACTGCCCAGCAGGGCGGCGACCATGGCCTTCGGTACGAGGTTCTTCGCACCGCGGACCCGGATCTCGCCCTCCAGCGGGGTGCCGCCGTGGACAAGCAGGACATCGTCGTTGACGGTCATGAATCTCGCGTTCCGTGGAGTGGGGCAGGGCCGGAGAGACAGAGTAATCGCCCATCGGTCCCCTGCCGTATGCCCAAGGACCGCCCAGCTACGTCATAGGTGTGTCACAACACGAACGGTTCCTCATCGGGTACACGGGGTCACCGCCGGTCACCGTGCGCCGGGAGTGCTTCCTTCCTCCCTGAGCTGCATTCACTCCCACACCCCCGTTGGCTCCCCATGCGAGGGGAAGATGCGGGATCATGTCAGGCATGACCGAGGTGTCCTCGCTCACAGGGCGGCTGCTCGTGGCCACGCCCGCCCTGGCGGACCCGAACTTCGACCGTGCGGTGGTGCTCCTTCTCGACCACGACGAGGAGGGCTCCCTCGGTGTCGTCCTCAACCGGCCCACCCCGGTGGACGTCCGGGACATCCTGGAGGGCTGGGCCGCTCTCGCCGGCGAGCCCGGGGTCGTCTTCCAGGGCGGCCCGGTGTCGCTGGACTCCGCGCTCGGCGTCGCGGTCATCCCGGGCGGCGGCAACGGCGACCGGGCCCCGCTCGGCTGGCGCCGGGTGCACGGCGCGATCGGCCTGGTCGACCTGGAAGCCCCGCCGGAGCTGCTCGCCTCGGCCCTCGGCTCCCTGCGGATCTTCGCCGGTTACGCCGGCTGGGGCCCCGGCCAGCTGGAGGACGAACTGGTCGAGGGCGCCTGGTACGTCGTCGAGTCGGAGCCAGGCGACGTCTCCTCGCCGGCCCCCGAGAGACTCTGGCGCGAGGTGCTCCGCCGCCAGCGCAACGAGCTGGCGATGGTGGCCACCTACCCGGACGACGCCTCGCTCAACTGAGGGTGGGCCTTCTCTCAACCGTTGCCCGGGTGCTTCAGTACCCTGGGCCTTATGAGCACTCTTGAGCCCGAGCGCGGGACTGGTACGGGGACCCTCGTAGAGCCGACGCCACAGGTGTCCCACGGCGACGGCGACCACGAGCGCTTCGCCCACTACGTCCAGAAGGACAAGATCATGGCGAGCGCCCTCGACGGCACCCCCGTCGTGGCGCTGTGCGGCAAGGTGTGGGTACCGGGCCGCGACCCGAAGAAGTACCCCGTGTGCCCCATGTGCAAGGAGATCTACGACTCCATGGGCAGCGGCGGCGACGGCGAGGGCGGCAAGGACAAGTAACACCCCCCGGATCTTCCGAGGCCCCGGGCGCGCTTTGGCGTGCTCCGGGGCCTTTGTCGTACCCGCGCGTTGCACAGGGTGCGTCCGCCGGTCTACAGAGTGGTCGAGACGTGGTCGAGACCTCTTGTCGGCATGTTCATGTTGCCCCTACCCTCCGTGGGTGTTGTGCAGAGCGAAACTACCGTTGCACATATTGCAACGGAGGCCGTGCCTGCAGTGGTGTGAAACGTGTACGCCTATCAGCAGGCCTTCGCGTCCTCGCAGTACGGGCTCGGCGCAGCCAATCGGTGTCGTCACGCTGCTGATCCTGCTCGCCGTGACCCTCGACTACCTGCGGCTGCTGCGCCGGCAGGGGGAGGAGCTGTACCCGTCGTGAATCCTGTGCGCGGGCTGGTCCGGCGGCCGGGGCGGCTGGCCGCCGAGGCGGCGGCGCCGGCGATCGCCGTCGTGGTCGCCTTTCCGCTGTACTGGATGGTGCTGAGCGCCTTCAAACCGGCCGGTGAGATCGAGTCCGACCGGCCCCGGCCATGGACTCTCGCGCCTTCTGCGGACTCCTTCCGGCGGGTCTTCGGACAGCGGGAATTCGGCCGCTACTTCGTCAACAGCCTTGTCGTCGCGGGCAGTGTGGTCATCGTCTCGGCGCTGATCGCCTTTCTCGCCGCGACCGCCGTGACACGATTCCGGTTCCGCTTCCGGACCACCCTGCTGATCATGTTTCTGGTGGCCCAGATGGCGCCCGTGGAGGCCCTCACCATCCCCTTGTTCTTCCAGATGCGGGACTTCGGTCTGCTGAACACGCTGGGCTCGCTGATCCTGCCCCACATCGCCTTCTCGCTGCCCTTGGCGATCTGGATGCCGCGGGGGTTCGGGAAAGGGGTGCCTCAGGCGCTGGAGGAGGCCGCGTACATCGACGGGGCGAGCCGGTCGCGCTTTCTCTGGCAGATCCTTTTGCCGCTCGTGCTGCCGGGTCTGGTGGCCACGAGCGTGTTTTCCTTCATCTCCGCCTGGAACGACTTCCTCTTCGCCAAGTCCTTCGTCATCAGCGGCACTTCGCAGTCCACACTGCCGATGGCGCTGCTGGTGTTCTTCCAACCGGACGACCCGGACTGGGGCGGGGTCATGGCGGCCTCCACGGTGATGACGATTCCGGTGCTGGTGTTCTTCGTACTCGTACAGCGACGGCTGGTCTCCGGACCGGGCGGAGCGGTCAAGGACTGACATGACTTCCGAAGTGGATCTTATTCCGGCGCCGCGCGGGATCGAGGGGCCGATGCGATGCGGTGTCCTGTTCGACGCGGACACCACCCTGTGGGCCGCCCCGGGTACCGAGGGGACCGAACGCTGGCTGCGTTCGACTCTCGGTGCGGCCCTCGGGCTGTCGCTGCGGCCCGGCACCGAGGACGCCCGCGACTCCGTACGGCTGTGCCTGGACGACTCACTGGAGCCCGAGGCGTACCGGCTGAGCGTGATCGCGAACTGGGGGGTCGAGATCCGCGGCGGCGGTCCGGCCGGGGTCTTCTGGGGCGCCCAGACCCTGCGCCAGCTGCTGGGGCCGGAGGCCTTCCGCCGTGCGCCCGTGAGCCCCGGGATCCGGTACGGAATCCCGCACCAGATCATCGAGGACGCCCCCCGATTCCGCTGGCGCGGCCTCATGCTCGACGTCGCCCGGCACTTCATGCCCAAGGAAGGCGTCCTGCGCTACCTGGATCTCATGGCGGCGCACAAACTCAACGTCTTCCACTTCCATCTGACGGACGACCAGGGCTGGCGCATCCAGATCGAGCGGCACCCCCGGCTCACCGAGGTCGGCTCCTGGCGGGCCCGCACGAAATTCGGCCACCGGGCCTCATCGCTGTGGGAGGAGAAGCCGCACGGCGGCTACTACACCCAGGACGACATCCGGGAGATCGTCGCCTACGCGGCCGCGCGGCATATCACGGTCGTCCCGGAAATCGACGTGCCCGGCCACTCGCAGGCCGCCATCGCCGCGTATCCGGAACTCGGCAACACCGACGTCATCGACACCTCCAGCCTCTCGGTCTGGGACACCTGGGGGATCTCTCCGAACGTACTCGCCCCCACTGACAACACCCTGCGCTTCTACGAGGGGGTGTTCGAGGAAGTGCTCGCGCTGTTCCCGGCGGACGCCGCCGAGTTCTCGGCGTTCATTCACGTCGGCGGCGACGAATGCCCCAAGGACCAGTGGCGGGCCTCGCCGGCCGCGCAGGCGCGGATGAAGGAACTCGGGCTCGCCGACGAGGACGAGTTGCAGTCGTGGTTCATCCGGCACTTCGCCAAGTGGCTTTCCGCGCGCGGGCGCAGACTGATCGGCTGGGACGAGATCCTGGAGGGCGGACTCGCCGAGGGCGCGGCCGTGTCGTCGTGGCGCGGCTACGGCGGCGGGATCGCCGCCGCGCGGGCCGGGCACGACGTCGTGATGTGCCCCGAGCAGCATGTGTACCTGGACCACCGGCAGGCCGACGGCGCCGACGAGCCCGTGCCGATCGGATTCGTCCGCACCCTGGAGGACGTGTACCGGTTCGAGCCCGTTCCGCCGGGCCTCGACGCGTCCGAGGCGGGTCAGGTGCTGGGCACCCAGGCCAACGTCTGGACCGAGGTGATGGAGGGCCACGCGCGCGTGGACTACCAGGCCTTCCCCCGGCTCGCCGCCTTCGCCGAGGTCGCCTGGAGCGCTCTCCCGGCCCCGGAGCAACGGGACTTCGCCGGCTTCGAGCGCCGGATGGCCGCCCATTACCGGCGACTGGACGCCCTGGGGGTCGCCTACCGGCCGCCGACCGGACCGCTGCCGTGGCAGCGGCGCCCCGGGGTGCCGGGCCGCCCGATCGACGGCCCGCCCCCGAAGCGCTAGCCGCTGCCCAGCCCCTCTCCGGCCGCCCTCCGGCGCCTCTCCGCCCCTCTTCTCCCTCCGAACGCGAAATGGAAAAAGACCCCAAGGATCACCGAAGAGTGTCAATCGGTACGCATTGGTGATGGTGTACGAAAACGGACCAAGTCACCGATGAGGTGGGCGAATGCCTCCTACCGGACCCGTGCGTTCGAGGCTTGCGAAGATGTGCCAGAGTTGCCACGTCCGCCCTGTGAGCACGTACCGTACGGCCACACAGGTGGGACCAGGTGGGATCAGGTGGGGGCAGCGGGAAGGGGCAGCCGGTTTTGACCACGCACGCACCGCAGGCGGCGCAGGCCGTCACGCTGCCCACGACGCTGAACGAAGCCGTGGCGGCCCTCACCGCCATGCCCGCCGCGGTCCCCGTGGCGGGCGGTACCGACCTGATGGCCGCCGTCAACTCCGGGCAGCTCCGGCCCGCCGCCCTGGTCGGCCTCGGCCGGATCAGCGAGATCCGCGGCTGGCAGTACCAGGACGGCAACGCGCTGCTCGGTGCCGGACTCACACACGCGCGCATGGGCCGCCCCGACTTCGCGGCCCTGATCCCGGCGCTCGCCGCCGCCGCGCGGGCCGCCGGTCCGCCGCACATCCGCAACGCGGGCACCCTGGGCGGCAACATCGCCACGGCCGCGCCCACCGGCGACGCGCTGCCCGTGCTCGCCGCCCTGGAGGCGACGCTGATCATCGCGGGACCGGGCGGATCCCGCCGGGAGATCCCGGTGTCGCACCTGCTGGCCGGCGTGGAGATGCTCCGCGGCGGCGAGCTGATCGGCTTCGTGCGCGTGCCGCTGCTGCACGCCCCGCAGGTCTTCCTGAAGGCCACGGGCCGCACCGGCCCCGGCCGCTCGGTGGCATCCGTCGCGCTCGTCCTCGATCCCGCCCGGCGCGGGGTCAGGTGCGCCGTCGGAGCCATAGCGCCGATGCCGCTGCGGCCGCTGGAGGCCGAGCAGTGGGTGGCCCGGCTGATCGACTGGGACAACGACCGGGCGCTCGTCCCGGAGGCGCTGCACGCCTTCGGCGAGTATGTCGCGGCCGCCTGCATCCCCGACCCGGCACCCGAGCCGGACGGCTCGGTGCCCCCGCTTCCGCCTGCCGTACTGCACCTGCGGCGCACCGTCGCCGCGCTGGCCCGACGAGCACTGGGGAGGGCGTTGTCATGACCGACGAACAGCACGGAGAGGGCGCGCCCTCGGGTGGCGGCCGCTGGGACCCCCTGCCCCAGGGCGACTACGACGACGGCGCGACCGCCTTCGTGAAACTCCCCGAGGGCGGCATCGAGGCCCTGCTGTCCCGTGACAGCCCCCTGGCCGCGCCCGGGCACGGCTACGTGCCGCCGCAGATAGCGGTCGCCCCCGGCACCGAGACCTGGGGCACGCCGGCCGACGGCGCCCAGTGGCCCGACCCGAACGCGGTCCCCCAGGAGCGGCCCGTCGACGACCGGTTCACGTACCAGCCGGCGGCCACCCAGCAGTGGACGTACGAGGAGCCGCCGCCCGCGCCCGGTCACGATGTGACCGGGCAGTGGTCCATCCCGGTCGCGGGCGGTGATGTTCCGGATGAATCGGGCGAGTTCACCACGTCCGCGCTCATGGAGCAGTGGGGCGGCACGCCGCCGGCGACCCTGCCGGGCGGCGCGCCCGCACCCTGGGCGTCCGAGGTCCAGGCCTGGGAACACCCCGCGGAGGCCCCTGGAGCCCCTTCAGGCGCCTCGGCAGGCCACGGCGGCACTCCCGCCCCGGGTTCCCCTCTCGAGGCCGCCGGAGCGGCGCCTGCGCCCGGCGCGGTGGTGGCGAACGAACCGGACGAACAGGCCGATACGGGCGAACTCCGGGCGATCGGCGAGTCACTTGACGCCGCCGCACACCGCGCGGTCGGCGAGTCGCCCGGCGCCGGTGAACACGCTCCGGCCGAGGCCGCGGTCGGCGGCGACGCGGCCGCGGCCCGCCCGGCCGAAGCCGACGGACCCCCCGGCGCGCCCGCCCAGCACCCCACCGGGCCCTTCGACCCGCACCACCCCACCGCCGACCCGCAGGCCACCGACGGCGACACGCCCCCACAGGGGCCACCCGCACCCGACGACGAAGGCGACACGGGTGCCGCGCGCGGCGAGGAACACGCCGAGGCCGAAGCCGAGACGGTCGACGACCACCCCCTCGCCTCCTACGTCCTCCGCGTCAACGCCACCGACCGCCCCGTCACCGACGCCTGGATCGGCGAGTCCCTCCTCTACGTCCTCCGCGAGCGCCTGGGCCTGGCCGGCGCCAAGGACGGCTGCTCCCAGGGCGAATGCGGCGCCTGCAACGTCCAGGTCGACGGCCGCCTGGTCGCCTCCTGCCTGGTCCCCGCGGTCACCGCCGCCGGCAGCGAGGTCCGCACGGTCGAGGGCCTCGCCCAGGACGGCCGGCCCTCCGACGTCCAACGCGCGCTCGCCCTGCGCGGAGCCGTCCAGTGCGGCTTCTGCGTCCCGGGCATGGCCATGACCGTCCACGACCTGCTGGAAGGCAACCCGGCCCCCACCGAGATGGAGACCCGCCAGGCCCTGTGCGGCAACCTCTGCCGCTGCTCGGGCTACCGGGGCGTCCTGGACGCCGTCCAGGAGGTCGTCGCCGAACGCGAGGCGCACGCCGCCGCCGACGCTGAGACGGATGGCGACGAGCCCCGTATTCCACATCAGGCGGGACCGGGAGCCGGCGGCGTCAACGCGTCGGCGTTCGACTCCCCGGGCACCTTCGCGTCCCCCGCCCAGCGCGAGCAGTCGTCGTACGACGCGCGGCGCGAGCAGTCGTACGACCAGTCGTACGGCGGTGACCAGACGTTCGGCGACCAGAGTCAGAGCTACGGCGACCAGCCCTACGGCTCGGACGGAGGCCAGGCGTGACCAACGAGACCGTCACCACGACCACCGCCGCGGACAGCGCCGTCCCCGCCCCCGAGCCGCTGCCGCACGGCCTCGGCGTGTCGCTGCCGCCCGCCGACGCGCGCGCGAAGACCGAGGGCACCTTCCCGTACGCCGCCGACCTGTGGGCCGAGGGCCTGCTGTGGGCGGCCGTGCTGCGCTCCCCGCACCCGCACGCGCGCATCGTGTCGATCGACACCAGCCACGCGCGCGAGATGCCCGGCGTACGAGCCGTCGTCACCCACGAGGACGTGCCCGGCACCCCCCGCCACGGCCGGGGCACGCCGGACCGCCCGGTGTTCGCCGCCGAGGTCGTACGGCACCACGGCGAGCCCATCGCCGCCGTCGCCGCCGACCACCCCGACACCGCGCGGATGGCCGCCGCCGCCGTCATCGTCGAGTACGAGGTGCTCGACCCGGTCATCGACCCCGAGCAGGCCTTCGAGGCCGAGCCGCTGCACCCCGACGGCAACCTGATCCGGCACATCCCGCTGCGCCACGGCGACCCGGACGCGGCCGGCGAGATCGTCGTCGAGGGCCAGTACCGCATCGGCCGTGCCGACCCGGCCCCCATCGGCGCCGAGGCCGGACTCGCCGTGCCCCGCCCCGACGGCGGGGTCGAGCTGTACCTGGCCTCCACCGACCCGCACACCGACCGCAACACGGCCGCCGCCTGCTTCGGCCTGTCGCTCGAACAGGTGAAGATCGTCGTCACCGGCGTGCCGGGCGCGACCGCCGACCGCGAGGACCAGGGCTTCCAGCTGCCGCTCGGCCTGCTCGCCCTGAAGACCGGCTGCCCGGTCAAACTCACCGCCACGCGCGAGGAGTCCTTCCTCGGCCACGCCCACCGCCACCCCACCCTGCTCCGCTACCGGCACCACGCCGACGCCGACGGCAAGCTGGTCAAGGTCGAGGCCCAGATTCTGCTCGACGCCGGCGCCTACGCCGACACCTCCGCCGAGTCCCTGGCCGCCGCGGTCTCCTTCGCCTGCGGCCCCTACGTCGTCCCGAACGCCTTCATCGAGGGCTGGGCCGTACGCACCAACAACCCGCCCTCCGGCCATGTCCGCGGCGAGGGCGCCATGCAGGTGTGCGCCGCCTACGAGGCGCAGATGGACAAGCTGGCGAAGAAACTCGGCATCGACCCCGCCGAGATCCGCCTGCGCAACGCCCTCGCGACCGGCGACCTGCTGCCCATCGGCCAGACGGTGACCTGCCCGGCCCCCGTCGCCGAGCTGCTGCAGGCGGTACGGGACTTCCCGCTCCCCGCGCTCCCCAAGGACACCCCCGAGGACGAGTGGCTGCTGCCCGGCGGTCCCGAGGGCGCGGGCGAGCCGGGCGCGGTGCGCCGGGGCGTCGGCTACGGCCTCGGCATGGTCCACATGCTCGGCGCCGAGGGCGCCGACGAGGTCTCGACGGCCACCGTCAAGGTCCACGACGGGATCGCGACCGTGCTCTGCGCGGCCGTGGAGACCGGCCAGGGCTTCACCACGCTGGCCCGCCAGATCGTCCAGGACACGCTCGGCATCGACGAGGTCCACGTGGCGCCCGTCGACACCGACCAGCCGCCGGCCGGCCCCGGCTGCCGCGGCCGCCACACCTGGGTCTCCGGCGGAGCCGTCGAACGCGCGGCCAAGATGGTCCGCACCCAGCTCCTCCAGCCCCTCGCCCACAAGTTCGGCATGTCCACCGAGCTGCTCCAGATCACCGACGGCAAGATCACGTCGTACGACGGCGTCCTGTCGACCACCGTCACCGAGGCGCTGGACGGCAAGGAACTGTGGGCCACCGCACAGTGCCGCCCGCACCCGACCGAGCCGCTGAACGCGGAAGGACAGGGCGACGCCTTCGTCGGCCTCGCCTTCTGCGCGATCCGCGCGGTCGTCGACGTCGACATCGAACTCGGCTCGGTACGCGTCGTGGAGTTGGCCGTCGCCCAGGACGTGGGCCGGGTCCTCAACCCGGCGCAGCTCAACGCGCGGATCGAGGCCGGCGTCACCCAGGGCGTCGGCATCGCGCTCACGGAGAACCTGCGCACCCCGCGCGGACTGATCCGCCACCCCGACCTCACCGGATACGCCCTGCCGACCGCCCTCGACGCGCCGGACATCCGGATCGTCAAGCTCGTCGAGGAACGGGACGTGGTCGCCCCCTTCGGCGCCAAGTCGGTCAGCGCGGTACCGGTCGTGACCTCCCCCGCGGCCATCGCCTCCGCCGTTCGCGCGGCGACCGGCCGCCCGGTCAACCGCCTCCCGATCCGCCCGCAGGCGGCGGTGGTCACGGGCCAGTGAGCCTGTCCGGGGTCGTCGTGATCGCGGGGATCATGGCGTCGGGCAAGTCGACGGTCGCCCAGGCGCTCGCCGAGAGGCTGCCAAGGGCGGCACACGTGCGCGGCGACCTCTTCCGCCGGATGATCGTCTCCGGCCGGGAGGAGTACACGCCCGGCGCCTCCCCGGAGGCGACGGCCCAACTCCACCTCCGCCACCGCCTGTCGGCGGCGACCGCGGACGCCTACGCGGCGGCCGGTTTCACGGCGATCGTCCAGGACGTCCTGCTGGGCCCCGAGCTGACCTCGTACGTCGAACGGATCCGCACCCGCCCGCTGCACGTCGTCGTCCTCGCCCCCAGCCCCGAGACGGTGGCGGAGCGGGAGGCCGGGCGGCCGAAGACCGGGTACGGACCGGCGTGGACGATCGCCGACCTGGACGCGGAACTACGGCTGCGCACCGAGGCGTTGGGGCTGTGGCTGGACACCTCGGCGTTGACCGTGGAACAGACGGTGGCGGCGATTCTCACCGGGACGGAACGGGCGAGGGTCGCCTGACGTCTTTTCCACGGGGCGTTGTCAGTGGCGCGGCGTAGTGTTCTGGGCAGTGGGGACGGCCGTTTCGGAGGGGAAGCCCGGACGGCAGGCCATGCCCTGCTCGGGACGACCTACGGCACACCACTCCGACCCACTCGCATTTCCTGAACTCTTTGATCGCGGGGGCAGCGATGAGCACGACCAGCACGACCGGCAGCGGTGCGGCGGCGATCACGCTGACCGAAGCAGAACTGGACCGTTACATCACGCACGAACCGACCCGCATGTGGCTCACCGGCCCCGGACTCCCCGACACCGGCGGCCTGTTGACGTTCGAACCGCTGCGCACGACCGGCCTGCGCACGCTCGCCGACGTCGCGGACATCACGGCAGGCCCGTCCCGGCTCGCGGAGGAACTCCGGGACCGCCTGGTGATAGGCGAGCTGCTGGCCCCGGCCGGTCTGGACACGGAGTCGATCCTCCTCGACGGCGGCACCGGCGAGATCACCACGGCCTACCTGGTCGACCCGACCGAGCCGCGCCCGTTGGCGCCGTCGCTGGAGACGCTGCTGCGCTTCGCCGCGGTCACCGAGGAACTGACCGGCCTGCGCGGCCGTTTCGCCTCCCTCGCCGGCACCTACGGCACCAAGGCGGCGACCGAGGCCTCCCGCAAGCTCCTGGAGCTCTTCGAGGAGGGCACGGCCGGCCGGGTCCCGCCGTACTGGAAGGCGACGGCGCTGATCCGCCCGCTCAGCCTGGTCGCGGGCCCCGGCACGGACTCGGGGCTCGCCGTCGACCTGCCGGCCCGGCTGCTGGACCAGGAGTTCGGGCAGGGCCGGGTGGCCCGCTTCGAGGAGGTCGACTTCCCGCCCACGCTCACCCACGAGCCGACCCGCCGCTTCCTGCGCGAGACCGGCCTCCCGGAGGACGCGGTCCTCTTCCACCTCGATCCGGACGCCCCGCTGCCCACCCTCGAGGAGTACTTCACCGACATACAGCCGGGCGGCTTCCCCCTGGACGCCCTGCCGCCCCACGCCGACCACCTCATACGCCTCGGCTACCTGGTCGAGGAGAACAGCCTGGTCGTGGACGGCACCACGGGCGCGATCCTCAACTTCTCCCAGCCGGAGGCGACCCTCTACCCCCTCAACACGGACATCTCCACGCTCGCCTTCACCCTCTGGCTCCTCCACCACGAGCGCACCATCGACGAGCACATGGGCCACGAACTCACCACCGAGGCCTACGACCAGCTCGCCGCGACCATGCTCCACACCCTGGCGACGATCGATCCCACGCCCACGACGATGGACGCCGACTGGCACTACTGGACGGAACTGTTCCAGGACGAGGCGGGCGGGGTGCTCTGAGCGGCCGGAGGCAGGCGGGGACCGGGGGAGGTCAGACCACCAGCCCCTGGCGGTAGGCGTAGACGACGGCCTGGACGCGGTCGCGCAGGCCGAGCTTGGTGAGGATGCGGGAGACGAAGGTCTTGACGGTCTCCGGGCTGATCAGAAGGGTTGCGGCGATCTCGCTGTTGGAGAGGCCGTCCGCGATCAGGCGCAGGACCTCCAGTTCGCGCGGGGTCAGCGGGATGTCGTCGGGGGTGCCGCCGTCGGCGGGGCGGATCCGGGCGGCGTACCGGCCGACCAGCCTGCGGGTCACCTCGGGATCCAGCAGGGCCGCGCCGGTGGCCACGGTCCGGATGCCGTGCAGCAGCCGGTCCGGCGGCGCGTCCTTGAGCAGAAAGCCGCTCGCGCCGGCGCGCAGCGCCTCGTAGACGTACTCGTCCAGGTTGAACGTCGTCACCACGAGCACCTTCACGGGATGCGGCACCCCGGCCCCGGCCAGCAGCCGGGTGGCCTCGATGCCGTCGAGCACCGGCATACGGACGTCCATGACGACGACGTCCGGGCGCAGCCGGCCGGCGAGTTCGACCGCGGCCTGCCCGTCCCCGCACTCGCCGGCCACCTCCAGGTCGGGCTGGGCGTCGATGATCGTCGCCAGCCCGGTACGGATCAGCACCTGGTCGTCACAGACCAGGACCCGGATCGGCGCCCCACCCGCGGCGCTCACGAAGGCCTCCCCGCGGTCACCCTCACAACGGCCTTCCCGAGGCCGCGGTCACGAGGGGGTTCTCCACGGGCGGCGGTCCGGAAGGATTCCCGGCGGGCGGCGGTCACGACAGGCTTCCCGCGGGCCGGGGACACTACGGGCTTCCCGAGGCCGCGGTCACGAGGGGCTTCTTCACGGGCGGCGGTCCGGAAGGATTCCCGGCGGGCGGCGGTCACGACGGGCTTCCCGCGGGCCGGGGACACGACGGGCTTCCCGCGGGCCGGGGTCACGACGGGCTCCCGGCGGGTATCCGGGCCCGTACCACGAAGCCGCCGTCGGCCGCGCGCCCCGCGCTGAACTCGCCGCCCAGCACGTCCACGCGTTCCCGGAGGCCGGCCAGGCCCCGTCCACTCCCGCCGGGGGACGCGGCGGCCGAGCCCGACCCGTCCGTGCCGACCTCCACGGTGATCTCCTTCTCACCATGGCGCACCAGCACCGAAGTGCGGCTGCCATGGGCGTACTTGAGGGCGTTCGTCAGAGCCTCCTGCACCACCCGGTAGGCCACCAGGTCAGCACTGCCCGCCGGCTGCGTGGGGGTGCCCTCCTCGGTGAACTCCACCGGCTGCCCGGCCCCGCGCGTCTGCTCCACCAGCGTGAGCAGCCGGTCGGCGGGCGGCGTCCTGACGCCGGTGCCGACACCGTGGTCGGGGTTGAGCAGGTCGAGCAGATGGCGCAGGTCCGAGATGGCCCGCCGCCCGGTGTCGGTGACGGCGGTCAGTGTCTGGTCGAGCCGGTCCGGCGCGGCGGTCAGATACCGGGCCGCCTCCGCCTGCACCACCATCGCCGTCACATGGTGGGTCACCACGTCGTGCAACTCGCGGGCGATCCGGGTGCGTTCGGCGGTGCGGGTGTCCTCGGCGACCCGCCGCCGGCGTTCGGCCTCGGCGGCCCGGGTGGCCCGCAGCCACGCCCCGGTACCCCACGCCAGCACCAGCGCCAGATAGAACGTCACGAACTCGCTCGCCGTCTCGCCCCCCGACCCCAGCCGGTGCAGCACGACCGCGAACGGCACGTAGGCCGCGGAGAACAGGAGGGCGGCGGCCCGCCGGTGCCGGTCCAGATGGGCGCCGGTGCTCAGCAGGGCGAGCGGCAGCGCGACCCCCGCGACCGAGTGGTAGGCCCGGATCTGATCGACGGCGAAGCCGAGCGACACCAGGGCGAGGGAGACGGCCGGCCACCGCCGGCGCAGGGCGAGCGGCAGGCACTCCAGGCCGAGCGCCAGCCCGGCCAGCGCGTCGAAGGGACGGGTGGGCAGGTCACCGATCCGGGTCCCGTTGCCGTGCAGCGTCGGCAGGAAGGAACCGGCCAGGATCAGCAGCCCGATCGGCAGGTCCCGGACCGTCACGTCGAGCCGGTGCCACCACCCGGACACCTGCCGAGGACCGATCACCGGGGCAGTGTAGCGACGGAGCCGGCCGGGACGTCCCGGCGCCGGCGCGGCACCAGGTGCCCCCGCCGCTTGGCCAGTCGCAGGAACGCGATCGTCACCAGCACCCCGAGCAGCACCGCGTACACGCTTGCCTCCGGCCCGAACTCACCGCCGGTGATCAGCTGCGCCCCCGAGGTGGAGGCGTCCAGCAGCCCCTTCTGCGCACCACTGCCGGAGACCTCGGTGCCGAAGATCGCCGACTCGGCGAAGTTCCATCCGAAGTGCAGGCCGATCGGCAGCCAGAGGGTGCGGGTGGCGGCGTACGCGGCGCCGAGCATGCCGCCGGCCTCGATCGCGATGGCGAGGGCGCCCCACAGGGTGGCGTCCTTGTTGAGCAGATGCATCATCCCGAACAGCACACCGGTCGACGTCAGCGCGATCCAGGTCCCGGTGCGTTCTTCGACGATCCGGAACAGAACGCCCCGGAACAGCAGTTCCTCGGTCGTGGCGGCGGCGGCCATGAACCCGACCAACCCCACCGCACCCGTCACCGACCCCGTCCCGTGCACCGTGTAGTCCCCGAGAAAGGCGATGTTCGCGATCACGCACGCGAACGTCACCCCACCTATCAGCGCACCGCGCCCGAACGCCGCCCGGGCGCCGTCCCGCCCCACCTGGGTGCTCGGCCGGTGCTCGGTCCGTCGCACCACCCACCCGTAGACGACCACCGCGGCCATGGCCGTCAGCACACCGACAACCAGGGTGAGAAACCAGTTCCCCTCCACCGCGGCCATCGCCTGCCCACCGACGAAGGCGACCGCGGACACCGCCAGCAACTGCCAGACCAGCCTCATGACGACTCCTCCACAGAACCCGCAGCCGACCGCCGCGGAACTGGCCCGAACGCTACGGATCGTGGCCCGCGGAATCGTCACCACACAGTGGACACCTGCATGTAGCTCGCACGGGGGACAGCAAGGGGGGAGGCGGATCAGAAAGGGTTCCCGGCAGACGAGAACCATCCACCCGGCAGCCCCCGCACCTCACCTCCCGCCCGACGACAAACACGAGGGCGGCACCCCTCCCGGGATGCCGCCCTTCCGTTCTGCCTGGTCAGGCAGTCAGAGGCCGTGGCGGGAATCGAACCCACGTAACTCGCTTTGCAGGCGAGCCCCTAAACCACTCGGGCACACGGCCGGGAACAGCTTCTTCCTTCACGGCCGTGGTGGGGATCGAACCCGCGTGACTCCCCCGCGAGCGGAGCTCGCTGATGGATGCAGCGCAGGCGAGCCCCTAAACCACTCGGGCACACGGCCGTGCCGACCGGGTCCTTGCGGCCGTGTCGGTGAGTCGAAGGTACGGGTGGGTGGGGGAGGGGCTCAAGGGGATCGGTGGGGCTGCGACGGGACTGCCATGTGGCGTTCATGAACGGGGGCGGACCGGGGGCGGACGGAAGGTCTACGACCAAGGGCCGAGGTGGGGTGAGGCTTGGGACAGGGGCCAAAGCGGGGCTTGGGCCTTACCGTGGTGAGCATGACCGCCCTTGAGCCCAGCGACGCCGTTGTCGCAGATGAGACGACAGATGACGCAGCCCGTGGTGAGGGAGTGCTGGGGCGGTCGTACCGGGCGCTGAGCGTCGGCATCGTGTCCGTCGTGCTGCTGATCGCCTTCGAGGCGACCGCCGTCGGGACGGCGATGCCCGTTGCCGCCCGGGAGCTGCACGGGGTGCCGCTCTACGCGTTCGCCTTCTCCGGGTACTTCACGACCAGTCTGTTCGGGATGGTGCTGTCCGGGCAGTGGTCGGACCGGAGCGGGCCGCTCGGGGCGCTGACGACGGGGATCGGGGCCTTCGCCGCGGGGCTGGTCGTCGCCGGGACCGCTCAGGTCATGTGGGTGTTCATCCTGGGGCGGGCCGTGCAGGGGTTCGGGGGCGGGCTGGTCATCGTCGCGTTGTACGTGGTCGTGGGGCGGGCCTATCCGGAGCGGTTGCGGCCCGCGATCATGGCCTCCTTCGCCGCCGGCTGGGTGGTGCCGTCCATCGTCGGGCCGCTGGCCGCCGGGGCGGTGACCGAGCACCTCGGGTGGCGGTGGGTGTTCCTCGGAATCCCGGCGCTCGTGGTCTTTCCGGTGGCGCTGGCCCTTCCCCAGATACGGCGACGAGCCGGCGGGCCGGTCGCGGAACGGGCGCGGGAGACCTTCGAACGGCGGCGGATCCGGCTCGCGTTCGGTATCTCTCTCGGCGCGGGGCTGCTGCAGTACGCGGCTCAGGACCTGCGGTGGGTCTCCCTGCTGCCGGGGGTCCTCGGGGCCGCGCTGCTGGTCCCCGCCGTACGCGGGCTACTGCCGCGCGGGACCTACCGCGCGGCCCGCGGGCTGCCGTCGGTGGTCCTGTTGCGGGGGGTCGCGGCCGGTGCGTTCGTCTCCGCCGAGTCCTTCGTGCCGCTGATGCTCGTCACCCAGCGGGGCCTGTCGCCCACCCTCGCCGGGTTCTCGCTGGCGGCGGGCGGGGTGACCTGGGCGCTGGGTTCGTGGGTGCAGGCGCGGCCGCGCGTGGCGCCGTACCGGGAGCGGCTGATGACCCTCGGGATGGTGCTGGTCGCCG
Source organism: Streptomyces sp. NPDC051105 (assembly GCF_040682795.1). Lineage (NCBI taxonomy): Bacteria > Bacillati > Actinomycetota > Actinomycetes > Kitasatosporales > Streptomycetaceae > Streptomyces > Streptomyces sp. NPDC051105. The sequence continues at coordinate 102,523 of NZ_JBFBBR010000016.1, read as the reverse complement.
CGGCGATCGCCACCGCGCCCAGCGTGCTCGTGCACGGCGTGCCGGTGTGGATCGTCGCCGTCGCCTGGGGCTTCGGCTGCTTCGGGATGGGCCTGGTGATCGCCTCGTCCAGCGTGCTGATGCTCCGGCTCTCCGCCCCGCACCAGGCCGGCGCCAACTCGGCCGCCCTGCAGATCTCCGACGCCCTGTCGAACGTCGTGCTGCTCGCCGTGGCCGGCGCCGCCTTCGCCTCCCTCGGCGGCGGCAGCATGACCGGGACGACCGGTTCCGGTTCTCATCCGGTCGCCTTCGCCGTCGTGTTCCTGCCGATGGCCGCCGTGGCGCTCGTCGGGGTGTGGGTGACGACCCGGCTTCGTGACGACCCGGCTTCGTGACGACGCGGCTTCGTGACGACGCGGCTTCGTGACGACCCGGCTTCGTGATCTGTGACGTGAGTCCCACCCGAGGGTGAGGCGGGCTTGTCCGCGCGTTGACCGCCGCGGGGCGCCGGTAGGGTGGCCCGGTTGTCATACCCATACGTAGCCGCCCGACCCCCTTACTACGGAGACCGTGACTACCACCGCCGCTTCTGCCTCCTCGTCCTCCCACCACCTCTCGCCGGCCTTCCCCGGCCGGGCGCCCTGGGGTACCGCCAGCAAGCTGCGTGCCTGGCAGCAGGGGGCCATGGAGAAGTACGTCCAGGAGCAGCCGCGTGACTTTCTCGCCGTCGCCACGCCCGGCGCCGGCAAGACGACGTTCGCGCTGACCCTCGCGTCCTGGCTGCTGCACCACCATGTCGTGCAGCAGGTCACCGTCGTCGCCCCCACCGAGCATCTGAAGAAGCAGTGGGCGGAGGCCGCGGCGCGGATAGGGATCAAGCTCGACCCCGAGTACAGCGCGGGACCGCTCAGCCGGGAGTACGACGGGGTCGCCGTCACTTATGCCGGTGTCGGGGTGCGGCCGATGCTGCACCGCAACCGGTCCGAGCAGCGCAAGACGCTCGTCATCCTCGACGAGATCCATCACGCCGGTGACTCCAAGTCCTGGGGCGAGGCCTGCCTGGAGGCGTTCGAGCCGGCGACCCGGCGGCTGGCGCTGACCGGTACGCCCTTCCGGTCCGACACCAACCCCATCCCCTTCGTGACGTACGAGGAGGGGCAGGACGGGATCCGGCGGTCCGCCGCCGACTACACCTACGGCTACGGCAACGCGCTCGCCGACCATGTCGTGCGGCCCGTCATCTTCCTCTCCTACAGCGGCAACATGCGCTGGCGGACCAAGGCCGGGGACGAGATCGCCGCCCGGCTCGGCGAGCCGATGACCAAGGACGCCGTCAGCCAGGCCTGGCGTACGGCGCTCGATCCGCGCGGTGAGTGGATGCCGGCCGTGCTGCGCGCCGCCGACCAGCGGCTGACGGAAGTGCGGAAGGGGATTCCGGACGCCGGGGCCCTGGTCATCGCCTCGGACCAGGAATCCGCCCGCGCCTACGCCAAGCTCATCCGCGAGATCACCGGGAACAAGGCCACCCTCGTCCTCTCCGACGACACCGGCGCGTCCAAGCGCATCGACGACTTCAGCGCCAGCGACGACCGGTGGATGGTCGCGGTGCGGATGGTGTCCGAGGGCGTCGACGTCCCCCGGCTCGCGGTCGGGGTGTACGCCACCACCATCTCGACTCCGCTCTTCTTCGCCCAGGCCGTCGGCCGTTTCGTGCGGTCCCGGCGGCGCGGCGAGACCGCGTCCGTGTTCCTGCCGACCGTCCCCGACCTGCTGACCTTCGCCAACGAGATGGAGGTCGAGCGCGACCACGCTCTCGACAAGCCGAAGAAGGACGGCGAGGAGGACCCGTACGCCGAGTCCGAGAAGGAGATGGAGGAGGCGAACAAGGAGCAGGACGAGGACACCGGCGAGCAGGAGCAGTTCGCCTTCGAGGCGCTGGAGTCCGAGGCCGTCTTCGACCGGGTGCTGTACGACGGCGCCGAGTTCGGTATGCAGGCGCACCCCGGGAGCGAGGAGGAGCAGGACTACCTCGGCATCCCGGGACTGCTGGAGCCCGACCAGGTGCAGCTGCTGTTGCAGAAGCGGCAGGCCCGGCAGATCGCGCACAGCCGCAAGAAGCCGGACGACGAGGCGGACCTGCTGGAACTGCCCGCGGAACGGCGGCCCGTCGTCTCCCACAAGGAGATGATGGAGCTGCGGAAGCAGCTGAACACGATGGTCAGCGCGTATGTGCACCAGAGCGGCAAGCCGCACGGGGTGATCCACACCGAGCTGCGCCGGGTGTGCGGGGGTCCGCCGAGCGCGGAGGCCACGGCGGGACAGCTCCGGCAGCGGATCGCCAAGGTGCAGGAGTGGGCCACGCGTATGCGGTAGTCGGTCGGCCGCGGGTGAGCGGGGGCTTGTCGCGCCCACCCGGCGGAGCCGCATATCGGCAGGGCCTCGCGTCTCTTCGGGCGCGTACCTGGGCGCATACCGTCACATACCGAAGTAGTCCGTACCGGAGCGTGACCGGATTCTGGACGGAGGCTTCCGCTCAGCGAACCCCCTTCGCTACTGTCCGGCTACGCACACGCCCCGTGGCAGCGCCGCCGCGGAGCGCAGCCGTGAAGCGACTGGGCCCGGAGCCGCCGGGCCGTCCTGCCGATCGGCGGCCTCTGAAGCGCGTCGCTGACGGGACTCGGCGACGCATCCGCCGCGTCGGAGGCTGCCGACCTCACCACTTAAGGAGTGGGCGTCGTGACCGCGGAGACCTCTCAGACGCTCGACCGGGGCCTCAGGGTCCTCAAGCTGCTGGCCGACACGGACCACGGGCTGACCGTCACCGAGCTTTCCACCAAACTGGGCGTGAACCGGACCGTGGTGTACCGGTTGCTCGCCACGCTTGAGCAGCATGCGCTGGTACGGCGTGACCTGGGCGGGCGAGCCCGGGTCGGCCTCGGCGTCCTGCGGCTGGGACGGCAGGTGCATCCGCTCGTACGGGAGGCCGCGCTGCCGGCCCTGCGGTCCCTCGCCGAGGACATCGGGGCGACCGCGCATCTGACGCTGGTCGACGGGACCGAGGCGCTCGCCGTCGCGGTCGTCGAACCGACCTGGACCGACTATCACGTGGCGTACCGGGCCGGGTTCCGGCACCCGCTGGACCGGGGGGCCGCCGGGAAGGCGATCCTGTCCGCACGGCACTCGCCGAAGGACGACCCCGGGTACACGCTGACCCATGGCGAACTGGAGGCCGGTGCGAGCGGTGCGGCCGCACCGCTGCTCGGGGTCACCGGGGTCGAGGGGAGCGTCGGTGTCGTGATGCTGGCCGACTCCGTGCCCGAGCGGGTGGGGGCGCGGGTCATGGACGCGGCGCGGGAGGTCGCGGAGGCGTTGCGCTGAGGGGCCGGGGTGGGGCCCGGGGCGATGGCCTGAAGTGGTTGCCACGTTGCCGCGTTAGATTGACTCCGTGCTCTCACGTCTCACGCGTCTCCAGGCCGTCGCCGTCTGTGCGGTTCCCGTCGTGGCCCTGATCGGTACGGCCGTCTTCGCGCCGTTGCCGTTCTCGGTGGCCCAGCCCGGGATGACGGCGAACGTGCTCGGCGACAACCAGGGCACCCCGGTGATCACCGTCTCCGGGGCGCCCACCCGGACGACCAGCGGGCAGCTGCGGATGACGACGATCGAGGCGACCGGGCCGGACACCCGGGTGTCGCTGGGCGACGTCATCGGCAACTGGTTCCGTACGGACCGGGCGGTGATGCCGCGCGACTCGGTGTATCCGAGCGGCGACAACGTCAAGGAGATCGAGCAGCACAACACCGAGCAGATGGAGCAGTCGCAGGACGCGGCGGCGCGGGCCGCGCTGAAGTACCTGGATCTGAGCGCCGACAAGGTCAAGGTGACCTTGAAGCTGGCGGATGTGGGCGGGCCGAGTGCGGGGTTGCTGTTCTCGCTCGGGATCGTCGACAAGCTGGACGGGAACGGCAGCGGGGGAGACCTCACCGGGGGCAGGAACATCGCCGGTACGGGAACCATCAGCGCCGACGGCGCGGTGGGAGCCGTGGGCGGGGTCGCGCTGAAGACGCAGGCCGCGCGACGGGACGGGGCGACGGTGTTCCTGGTGCCGAGGGACGAGTGCGCCGACGCCAAGGCGGAGTTGCCGAAGGGGTTGCGGTTGGTGCCGGTGACGACGCTGAAGGGGGCGGTGGCTGATTTGGTCGCGCTGGAGAAAGGGACGAAGGTCCCCAGCTGTTGAGTCTCGGCTGACCGGCCGGTTGGGGGTTGCTCGCGCCCGCGCGGCGGAGCCGCCTATTGATATAGCCCCGCGCCCCTAGAGGGGTGCTGATGCCGGCGCCGGAGCTGCCAGCCGCAGGCCCACTTCCACCAGCGTCCAGCCGACGCGGGTGCGCAGGGGGCGGGGGGACCGGGCCTGTACGGCGAGACGGTGGGCCTCGGCCGCGGCACGGAGTTCGGCGGTGCGGGCGTGGTGCAGGGCGAGGTGGGTCTCGGGGTGCATCGGCGTTGCCCTTCTGTGTCAGTCCGTGCTGATCGGGAAGGTGTGCGTGTGGATGCGTACGCGCTCGGCGTCCGGGGCGTCCGCCGCTTCGGGCAGGTCGCGGTAGCTGTCGACGAGGGCGTGCATCTTCTCGATGAGTTCGTTGGCGAGCCGGGGCGTGAGCCGGAGCGTCATGTCGCTCATGTCTGAGCCCTGCACCCATTCCTCGGGCCAGGTGTGCCGGTTGCCGAGCCAGGTGTACACCTGCTGGGCGTGCTTGGTGGCCACCTCGTGCATGACCATGTCGAGGGCGCCGCGGACGGCCGGGTTGGAGTCCGTGAACAGGGCCTCGTCGAAGTACAGGCCTTCGTGGGATGTCCGCCACCAGCGTTCCCGTCCCTTGCCGTGTTCCGGAGCGTCCTCGACGAAGCCGTAGGCCGCGAGCTGACGCAGGTGGTAGCTGGTGGCACCGCTCGACTCGCCGAGTCTCTCGGCGAGTTGGGACGCCGTGGCGGGTCCGCTGAAGCGCAGGGAGTCAAGCAGCTGCATGCGAAGGGGGTGTGCCAGCCCGCGCAGCGAACGGGCGTCGAGATGGCGGATCTGGCGTTCCTGGGGCTCTGGCTCCGGCATGCGTACAAAGATAGCTATGCAAAGACTCCTTTGCAACGCATCTTTTGCATCGACTTCTTTGTAACTACCCCCGGCACCCGGCTACTTCACGAACCTCTCCGCCTTCATCCAGTCCAGCGCCCCCTGGTGCGGGTCCTCCCCGGCCACGTCCACCTTCGCGTTCAGCGTCTGGGCCACCGCGGGAACAGCCCGGCGGACTGGATGGCGTAGCCGACCTTGCGGCGCAGCTTCACCGCGTCGATGTCGGTGACGTCCTCGCCGCCGATCCGGATCCGGCCGCCGGTCGGCTCGATCAGCCGGTTGATCATCTTCAGGGTGGTCGACTTGCCGCAACCGGACGGCCCCGCGCAGGCCCACGATCGAGTTCCGCACGATCGGCAGCAGCCCGTACAGCGTCAGGGCGATCACCGTCGGCGGGACGCCGAGGCCCACGACCGGGATCAGCAGACCGATCATGGCGAGGGAGGGGACGGTGAGGATGGTGGCGGTCGCGGTGGTGGCGAGGTTGCCCGCCCGCTCGCTGCGGTAGGTGACCACACCGATCAGCATGCCGATGAGGGTCGCCGCGACCATGCACTGGAAGACCGCGCTGGCGTGCTGATAGGCGTCCGTGAGCAGGGTCTGGTGCCGGTTGCCCAGGTACTCCCAGAAGCTCACGTGCGCTCACCCCGCGATCCGAACCGTCAGGTCGTCCCTTCGCTGTCCGCCGCGGCCTGTTCCACCAGCGGGATGATCCGCAGCGGAACGGGGTTCTCCATGACGATCGCCGTGGAGGCCCGGACAATGCCATCAAAACCGACGACCCGGTCGATCACCCGCTGGAGGTCGGCGTTGGAGCGGGCCACCAGCCGGCACAGCATGTCCCCGGTGCCGGTGGTGGTGAGCAGCTCCAGCACCTCCGGCACGGTCGCCAAGTGCGCCCGCACGTCCGGGCCTTGGCCCTGCCGGATCTGCAGGGTGGCGAACGCGGTGACCGGGTAGCCGAGGGCCGCCGGGTCCACCTGCGGGCCGAACCCCTGGATCACTCCATTCGACTGAAGCCGGTCGAGCCGCGCCTGCACGGTCCCGCGCGCCACCCCCAGCCGACGGGACATCTCCAGCACGCCGATCCGCGGCTCGCGGGCCAGCAGCACCAGGATCCGGCCGTCCAGATGATCGATCGCCATACCCGCCTCCGGATGGTCATCCTGCACAGAAAGTCCGCCGAGGCGGCCGTACCGCTGAGCATATTGCCCAGTGAAAAAGGGAACTATTGCGCACCTTGTGTGCCGGGGTCACCCTTCGACCATGACGCAGACCACACAGCACACTCCCGACGTGACCGCCCGGCAGGCCGACCCCTTCCCGGTCAAGGGAATGGACGCGGTCGTCTTCGCCGTCGGCAACGCCAAGCAGGCGGCGCACTACTACTCCAGCGCCTTCGGCATGCGGCTGGTCGCGTACTCCGGACCGGAGAACGGCAGCCGCGAGACCGCCAGCTACGTCCTGGAGAACGGCTCGGCGCGGTTCGTCCTCACCTCCGTCGTCAGGCCGGAGACCGAGTGGGGCGCCTTCCTGTCCCGGCACGTCGCCGAGCACGGCGACGGGGTCGTCGACCTGGCCATCGAGGTGCCGGACGCGCGGGCCGCGTACGCCTACGCCGTCGAGCACGGCGCGCGGTCGCTGGCCGAGCCGTACGAACTCAAGGACGAGCACGGCACCGTCGTCCTCGCCGCGATCGCCACGTACGGCGAGACCCGCCACACCCTCGTCGAGCGGACCGGGTACGACGGCCCGTACCTGCCGGGGTTCGTCGCCGCGTCCCCGATCGTCGAGCCGCCGGCCCGCCGCACCTTCCAGGCCGTCGACCACTGCGTCGGCAACGTCGAACTCGGCCGCATGAACGAGTGGGTCGGCTTCTACAACAAGGTCATGGGCTTCACGAACATGAAGGAGTTCGTGGGCGACGACATCGCCACCGAGTACAGCGCGCTGATGTCCAAGGTCGTCGCCGACGGCACCCTCAAGGTCAAGTTCCCGATCAACGAGCCCGCCGTCGCCAAGAAGAAGTCCCAGATCGACGAGTACCTGGAGTTCTACGGCGGTGCGGGCGTCCAGCACATCGCACTCAACACCAACGACATCGTCGAGACCGTACGGACCATGCGCGCGGCCGGCGTGGAGTTCCTCGACACCCCCGACTCCTACTACGACACCCTCGGCGAGTGGGTCGGCGACACCCGCGTCCCGCTGGACACCCTGCGCGAGCTGAAGATCCTCGCCGACCGTGACGAGGACGGCTACCTGCTGCAGATCTTCACCAAGCCGGTCCAGGACCGCCCGACGGTCTTCTTCGAGCTCATCGAACGCCACGGCTCCATGGGCTTCGGCAAGGGCAACTTCAAGGCCCTCTTCGAAGCGATCGAACGCGAACAGGAACGCCGCGGCAACCTGTAGGCGGGAGCCTCGGCGGCCCCGGGCCAGGGCCGGTCCGGCACCGCCGGGGACCACCGCATGGCCGGACGCCAATTGCGGCGGAGAGGAATTGACGCCGGTCTTCTCCCCGGCGCGGAGAGAGCGACGCCGGTCAGTTCCCGCCGCCGCGGCGGCCATCAACCACGACGGTGGGTCTCGGCGGTAGCCGGGTGCCGGTGGGTCACTGCGGGACCTCCTCGTTCGGTGGCTGGTCGCCCAGGGTGGTCAGGGTGGCTCGGGCCACCGGGGCCTGCAGGGGGGAGAAGTAGGGGTTGGTGCGCAGGGCGTCCTGGAGGTGGCGGCGGGAGGAGGCGTCCAGGTCCAGGTCGCGTTCGATCATGCCCCGGTGAAAGGCGTACGACGCGCTGCGGACCCCGCCGCCTTTCGTCGAGTCCGTCGCGATCGAGGCGTAGTGCAGCGCCTCCTTGTCGTCGCCGGCCCGGTGCAGCGCCCACCCGAGCGCGTCCGCGACCTCGATGCCCGGCTGCCGGTCCCACTCGGCCGTCAGCCGCTCCACCGCCTCCCCGACATCCCCGTGGTCCGCCTCGTACTGCCCGATCAGCAACTCGTCGTCGACCCCGGCGTCCAGCTCCCGCCGCACCTGCGTCTGCAACCGCGCGTACTGCGTCTCCGCCTGCCGCCCCATCCCCAGCGACTCGTACAACTCGGCCAGCTCCAGGGAGACCTGCGGAGTCGGCCGGTGCCCGAGCGCCTCCTGGTACGCGGCCAGCGCCTCCTGCGTGCGGCCCAGCGCGGCCAGCGCCCGCCCCTGCCCGGCGCGCGCCGCCGACTGGTCGGGGTCCAGGCGGACGGCCGCCGTGAAGTGCCGTAGCGCGTCGTCCCGTTCGCCGCGCTCCCAGGCCAGCTGCCCGGCCCAGGTCAGATACGCGGCCTGCTCGGCCGGGGTTCCGGCGGCCGCCGCCGCGTCCGTCACCTGCGCCGCCGCGTCCTCGCGCCAGCCCCGGTCCCGGTACACGGCCGAGGCGCGTGCCATCACGGCCGGCCTCACGGCCGCCCCGACCTTCAGCGCCATCAGCTTGTCGAGCGCGGACCGGGCCGCCTTGTAGTCGCCGAGCCCGTTGTAGGCGTCGATCAGCGCCGGATACGTGGACCACCGCTTCGGCGCCGCCTTCAGCGCCTCCTCGCCGAACCGCTTGGCCGTCGGGAAGTCCCGGCGCGCGTTCGCCAGCGCGGCGAGACCGGCCAGCGCGTCGGTGTTGCCCTTGCCGGCCACCTGGAGGGAGGTCTCCAGCGCCCGTTCGGCCCGCGGATAGTCCGCGCTGTCGGCGGTCCGGCGGGCCCGTTCCACGTACGCGGCCCCGAGCACCGCCCAGGCCCGCGCGTCCTTCGGCTGCGCCCGGACCCGGCTCTCGCGTGCGCCGATGAGCGAGGTGAGGTCGGGCAGGGCGGCGGGCAGGCCGTTGAGGACGGCCGTCTGCGCCGCCGCCTGGGCCGCCGCCCGGGCCTTCGCCTCGGCCCGCGGTCCGGCCGCCGGGGGCGGCGCGGTGGCGCGCCGCGGCGCCGGCTCGTGCGGCCACAGCATCAGCGTCGCGCCGGCCGCCGCCCCGCCCGCCAGCGCGACGACCAGCAGCCGCCGCAGCACCCGGCGACGGCGGCGCGGCGGCTCCGTGAGCAGCGAGGTGGTGGGCCCTGACGGTCGGTTATCGAGCGCGCACATGCCCGTACTGTGCGTCAATACGACGACCACGCCCGGGCGGCCCAAGGAGGGCCGCTGTGGGGTTCACACCGATGGCCCCGGGTGCGACGCTGTGATCATGAGCCGTATCGAAGCGCCTCGGGACGAGACCACCGGCAACCTCACCGACCGGCTCCTGGCGGGCCTGCCGGCCGACGCGGTGCTCGTGGACCCCGATGTGACCACCTCCTACGCCAACGACATGGCGAGCTTCTGCCCGGCCGGTGTCCCGGCCGTCGTCGTGCTGCCACGCACGGTCGAACAGGTCCAGCACGTCCTGCGCACCGCCACCGAGCTGCGCGTGCCGGTCGTCCCGCAGGGCGCCCGCACCGGCCTGTCCGGCGGCGCCAACGCCACCGACGGCTGCATCGTGCTGTCCCTGACCAAGATGGACCGCATCCTGGAGATCTCGCCGGTCGACCGCATCGCCGTCGTCGAACCCGGCGTCATCAACGCCACCCTCTCCCGCGCGGTCGAGGAACACGGCCTCTCCTACCCGCCGGACCCCTCCAGCTGGGAGATGTGCACGATCGGCGGCAACATCGGCACGGCCTCGGGCGGGCTGTGCTGTGTGAAGTACGGGGTGACCGCCGAGTACGTCCTCGGCCTGGACGTCGTCCTCGCCGACGGGCGGCTGCTGTCCACCGGCCGGCGTACCGCGAAGGGCGTCGCCGGCTACGACCTGACCCGGCTGTTCGTCGGTTCCGAGGGCTCACTCGGTGTCGTCGTACGGGCGGTCCTGGCCCTGAAGCCCAAGCCGCCGCGGCAGCTGGTGCTGGCCGCCGAGTTCGGCTCAGCGGCCGCGGCCTGCGACGCGGTGTGCCGGATCATGGCGGGCGGGCACGTACCGTCCCTCCTCGAACTGATGGACCGTACGACCGTGAAGGCGGTCAACGAACTCACCCACATGGGCCTGCCGGAATCGACCGAGGCGCTGCTCCTCGCCGCCTTCGACACCCCGGACCCGGCCGCCGACCTCGCCGCCCTCGGCGCGCTCTGCGAGGAGGCGGGCGCCACCCAGGTGGTCCCGGCCGACGACGCCGCCGAATCCGAACTCCTCCTCCAGGCCCGCCGGTCCTCGCTGGTCGCCCTGGAGGCCGTCACGGGCACCACGATGATCGACGACGTGTGCGTGCCCCGCTCCCGGCTCGGCGACCTGATCGAAGGGGTCGAGCGCATCGCGGAGAAGCACGGGCTGACCATCGGGGTGGTCGCCCACGCGGGCGACGGCAACACGCACCCCACGGTCTGCTTCGACGCGCAGGACCCCGACGAGTGCCGCCGCGCCCGCGAGTCCTTCGACGAGATCATGGCCCTCGGACTGGAGCTCGGCGGCACCATCACCGGCGAACACGGCGTCGGCGTCCTGAAGAAGGAGTGGCTGGCCCGGGAGATCGGGCCGGTGGGCGTGGAGATGCAGCGGGCCGTGAAGGACGCCTTCGACCCGCTGGGCATCCTCAACCCCGGCAAGCTGTTCTGACCCCGGACGGTCCATACGCTCCATACGTTCCCTACGCCCTGTCCGTCGGGCACCTCACTGGGCGAGCAGCTGGTCGAGCGCGTCGTCGATGCCCAGCCGGCCGCCCTCGGTCCCCGGGGGCACCAGTCGCAGCGTCCGCTCCAGCCAGGCGGACACCTGGGCCGTGGGTGCCTCCAGGAGGGCGTCTCCGTCGGGTGAACTCAGCGCCATCAGCACGACGCTGCGGCCCTCCACCTTCGTCGGCCACACCCGCACGTCCCCGTCTCCGCAGGGCCGGAACACCCCTTCCACCAGCAGGTCGCGGGCGAAGGTCCAGTGGACCGGGGACTGCGAGTTGATGTGGAAGCCGACATGGACGGCGTACGGGTCGTCGGAGCGGTAGCCGAGCCTGGCCGGGACCGGGATGCTCCGCTCGGGGGACAGGATGAGCCGCAGCTCCAGTTCGCGTTCCACCACGGTGTGATGCATGACGTTCGTTCCTCTCGGTCGGTCGTCCGGGCACCTGTGGACGGGGCCGTACGAGGGAGAGGGCCTGGGGGCCGCGAGCATTACGCGGGTTCCGGGAAATTTTTTTCCGGTGCGGTGAAGGGGGCGCACAGAGGTGCCCGGAAAGGGGCGGGTCCTGCGGGACTGGCGGTGGTGGGCACGCGCGTCTGATAGATGTGGAGCCTCCCACACGACCCCCGAGCAGATACGGGATGACGGACATGACCGCCCCTACCCCGGCACCCGGTGACGAACGGCCCCGCGAGGGCTACTACCCGGACCCGTCCATCCCCGGCTACGTCCGTTACTGGAACGGCACCGCCTGGGTGCCGGGCACCAGCCGCCCGGCCCCGTCCGACGGCGAACCGCTCGCCCCACCGCCCGGCTCCCGCCCCGCGAGCCCCGCGGTCGAGGAGACCGGCCCGCACTTCTTCGACGAGGACCCGCGGCCGGGTGGATCCGGCTGGGCGGCCGAGGGGAGTGCCTGGGGCACCGACCCCCGGGCGGCGGCGGGTGCGCCGCCCCAGCCGGACGGCCGGTCGTCCCACACGGACGGCTCGGCGACGATGCCGCCGACGGACCAGGGGGACGTCGACTCCGGCGGCACGTTCATCTTCCGCAGGCCGACGCTGGGCCCCGCGGGCACCCCGCCGGCCGACCGGCCGCCCATGGACGACGGCACGATGACCTTCCGCCCGATCCGCACCGAGAACGCACCTGACACGGGTGCCGCGGGGGCCGGATTCGGCGGGCAGGGCAGTGGCGGGCAGGGCGCCGGCACCGGTGGGTTCGGCGGCCAAGGCACTGGCACTGGTGCCGGTGCCGGTGCCGGTGCCGAGCGGCAGGGTGCCGGTGCGGGGGGTCCGGGTTCGGGTGGGTTCGGTGCGCCGGGGTCCGGTGGCCCGGGTGCGGCCGGTACCTCCGGCGCGCCCGGGCCGGGCGGCTACGGCGCTCAGGGCTCCGCCGGTGCGGCCGGTACCCCCGGTGCGCCCGGTGCGGGTGGGTTCGGCGCGCAGGCGCCGGTCGGCGCCCCCGGCGGCGGCCGGCCCGGCTTCGGCGCCGGGAAGGCCGCCGCCGACCGCGCCGCCGCGGCCCCGGCTCCCGCGGCTCCGCAGGCCGTCGCCCCCGCCGTCCCCCCGCAGTCCGGCGGGCCCCAGCCCGCCGCCCCCATGTCCGCCGGTCTCGGCGGGGGGCAGTCCTCCTGGGCGCAGCAGGTGCATCAGCTCGCGGGTGACCAGCAGGTCGCGCCCTGGAAGCCGCCGGTGGAGGACCCCTTCCAGGCGGCCGCCCGGCGGCAGGCGTCGGCCCGCCCCGCCGGACTCGGCAAGCGGTTCGCCGCGCGGCTCGTCGACAGCCTGGTCGTCGGCGCGGTGACCGCCGCGGCCGCCGTACCGTACGGCTCCCAGGCGGCCGACCACGTACAGGACAAGATCGACGCGGCCAAGCTCTCCGGCCGTACCGAGACCGTCTGGCTGCTCGACGGCACGACCGGCCTCTACCTCGGGATCGTGCTCGCCGTCCTGCTCCTCGTCGGCGTCCTCTACGAGGTGCTGCCCACCGCCAGGTGGGGCCGCACGCTAGGCAAGAAGCTGTTCGGCCTGGAGGTACGGGACATCGAGGGCCACGAGCCCCCGGCCTTCGGCGCCTCGCTGCGCCGCTGGCTGGTGTACACCGTCCCCGGGCTGCTGGGCATCGGGATCGTCGGTGTCGCCTGGTGCCTGTTCGACCGGCCCTGGCACCAGTGCTGGCACGACAAGGCGGCGCACACCTTCGTCGCCGGCTGACGGGGCGCGCTGACGGGGCGTCGCTGACGGGGCGTCGTACCCCGTACGGCCGCTCGCCGGATGCGGACCCGGTCGCCTCGCGGTCGACTCGGGCCATGAGCACCGAACCGCCCCCGGGCTCCGGACAGCCGCCGGAGGACGACCCGTTCAAGAAGCAGCCCCCGTCCGGTGAGCCGGGTGCGGGCCAGGGGCCGGGCTCGCCGTACGACACCCCGTACGGCGGCGCGCAGCCCCCGCCGCCCTCCTACGGCGGCGGCCCCTACGGCGGAGGGGGTGGCCCCTCCGGCGGAACCGGTGGCTACCCGGCCGATCCGCTCGCCGGGATGCCGCCGCTCGCCGACAGCGGCAGGCGCACCCTCGCCCGGATCATCGACATGGTCCTGGTGCTCATCGTGGTCTGGCTGCTCACCTGGGCCTTCGGGGTACACGAGTACGAGGTCAACGGCGACAAGATGGAGGTCGGCAAGTCCTTCGCGCAGTCGCTGGTCGCCGCCGTCCTGTTCGTCGGGTACGACACCCTGCTGACCGCCAAGTCCGGGCAGACCCTCGGCAAGAAGTGGCTCGGCATGCGGGTCGCCGACCTGAACAACGGCTCCACGCCCTCCGCCCAGACCTCGCTGGTGCGCGCCCTGGTGCTGTGGCTGCCGTTCGCCTTCTGCTGCGCCTGTGTGTGGACGATCATCTGCGGTGGCTGGAGCTACTTCGACAAACCGTACAAACAGGGGCTGCACGACAAGGCCGCGAAGACGGTCGTGGTCAGTACGAGGAACTGATCCCGGGGGGCGCACAAGCAGTCGGCGGGTCCGTCAGTCTCACGGATCCGCCGACTTCTCGTGTGCGGGTGCGTCAGGGCGCGGTGGGCTCCCGGACGGGCTCGGCCGTGGCGGCGGCCACGGTCTGCCGGTGCACGGGGACCCGCACCTCGGGCATTGCGGTCGGGACGGGCTGGGACTGTGCGACCGTGCGTGGCCCGGGGAGCGGAACCGTCATGGCGACCAGCAGTCCCAGACCGAGCGCCGCGAGCGCGATGACCGCGATCCCGATGCCCGAACTCGTCTGTGACAGCAGCAGCATGGCGAGCGTCGAGCAGATCACGGTGCAGGAACCGTAGACGAGCTGTGCCGGGGTCGGACGAGGCATGGCAATCGTGTCCTCGGAAGATGTGGGGGTGAGACGGGGAGCCGGCCTTGCTTTCCACCGGCTTCCGGGCGTTCCACCGTTCGACTCTATTCGCGTGCATGCCCGAGCGGAACGACCGGTAAGCGTGACCTAACCCACGGTACCGGTGCACAGGGGGCGCACGGTCGCATGGCATACGGCAACCCGATGCATATGCGCGCCGGTTGAGCGAGGCCCGTCAGGGGTCCGCCCCTATCACGGTGTCCGTAAAGCGAACTTCCTCTCCGCATAGTGCAGTTGAACTGTCCAAGTCAAGGTCTGTCTTTTCTCGTAAACCAGTAGTCAAATGACGTCACTTGAATCGACGCGTTGATCGTGCGTGCACGGATCCCTCCATGAATCCGGACCCCCCTTCCGTGCGCGCGGCGCGGGGGAGGAACTCAAGTGACCACTAGATCCTGGACGTTGAGAGCGCTTGCCGTGGGGGTGACGCTCGCAACGGCATCCGCGGGCTTCACCACCTTCGCGGTCGCCCAGGCCGCGACGCAGTCGGCCGGCGCCACCGTCGACCGGAAGGACCCGTCGACGAAGCAGGACGAGCACGACCTCGACGGCCCCCTGAGCAAGACCCAGGAAGCCCAGCGGCAGGAGGCCCTCGACCAGGTCATATCCGGCAAGGCCCAGGTCAAGGACCGGGACGGCTCCCAGGTCGTCCAGCTCAAGAGCGAGAAGGGCGACAGCAAGTACGTCGAGCTCGGCCGGGAGAAGACCGACAAGATCTTCACGATCCTGGTGGAGTTCGGCGACCAGACCGATCCCCGCTACGGCGGCACGGTCGGCCCGCTGCACAACCAGATAGCCGAGCCGGACCGCACCAAGGACAACTCCACCGCCTGGCAGGCGGACTACAACCAGGCCCACTTCCAGGACCTCTACTTCGGCACCGGCAAGGACACCGAGTCGCTGAAGAAGTACTACGAGAAGCAGTCCTCGGGCCGCTACTCGGTCGACGGCGAGGTCACCGACTGGGTCAAGGTCCCCTACAACGAGGCCCGGTACGGCAACAACGCCTGCGGCTCCACCACCTGCTCCAGCGTCTGGAACCTGGTCCGCGACGGTCTGACGTCCTGGGTCGCCGGCCAGAAGGCGGCCGGCGAGTCCGACGCCGCCATCAAGGCCGACCTCGCCCAGTACGACCAGTGGGACCGCTACGACTACGACGGCGACGGCGACTTCAACGAGCCCGACGGCTACGTCGACCACTTCCAGATCGTGCACGCCGGCGAGGACGAGTCCGCGGGCGGCGGCGCCCAGGGCACCGACGCCATCTGGGCGCACCGCTGGTACGCCTTCGGCAGCGACGCCGGCGCCACCGGTCCCACGAACAACAAGCTCGGCGGCACCCAGGTCGGCGACACCGGTATCTGGGTCGGCGACTACACCATGCAGCCGGAGAACGGCGGACTCGGCGTCTACGCCCACGAGTACGGCCACGACCTCGGCCTGCCGGACGAGTACGACACCAACGGCGGCGAGAACTCCACCGGTTTCTGGACCCTGATGTCCTCCGGCTCCTGGCTGGGCACCGGCAAGGAGGCCATCGGCGACCTGCCCGGCGACATGAACGCCTGGGACAAGCTCCAGCTCGGCTGGCTCGACTACGGCGTGGCCAAGGCCGGCACGAAGTCCTCGCACAAGCTGGGCGTCGCCGAGTACAACACCGCGAACAAGCAGGCCCTGGTGGTCTCGCTGCCCGACAAGGAGGTCACGACCACCGTCGTCGCCCCGGCCGAGGGTTCGACCCAGTGGTGGAGCGGCAGCGGCGACAACCTCAAGAACACGCTGACCCGTGAGGTCGACCTGACCGGCAAGTCCTCGGCGGCACTGAGCCTGGACGGCTGGTACGACATCGAGTCGGGCTACGACTACCTCTACGCCGAGGTGTCCACCGACGGCGGCGCCAACTGGACCGCCCTGGACGGCACGGCCAACGGCCAGGCCATCCCGCGCGACGGCAGCGACAAGCCGGCGCTCACCGGTTCGGTCGACGCGTACACCAAGCTGTCGTACCCGCTGGACGCCTACGCGGGCCAGAAGGTCCAGCTGCGCTTCCGCTACCAGACCGACGGCGGGGTCGCCCTGAAGGGCTTCGCGGCCGACGAGATCTCGGTGACGGCCGACGGCTCGGCCCTCTTCTCCGACAACGCCGAGTCGGCGGACCCGGCTTGGACCGCGTCCGGCTTCTCCCGCATCGGCGCGTCCTTCACCAAGGACTACGCGCAGTACTACATCGCGGAGAACCGCCAGTACGTGTCGTACGACAAGACCCTCGAGGTCGGCCCGTACAACTTCGGCTTCTCGACGACCCGTCCGGACTGGGTGGAGCACTACCCCTACCAGAACGGCCTGTTGATCTGGAAGTGGGACCTCTCCGAGGCCGACGACAACACCAGCGTCCACCCGGGCACCGGTCTGATCCTCCCGATCGACTCGCACCCGACGGCGCTCAAGTGGTCCGACGGCACGCTGATGCGCAACCGCATCCAGGCCTACGACTCGCCCTTCAGCCTCTACGCGACGGACGGCATCACCCTCCACAAGGCGGACGTGGCGACCAAGATCAAGCAGTCGTCCGGGGTGTCGGTCTTCAACGACCACAAGAGCACCTACTACGACGCCTCGAACCCGGCCGCCGGTGTCAAGATCACTGACACCAACACGAAGATCAACATCGTCACGGAGGCCCGAGACGGCTCGACGATCTCCCTCCAGGTCGGCCCTGCGGTGAAGTAACACGCATCTTCGCAGGTCACAGACGTATCGGCGGCGACCCCCTGGCGGGTCGCCGCCGATCGTGTTTAGGTGCGTCCTGTGGCTTTCTTATTGACACCTACTCGTACGGGGGTATGACCGCATGGCCGCAG
Organism: Streptomyces sp. NPDC051105; assembly: GCF_040682795.1. Taxonomy (NCBI): domain Bacteria; kingdom Bacillati; phylum Actinomycetota; class Actinomycetes; order Kitasatosporales; family Streptomycetaceae; genus Streptomyces; species Streptomyces sp. NPDC051105. The sequence continues at coordinate 85,497 of NZ_JBFBBR010000016.1, read as the reverse complement.
GAGGGTTCTGCAAGCTGCCGAACGGCAGCGTGGTGGTGGCACTGAACCTGCCCACCCCCGCCCCTGCCGGGGGCACCGCCGGGGTGCGGGTACTGGTCCTCGCCCAGAACCGCGCCCGCGCCCTGACCAGGCTCCGCAACCTGGGCATGCGAGCGGTCTACCTGCGGGGCAACGCCGCCCCGCCGACCCCGGACGAGATCACCGCCGTCCTCCACCACCCCGACGGCCTGATATGGCGAACGGCCCCGGACAACGGTGTCACGGTGACGGAGCTGTGGCATCCGATCAGGTCGTTGCTGCGAAGATCGGCGGTCGCCTAGCCCGCACAGGGGCCTGGCTGTCCCGGCGCCGGCCGCGGCAGCCGGCCCAGGGGCGCGGGGCCGTATCGGCATGCGGCTTTGCCGCGTAGACGCGACCAGCCCGAAGCGGCCCGCACGTGCCCACCGACCGGTCCGGTGCCGCCGAACTCCGCCGTCGCGGCTCGTCGCCGAGGCGGCGGCGGAGAACGCGACGCGTGAGCGGTCCCTAGACCACCGGCTTGCCCGTCAGCTCCACGCCCGCCTCGCGCATCTCCTCCAGGGCCCGTTCCGTCGTCTCCTCGGCCACCCCTGCCGTGAGGCCCAGGAGGACCTGGGTGCGGAAACCCTCCTTCGCGGCGTCCAGCGCGGTGGCCCGCACGCAGTGGTCCGTGGCGATCCCGACGATGTCCACCTCGGTGATCTCCCGGGCGCGGAGCCAGTCGGCCAGCGGGACCCCGTTCTCGTCCGTGCCCTCGAAGCCGCTGTAGGCGGCCGAGTACGCGCCCTTGCTGAACACCGCGTCCACCGCGCCGGAGGCGACCGCCGGGGCGAAGTTCGGATGGAAGCCGACGCCCTCCGTGCCGGCCACGCAGTGCGCCGGCCAGCTGTGCACGTAGTCGGGGTTGTCCGCGAAGTGGCCGCCCGGCGCGATGTGGTGGTCGCGGGTCGCCACCACGTGGCGGTAGCCGGCGGGCGCCTGCCCGATCAGCTCCGTGACCGCGGCGGCCACGTCGGCGCCGCCCGCCACCGCGAGGCTGCCCCCCTCACAGAAGTCGTTCTGCACGTCAACGACGATCAAGGCGCGGCGCATGGTCGGTGTCCTTCGCAGTCGGGAGCGGGTCTGTCGAGGGGGGAGACGCAGAAAAAAGGGGTGCGGGCCCGGCCTGGACCTCCGAGCGTAGAGACTTACGGGGGCGTAGGGGAGGGGGCTTCGCGGGGCGCGTACGCGGGCACCCGCTCTAGCTACCCGAGCGCCCCTGGACGTACTCCGTCGGAATGACCGCTTCACCACGGGAGAGCTGGGTCGCGGAGAGGGGCAGATTGGCTTTGGCCGCCCTATGGCGTGCGCGGGGCGCGTCCAGGGGCTCGCGGGCGACCACCTGGCCGGACTTCACCAGTTCGACCAGCAGTCGCTGGTCGACCAGGCCGGCCGGCACCTCCCCGGTGCCGATGACCTCCGCCTCCGCCACCCCGTCGGCGTCCAGCCGCCGCGCCGCCCACTTGCGGCCGCCCACGGACGTCTTGCCGCTGGACGACTTCTTGGCGACCGGCAGCAGCGGGGCCTTCGGGTCGGCGGACTCGGCGCGGGCGACCAGCTTGTAGACCATGGAGCAGGTGGGGTGCCCGGAGCCGGTCACCAGCTGGGTGCCGACGCCGTACGCGTCCACGGGCGCCGCGGCCAGCGAGGCGATGGCGTACTCGTCGAGGTCGGAGGTGACGGTGATCCTGGTGTCCCGCGCGCCCAGCGCGTCCAGCTGCTGCCGGACCCGGTGGGCGACCAGCAGCAGGTCGCCCGAGTCGATACGGACGGCGCCCAGCTCGGGCCCGGCCACCTCGACGGCCGTACGGACCGCCTCGGCCACGTCGTAGGTGTCGACCAGCAGGGTGGTTCCCCTGCCGAGCGAGTCGACCTGGGCCTGGAAGGCGTCGCGCTCGTGGTCGTGGAGCAGGGTGAAGGCGTGGGCGGAGGTGCCCACCGTCGGGATGCCGTAGCGGAAGCCGGCCGCCAGGTCGGAGGTGGACGCGAAACCCCCGACGTAGGCGGCGCGGGAGGCGGCGACCGCGGCCAGCTCGTGGGTGCGGCGGGCGCCCATCTCGATCAGCGGGCGGTCGCCCGCGGCCGAGGCCATCCGGGAGGCGGCGGCGGCGATCGCCGAGTCGTGGTTGAGGATGGAGAGAACCACGGTCTCGAGCAGCACGCACTCGGCGAAGGAGCCCTCCACCCGCATGATCGGCGAGCCGGGGAAGTAGACCTCGCCCTCGGGGTAGCCCCAGATGTCACCTCTGAAGCGGTAGTCGGCGAGCCAGCGCAGGGTGGGCTCGTCGACGATCTTCCGCTCGGCCAGGAAGCCGAGGACGTCCGGGTCGAACCGGAAGTTCTCCACGGCGTCCAGGACACGTCCGGTGCCCGCCACGACGCCGTACCGGCGCCCCTCCGGCAGCCGCCGGGTGAAGACCTCGAAGACGCTGCGACGCTCGGCCGTACCGGCCCGCAGCGCGGCCTGCAGCATCGTCAGTTCGTACTGGTCCGTGAAGAGCGCCGTCGAGGGAACATCCACCGGCAGCCCAAGGTCCGCTGTGTTCATGACTGGAGATGCTACCCCCATCTCGTCAGTGTGACGATTTGTGGGGCGCGTGGCAGCATGGGCCATGTGACGTCACCCGCTCCCGTAGAGATCGAACGCACCGAGTCGGCGGAGGAGGTCTTCGCCGTACCCGAGCCCGATGTCCCCTGGGTGACGATCGTGCACAACGACCCCGTCAACCTCATGAGCTACGTGACGTACGTCTTCCAGACGTACTTCGGCTATCCCAAGGACAAGGCCACCAAGCTCATGCTGGACGTCCATCACAAGGGCCGGGCGGTCGTCTCCAGCGGCAGCCGCGAGGAGATGGAGCGCGACGTACAGGCGATGCACGGCTACGGCCTGTGGGCCACCCTCCAGCAGGACCGGAAATGACCCCTCGCCGGCCGGACCGGACGTAGCCAGACTCCTCGACCAGCACCGGAAGCAGCGAATCCCCTCCATGCCAGGAATCTTCGAACCGCTCCCCGGCGGCGGCGCGGCCGTCGCGCTCGACGACGTCGAGATCTCCATCATCCGGACGCTGGCCGTCCAGCTCCTGGAGCTCATCGGCCCCGGCCCCGCCGAGGACGCCCCCGACGACCCGCTCGCCGAGCTGTTCGCCGAGGGCCCGAGCGAGGCGCCCACCGATCCGGTGCTGCGCCGGTTCTTCCCGGACGCGTACAGCGACCCGGAGCGGCTGCCCGACTCCTCGCAGGAGGCCGAGGAGCGGCAGGCCCACTCGGCCGAGTTCCGCCGCTACACCGAGAACGACCTCAGGGCCGGCAAACGGGAGAGCGCCCTCGCGGTGATCCGCTCCCTGGACGCGCTGGCCCCGGTGGGGGAGGGCGGCGCGGTCCTCGAGCTGGCGCCCGAGGAGTCCCGGCAGTGGCTAGGTGCCCTCAACGACCTGCGCCTCGCCATCGGCTCCCGCCTCGACATCACCGACGAGGACGACACCGACCTGCTCTACCGGCTCCCTGACGAGGACGAGCGCAAGCCGATGGTGATGGCCTATCTGTGGCTCGGCGGCCTCCAGGAGACCCTGGTCGCCACCCTTATGCCGTAATCCGTCCTGATTTCGTGTTCGCTCAGAGGACGCTCAAATCCGGATAACGATCCAGTCACCGTTGCGGCCGGGTATGACCTTTTCGGTCGCGCTTTGTCCGGTTCTTCCAGTGGTGTGCGCCACAATCCCTCTCGGCGGAACCCGGTGATCAGTATTGCGGCCGTGATAAATCTTCACGACCGCCCGGCGACACCACCCACGTGTCCGTCCGGGTGCGCCACCGAACCGGCAACAGCCGGGCAGGCACCACTCCAGCAATCCGGGGGGATCGAAACCCGATCCGCGGCCGACCAGAGGCCCGGGTCGGCATGGAGAAAGGCGCACACCACACATGACCTCCGCTCAGGTCGACACGTCGGAGCAGTCCTCCGAAGCCTCGGAAGAGGGGTACGAGCGCGGACTCGGCAGCCGCCAGGTCCAGATGATCGCCATCGGCGGCGCCATCGGCGTCGGCCTCTTCCTGGGTGCCGGGGCGAACATCGCCAAGGCCGGACCCAGTCTCATCCTCATGTACGCCCTCGCGGGCGGCATCATCTTCTTCATCATGCGGGCGCTCGGCGAGCTGCTCCTGTACCGCCCGGTCTCCGGCTCCTTCGCCGAGTACTCCCGGGAGTTCCTCGGCCCGTTCTTCGGCTACTTCACCGGCTGGACGTACTGGCTGATGTGGGTCGTCACCGGCATGGCCGAACTGACGGCCGCCGCGATCTACGTCAACTACTGGTTCCCGTCCGTCCCCCAGTGGGTGACCGCGCTGGTCTTCCTGGTGATCCTCTTCGGGGTCAACCTGATCTCCGTGAAGGTCTTCGGAGAGCTGGAGTTCTGGTTCTCCATGGTCAAGGTCACCGCCCTGATCGGCATGATCGTGATCGGCCTCGGCGTGCTCACCTTCGGCTTCAGCAGCGCCGGTGACACGGCCTCGGTCGCGAACCTCTACCAGTTCGACGGCTTCTTCCCCAAGGGCGTCGGCTCCTCCCTGATGACCCTCCAGGGCGTCATGTTCGCCTACCTCGCGGTCGAGCTGGTCGGCGTCACCGCCGGCGAGTCCGAGAACCCCGAGAAGACCCTCCCCAAGGCGATCAACACCCTCCCCTGGCGCATCGCCCTCTTCTACGTCGGCGCGCTCACCGTCATCCTCTGCGTCGTGAAGTGGACGGAGTTCGCCCCGGGCGTCTCCCCGTTCGTCGCGGCCTTCGCGAAGATCGGCATCCCGGCGGGCGCCGGCATCGTCAACTTCGTCGTCCTCACCGCGGCGCTGTCCTCCTGCAACTCCGGCATGTACTCCACGGGCCGGATGCTGCGGAACCTGGCCGACAGCGGCGAGGCCCCGGCCGCGTTCCGGAAGCTGTCCGCGTCGAAGACACCGGCGCTCGGCATCACCGTCTCGGTGCTCTTCATGGGCATCGGCGTGGTCCTCAACTACATCGTCCCGGAGAAGGCGTTCGGCTACGTCACCTCCGTCGCCACCGCGGCCGGCATCTGGACCTGGCTGATGATCCTGATCAGCCACGTCCTCTACCGCCGCGCCGTCGACGCCGGCCGGCTGCCCGCGTCCTCCTTCCCGGCGCCGGGCGGGGCGGTGTGCAGCTGGATCGCCATCGTCTTCCTGCTCTTCGTGACCTGCCTGATCGCCTACGACGGCGACTCCCGGGTCTGCCTGTACGTGATGGCCGGCTGGGCCGCCGCGCTCGGCATCGGCTGGCTGGTCCTCAAGTCCCGCAACCCGGAGATCGCCGAGCGGCGCGAGTCGGCGCGGCTGGAGAAGGCGAGCTGACCAACCCCCTCAGGACGTCCCGCCGCGGGGAGCACTCGTGGCGCCCCCTGCGGCAGCCGCTCAGGACGTCCGGCATATGGGCCGTCCCGTACCAGCCTTCGGTACGGGGCGGCCCTTTGCTTATCCTGGCCGACATGCTGACCATCACCCAGGCCCTCGTCGACCAGATCGTCGCCCACGCGCGCAAGGACCACCCCGACGAGGCGTGCGGCGTCATCGCGGGAGCGGCCGGCTCGGACCGGCCCGAGCGGTTCATCCCGATGCTGAACGCGGCGATGTCCCCGACGTTCTACGAGTTCGACTCCGGCGACCTCCTCAGGCTCTACCGCGAGATGGACGACCGTGACGAGGAGCCGGTGGTCATCTACCACTCCCACACGGCGACGGAGGCGTACCCGTCCCGGACGGACATCAGCTACGCGAACGAGCCCGCCGCCCACTACGTCCTGGTCTCGACGGCCGACACGGACGGCGGCGGCGACTTCCAGTTCCGCTCCTTCCGCATCGTGGAGGGCGAGGTCACGGAGGAGGAGGTCCGGATCGTCGAGACGTACTGATCCGGTTCTCTTCTACGCCGCTCACACGAACTTCTCCGCCGCGGCGGAGCTCGGCTACGACGGTGGGTTTCGGCGGTGCCGGACCGGCCGGTGGGCACCTGCGGGCCGGAGGGGGGCCGGTCGCGCCCACGGCGCGGAGCCGCATATCGGCACAGCCCCGCGCCCCTACGGGGGCCACCCTCGGCCATGTCTCAAAGTGCGGTCGGAATCCGTCCATTATCCGGGATCACACTCCGGAACACGCGCCGGGAATCGATACGATGACCCCATGGTTTCCTACGACGTGAGCGAGAAGGCGGCGGGCACCCTGCTCGTGGCGCGGCTGCACGTCGACCTGTGCAGGCTGAACAGCGCCATCTGTTGACGTTTCCCTGCCGCCGTACGGCCATGAGCCGCGGCGTGCTGCCGTGCGCGCCCAACCACCCAGACTTTCCGACAGGAGCCCGCAACCATGGCCATCGAGGTCCGCATCCCGACCATCCTCCGCCAGTACACCGACGGCCAGAAGGCGGTGGAGGGCAGCGGTGGCACCCTCGCCGAACTGCTCACCGACCTCGAGACCCGGCACCCCGGCATCCACGCCCGCATCGTGGACGACGGCAAGCTGCGCCGCTTCGTCAACGTGTACCTGAACGACGAGGACGTCCGTTTCGTCGACGGCATCGAGACCAAGCTGACCGACGGCGACACCGTCACGATCCTGCCGGCCGTCGCCGGCGGCATGGCCTGAGATCGGCATGCGCTACGACTCCCCGTTGGCCGCGGTCGGCAACACCCCCCTGGTGCGCCTGCCGCGGCTCTCGCCGTCCGCCGACGTCCGGATCTGGGCCAAGCTGGAGGACCGCAACCCGACCGGCTCGGTCAAGGACCGCCCCGCCCTGCACATGATCGAGCAGGCCGAGAAGGACGGCCGGCTCACCCCCGGCTGCACCATCCTGGAGCCGACCTCCGGCAACACCGGCATCTCGCTGGCGATGGCGGCGAAGCTCAAGGGCTACCGCATGGTGTGCGTGATGCCCGAGAACACCTCACAGGAGCGCCGGGACCTGCTGGCCATGTGGGGCGCGGAGATCATCTCCAGCCCGGCCGCCGGCGGGTCCAACACCGCCGTGCGGGTGGCCAAGGAGATCGCCGCCGAGCACCCGGACTGGGTGATGCTCTACCAGTACGGCAACCCGGACAACGCGGGGGCCCACTACGCGACGACCGGCCCGGAGATCCTCGCCGACCTCCCCTCCGTCACGCACTTCGTCGCCGGGCTCGGCACCACCGGCACCCTCATGGGCGTCGGCCGGTATCTGCGCGAGCAGAAGCCGGACGTGAAGATCGTCGCCGCCGAACCCCGGTACGACGACCTCGTGTACGGGCTCAGGAACCTCGACGAGGGCTTCGTACCCGAGCTGTACGACGCCTCCGTGCTCACCACCCGCTACTCGGTGGGCTCGGCGGACGCCGTGACCCGGACCCGGGAACTCCTCCAGCAGGAGGGCATCTTCGCGGGCGTCTCCACCGGCGCGGCGCTGCACGCCGCGATCGGCGTCGGCAGGAAGGCCGTACAGGCGGGCGAGAGCGCGGACATCGTGTTCGTCGTCGCCGACGGCGGCTGGAAGTACCTGTCGACCGGGGTCTACACGGCCGCCACGACCGAGGAAGCCATCGAGACCCTCCACGGTCAGCTCTGGGCATAGTGCTCATCATCGACGCGCCAACCCCCTCCTATGAGGGGGCTAAGCGCTGTCCATGCCGGAGCAAAGATCTTCCTCCGGGGGGACCGGGCCCCACCGAACCCGGCTAGCTTCTCCTCCGTCCTGTTCATGTCATGCGTCAAGGCATCGCAGGGTGTTCGAAATGTCATGCTCATGACTGCGCGCACTCTGCCGCCGCTACGCGCGTCACGGGCCTGCCTTGTAACCCCACCGATGGAGGCAGTACCCCCATGCGTGAATCACGACGGAGCCTGCGAAGACTCCTGACCGTCGCCTTCCCTGCCCTAGCTCTCGCCGTCTCCGGATTCGTCGCGGCACCCACCGCCGGGGCCGCCCAGCCCGCGGTCGTGGCACCCCACGCCACCACCAAGGTCACCCAGAACGCCAAGGCCCTCACCGACCCCGCCCGCCAGGCCGTGCACAGCACCGGCAAGGCCGGCCAGAAGGTGCCCACCAAGCACCTGTGCGCCACCGCCACCAAGGCCGGCCAGGTCTCCTGCTTCGCGCAGCGCCGGACCGACATCAAGCAGCGGCTGGCCTCCGCGCTCGCCGCCGCCCCCTCCGGCCTGAGCCCCTCGAACCTGCACAGCGCCTACAACCTGCCCTCGACGGGCGGCTCCGGCCTGACCGTTGCCGTGGTCGACGCCTACAACGACCCCAACGCGGCCTCCGACCTGGCCACTTACCGCTCCACCTACGGCCTGTCCGCGTGCACGGTCGCCAACGGCTGCTTCAAGCAGGTCAGTCAGACCGGTTCGACGACCTCGCTGCCGTCGAACGACTCCGGCTGGGCCGGTGAGGAAGCGCTCGACATCGACATGGTCAGCGCGGTCTGCCCGAACTGCAACATCATCCTCGTCGAGGCCAACTCCGCCACCGACTCCGACCTCGGCACCGCCGAGAACGAGGCCGTCGCGCTCGGCGCCAAGTTCGTCTCCAACAGCTGGGGCGGCTCCGAGTCCTCCTCGCAGACCAGCGAGGACACCTCGTACTTCAAGCACCCGGGCGTCGCGATCACCGTCTCCGCCGGTGACGAGGACTACGGCGCCGAGTACCCGGCGACCTCCCAGTACGTGACCGCCGTCGGCGGCACCGCGCTCTCCACCTCCTCCAGCACCCGCGGCTGGACCGAGTCGGTGTGGAAGACCAGCTCCTCCGAGGGCACCGGCTCCGGCTGCTCCGCCTACGACGCCAAGCCGAGCTGGCAGACCGACACCGGCTGCACCAAGCGCATGGAGTCCGACGTCTCCGCGGTCGCCGACCCGGCCACCGGCGTGGCGGTCTACGACACCTACGGCGGCTCCGGCTGGGCGGTCTACGGCGGCACGAGCGCCTCCTCGCCGATCATCGCCGGTGTGTACGCCCTCGCGGGCACCCCGGGCTCCAGCGACTACCCGGCGAAGTACCCGTACTCGCACACCGGCAACCTGTACGACGTCACCAGCGGCAACAACGGCTCCTGCTCGACGTCCTACTTCTGCACCGCCGGCACCGGCTACGACGGCCCGACCGGCTGGGGCACCCCGAACGGCACCGCCGCCTTCACCTCCGGCACCACCACCGGCAACACGGTGACCGTCACCAACCCCGGCAGCCAGTCCACCGCCACCGGCAGCTCGGTCAGCCTGCAGATCTCGGCCTCCGACAGCGCGGGCGCGACCCTCACCTACAGCGCCTCCGGCCTGCCCACCGGCCTGTCCATCTCCAGCTCCACCGGCCTGATCTCCGGTACGGCGTCCACCGCGGGCACGTACAGCACCACCGTCACCGCGACCGACTCCACCGGCGCCTCCGGCTCCGCCTCCTTCACCTGGACCGTCAGCACCAGCGGCGGCGGCACCTGCACCTCGTCCCAGCTGCTCGGCAACCCGGGCTTCGAGTCGGGCAACACCACCTGGACCGCCTCCAGCGGAGTCATCACCAACGACACCGGCGAGGCGGCCCACGCCGGCTCCTACAAGGCCTGGCTCGACGGTTACGGCTCCACCCACACCGACACGCTCTCCCAGTCGGTGACGATCCCGGCCGGCTGCACCGCCACCACCTTCACCTTCTACCTGCACGTCGACACGGCCGAGACCAGCACCAGCACCCAGTACGACAAGCTGACGGTCACCGCCGGTTCGACCACCCTGGCCACCTACTCCAACCTCAACGCGGCCACCGGGTACGTGCAGAAGTCCTTCAGCCTCGGCTCCTACGCGGGCTCGACCGTCACCCTGAAGTTCAGCGGTGTCGAGGACTCCTCGCTCCAGACCAGCTTCGTCGTCGACGACACCGCCGTCACGACCGGCTGACCCCGCCCGTGAACTGACCCGATCCCGCACCCGGAAGCCGTCCGGGTGCGGGATCCGTATGACAGGGGGATACGTCATATCGGCACCAAGGGTCCGTACCCCGACGGAAAGGCGGACACCTCATGCGCCGTACGACGTTCCACCGCGCGGCTCTCGCCGCGGCGAGCCTGCTCCTGCTGGCCGGCTGCGGCTCCCAGAGCGGGGGCGGCGACAAGGGCAGCGGTGCGGTGTCCCCGAAACCGACACCCACCCCGACCCCGACCGCGACCTCGACACCCACCCCCTCTGCCAGTGGCTCCTCCGCCGGCTGCACGCCCCTGACCTCGGAACTCACCACCGCCGACAGCGGCCGTACCTTCTGCCTGGCCCAGGACGGCACCTTCCGGGTCACCCTGACCGGCTCCGAGCAGCGCCCCTGGAAGAAGATCACCACGGGCGGCGACACGGCCGCCCTGAAGCCCATGAACTACGGGATCATGCTGCGCGGCGGCGACGCCGGAGCCGCCTACCAGGCGGCCGCCGCAGGGACCGTGACGCTCTCCGCCACCCGCCCGCTGTGTGCCGAGCCCACCGCGCCCGGCGGGGTCTCCTGCAAGGGCATCCAGGAATGGCAGGTCACCGTAAGGGTGAAGTGACCCTCAGGGGGCCAGGTGCCGCACCTGGTCCCACAGCACCGGGTCGACCACGCCCACCCGGCGCCGGAACTCCCACACCGAGACCTCGCGCAGCTCGTCCGTCTCCAGGAAGCTCGGCCGGCCCTGGGCGTCCCCGACCGAGCCCGGCGGCAGCGGGATCACCCCGGCCCGCTCGTCGTGGTACTTGCTGGTGATCTTGGCGACGGTCGCGTGGTTGCCGCGCACCGCGAGCACCAGACAGGGCCGGTCCTTGGTGGCCGGGCCGTCCTCGTAGGGCACGTTGGCCCACCAGATGTCCCCCGGATGCGGCCGGCCGGTCTGCACGCGCGGGCCGCGCGGATATCCCGGCGGGCGGGTGCGGTGCCCGCGCGGGCGGTGCCCCCGGCCCCACCCGTCCACGAGCGTGGCGACCAGCGCCAGCAGGACGACTGCCGCGAGCGCGAGCCACCATGACGTGTCCATACGACGACGTTACCGGCGCGAGATAATCGACGCGCGCCCTTGCACGATCCTTATGCGCCCCCGGTCCAGCCGAACCGGTGACAGCACAGGTGAGTTCGCCCACAACGGCCCCTGGCGGAGGAGCGACCGGCCCTTTTGCGCCTTACGCTCGACAAACCGCACGACCCCGCTCACCTCTCTGTTCTCCGACTCAAGTTCCCGGTCGTTCCGGGTGTTCCGCCAACGGAGGTTTCTGCTTCATGAAGCTCACCGTCGTCGGCTGCTCGGGGTCGTTCCCGTCCGCGGAATCGGCCTGCTCGAGCTACCTCGTAGAGGCCGACGGCTTCCGGCTGCTTCTCGACATGGGCAACGGCGCCCTGGGCGAGCTGCAGCGCCACTGCGGTCTCTACGACCTCGACGCGATCTTCCTGAGCCATCTGCACGCCGATCACTGCATCGACATGTGCGCCTACTTCGTGGCGCGCTACTACCGCCACGACGGCGGCCCGTGCCCCCCGATCCCGGTCTTCGGCCCCGAGGGCACCGAGCACCGCCTCACCACGGCCTACGCCGACACCCCCACCGCCTCCTCGATGAGCGAGGTCTTCGACTTTCACACGGTCAAGCCGTCCACGTTCGACCTCGGCCCCTTCACGGTCCACACCGAGCGGGTCCGCCACCCCGTGGAGGCCTACGGCATCCGCGTCGAACACGCCGGGAAGTCCCTGACGTACTCGGGCGACACGGGCGTCACGGACGCGCTCGACTCGCTGGCCCGGGACACCGACCTGTTCCTGTGCGAGGCGGCCTTCACGCACGGCAAGGAGAACATCCCGGACCTGCACCTCAACGGCCGCGAGGCGGGCGAGGCCGCCGCCCGCGCAGGCGCCCGCCGCCTGCTCCTCACCCACATCCCCCCATGGACCGACCCCGCCGTCAACCTCGCCGACGCCCGCGAGGTCTTCGACGGCCCGGTGGACCTGGCGGCGCCCAGGGTGACGTACGAGATCTGACCGACGCACCACCACGACGAGGTGCGGGTACGACGAAGGCCCCCGCAGCCGCCGGGCTGCAGGGGCCTCGTCATGCCGGGGCCGGACTCACGCCTTCGTGAGGTCCTCGATCTCCTCCTCGGGCTCGCGGCCCGGGGTGGGGAGGTTGAACCTGACGATGGCGAAGCGGAAGACGAAGTAGTAGATCGCTCCGAACACCAGGCCGATCGGGATGATCAGCCAGGGCTTGGTCGCCAGGTTCCAGTTGAGCGCGTAGTCGATCACGCCCGCGGAGAAGGTGAAGCCCGCGTGCACCCCGAGCGCCCAGGTGATCGCCATGGACAGCGCGGTGAGCACCGCGTGGATCGCGTACAGCAGCGGCGCGATGAACATGAAGGTGAACTCGATCGGCTCGGTCACACCGGTCACGAACGAGGTCAGCGCCATCGACATCATCATGCCCATCACGGCCGCGCGGCGCTCCGGGCGGGCGGTGTGCGCGATGGCGAGTGCGGCGGCCGGCAGGCCGAACATCATGATGGGGAAGAAGCCGGACATGAACTGACCGGCCGTCGGGTCACCGGCGAAGAACCGGGTGAGGTCACCGTGGACGATCTGGCCGGACGCGTCCTTGAAGTCGCCGATCTGGAACCAGGAGACGGTGTTCACGAACTGGTGCATGCCGACCGGGATCAGCGCGCGGTTGATCAGACCGAACAGACCGGCACCGAAGGCGCCGAGACCGGTGATCCACTCGCCGAAGTCGGAGATGCCGTTACCGATGGGCTCCCAGATCAGGCCGAAGAAGACACCCATGACCGTGCCGACGAAGGCCATGATGATCGGGACGAGCCGGCGGCCGTTGAAGAAGCCGAGCCAGTCCACCAGCCTGGTCCGGTGGAAGCGCTGCCAGACCACCGCGCTCAGCAGACCCATCACCAGGCCGCCCAGCACACCGGGGTTGTTGTAGGTCGCGGCTATGTCCGCGCCGGCCTGGACCTTCGCCTCGGTGACCGGGAACGCCTTGAGAACATTGCTGTAGACCAGGAAGCCGACCAGGGCGGCCAGCGCGGTGGAACCGTCCGACTTCTTGGCGAAGCCGATCGCGACACCGATGCAGAACAGCATCGGGAGGTTGTCGAAGATCGCGCCACCGGCCGTCGCGAACACCGCGGTGACCTTGTCGGGCAGATGCAGCTTGTCGTGGATGTCCTGCTGACCGAAGCGGAGCAGCAGGCCCGCCGCCGGCAGCACGGCGATCGGGAGCTGAAGGCTGCGGCCGACCTTCTGCAGGCCCTGGAACAGACCGGATCCCCACTTCTTTGTGGGGGCCGCCGTCGCGGTGGCGGTTGTCATACTTCCTCCATCGGTGGTGGTCTACACCACTCAGTGGTGTAGACCTGTTGTACACGATGGGGGCGTTATAAGGAACCCGTCAATTCCGCAACCGGAGAACTACGCTTTGTACGCCATGCGTGGACCGTCCCTCAGACCTTGGTGACGTCCTCCACTTCGTCCTCCGGCTCCCTTCCCGGCGTCTTCAGGTCGAACCTCGTGATGGCGAACCGGAAGATCACGTAGTAGACGGCCGCGAAGCACAGCCCGATCGGGATGATGGCCCAAGGCCTGGTCGCCAGGTTCCAGTTGATGACGTAGTCGATGAGCCCCGCCGAGAAACTGAACCCGTCGTGCACCCCGAGCCCCCACGTCACCGCCATCGACACCCCCGTCAGCAGCGCGTGCACCGCGTACAGCAACGGGGCGATGAAGAGGAACGAGTACTCGAGCGGCTCGGTGATCCCCGTGACGAACGACGTCAGCGCCACCGACAGCATCAGACCGCCGATCTCCTTGCGCCGGTGCGGCTTCGCACAGTGCGTCATGGCGAGCGCGGCCGCCGGCAACGCGAACATCATGATCGGGAAGAACCCCGAGGTGAACTGGCCCGCATGCGGATCGCCCGCCAGGAACATGTTGATGTCCCCGTGCACCGTCTGCCCGTCGGGCGTGGTGTAACTGCCGAACTGGAACCAGATGGGCACGTTCAGGAACTGGTGCAGACCGATGACGAGCAACGCCCGGTTCGCGAGCCCGAACACCCCCGCACCCCCCGCACCCGCCTCCCGCAGCCAGTGGCTGAAACTCTCCAGCCCGGCACCGACCGGCGGCCACACCCACAGGCACAGCACCGCGAAGACGATCGCGACGAACGACATCATGATCGGCACCAGCCGCCGCCCGTTGAAGAACCCGAGCCAGTCCACCAGCCTCGTGCGATGGAAACGGGCCCAGAAGTAGGCCGCCAGCAACCCCATCGCGATCCCGCCGAAGACACCGGGGTTCTGGAACGTGAACGTCGACACCGAGCCGTCCCGCACCTGGCAGCCGATCCCCGGCAGCGTCCTGGACCCGCCCGGACAGTCCTCCGGGAACTGATGCAGCACCCCGTAGTAGACGAGGAACCCCGCCACCGCCGCCAACGCCGTCGACCCGTCCGCCTTCTTCGCCATCCCGATCGCAACCCCGACACAGAACAGCAACGGAAGCCCGATCGACCCGTCGAGCAGCGCGCCGCCCGCCCCCTTCATCACCTGGGAGACGACCGTCCAGCCAAGACCCTGGTCGCCGAACACATCAGGCTGCCCCAGCCGGTTGAGGATCCCCGCCGCCGGCAGCACCGCGATCGGCAACTGCAGGCTCCGACCCATTTTTTGCAACCCCTGGAAAAGGGCGTTCCACCGCTCCCGCGCGGGACCGGCCGTGCTGTCGGCGCTCTCGGCAGTCATGGGCGCGTCCTCCGGGCCGCTCGGCTCCACCGCAGGGGTTTGGCGACCGCCCGCCCGCTGGTGTAGACCAGTTGACGACGGTTCCGCCGCAGTGCTCGCCATCATTCGGCAGGCGCGGCACGGCCGCTCGAAAAGTTGGGCCAACTGTGGGTTACTGCGACAAAGCGGTTCGGATCAGGGAGAAGGAACATGGCCAGCAAGGCTGAGAAGATCGTCGCCGGCCTCGGCGGAATCGAGAACATCGACGAGATCGAAGGCTGCATCACCCGGCTGCGCACCGAGGTGCACGACGCCTCGAAGGTCGACGACGCCGCCCTGAAAGCCGCTGGAGCCCACGGCGTCGTCAAGATGGGCAACGCCATCCAGGTCGTCATCGGTACCGACGCCGACCCGATCGCCGCGGAGATCGAGGACATGATGTAAGGCTCTCCGCTCACCCCGAAGGGGCTCCTCCCGCCTCGGGACGAGCCCCTTCCGCCGCTCCCGATAGGCTCATGGCCATGTCTCGAATCGACGGCCGCACCCCCGAACAACTCCGCCCGGTCACCATCGAACGCGGCTGGAGCAAGCACGCCGAGGGCTCCGTCCTCGTCTCCTTCGGCGACACCAAGGTCTTCTGCACCGCCTCCGTCACCGAAGGCGTCCCCCGCTGGCGCAAGGGCAGCGGCGAGGGCTGGGTCACCGCGGAGTACTCCATGCTCCCCCGCGCCACCAACACCCGCGGCGACCGCGAGTCCGTCAAGGGCAAGATCGGCGGCCGCACCCACGAGATCTCCCGCCTCATCGGCCGCTCCCTGCGCGCGGTCATCGACTACAAGGCCCTCGGCGAGAACACCATCGTCCTCGACTGCGACGTCCTCCAGGCCGACGGCGGCACCCGCACCGCGGCGATCACCGGCGCGTACGTGGCGCTCGCCGACGCCGTCACCTGGGCGAAGGAGCGCAAGCTCGTCAAGGCCGGCCGCCAGCCCCTGACCGGCACGGTCTCGGCCGTCTCCGTCGGCATCGTCGGCAAGGTCCCCCTCCTCGACCTCTGCTACGAGGAGGACGTCAAGGCCGAGACCGACATGAACGTCGTCTGCACCGGCGACGGCCGCTTCGTCGAGGTCCAGGGCACCGCCGAGGCCGAACCCTTCGCCCGTGACGAACTCGACGCCCTCCTCGACCTCGCCGTCGCCGGCTGCAACGATCTCGCCGCGATCCAGCGGGCCGCGCTCGAAGCCACCCTCACCGCAAAGTAAAGGGAACCCAAAAACCCGAGGTACGACAGGGCAACCAGGGCGGGCGGCCCCGCGTCCCCATAGGTACGGGCGCACGGCGTGAACAACCGTGCGCTCGGCCAGTCGTACACAACGGGAGGGGAACACCGTCATGGCCGCCAGCCGACGCCGAGGACACCGAGGCCGCAGCACCGCCCTCGCCGCCGTAGCCGCGACCACCGCACTCGCCGCCGCCCTGCTCACCGGCTGCGACGCCGTGAACAAGGCCCTGGACTGCGTACAGACCGCCGACTCCATCGCCGACAGCGTCACCGACCTCCAGCAGGCCGTGGAGAACGCGGCGAACGACCCCACCCAGGCCGACGCCTCCCTCGACTCCATCCAGAGCAACCTGAAGAAGATCGGCGACAGGACCGACGACGCCGACGTCAACAAGGCCGTCGACGACCTCGACAAGGCCGTGGACAACGTCCGCACGGCCATCAGGAACGGCGACTCGACCCCCGACGTCACCCCGGTCACCGACGCGGCCGGCGAACTGACCAAGGTCTGCACGCCGTAACCCGCCCGCCGGGCCCTTGGGATACTGCGTGTCATGACGACCCGCCTGATCCTCGCCACCCGCAACGCCGGGAAAATCACCGAACTCCGCGCCATCCTCGCCGAGGCGGGGCTGACCCACGAGCTGGTGGGCGCCGACGCGTATCCCGACATCCCCGACGTCAAGGAGACGGGCGTCACCTTCGCCGAGAACGCGTTGCTCAAGGCCCACGCCCTCGCCCAGGCCACCGGCCTCCCCGCGGTGGCCGACGACTCCGGCCTCTGCGTGGACGTCCTGAACGGCGCCCCCGGCATCTTCTCCGCCCGCTGGGCCGGCCGCCACGGCGACGACAAGGCCAACCTGGACCTCCTCCTGGCCCAGCTCTCGGACATCGCCGACGAACACCGGGGCGCCCACTTCGCCTGCGCGGCGGCACTGGCGCTGCCGGACGGCACGGAACGTGTGGTCGAGGGCCAACTGCGGGGCACCCTCCGCCACACCCCGTCCGGCACGAACGGCTTCGGCTACGACCCGATCCTCCAGCCGGAGGGCGAGACGAGGACGTGCGCGGAACTGAGCCCGGAGGAGAAGAACGCGATCAGCCACCGGGGGAAGGCGTTCCGGGGGCTGGTGCCGGTGGTGCGGGAGCTGTTGGGCTGAGGAGCGAGAGAGGGGCCGCCCGGACGGGCGGCCCTCTGCTGGGTGCGGCCGGTGGGACTCGAACCCACACGGGATTTCTCCCACGGGCACCTAAAACCCGCGCGTATCGCCTATTTCGCCACGACCGCCCCAAAACGGACATTCTCTAGAGCTGCCGTTTTGCTTCGCCCAGTGTACGGGGCTACGCCTTTCGACGTGCGCCTCCTCGGCACCAGGTGGCCGTGACCGTATGGCAGTTCGGGCATGGCGACCGCAGGTGGTCCCTCGGTTGTCGCGCCGCTCTCCGCTGATGTGATCGACAAACGGCCCGCGCCGGGTCGCTCCCGGTGCGGGCCGTCGGTGGCAGGTGAGGGGGTCAGATGCCGAGGTCCTTGATGATCTTGGCTACGTGGCCGGTGGCACGGACGTTGTAGAGGGCTCGTTCCACCTTGCCCTCCTCGTCGACGATGATCGTGGAGCGGATGACGCCCAGGTAGGTCTTGCCGTAGTTCATCTTCTCGCCGTACGCGCCGTACGCGTCCAGGACCTTCTTGTCCGGGTCGGCGACGAGGGTGACCTTGAGGTTCTCCTTGTCGCGGAACTTGCCGAGTTTCTCCGGCTGGTCGGGGGAGACGCCGATGACGTCGTAGCCCGCGCCGGCCAGCAGGTCGAGGTTGTCCGTGAAGTCGCAGGCCTGCTTCGTGCAGCCGGGCGTCAGCGCGGCCGGGTAGAAGTAGACGATGACCTTGCGGCCCTTGCGGGCGGAGAGGGACACCTCGTTGCCGTCGGCGTCGGGGAGGGTGAAGTCGGGGGCTACGTCCCCGGGCTGGAGTCGCTCGCTCATCGGTCCAGCGTAACGGGGGGTCCTGACAGTGCGAGGGCGGCGAGAACTGACACACTGTCCAGGACAGGGAGCACGGGAGACTTCGGAGGCCCACGGTGGCGGACACGTCGGACATCAGAACCCCGGCGCAGATCGAGGCGGACATCAAGCGCCGCCGCGATGTGCTGGCCGAGACGCTGGACGAGATCGGGGTGCGGGTGCATCCGAAGACCATCGTCGGCGATGCGAAGGCCAAGGTCGCGGCCAACGTCGATCACACCCTCGGGCGGGCCTACGTCCAGGTCAACCGGGTCGTGAGCGAGGTGCGGGCGCAGTTCGTGGACGAGGAGGGCGCGCCGCGGCTCGAGCGTGTGGTGCCGGTCGCCCTCGTGGCCGTGGGCGTGGTCGGTCTGCTCGTGTTCGGTAACCGGCGGCGTAAGAGCTGAGCAGAAGCAGGTAGGTTCAAAGGCGTGAGCGCCAACAGAAACGACACCCATCACGACAAGCTGCCCATTCGTATGCTGCACGACCGGGTTCTGGTCAAGCAGGAGACCGGTGAGGGTGAGCGGCGGTCGGGCGGCGGGATTCTCATTCCCGCCACGGCGGCCGTCGGGCGCCGGCTGGCCTGGGCCGAGGTGGTCGCGGTCGGGCAGAACGTGCGGACGGTGGAGCCCGGTGACCGGGTGCTGTACGACCCGGAGGACCGTGCCGAGGTCGAGGTGCGCGGGGTGGCGTATGTCCTGATGCGCGAGCGCGATCTGCACGCGGTGGCCGCCGACCGGTTCGAGGGCTCGGAGGACTCGACCGGCCTGTATCTGTAACCGGCCGTCCGCGAGTCGATGGTAAAAGAGGGCTGGTGACTGTGGTCACCAGCCCTCTTCGCGGTCACTGACCGGGCGTGACGCCGGCCGGCTACTGGAATCCGAAGCCGCCGCCGTCGTCGCCCGCCGTCGTTCCGGTCGTGGTGCCGCCGTCGGTGGTTCCGGACGTCGTACCCGTACTGGTGCCGTCGGTGGTGGTGCCGTTGGAGGTTCCGGAGTCGCTGCCCGAGGTCGTCGTACCGGAGTCGGTGCCGGAGGTCGTCGTACCGGACGTGGTCGAGCCGTCGGTGGTGGAGCCGTCCGTGGTGGAGCCGTCCGTGGTGCCCGCGGTGGTGGAGCCGTCCGTCGTGCCGCCGTTGTCCTGGCCGCCGCCGGTGGTGCCGCCGTTGTCCTGGTCCCCGCCGGTGGTGCCGCCGTTGTCCTGGCCGCCGGTGCCCGGGGTGGCCGGGTTCTGGGTGGCCGGGGCCACGGTCTCGGCGCCGGGCTGGAGGTCGAGGTCGAAGGCGGAGGCCGCGACGCCCTCCAGGGCGTCCTTGGTGTACTGCGACCAGATCTCGGTGGGGGCGCCGCCGCCGTTGATACGGGCGAGGCCGAGCGCGCCGTACAGCGACTTGTGGGCGGCCGTGACCGGGTCCTGGCCCATCACGGAGACGACGGTGGCGAGGTCGGGGGTGTAGCCCGCGAACCAGGCGGCGGTGTCCTCCTCGGCGGTGCCGGTCTTGCCGGCCGCGGGGCGGCCCGCGGCCTGGGCGGAGGTGGCGGTGCCGTTCTCGACGACGCTCTGCAGGATCGAGGTGGTGGTGTCGGCGGCCTGCCGGCTGATGGCCTGCTTGGTCACCGACCGGGGCAGCTTGATCTCCTGCGTGGCGTCCTTGGTGATCTTCTCGACCATCGTGTACGTGCCGTGCTTGCCGTGGTTGGCGAGCGTGGCGTAGGCCTCCGCCATGTCCAGGACGCTGGCGGTGGCGGTGCCGAGGGCGATGGACGGGTACGGCTGGAGGTCCTTGGTGTCGGCCGGGATGCCCAGGTCGACGGCGGTCTGCTTGACCTTGGACGGGCCGACGTCGACGGCCATCTGCGCGTACACCGCGTTCACCGAGAGGTCGGTGGCCTTGCGGACGGTGATCTGGCCGTACGACTTCTCGTCCTCGTTCTCCGGTGCGTAGCTGCCGCCGGACCAGCCCTGGACGGGGCGCTTGTCGGTGCCGTCGTAGTAGGTGTTCGGCGTGATGGTCTGGCCGGACTGGGTGGTGGAGTCGTTGTCGACGGCGGAGGCGAAGACGAAGGGCTTGAAGGTGGAGCCGACCTGGAAGTCACCGCGGGTCGCGCCGTTGGTGTACTGCTTCACGTAGTCGATGCCGCCGTACAGGGCGACGACCTTGCCGGTCTTCGGGTCGACCGAGGCGCCGCCGGCGCGCACGTAGTTGTCGGCCTTGTTGTTCTTCTTGTCCAGCTTGGACATCAGCTTGTCGTCGACCGCCTTGACGAAGGCGTTCTGCTTGTCCTTCTCGATGGTGGTGGTGATGCGGTAGCCGCCGGCCTCCAGGGCGTCCGCGTCGATGATCTTGTTCTTGACGAGGTAGCTCTTGACCGCCTCGACGAGGTAGCCGCGCTGCCCGGACATGCCGGTGGAGGCGGTCTGCTCCCTGGGCATCGGGAACTTCATGCCGGTCCGCTCGGACTGGCTGAGCCAGCCCTTCTTGACCATGCCGTCCAGGACGTAGTTCCAGCGGGCGACGGCCGCCGCCTTGTTCTCGGGGTGGGCGACGACGTCGTACTCGCTGGGCGCGTTGACGAGGGCGGCGAGGTAGGCGGCGCGGGCCGGGTCGAGGTCGGTGGCGTCCTTGCCGTAGTAGGCCTGGGCGGCGGCCTGGATGCCGTAGGCGTTGCGGCCGAAGTAGCTGGTGTTGAGGTAGCCCTCGAGGATCTCGTCCTTGGACTCGCTGCGGTCCAGCTTGATCGAGATGAAGAACTCCTTCACCTTGCGGGTGACGGTCTGTTCCTGGGCGAGGTAGTAGTTCTTCACGTACTGCTGGGTGATCGTCGAGCCGGACTGGGTGCCCTTGCCGGTCGCGGTGTTCCAGGCGGCGCGCAGCATCGCCTTGGGGTCGACGGCGGACTCGGTGTAGAAGTCGCGGTCCTCGGCGGCGAGCACGGCGTGCTGGGCGTCCTTGGAGACCTGGGCGAGGGTGACGTTCTCCCGGTTGACCTCGCCGTCGCGGGCGAGCTGGGAGCCGTCGGCGTACAGGTACACGTTGGACTGCTTGGTGGCGAACGCGTTGGCCGCCGGGATCTTCACCATCGAGTAGCCGAGGAAGAACAGGCCGATGAGCAGGAGTATCCCGATCACGAAGGTGCCGAGCAGCATGCGCCAGGTGGGGAGGATCCGCCGCCATCCGGTCCGCTTGGGTCGCTTCATCTTCTTCTTGCCCCCGTTCGTCGGCACGTCGGCCGCGGGCGGCTCCGCCCCGGGCGCCGTGGGCGCGAGGGGAGCGGTGACCGCGGTGACCGCCGTGGGCGTTTCCGCCTTCGGCGCCCTGACCGCCGCGAGCTGCCGTGTCTGCGTGTCCTGGCTGTCCTGGCTGTCCTGCCGGTCCTGTGTGTCCTGTCTGTTCTCGGCCGCCGCGGGCGGGCGCGCCCTCGGCACCGTGACCGCCGCGAGCTGACGCGTCTGCGTGTCCTGCGGGTCCTGCCTGCCCTCGGCCGCCGCCTTCGGCGGTGCGGTCGTCCTGTCGCCCGCCGGTGGCTGCTCCGCCCTCGCCCGCCCGGCCGCCGCGGGCGGCTCCGGCTGCTTCGCCTCGGCCACCGGCTGCGGCGGGGTCTGCTTCTCCTCGGCCGCGGCCGGCGGC
Organism: Streptomyces sp. NPDC051105; assembly: GCF_040682795.1. Classification (NCBI taxonomy): domain Bacteria; kingdom Bacillati; phylum Actinomycetota; class Actinomycetes; order Kitasatosporales; family Streptomycetaceae; genus Streptomyces; species Streptomyces sp. NPDC051105. The sequence goes on along the minus strand of NZ_JBFBBR010000016.1, from coordinate 63,766 downwards.
TCCGTCGGGCCTCCGCCGCCCTGGTTCGGCTGTTGCGGCTGCGGCTCGTCGTTCATGTAGTGCACGGACTCCTGTTTCGCGTCGTACGTTCGTTCCCGTACGACCTCGTACGCCTCTGCGCCCCCTGATGAAGACTCTCGCACCGTGCGTTCCGTTCCCGGATTCCGGCACGCTTCGGTCACGGAAATTGCGTGGCCTGCGATGTCGTCCGCGCAGTAGGCTCCTGCGCTTCGGTGTCGGGCGGTCCGGGAGGTCGGTTGGCGTGGGCGCTGGACGGTTGTACACGGCCGTCGCTGCGGGGGGTTTCAGACGGTACGCGACGTATCGGGCGGCCACCGCGGCCGGGGTGTTCACCAATACGGCCTTCGGAATCATCCTCGTCTACACGTACGTGGCGCTGTGGGACGAGAAACCGCACCTCGGAGGCTATGACCAGGCACAGGCGGTGACCTATGTGTGGCTGGGACAGTGCCTTTACGCGACCCTCGCGATCCAGGGCGGGGGCGTGGAAAAAGACCTGATGGAGCGTATCCGTACGGGCGCGATCGCGATCGACCTGTACCGTCCGGCCGATCTTCAACTGTGGTGGCTGGCGACCGATTTGGGTCGCTCGCTGTTCCAGATGCTGGGACGGGGGGTGATCCCCTTCCTGGTCGGCGCGGTGTTCTTCCCGATGGCGCTGCCCGCGGACACCGGTACCTGGGCCGCCTTCCTGGTCGCGCTGCTCCTGGCGATGCTCGTCAGCTTCGGCATCCGCTACCTGGTCGCGCTGAGCGCGTTCTGGCTGATGGACGGGATGGGCGTCAACCAGGTCCTGATGATCACGGGGATCTTCTTCTCGGGCATGACCCTGCCGCTGAACGTCTTCCCGGGCGCCTTCGGCGAGGTCGTCCGCGTCCTGCCCTGGGCGGCGCAGATCCAGATGCCGGCGGACGTGCTGATGGGGGAGACCGGTGTGGCGGGGGCGCTCGCCTTCCAGAGCGCGTGGGCGGTGGCGCTGCTGGCGGCGGGGCGGCTGCTCCAGACGGCGGCGACGCGACGGGTGGTGGTGCAGGGTGGGTGAGCGTGTCCGGGAGGGCCTTCGGGCGTACCTGTTGATCGCCGGGATGTGGATCCGTTCCACGATGATCTACCGGACCTCCTTCGTCATCACGATGGCCGGGAACCTGCTGGTGACCGGCCTGGACTTCGCCACGATCCTGCTGATGTTCTCGCAGGTCGACTCGCTCGGCGGCTGGTCGCTGCCCGAGGTGGCCTTCCTGTACGGCCTGTCGGCGACCGCGTTCGGCGTCGCCGACCTGGTGCTGGGCTCGATGGACGTGCTGGGCACCCGGATCCGCGACGGCTCCTTCGACACGCTGCTGGTCCGGCCGGCCCCGGTGCTGGCCCAGATCGGCGCGGACCACTTCGCGCTGCGCCGCCTCGGCCGGATCACCCAGGGCGCGGTGGTGCTGGGCTGGGCGCTGGTCTCCGTGGACGTCGCGTGGACGCCGGCGAAGGTGCTGCTGATCCCGCTGATGCTGGCCGCCGGCGCGGCGATCTTCTGCGCCCTGTTCGTGGCGGGCGCGGCCTTCCAGTTCCTGGCGCAGGACGCGGCGGAGGTGCAGAACGCGTTCACGTACGGCGGTACGACGCTGCTCCAGTACCCGCCGACGGTGTTCGGGAAGGACTTCGTACGCGGGGTGACGTTCACGCTGCCGCTGGCCTTCGTCAACTGGGTGCCGGCCGCGTATGTGCTGGGGCGGCCGTATCCGCTGCGGCTGCCGGTGTGGACGGCGTGGTCGTCGCCGCTGGTGGCGGTGGTGTGCTGCGTGCTGGCGGGGCTCGCATGGCGGGCGGGCCTCAGGGCGTATCGAAGTACTGGCAGCTGATCCGATGACCGGAGTGGGGAGAGCTGATCTGATGTCGGACATGTCCGGCGGGGCCGACGGGTCCGGTGAGGTGTTCATCGAGGTCGACGGGGTGGAGAAGGTCTTCGAGGTCCGCAAGAAGGCCGGGTTCCTTAAACGGGAACGCCGGCAGGTACGGGCGGTCGACTCGCTCTCCTTCACGGTGGCGCGCGGCGAGATGGTCGGCTACATCGGCCCGAACGGCGCCGGGAAGTCGACCACGATCAAGATGCTGACGGGCATCCTGACCCCGAGCGGCGGCCGGCTCCGGGTGGCCGGCATCGACCCGTCCCGCGAGCGTACGAAACTGGCCCACCGCATCGGCGTCGTCTTCGGCCAGCGCACCACCCTGTGGTGGGACCTCCCCCTGATCGACTCCTACCGCCTGATGCACCGCATGTACCGCATCCCGGACGCCCGTTACGCCGAGAACCTGGACCGCCTGGTCGAACTCCTCTCCCTGGAGAGCCTGCTGGACGTCCCGGTGCGGCAGCTCTCGCTCGGCCAGCGGATGCGCGGCGACATCGTGGCGGCGCTGCTGCACGACCCGGACGTGCTGTACCTCGACGAGCCGACGATCGGCCTGGACGTGATCTCGAAGGCCAAGGTCCGCGACTTCCTCCGCGAACTGAACACCGAACGCGGCACCACGGTCCTGCTCACCACCCACGACCTCCAGGACATCGAGCAGTTGTGCTCGCGCGTGATGGTCATCGACCACGGGCGGCTGATGTACGACGGTCCGCTCGCCGGCCTGCACGAGGCGGGGGAGAGCGAACGGACCCTGGTGGTGGACCTGGAGCGGGAGCTGCCGCCGGTGGAGGCGGGCGGGTCGGCGCGGGTGGTGAAGGTGGAGGGGCCGCGGCAGTGGCTGGCGTTCCCGGCGTCGGAGTCGGCGGCGCCGCTGGTGGCGCGGATCGCGGCGGAGTATCCCCTGGTGGACCTGTCCGTCCGGGAACCGGACATCGAGACGGTGATCGCGAAGATGCTGCGTTCCCTGGAGACACCGGGGACATCGGAGACACCGGGGACATCGGAGACACCGGGGACATCGGAGACACCGGTGGCATCGGGGGACGCCCCTCAACCTCCTTCGGAGCGCACGACGGCATAGTGCCCGCCGACCGGAACTCGTAGTCTGCACCCATGACCGACGATGCCCCGGAGCTGCGTGCCTCCGACGCCGATCGCGAACGAGTCACCGAGATCCTCAGGGACGCCCTCGCGGAGGGGCGGCTCGACATGGAGGAGTTCGAGGAGCGGCTGGAGGCGACGTACAAGGCCCGCACGTACGGTGAGCTGACGCCGATCACCAGGGACCTCCCCGCGGCGGCCGGTGCGCCGGCGGTGCCGATGTCGCTGAGCAAGCCGCCGGCGGAGAGCGGCAGTTGGGGAAGCCGGATAGTCGGCGGCGAGGGCTCGTCCTCCTGGGCGGTGGCCGTGATGTCCGGCTTCCAGCGCAAGGGCCGCTGGACGGCGCCCAAACGCTTCAACAGCCTCGTGTTCTGGGGCGGCGGCGAGATCGACCTGCGCGAGGCGAACTTCGCGGACCGGGAGATCGAGATCAACTGCGTCGCGATCATGGGCGGAATGAACGTGATCGTGCCGCCGGGCGTCGAGGTCGTGATGCGGGGCATCGGCATCATGGGCGGCTTCGACCACCGCGAGGAGGGCACCCCGCCGGACCCGGCCGCACCGAGGGTGATCGTGACGGGTTTCGCCTTCTGGGGCGGCGTCCAGGTGGAACACAAGGTCACCAGAGCAGAACGCCAACGCCTCAAGGAGGAACGCCGCCAGGAGAAACTGGACCGCAAGACCTCCCGCCACGAACTGCACGCGGCCCGCCACGAGTGGCGCGAGGACCGCAGAGCCGAACGGGAGGACCGCCGCGAGGACCGGGCCCGCCGAAGGCACGGCCACCACTAGATCGGCGCCGGGACTGTTGAACGCCGGCGGGGCGGCCAACCCAGGGGCGCGGGGCTGTTTCATATGCGGCTCCGCCGCGTGGGCGCGACCGGCCCCCACCGCCCCGCGGGCAACCACCGGCCCCACCGCCCCGCGGGCAACCACCGGCCGTCGGCCGGTTCGGCATCGCCGGACGGCGGTGGTGGCGTGGCTGATCGCCGTTGCGGCGGGAGTTGAGGGGCGCTCGCTCACAGTTCCGTCGAGGCGGCTTCCCTCAGGTCGGTCAGGTCGAACGTGTCGGCCATCTTCGCGAAGCCGCCGTCGTTCGGGTGGAGATGGTCGCCGGAGTCGTAGTAGGGGCGGAGGCGGTTCGGGGCGTAAGGGTCCCGCAGCGCCTTGTCGAAGTCGGTCACCGCGTCGTACACCCGCCCCGACCGGATCCGCTCGTTGATCTCCTGGCGAACCGTTTCCCTCGCCGGTGTCCAGCCCCGGTGGCCCTGGAAGGGCATCAGCGTCGCCCCCACCACCGTGAACCCGCGCGCGTGGGCCGCGCGGACGAGCGAGCGCAGCCCGGCGACGACCGCGTCGGGGTCGGCCAGCCGACGCTCGCGCAGGATGTCGTTGATCCCGAGATCGATGACGACGACCTTGACGTCCGGACGGGACAGCACGTCACGGGCGAAGCGGCCGACACCGCTCTCGTTCTCCGCCGGCCGCCCGAGCCCGTCCGCGAGGACCTGGTTGCCGCTGATCCCCTCGTTGACCACGCTGTAGCGCGGCACGTCGGAGCCCCCCGCCACGGCTCGCCGCAGCCGCCCCGCCAGCACGTCCGGCCAGCGCCGGTTGGCCCCCTCCGTCGAGGTGATCCCGTCGGTCAGCGAGTCCCCGAACACCACCACCGTGCCGTCGGAGTCGTCGCTGAGCACGTCCAGCGCGGTGAGATACCGCCAGTACGGCGTCTGCCCGGTGTACGCGGACGCGCCCGCGTCCTCCGTACGGTCGCCGTCCGCGACATAGGACACCTGGCGAGCCCGCGGGTGATAGGTCACCGGCCCGGACGGCGTCGGGGAGTACGTGGTGACCAGCACGTCCGCGCCCCGCGGCACCCGGATCGCCACCGTGTCGCTGACCACCTCCCCGCCCGCCGGCACGACGACGGACGCGGAGCCGCCGAAGGTGAGCCGCCGCATCGTCCCGGCGTCGGCCGCGGCCGTGTCGTGGCCGGCCGCGAGGGCGACCGAGGCGTGGGTGAGGGTGAGCGCCGACTGGCCGTACAGGTTGGAGAGCGTGATCCGGGCACTCGTACCGGACGCGGTCGTGTGCACGACGTTGCGCACCGACCGGCCCGCCAGCCCGTTCGTCTCGGTGCCCGGCTCGCCGCCCACCGGGGACGCCGACCAGGCGCCGACCCAGGTACCGGCCGACACGGGTGCCGCCGAGGCGCCGTGGTGGCGGCCGGCTCCGTCCGCGTCGGCGCCGCCGCGGGACGTGTCGTCGGCGGCGACGCCTGCGTAGAGGGCGGCGGACAGGGCCACGATCAGCGCGACGATCGCGCTGAGCAGGGCGTAACCGTGGTGACGCCGGGTCATGCGTGTTCAGTTCTCCTCGACCGAGGGCAGGCCACTGACGGACGGGCCTGCCGGAATTTCCCGAACAGACAGACGACGGGAACTCTTGTTCCGTTCCAGGAGTAGGTCAGCAAGGGACAATATGTGCGGGATCACCATGAGGGTGGGACCGGCTGCGAACGGGTGGAGCAGATGGCGGAACGTACGCACACGCCGGACGGCGACGGCCGGGCGGCCGGACAGGCGGGCGGCCGGGTGGCGGGCACCACCCCGGCCCCGGTCCCGACGCAGACGCCGTCCTACAAGTCCATGAACGCCTTCACGCCCGCCGACGAGGAGCGCCAGCGCGGCGTACGGCAGATGAAGCGTATGGCGACCGGCCTGCTGCTGTTCGTCGCGCTGGTGTACGCGCTGGCCACGTGGGCGTCCGGCGAGGGCGCGGGAGTCTGGGCGGACTACGTCGCCGCGGCCGCAGAGGCGGGCATGGTCGGCGCGATGGCCGACTGGTTCGCGGTCACCGCGATCTTCCGGCACCCCCTCGGTGTGCCCATCCCGCACACCGCGATCATCCCCCACAAGAAGGACCAGCTCGGCGTCTCGCTGGGCGAGTTCGTCGGCGAGAACTTCCTCTCCCAGGACGTCGTACGACAGCGGTTGCGCGCCGTCGGCATCGCCGGCCGGCTCGGCGCGTGGCTGGCGGAGCCGAAGAACGCCGACCGGGTGACGGCCGAGCTGGCGACCGCGCTGCGCGGCGCCCTGACCGTGCTGCGGGACTCCGACGTGCAGGCCGTGGTGGGCGAGGCGATCACCCGGCGGGCCGACGCCCAGGAGATCGCCCCCGGCATCGGCAAGATGCTGGACCGGGTGGTCGCCGACGGCGGTCACAAACGGGTCGTGGACCTGGTCGTCTCCCGGGCGTACGACTGGCTGGTGCAGCACGGGGACTCCGTCATGGACGCCGTCCAGGGCGGGGCGCCCGGCTGGACGCCCCGGTTCGTGGACCGGCGGGTCGGCGAGCGCGTCTACAAGGAGCTGCTGCGCTTCTGCTCCGAGATGCGGGACATGCCGTCGCACCCGGCGCGCGGCGCCCTCGACCGTTTCCTCACGGACTTCGCGAACGACCTCCAGTCCGACACCGACACCCGGGCCCGGGTCGAGCGGCTCAAGGGCGAGGTCCTGGGCCGGGGCGAGGTGCAGGACCTGATCGCGTCCGCCTGGACGGCCGTACGGTCCATGATCGTCTCGGCGGCGGAGGACGAACGCAGCGAGCTGCGGCTGCGCGTCCGCGCCTCCCTGATCTCGCTCGGCGCCCGGATGGCCGACGAAGCCAAGGTCCAGGACAAGGTCGACAGCTGGGTGGAGGGCGCGGCCGTGCATGTCGTGTCGACCTACCGCAAGGAGATCACCTCCCTGATCACCGACACCGTCGCGGGCTGGGACGCCGAGCACACCACCCGGAAGATCGAGGCGCACATCGGGCGTGATCTGCAGTTCATCCGGATCAATGGCACGGTGGTGGGGTCACTGGCCGGAGTGCTGATCTTCACGGTGTCGCGGGCGCTGGGCGCGTAGGACGCCTTCGAGCGCTTCAACGGCCCGGGACCGGGCACCCGACCGGGGGTTTCGGTTCCTTTACGGCCGAGGAGGCGCGGATGGCAACGGGTGCGGACGTGGGCGTGGACGGCATGGACGGCGGCAGCGGCCACGGGCGGACGATCACCACCCGCATCCCGGCCCGCCTGGACCGCCTGCCCTGGTCCCGCTGGCACTGGACGATCGTCATCGGCCTCGGCACGGTCTGGATCCTGGACGGCCTGGAGGTCACGGTCGTCGGCAACATCGCGAGCCGCCTGTCGGAACCGGGCAGCGGGCTGGCGATTTCGGCGTCCCAGGTCACCGGTACGGCGGCCGCGCTGTACGTGGCCGGCGCCTGCTTCGGTGCCCTCTTCTGGGGCCGCCTGACCGACCGCCACGGCCGCAAGAAGCTCTTCATGATCACCCTGGTGGTCTATCTGGCCGCCACCGCCCTGACCTCGATCTCCTTCGCTCCCTGGTGGTTCTTCGTCTTCCGCTTCCTGACCGGCTTCGGCATCGGCGGCGAGTACGCGGCGATCAACTCCGCGATCGACGAACTGATCCCGTCGTACTACCGCGGCCGCGTCGACCTGATCATCAACGGCAGCTTCTGGGTGGGTGCGGTCGGCGGCTCGCTGCTCTCGATCGTCGCCCTGAACACGGACTTCCTGGCGAAGGACGTGGGCTGGCGCCTGACCTTCGCGCTGGGGGTGGTCCTGGGCCTGGTCATCCTGCTGGTACGACGGAACGTCCCGGAGAGCCCGCGCTGGCTGCTGATCCACGGCAGGGAGCGGGAGGCGGAGGAGATCGTCTCCTCCATCGAGCGTCAGGTGGAGGCGGAGAAGGGCGAGCCGCTCCCCGAACCGGAGAGCGAGCTGGTGATCCACCAGCGGTCCGGTGTCAGCTTCCGGGAGATCGCCCGCACGGTCTTCCACGACTACCGCCGCCGGGCCGTCCTCGGCTTCTCCCTCTTCGTCGGCCAGGCGTTCCTCTACAACGCGATCACCTTCGGCTTCGGCGTGATCCTCACGACGTTCTTCGACGTGCCGACGGGGGACACCGGCTATTACTTCGCGGTCATCGCGGTCGGCAACTTCCTCGGCCCCCTGCTGCTGGGCAAGCTCTTCGACACGGTGGGGAGGAAGGTGATGATCTCCTCGACATACCTCGGGTCGGGGCTGCTCCTCTTCGTCACGGCCTGGCTGTTCGGCCAGGGCGTGCTGACGGCGGGCACGCTGACGGCGTGCTGGTGCGCGGTCCTGTTCCTGGCGTCGGCGGGAGCGTCCAGTGCGTACCTGACGGTGTCCGAGATCTTCCCGATGGAGACGAGGGCCATGTCGATCGCGTTCTTCTACGCGCTGGGCACGGCGGCCGGCGGCATCAGCGGGCCCCTGCTGTTCGCCGACCTGACGGGGACGGGGAAGGTGGGCGACACGGTGCTGGCCTTCCAGATCGGGGCGGGGCTGATGTGCGCGGCGGGGCTGGTGGCTGCCTTGTGCGCGGTGAAGGCGGAGCGGCGGTCCCTGGAGGACATCGCGACACCACTGGCGGCGACGCCACCGGGCGGGACGGCGAAGGCGCCCGCGTAGGGCGGCGGAGGCGGTACGCGCGGTGGGGGCGGTGGACGACAGCGGCCAGGGGCCTTCGGCCGCCCGGCCGCCCGCTGGCCCGGCCGCCCGCTGGCCCGGCCGAAGGGGTGGGCTCTCAGCGGCCCAGTGACACGGCTGCCGCCAGGCAGGCGGCGCCTGTGCACACGGCCAGTGTCCATCCCGCACAGCGTGCCCGCAGCCCGCGGTACCGCCGCTCGTACTCGCCCCGCAGGGAGACACACCGGGCGGCGATCCGTTCGAGGTCCTGCCGGGCGCGCTTGAGGCTGTCCTCCACGTAGTGGCGTTCGACCTCGTCACGCTGTGCCGTGGTCAGCCAGTCCAGGCGCCCGGTGAACTCCCGGGCCCGCTGTTCGGCCTCCGCGATCCTGGCCCGCCACAGCAGGTATCCCTCCACCTCGTTGGCGAGGTCTCCGTCGGCTCCCCGCTGCGGCGTGCCGCCCACCCGGTGTCCCGCGTCGGTCATGAGTGGACGCCGTGGGCCTCGGCCTCGGCGAGGGCGATGTCGGGGTGGTGCAGGTCGAACGCCGGGGATTCGCTGCGGATCCGCGGCAGGGTGACGAAGTTGTGCCGCGGCGGCGGGCAGGAGGTCGCCCACTCCAGCGAACGGCCGTAGCCCCACGGGTCGTCGACGGCGACCGGCTTGCCGTACCTGGCCGTCTTCCACACGTTGTATAGGAACGGCACCATCGACAGGCCGAGCAGGAACGAACCGATCGACGAGACCGTGTTCAGCGCGGTGAAGCCGTCGGCCGCCAGGTAGTCGGCGTACCGGCGTGGCATGCCCTCGGCGCCCAGCCAGTGCTGGACCAGGAACGTGGTGTGGAAGCCGATGAACAGCGTCCAGAAGGTGATCTTGCCGAGCCGTTCGTCGAGCATCTTGCCGGTGAACTTGGGCCACCAGAAGTGGAAGCCGGAGAACATCGCGAAGACGACCGTGCCGAAGACCACGTAGTGGAAGTGGGCCACCACGAAGTACGAGTCGGAGACGTGGAAGTCCATCGGCGGCGAGGCCAGGATGACCCCGGTCAGACCACCGAACAGGAACGTCACGAGGAAGCCCGTCGCCCACAGCATCGGAGTCTCGAACGACACCGAGCCCTTCCACATGGTGCCGATCCAGTTGAAGAACTTCACCCCGGTCGGTACCGCGATCAGGAAGGTCATGAAAGCGAAGAAGGGGAGCAGGACGCCGCCGGTGACGTACATGTGGTGCGCCCAGACGGTGATGGACAGGCCGGCGATCGAGATGGTGGCCGCGACCAGGCCCATGTAGCCGAAGACCGGCTTGCGGGAGAAGACCGGGAGCACCTCGGTCACGATGCCGAAGAACGGCAGCGCGATGATGTACACCTCCGGGTGGCCGAAGAACCAGAAGAGGTTCTGCCACAGGAGCGCGCCGCCGTTCGCCGCGTCGAAGATGTGGGCGCCGAACTTGCGGTCCGCCTCCAGCGCGAACAGCGCCGCGGCGAGGACCGGGAAGGCGAAGAGGACCAGGACGGCGGTCAGCAGCACGTTCCAGGTGAAGATCGGCATGCGGAACATGGTCATGCCGGGGGCGCGCATGCAGATGATCGTGGTGATGAAGTTGACCGCGCCGAGGATGGTGCCGAAGCCGGAGAAGGCCAGACCCATGATCCACATGTCGGAGCCGAGGCCCGGTGAGCGGATCGCGTCCGACAGCGGGGTGTAGGCGAACCAGCCGAAGTCGGCCGCGCCCTGCGGGGTGAGGAAGCCGCCGACCGCGATGGTCGAGCCGAACAGGTAGAGCCAGTAGGCGAACATGTTCAGCCGCGGGAAGGCGACGTCCGGCGCCCCGATCTGGAGCGGCATGATCCAGTTCGTGAAGCCCGCGAACAGTGGTGTCGCGAACATCAGCAGCATGATCGTGCCGTGCATCGTGAACGCCTGGTTGTACTGCTCCTTCGAGATGATCTGCAGACCGGGGCGGGCGAGTTCGGCGCGCATGAGCAGCGCCATCACACCGCCGATCAGGAAGAACGCGAACGACGTGCTCAGATACAGCGTGCCGATCGTCTTGTGGTCGGTGGTGGTGAACCACTTGACCATCACGTTGCCGGGCTGCCGGCCTCGCAGCGGCACCTCGCTGTCGTAATGCGGGACGGCCGAGTGCTCGGGTTCGTTGAGAACGGTCACCTGTGTGTGTCTCCAGACGCTCGCGGTTCCCCCGCACCATGGCTGACTCTCCGGCCATCCTGGCCGCTCGAAGCGGGGAGAGAAGCCCTGAGCCGCCCGCCGTACGGCCGAACGGGCGATCAGGACCCACGAGTGGAGCAAGCCCGGCGCCCGTCCGGCCCGGCGGACGGCTCCTAGCCGGCCCGGCGCCCTCGCTCCCGCCCGCGCCTCCGCAGCAACAGCAGCCCGCCCGCGAGCGCGGTGATCCCCGTGGCCGCGGTCCATCCGACGACGTCACCGGAGCCGGTGGCGGCGAGGTCGCCGCCCTTGCCCATGACCGACGGGGAGGAGGACGCCGACGCCGACGCGGACGCGGAAGCCGGTGCCGTCGGACCAGGGGAGGACGTCGCATCCGCTGCCGCCTCCGTCCGGTCCCGCGTGAACGCCAACGTCCCGAAGCCCAGTTGGTCGTACCCTCCGCTGTTCGGCCCGTAGTCCCCGCCGCCGCCCTCCGGCGCGGCCTTCGCCGCGATCCGGGTGACGTACGTCGCCGGCATGCCCCGCCGCCTGGTGTAGTGGTTGGCGATCATCGCCCAGATGGGTCGCGTCATCGACGGATCGACGCCCGCCGCGGCCGTCACCGTCTCGCTCCCCGACCACCCCCCGATCGCTCCCTTGCGCCGCGTGCTCGCGGTGAACGGCACCCGCCCGCCCAGGCTCCACTTGGCGACGTACTGCGCCCCCTTGAGGAACCGGCTGTCGTCGTACCCGTACAGGTCGATCCCCTGGTTCCAGGCCATCTCGCACAACGTGCCCATGAGCCCGACGCCGAGCAGCGCGTGCCCCTGGTCGCGCCCCGCCTCCAGCCACTCGCCCAGCCCGCCGTCCGCCCCCTCGTCGTACACGACGGGAATGGCGTTTCCGATCGCCCCGAGCCCGTCGCCGTGCTTGAAGTAGTCGACCGCGCGGGCGACCTGGGCGCGGTCGTCGCAGAAGACGCCGGTGGCGAGGACGCAGGCCATGGCGGCGAGGTCCCAGTTGGTCCAGTAGTTGGAGACGACGGCGCCGTTGTGCCGGACGAGGAAGTCGTCGCTGACCGCGCCGAAGTACTTGCTCAGCATCTCCTGGAAGCGGGCGAGCTCGAAGTCCCCGTGGTCACGGACGAGTTCGGCGGCGTTCGCGAACTGGTAGCCGTACAGGCCGGCGGCCAGGAACCGGTCGGCGGACCCGTTGACCGCGGTGAGGGTGGACGACCAGGCGTTGAGGACGGCGACGGCGGTGTCGGCGTACGCGCTCTCGCCGGTGACGTGGTAGCGCAGGGCGTTCTGGTAGGCGGCGTGGATGTCGTTGTAGAGGAGCGCGTAGTTCTCCGGGGTGCCCGAGCCCCGGTACACGACGGCCTGCGGCCGCGCCTGCCAGCCGCTCTGCGCGTGCCGGTTGGCGGTGAGCCGGGCGAACCCGGCCGAGTAGGGTGCGGCGCCCGCCTTCACCTTGGCGGCCATGCGGTCGAGATCGGTACGGGTGTGCAGCAGGCCGGGATGGGCGAAGGCCCCGTCGGCCGCCGCGGCGGGACGGCCCGCCGCGGCGATCCCCGCGGCGGCCCCCACCGCCACTCCCGAGGCCTTCAGCAGGCTCCGGCGGCTGATCTGTCGAGTCATGTGCATGCCCTGGGAGACGAACCGGCAGGGCCCCGATAACAGAAACCCGGAGCCGACCGCTCAGGCGCCGGTCGTCGACCCCGGCCGCACGATCATCAGAACCGTCACGGCGGCCCACAGCAGGTTGAACACCCCGGTGCACATGGCGAGTCGGGCCGTGGCCTGCCGCGTGACACCCTTCGCGCCGCCCTCCGTGACGCCCTCCGTGACGCCCTCCACCAGCGCGCCCTGACGGGGCAGCACCAGCGCGGCGAGGACGACGGCCGCGAGGGCGGTGAGCGCGATCGACGTGATCAGCCAGGCACTGCCCAGCACGTGCATGGTGCTCGCGGTGGCGAACCCGAACACGGGGACGACGACACCGACGACGGCGTACACCCGGCAGATCCGGTACAGCAGCTGGAGGGTCTCGGCGGCCCGGACGTCGTCCGGTGCCTCGATGGCGCGCCGGGCGGCCGGCGGGAACATGCTGGCGGCGACGGTGACGGGACCGATCGCGACGATCGCCGCGAGGACATGGACGGCGAGGAGGAACTTGGTCACGGCCTCGACCGTAGGCGGCTGGAGGATCTTGCAGAAGCGGCAATATTGCCACCACTCGACGGATTCTCGCCAGGAGTACGCGCCAAGACTGCGCGCAGCCGCCCCGGCTTGGCGGCAACCCGTCGAACGACTAGATTCCTGCCATGCACACCGTCGCCGTACTGGTCCTGGACCAGGTCATCCCGTCCGACTTCACCGTGCCGATCGACACCTTCGGCTGGGCGCGGCTGCCCGACGGCCGGGACGCCTACCGGGTGCGGGTGTGCGGGCCGGCGGACGAGGTGACGGTGGCGGGCGGCGCGTTCACGGTCAAGGCGCCGTACGGGCTGGACGCGCTGGCCGACGCGGACACGATCATCGTGCCGGGCGTCGCCGATCCCGCCTGCGCCCTGCCGGCCGAGGTCGCCGAGGCCCTGCGCGCGGCGGCGGCGAACGGCACGCGGATCGCGTCGGTCTGCGTCGGGGCGTTCGTCCTCGCGGCCACCGGCCTGCTGGACGGCCTGCGCGCCACCACGCACTGGGTCGCGGCCGACACCCTGGCCGCGCTGCACCCGGACATCGACGTCGACCCGAACGTCCTGTACGTCGACAACGGCCAGTTCGTGACCTCGGCGGGCGCGGCGGCGGCCATGGACATGTGCCTGCACCTGATCCGCAGGGACTACGGCTCGGCGGTCGCCGCCCACGCGGCCCGGATGTCGGTCATGCCGCTGGAACGGGAGGGCGGCCAGGCCCAGTTCATCGTCCACGACCAGCCACCGGCCCCGGCCGGTGCCACCCTGGAGCCCCTGCTGAGCTGGCTGGAGGACAACTGCGACCGGGACCTGACGCTGGAGGAGGTGGCGGCGCGGGCCGGCATGAGCACCCGTACCCTCAACCGCCGCTTCCGTGACCAGACCGGCACGACCCCGCTGCAGTGGCTGCACCGGGCGCGGGTGCGCAGGGCGCAGCACCTGCTGGAGACCACCGGCCACCCCGTCGAGCGCATCGCGGCCCAGGCCGGCTTCGGTTCGCCGACGGCGTTCAGGGAGCGGTTCCGCAGGGTCGTCGGGACGAGCCCGCAGGCGTACCGGCGGGCGTTTCGCGGTACGACCTGAGGGCTCAGGCCCGGCGGTCGGCGACGGCCCAGGACGCCAGCGCCACCGCGCCCGCCACCCCGAACACGGACGGCCAGGCGCCGACCTTCTTGGCCAGCGGATGCGATCCGGCGAACGCGGCGACGTACGCGGCGGACAGCGCCCCGGCGGCCTTCCCGCCCGCCCGCTGCCGCCACTGCTGCGCGGCGGCGGCCCCGGCGACGGCCAGCACGGCCCCGCCCAGCGGCCGCTTCTTCGTCCACCGGGCCACGCCGTACCCTCCGACGAGCCCGCTCGCGGCGATCACCGAACTGGGAACCCTGGCCATGCCTGTCTCCTTCTGTCTGGATCTCCCGAGGCTAACCCCCCGTCATCCGAAGGACCCCCGGTGCCCCTCTTCTGCACCACCCGGGACGGCACCCGTATCCCCTACCACGACGAGCACGGCGGCGACGCGGGCCGGCGAGCAGCACTGGCGCGAGTCCGGCGGAGGCCGCCGCCTCAGCGATCAGCCCACCGGGAGGGATACCGGCCCAGGCCGGCGAGTCACCGAGCGCGCTGACTGGGCCCGGCATCCGGCGCGGCTCGTCCCGCAGACGCTTCGCCGAGGTGGGCTACCTGACGGTCACTGGCCCCTGGTCTTGTCGGAGTCCGGGATGCCCTCCCGGGTGGCCTTCGCGTAGGCCTGCTCCACGGTGAGGCCCCGGTAGGCCGCCGCCGAGGCGGGGAGGCCGCCCAGCGGCCACGGGGAGGCCTTGGCGCACTGAACAGTGTCGCCGGCGATCGCCGTGTGGGCCTGGGCGGTCGCCGCGCCGATGTCCACCGGGGGCTTGGAGCCGGACGAGGAGCCGCCGCCGACCTTGAGGTCCGGGCCGACGACCACGTGGACGGTGGTGAGGCCGGGGACCGTGGTGAGGGAGGAGGGAGACAGACCCAGGGCGCCGGCCACCTGCTGCGCCTCACTCTTGTAGCGCGGGTCAGCGGCCGAGTACTCCACCTTGCTTGCGCTCACCGTCGTGGGGGTCTGCTCGAAGACGGAGTTGGAGTAGCCCTTGCCGGCCAGCTCGCTTTGCACGGCGGCCGCACGGCCCGGGATCCCGGTGCCGTTGAACACGTGGACCTCGACCGTGGACGGATCCACCGACCGGTCGGCGGAGGCGGTCGCGCCCGCGGACGGCTTGGGCGAGGACGAGGTGGTCGGCGTCAGCGACTGGTCGTCGGCTATCGAGTCGAAGAGCTGCTGCGCGCCCGGCCCCGGCACCAGCCACGCGTTCGGGTTGTAGGGGTCCTGACCCGTCGGCATGGTGGCGAAGGTCATGTGCTCGGTCGGGATGCTCCCGAGCGTGTTGGCGAGGCCGACCAGGCTGCTCACACCGGCCAGCCCGTCGTCCACCGCGAACGCATGCGAGGCGGCCTCCGCGAGCTTGAAGACGTGCGAGGGGTCGGCCAGTGTGCCGGCGCTCTTCATCTTGTGGATCAGCGCGCTCAGGAAGATGTGCTGGGTCTGGGCGCGGTCCACGTCGCTCGCGCCTCCGAACGCGTGCCGGGTGCGCAGGAACTTCAGCGCGCCCTGGCCGACCAGGGTGTGTGTGCCGGCGGACAGCTTGAGGTGCGAGCCGGGGTCGTAGACGTTGTGCGTGGTGCAGACCCGCACGCCTCCGACAGCGTCGGACATGTCCACCACGCCGGAGAAGTCCACCACCATGAAGTGATCGATGTGCACCCCGGTGAGGGCGTTGACGGCTGCCACCGTGCAGCCCGGCCCGTAGTTCAGGCTGTTGGTGATCTGGTCGTGCGAGGGGAAGTCGTGGGGCTTGCCGTTCTGCGTGCACGACGGCATCCGGAGGTCCGTGTCGCGAGGGATGCTCATCACCGTCGCGTTCCGGTGGTCCGACGAGACGTGCACCAGCATCTGGACATCCGCGTGCGGCAGGGACTGGTCCGAGCCGCCCAGGCGTCTGTCCAGCGCGCTGTTACGGGTGTCGGAGCCGATCACCAGGAGGTTCAGCGCACCCGGGATCACGGCGCCCTTCTGCGGCTGTGTGCCGGTGTTCAGGGCACTGTGCTTGATGTTGCTGTCGAGCTGGTAGACCCAGGCACACCCCGCGGCCGCGACGAGCACGACGAAGGCGCCGACGCCCATGGCTATTCGCTTCGCCTTCTTCCTGCCCTTCGGCTTGCGTCTCCTGCCGGGAGCCGGCTTGCCGCGCGGTGCCCGGACCACCGGGGGCAGGGCGTCTTCGGGGGTCCGGGACCCGCCGTAGGAGCTGTACGACACGATCGCGGCCTTCCTGACTACGCGTGCCACGTCGGGCTGAGGGCGATGGCACGCAGCTGCTTCATGGTGAGCGCGGGGGCCTCGCGGGTCGCGGCGGTCTGCTGGGAGCCGGAGTTGAAGGCGCTGACCACCACGCGGAAGCCGTCGGTGCGCAGGGTGTCGACGGTCCACATGACGACCCCGTCGCCCCCTTTCTCCCCGGGCCCCTGCCGCTCGGCGACCTTCGTCCCGTCGGACAGGGTTTCGGACCCGCTGCCGAACAAGTCATCGGCCACATCGGACATGTCCGGCTGCACATTGATCTGGACGAGACTCCTGCCCTTGCCGTCGTCGACGACGACGTAGGTGAACTGACCGTCGTCGTCGCCCGCGTGCGCCACCACCTTCAGCCCTTTGGGAACCAGCGAGGTGAGCGTCTGCCGGATCCCCTTGCCGTCCTCCTGCGCGACGGGCGGTTCCTGGGTCTGCCGAGGATCCTCCGGGATGGCGTCGACGACCCCGCGCCAGTCCTTCGCGGCCGCGAGCACCTTCAACCGCGCTGCGGACAAGGGAGGTTCCTCCCGGCTGATCGGCGCGTCCTTCTCGGCGGCGGCGTTCCACTCGCTGACGGAGACGTGATGGCCGTCCGGGGTGACCAGGTTCGCGGTCCAGAGCTTGGTGTCCACGCGCCGGTCGGGGTACTCGTACCCCTTGATCACCGTGACCACGGAGGCGTCGGACAGATGGCTGGTGGCGCAACTGTCGTACGGGATGTAGACCTTGTCGGGGCATTGGACGGCCTGCCGGGCGTCGGACCCGCCGGGCAGCACCCGGTTCACGGCGACGCTGATGGCGGCGGCGCCGTGCCCGTCGTCGTACACGACCTGTGCGTACGGCGCCACGAGCGGGTCGTTCTCGTCGACCCCGCGCCCCTCGGCCTTGCTGAACTTCCCCTTGGGCAGGAGCCTTTCCAGCGTGCGGATCATCTCGTCCGAGGTGACGGCGCGGGTGGCGGAGGCGGTGGGGGACGGGGTGACGCGCGGGGTGGTGCTCACGGCCGCGAGCGGCCGCCCGGACGACGACCCACCCCAGGGCACCAGCAGCGCACCGCCCACACCGGCCAGCGCGACACCGGCGGCGCCGCCCAGCACGGTGGTCCGCCGCCGTAGCCGTAGCCGCCGCCCCCGCACCGTTCCGGCGGCGGCGAGCGCGCCCCGGTCGGTGTCGAAGGCGTCGCCGGCGTCGTGCAGGGCGGCGGAGAGCCGGAGTTCGAAAGGATCGCTACCGCTGTTGCCGTCGCTGTGCTGATGCTCCACGGGCATGACGAACCACCGTTTCCACAAGATCGAGGTCAGGAGCGGGCGTATTCGGCGAGATCCTCGCCCAGCAGCTCCCGCAGCCGTGCGAGGGCGCGTACGCACCGTGTACGGACGGCGGCCGAACTCATGTTGAGCACGTCCGCGGTCTCGTGTATCGACCGGTCCTCCCAGTACCGCAGGACGACGACGGCCCGGTCCTTGGCGGGCAGCCGCGCGAGCGCGTCGAGGAGGGTCAGCCGCAGCGAGGGATCGGAGCCGGTGTCGGCGAGCTCGGGGAACGAGTCCCTGGTCCGCTCACTGCTGCTGAACCGCCGCCGGTGCGCGAGGAAGGTCCGGGTGAGCACGGTCTGCGCGTACCCGGCGGGATTCCCGACCCGGGAGACCCGGCCCCACCGGAGGTAGATCCGCCCGAGGGCCTCCTGCACCAGATCCTCCGCGAGGTGCGTGTCCCCGGCGGTGAGCAGACAGGCGGACCGGTACATGTGCCCGGCCCGCCCCGCGGCGAACTCGGCGAAGTCCTCCCCCGACCCCTGCCTCATCCGCGACCTCCCCCGTCCCCGGCGCTCTGCCGTTCCACCTCATTGATGCGGTGGGCCGGGGAAAATGTTTCAAAGAATTCTCAGAGGCGGCTCATTGCTCCCCGTTCCCCCCTTCTCGTCCCCCGGTCACCGGGCCAGCGCCTCCCGCACCGCGTCGACGAGCGTGGCCGCGCGCGGGTCCTCCGCCCCTTCCACGATGCTGTTCATGACGTAACCGAAGGCGATGCCGTGCTCGGGGTCGGCGAAGGCCAGCGACCCGCCGCGGCCGGGGTGGCCGAAGGCGCGCGGACCGGTCAGCGGGTTGGTCTCGACGGGCAGCATGTACCCGGACCCGTACCGGATCGGCAGCATGATGACCTTGTCCACTCCGGCGGCCTGCTCCGCGGTCGCGGACGCGAGCGTCTCCGGCGTGAACAGCCGCACCCCGTCCACCTCCCCGATCAACGCGGCGTACATCCGCGCCAGCCCCCGCGCCGTACCGATCCCGTTGGACGCGGGCAGCTCCGCGGCCTGCACCTCGGCCGAGTTGAAGTCGATCTCGGCGGGTTCGGTGACGGCGAACGCCCTGTTGGTCAACGAGTCCGGATCCTGCAACGCGGCGACGAACTCCCGCGCCTCCGGCGGCACGAGATCCAGCGGTACGGTGCTCAGGTCGACCTCCGGCTTCGGATACACCATCCGGCTCACCCGACCGCGCTCGGCCGCCGGCAGCCCGATGAAGAAGTCGAGCCCGAGCGGCCCGGCGACCTCCTCGGCGAAGAACCGCCCCGGCGTACGCCCGGACACCCGCCGGATCACCTCCCCGACCAGCCACCCGAAGGTCCGCCCGTGATACCCGTGCGCGGTCCCCGGCTCCCACTCAGGCCGCTGAACGGCGAGCGCCTCCACCATCGCCTCCCACCCCAACGCCGCCGCCAACGGCACAGGCGGTTCCACGGTGACCACCCCGGCCCGATGCGACAAAAGCCACCGCACCGGGATCTCCGCCTTCCCGTTCACGGCGAACTCCGGCCAGTAGGCGGCCACCGGCGCATCGAGATCCAACTCCCCACGCTGGGCCAGCAGATGCGCGACGGTGGCGGTGGCCCCCTTGGTCGCGGAGTACACGAGCTGCAGGGTGTCCCGCTCCCATCCCCGCCCGGTGTCGGGATCGGCGACCCCACCCCACAGGTCCACCACGGGCCGCCCGTCCCGGTACACGCACACGGCGGCCCCGACCTCCCCCCGCTGCTCGAAGTTGGCGGCGAACGCCTCCCGTACACCCTCGAACCCGACCGCGACTTCCCCGCTGATTGTCGTCATGCGCACATCCTGGCACCGCGGCCGCGCAAGTCCATGCCTTATACAGCCAGGGGGTGTCCAGCAGGCCGGAGCCCCTTGGACACCCCCTGCCCTGCGGGGTGCTGTCAGCGGACCGTCATGAGTCCGTGGCCGTGACGTCCGAGGCGTACACGAGGCCGACCCGGTGGTTGTACTGGATGGTGTACATCGCCTTGGCGCCGGTGACGACCGTGCCGCTGGACGGGAAGAAGTCGTCCGTGAGGGACGGCGCCACGGTGGCCACGTAGGCCTGACCGGCCGGGACGGAGTACATGCTCAGCGGGGCCTGCGTGGAGGGCGACAGGCCCGCGGGGTACTCGGAGGCGTCCGGGTAGCTGGAGCCGTACACCGCCACCGCCGAGTCGTCGGCCGCCGAGATCACCTTCACCCCGTGGGCGGGCGCGGTGTTGCAGCCGTGCGGGTTGTGGAACCACACCTTCGCACCGCTGTACCAGACGGCGGTCCAGTCACCGTCCCGGTCGGCGACCACGAACTGCTGTCCCGCCGCCGCCGTGCTGCCCCAGTCGTTGATCCGGTCGGTACCGGCCGCACCCGGGTGCAGCGCCTGGTCCCCGAAGAGGGGAGCGGTGTCACTGGGTCCGGTGCGCAGGTACACGAAGTCCGACGGCTGCTGCGTCTCGGTGCACGCGGTGGTGGCGCCGGTCGGGTCGTCGGAGGGACAGATCTGTACGGTCTGCAGATTCTCCTCGAACCGGGGGGCGATGGTCACCACCGAGCCGACGGGCCCGACGCCGTGCCGCCCGGTGTGCACCCCGAGCAGGCTCATGAGGTGGTTCCAGTCCCAGGACGGGCCCGGGTCCCAGTGCATGCCGGAGACGAGGGAGGACTTCGGCCCGGCGACGTTGTCGTGGCCGATGATGTGCTGCCGGTCCAGAGGTATGTCGAACCGCGCGGCCAGGTACGTCACCAGGTCGGCCGTGGCCTCGTACTGCGCCTCGGTGTACCAGGTGGCACCGTGCGCGGCGTAGCCCTCGTGCTCGATGCCGATCGAGTGCATGTTGGTGGAGTAGTTGCCCGCGTGGAAGGCGAGGTCCTTCGTGGGCACCATCTGCGTCACCGCACCGTCGGAGGACCGCATGACGTAGTGCGCGGCGGAGCCGCCCGCCTGCTGGAAGAGGCTGATGGCGGTGTCGTACGAGGTCTCGGTGTCGTGGATGACGATGCTGTCGATCCGGATGCCGTTGGCGGGGCGGTTGGAGACCTGGCCGTTGGACGGCGACGCCGGCACGAAGGTGCAGGCGACGGTGGTCGGGCACTCGGTGTCGGTGGTCGCGGCCGACTTCAGGTCCAGAGCGTTCAACTGGCCGCTGTCCGGGGAGACATCGCTGTCAGCCGCCAGACGCACGTGCTCACCGTCGGCCGTCGTGCGCCCGACGCCCTTCTTGATGGTCGCGAACACACGACCGGCGAAGGCGGCCGCACCCTGCCGCTCGGTGGCCTGGCTGTAACGCGCCACGGCCCCGTACCAGTCACCGGGATCCACAGACACGGAACCAGCAACGGCCTCCTGATAAGAGGCGAGCAGCGCCGCACCCCCGCGGATGTTGGCCGCCGGCTCACTGCGCAACTCCGCCACCGACAGCCCGGTCAGCTTCGCGGCGGCCTGGACGGTGTGCAGCGCCGGACTGGCGGCCATCTGCTTCAGGTTGCTGCGCCCCGCGGCCCCCGCGTCCCCACCGGCCATCATCGCCGGAGTCACGTCCGTGAGATGCATCGGCCCGAACCCGCCGTCGGTGCTGTGCTGCCCGGCGTGCGTGTCCCACGCCGACTCCTGGTACGCCACCGCCAGCAGCACCTGACGCGGCACGTGATACGCGTCGGCGGCGGCCGCGAAGTCCTGCTGCAGCGTGTCCGCGGTGTCCGCGGTCCCACCGTCGGCCAGCGCCGGCACCGGCACGGCCGCCCCGCCCGCGACGGCGAGCGCGGCGACGGCGGTCAGCAGGGCCGGACGGTGGCGCTTGGACGCGTGTCCGCGTCTGGGATTGCTTGTGCTCATGAAAGGGTCCCCGGACCTCGGAGGATCAAATGGCGGAATGGAGGATGCGTGCGACGGGACATCGGTTCATCGGCTCATCGACCGGGCCGGTATGCGCACGACTCCGCGACCTACGCGGGGCCTAGCCCGTCGGCGCCTGGCAGTGGATGATCCCCCTCGGCACGAACACGCGTCAACCTCGCTTGCAGGAGGGGAACTTGAGCGCGACCGGGATTCGTACGCGCTCCCGGGCACCCGAGCGGCGTCCCTGGGTAGGCGCGTGCCGCTTGTCTGCTCCCGCTTCCTGCGCGTCAATGTGGCGGACACCTGACACAACGTCAGGCAGGAGGATCTCCGCAAGGGGAGTGAGCCATGAGACGAACGAAGCGGAAGTTACGCGCCGCGGTGATCGCCGCCGCCTCCGCCGCGTTGCTGGCCGGCACGGTGGCGCTGGCCCCGGGGGCGGGTGCCGTGACACCGCCGTGGGCCACGGCCCTGTACGACTGCGGAACCCTGGGCTGGGCCACCGCCGATTTCACGGCCACCCACAACGGCACCGACGCGACGATCACCGTCGAGATGCCCGGGATCACCGCCCCCGTCACGATCCCGGCGTACACCATGACCACCACCCTGGTGCTCTACGACACCACCACCGGTGAGCCGACCATCTTCACCGGAACTCTCTCCAACCCGCCCCTTTTCGCAGGCGACCCACTCGACTCCGGCCCGCTCGAGGGCACGGTCGAACCCGGGCAGAGCCTGGACACCATCGGCGGTGTGTACGGCCTGAGTTTCGTGCTGCTCGGCAACACGTTCTCCTGCCGGGCGGCCACGCCGTTGTCCCCGGGCCCCTTTGTGTTCTGGGCACCTCGGCTCGTTGCCGTCGTCCTGGCCGCAAGCGCCCCATCGCGCCGCTGCGCAAGGCCAACCCGGAGGACTCATAACGAAG
This sequence comes from Streptomyces sp. NPDC051105, assembly GCF_040682795.1. NCBI lineage: Bacteria > Bacillati > Actinomycetota > Actinomycetes > Kitasatosporales > Streptomycetaceae > Streptomyces > Streptomyces sp. NPDC051105. Next base: position 41,426 of record NZ_JBFBBR010000016.1, on the reverse strand, counting down.
GAGCTTGACCGAAGTTGCTGGGCGGCGTCCATTAGCCCGCGCGGCGGGTGGGCGTATTGAGGACTCGAATTGTTCTGGGACCTCAGCCGCTGAGGCGGCGGGTATAGAAAGAATACCTGGCCAACGAGGGGCACCATCGCTGATAGGCGGCGACATCCAACCGGACCTCGATGTTGGCGTTGATCTTATCGAGCACGTCGGCTGCCCTAGGGCCAATTGCGGCCTGCGTCGGGCTGTTCCGGAGCACGTCCGTAATTTTCTCTGACGAGGCGGCGGCAAGAATGTGTTTGAAAAGCGGGCTGGCTTGCTCTGGGTGTCCAACAAGCAATGTGAGAAGAACCTGTACCGCCTGATGCTCACCTGGTTCACTGGGTGATGGGCTGAGGAAACCCTGTAGATCCTCAGGCTTGATGCCCACACGGACAAGCCGATAGAGGTTCACGAGTTTCTTGGCCGCCCGAGGGGTCGGAACCAATTCCCCCAATTGGGCCATAAACGAGATTTCTGGCGCGGTCAATGTCATCTGACTTGGGTTCAGTTCATCAGTTTCCACACTCGGAACCAGTGGCTCGCCTAAGGTGGTTGAGGCTTCAGCGGAGGGGCCCTCGCTGAGTGCCTCGTCTCCTGACCTCGGTATCGGATTGGCCTGCTCCGTGTTTGCTAGTTCATCGCTCTCGCTGGGAGCTCCGAGCAGCGCTTCAAGGAAGAGTGACGTCTTCTCCGGGGTGGTGGGAGGTACCGTGAGCGGGATCTGAAATATCTTGTCGAGGTAGTCAACCGGTGTCGCTATATCCTCAGGTTCTTCTTCCGTCATATCGCTGGCCTCTGCAAAAAGTTCCTTGTGGTGATGCTTCAAGCACCTGACGAGCCAGCGTGGATCGACCGCCACCACGACGACAAACAGGGGAAGCGCGAGCATAAGGTGCACGGCAGCCAATACCTCGACTACGCGAGCGGGTGGGCAGCGGTCCAAGTCATCGATATACAAGATGATGCGCTGTAGGGGCGGTAGTTGATTAGAATCGGTCTCTGCCCATTCATCCTGCGCTGCGCGCAGTGCTTCGTCGAGGTGCGTGAGGTCCTTATGCACCCAGGAAAGCAGACCCTGATATCCTTGATAGGAGTTCGTCGAACCACGCTCTGTCAGAAAGTCAGCGAGTCGCACCGCAGCATCTACCTCGGCCAGGCTCGCCTGTGCGGTGGTAACTTGGGAGTGCAGGTCGGATTGGATCTCTTCCAATCGGCCACGGAGCTTGTCAATTATCTTCCTCTGGCCCGGAAGCCAAGCCCGAATAGTTCGCCAGATCTTGGCTATCGGAGGGATAGCCAGCAGCGCTCCTAGGCTTCCCGCGATCCACGGTTGGACGACGGGCCGTCCCCAGATGATAGCCGCGGCTGCGCCAACAAGCACCGTGATGGCGGTTAGCCCATAGGCAGTTGTTTCAGCGCGTAGCTCACGGCTCGCTGCGCGGAAGAGGAGCCATCCCTCTCTGGGCGAGCTTAACCAAGCAAGAAAGCTGCTTTGGGGTTGCAGTCTCGCCGCTCGCTCCAAGTCCAAGTCAAGTTGTTCAGATCTATGTTCGAGCTTGCCTAGCTCTGCAGCGCGTTCTGCGCGTTTGGCGAGGACACTCTCTGACGGGTCATCTCGTTCTTCTGGTACCTGAGCGAGGTCGCGGAACAGCTTTTCAATCAGACCCGACCAAACATGCTCGTCGCTATAATGCCAAGCGTTGAAGTGAATCTGCCGGACGTGTGCCACAAAGGCACTCTCGTTGGGCTTTGCCTGAGCGGACAAACTTGCTAGCTGCTGGATCCGCTGGTCCATCTGAGCCATGAAACTCGACTTCCCAGCACCCCACTCCCCGAGCAGGGCAATTGCCAATGGCGGCATGGTTGTCGTCGCCAAAACGAGCTTCGAAAGCTTGTCAACTTCTGCCTTGTTGCCGAGAAGATCATCGGCAGTTGAACTGTCGCTGTGCAACGAGGTGAGAGTCTGAATAGAAGGCGGGATGACGTCCCGTCCATCTCGATCAACTATCCCGGCAGGACGGAGTCTAAAGACGATTACCTTGCGCAAGTCGCCATTGCTGTCGGGCATCTGCCGCAGCACGTACGGCTGGTCCACATCAACCTTAAATTCGCCCACGTACCGATGGAGCTTGGTTTGTGAGCCGGGGACTCTTCCCGTAGCTGTGAACACCCGGAGCGATCGCCCTGCTTCAACGTGGTTGAGGATGGCTCTGTTGCCGGAGCCGCCAACACCCTCAAAGGTCTGGTCGCCGGTAGCGCCGGCGCCGGTGTACTCGAAGATCAGCCCGTGTTCGTCTTCTTCAACAAGCCACCCGTCACGGTACCCGTAGCGGTGCCCCACAGTGGGATCGGAGTAGAGGAGAACGCTGTTCGATGTGTTGGAGGGCACGATGCCACCCTGGGACGAGCCGCCGTAGAGATTCCTGATCTCGGCGCGGGTTGCGGTCATTCCAGGCTGGAGCTGCGAATCGGCCATGGACTAAGGGTAGTTGGGCATCCGAACATGAGTTCCGTAGCCCTCACGTTCGAGCTGAAGGGTGTTGTAGAGGCCCGTGAGCTGGGCATCGCCACGGTTGGATGGCTGTGGATGGAGGCGGCCGTGGCGGTTGCCGTTGGCCGAGCGTGTGCTGCTGGTGGCGGTCTACTACCGTACGGTCCTCACACTCTGGTTTGTGGACTGCGCCCTCGTTCCGGTCCGCGACCGCACGGTGGGCACGTCCTCACGCAACTACCGGTTCTCAGTGAATGTGCAGGGCGTCGTCGGCCCGGACACGCACCTGGTGGTGGCTGCCGCTAGTCCGGTACAGGGCACGGCCGCGGACGCGAAGGCCTGGCGTGGCTTGGGTCTGGCCGAGCAGTACCAGGCCATCACCGTGCGTGGTGACGGCGCCGACATCAATGCCGAGCTCGTCGTCCTGCGCCGCAAACGCCCCGGACGCCTGGTGCTTATGGGTGAGGAGAGGCCAACGCCGCCCACCGCAAGGTCCGCGCCCGCGTCGAGCACATCATCGGTCGAGTGAAGAACTACAAGATCCTCTGTGACTGCCGACAGTACGGCGGGGGGGGCATCGGACAGCACGTGCAGTTTGCTGCCCTTCTTGCCGCGATCGACCGGGTTCGGCCCCGTCAGCGAGCCCCCCTTTTGGCGCGCACTGCGGCCGCGTCGACGATCGCCGAGGTCCAGTCCACCTCACCCTGGGCCCCGAGTTCGTCCAACACCGCCCGATGAAGCCGACGCCACAGGCCGACCCCGGAACATACCGTGAAGCGGCGATGCGCGGTGGCGGAGGACGTGCCGAACGTCGGCGGCAGATGCCGCCAAGCGCAGCCGCTGGTCAGCACGTACACCACTGCGGTGAACACGGCCCGCTCGTCACGCGGAGCGGTCCCGCCACCTTGCGGTCGAGCCGCGAACGACGGCAGTAGCGGGAGGACCAGCTCCCAGAGCTCATCAGGAACCAGACGCTTCGACAGATCAGCACTCACGGCCGGCATCATGCCGCTCGAACATCAAGTCACATGGGACGGCCTTCTATGCCCTGACTGATGCGGCCGATCTGGCGGCCTGCTCGATCTTCGCGCAGTAGGCGGCGCGAGCTTCTTCATCGATGTGCATCTCGTGTTCGGGGCGCATCCCGGTTCGGCCGTCGACGCCTTCGCGCAGGATGTCGGCGTGCCCAGCATGCCGGTTGGTCTCGCCGAGGACGTGGACCAGGATGGCGAACAGATTCGTGTTCTGATAGGGCTCCGGCCACCACGGCACGAGGCCGGGGGCATCAAGGGCAAGCTCGTCGATCGTCGCGTCTGAGTGCTCCCACGTGCGCCGGTAAGACTCGATGATCTGATCCCGCGCCTCGTCCTCAGTCGCCCAGAGATCGCTGCCGTCGTGGTCCTGCCACCGGGGCAGCGGTTCCGGGGAAGGTCGGTCGAAGACTTCACCGAAGTACCTGGCCTCGACGCTGGCCACGTGTTTGACCAGGCCGAGGAGGTTGGTCCCGGTCGCCGTCAAAGGTCGGCGGGCGTCGTATTCGGACAGGCCGTCGAGTTTCCAGAGCAGCGCCTTGCGGTCCCGCCGCAGTCTCTCGTGCAGGTTGTCCTTCGCGAATTCATCGATCATGCGGCATGAGCCTGCCATGGGCTACTCGTGGCCTCAAGATCCCGTACGTGGACCGCAGCGACCGGCAAAGCCGAAGCCTGGCCAAGGCCACCGCCCTGAACTGCTACAAGCAGCTCGCGGAACTTGCCACATGAGACAACCTCTTAGGCCGTCTGCTCGCGGCCTTATGTAACACCCTTTAGCGGGTTCCTGACTGTATGAGGGCTAGGGACCGTATAAAGCGCTGCCATGCAGCATTGCTCAACGTGACTTGCGGCCCCAAGACATCCTTGGAGTCTCGTAGCGTGATTGCCCCAGCGAGTGCTGCTACTTCCAAGCACTCACCTCCCATTCCATTGCTATAGCTGCTCTTGCACCACTGGATACTCGACGGCGGCATCATCGGGAATGCTCCTCCAAGAGTCTCGTGATCAGCAAGGTTGAGCGCTGGGGACTCAGTGCCAAGGCTCTGAGGTGGTCGAACGCCTTCGCGTAGAGGGCCACATCCTTGGGCTCTTCGAGGTAGACCGAATCGGTGAGCCCCTCTCGGTAGACCAGGTCTGGGTCCTCCTGCTCCGGGAAGCCAAGGATCGTGTACGACCCCGTGGTGGGGTAGGCGCCCGCGTCGAACGGCAAGATCTGAATGGTCACGTTCTTCAACTTGCCGATTTCCAGCATACGTTCGAGTTGGCGGGTCATGACCTGGCGGCTGCCGACCACGTGCTGCAGCGCACTCTGGTGCACAACAGCCCACAGATCTGGTGCGTTCTCCCTGATCAGCAGCTCTTGGCGACGCATCCGGACGTCGACCATGCGCTGAACTTCTTCCGGGGTGTGGTCAACCCAGGCGCGACACTGCTCCGCTGCGTACTCATCAGTTTGCAGTAGGCCGGGGATGAACTCTGCTTGATAGCTGCGCAGGTTTGAGACTGCCTCCTCGAGGCCGACATACACAGAGAACCAGGCGGGGATCGCATCGCCGTGGGCGTGCCACCACCCCTTCGTCTTGGACTCCTTGGCCAGCGACTTCAGGAGATCGCGCAGCTCTTCAGGGATCGCGTAGAAGCGGCAGAGCGCATCGACGTCCGAGGCTTGGACGCGCCCCTGTCCCGTTTCCATGCGGCTGACCTTGGAGCTGCTCCAGTCCAGCTCCTTGCCTACCTGGCTACAGGTGAGGCCGCTCTCGTCGCGTAGTCGCTTGAGCTCGATCGCAAGTCGGCGGCGGCGAGCCGTGGGGGATCCGGCCATGTCAACTCCTCGTGGATTAGCGGAAGGTCCATCCCATCGGAAGGGGTGTGAAAGGCCAATCACCCTAAGGAGGGAATCCCTTCGTGCATGTTGCAGGAAGGGATAGTCACTGCAAACCTGTCACTGGGAGTCACTGGACGGTGTCAGTGCGCTACGGCGCGTGCGAAAGGTAAGTAAAGATGATCTACGTAAGTGGTCGTGTCGGACGGGAGCCCTGGCTGCACGAGTTCACTGCCCGGCCCAAAGAAGTCGCCCAGCTGAGGCGGATGTTGAGGCTCCGGCTCATCCTGTGGGGATTCCCCGATCACGTGGACGCTGCGCAGATTTGTGTGTCAGAGCTGGTGAGCAACGTCATCCAGCATGTCGGCGAGGGAACGCCCGCGACACTGCGCATGGCGATCACTGATCCGTATCTTCGTGTGGAAGTTGAGGATCCTGATCCACGGGCGTTGCCCACCTTGCTCGCTGCCAGCAATGTCCTGGAATCGGGGCGGGGGATGGCACTTGTCGATGCCGTGACGGACCACCGGTGGGGGGTGGTCCTTCGTGGCAACTCCAAGGCGGTGTGGTGTGAGTTTGCCGTGGATGGCTCCGCCTGCAGTCGGACAAGCGGTCCCCGTGTCACACGAGGCGAAGCGATCCTCGAGTTGTACGGATCGGGGTCACTCCCGCGCGGTAGGGCCGTAGCCGAAAGCGCCAGCTTGCTAAGCATGGCAGCGGCAGAAGAGGCCGCCATTGAGGTCATGGCCGACGTACTGCACTGGTTGTGTGCGCACGGTCATGACCCTGATGACGTACTTGACCGAGCCCAGACTCAATTTGAGGCTGAGATCGGCGGAAGCGTGTGAAGCCCGTCGAGTCTGCTAACCCGCAGCAATGGTCGAGTACGACCACACGTCTGCGGGCAGTTCATGGTGCAGTCGCCAGGTGATGGCCATGGGCTTGCTGCCCTCGTGGCGGTCATACGTCGCAGGGCCGAGCAGCATCCACGGTTGCGCCTTGCCGATGTCAGTGTCCTTGTAGCGCCGCATGAACAACAGCACATGGCTGCCGCGCTGAACGTGCTGCTGGTAACGCAGTCCCGTGGGGGAGGTGTCCGCGGTCGTGCTCTGGGACTCCCAGTGGAAGAGGGCAGGGCTCAGCGCATAGTCCTTGTACCGAACGGTGGGGGAGAAGTCCTTCTCGTTCTTCTCGAGAGTGATCAGGAGGGCATCCGTCTGGTTCGGCTCGTCCCACAGAACGCCCTGTGCGAAGGAACCAGGCATCTGCCCGCCGAGGCGAGCGACGCCAAGTGCGGCCAGGATCTCCGAACGGTTGTACGCGCTGTGGATCTTCAGGGGGATGTGCGCGTGCGGGCCTTCCAGAGGAATGGGGAAGTGGTCGGCCTGGCCCATCACGTGGTCGAGTACCTGCCGCAGTTCGCTACGGAGGGCTCGCTGCTCGCGCAGTGATTCAAGGCCCTGCGCGTATGACCTGAAACCACCGGCCTTGTCCCAGAGGTTGAAGAAGAGCATGCGCGCGTACGCCTTGTCCCTCGGGTTGAGAGCCTCGTACGTCGGGGCCTCATCGCTCAGCAGACGTGAATACGCCTCGGCACGCTCGAGGTCGTCAACGTGCAGAAACGCGTGCACACGCTTCAACAGGTCTTCCTCGCCAGCTTGTTCAGGCAGATCTGCCAGGCCGGCGCGACGTAGGACGGACGTCCACGAGTTGCTCGACTTGTACAACTCCTTGATCTCGCGCCGACTCTCCCTCAGATAGTCGGCGAGCAGCGGCGTATGGAACGCCCTGACCTCCTTGGCAAGAGTCTGGACGGTTGCCTTGATCTGCGTGCGGATGTTGTCCAGTACGAGATCCTTGGCCTTGCCTTCAAGGATGATTTGGCAGCCGGACGGTAGGAGAGGGAAGTCGTGCTCAGCGTGCTCAAGGAGTCGGTTGCGCGACAGGTTCGTCATCGCGCGGAACTGCTCCTCAAACCGGAACTCGGCACGATGCTGGCCGATGAAGTCGAGCACGGTAAGCACAGGCTTGTTCGGCGTGCGGCGCAGGCCGCGACCGAGTTGCTGAAGGAAGATCGTGGCGCTGTTCGTCGGACGCAGAAGTAGTAGCGTGTCGACGTCAGGTATGTCCAAACCCTCGTTAAAAAGGTCGACGGAGAAGATAGCCTGGATCTCTCCGGCCTTGAGCTGTGACAGGATCTGGTCACGGATTTCGGGCTTCGACTCGCTATCCAAGGCCGCAGCCTTGAGCCCTGCGTCCTGGAAGCACTTCGCCATGAAGTGAGCGTGCTTCCTAGTCACGCAAAAGCCCAGAGCTCGCATGCTCGTTGGGTCGGACACCTTGTCCCGCACCTGTTTGATGACGATACGGGCCCGGAAATTGTCGGCGGAGAACAAGTCGCCAAGTTGGCTCTGGTCGTATGTTCCTGATCGCCAGTTGAGGCGGGTGAGGTCTGTGTCGTCGGGTACGCCGAAGTAGTGGAACGGACAGAGGAGGTCGTTGTCGAGCGCTTCCCAGAGCCGCATCTCGGCGGCGATCCTGCCTTCGAAGAACTCATCCTGAACGTTCAGCCCGTCGGCGCGCTCAGGAGTGGCTGTTAGACCGAGGAGTTGTTTCGGCTTGAAGTGGTTGAGAACGCGACGGTATGTCGTAGCCGTGGCGTGATGGAACTCGTCTACGACGATGATGTCGAAATGTTCAGGGTCGAATTGCTCGAGCCTCTGGTCGGTAAGCGACTGGACGCTAGCAAAGACGTGCCGCCAGTCGCGTGGCAACTCGCCGCTGAAGAGCGGCTCGCCGAAGGATGCGTCATCGAGCACCTCACGGTACTTGCGCAGGGACTGCTTCAGGATCTCTTTGCGGTGTGCGACGAAGAGTAGCCGCGGATGCTGTTTGTTACCCCACTGCTTGTGAAGGTTTCGGTAGTCAAGGGCGGCCATGACGGTCTTGCCTGTCCCGGTGGCGGCGACCAGTAGGTTGTGATGGTGACCACGGACCTCTCGCTCGACGCTTAGCCGTTCCAACATGTCGGCCTGGTGTGGGTATGGCCGAACCTCAAGACCCGAGAGGCTGATCTTGGAGTCCTGGCTGGATGTCGAACTACCCGCTACGCCCAGTGCTTCGTCCAATTTGCGGCCGTCGCGATCGGGGTCGTAGGACTCGAAGGCAATGTCATTCCAGTATGAGTCGAAACTAGCCTCGAACTTGGCTAGTACGGCGGGCGTTGCGACAGACGACAGGCGGACGTTCCACTCCAAGCCGTCTAGAAGCGCAGCCTTGGAGAGGTTGGAGCTGCCCACATATGCGGTGTCGAAGCCGCTATTGCGGCGGAACAGCCAGGCCTTGGCGTGCAGGCGAGTCGAGCGGGTCTCGTAGTTGACCTTCACTTCGGCGCCGAAGTCTCGGACGAGACGGTCAAGGGCGTTCCGGTCAGTGGCGCCCATGTACGTAGTGGTGATGACACGAATGGGAACGCCACGCTGGGCGGCCTCGCGGAGTGAGCTCTCCAGAACGCGAATGCCGTACCACTTCACGAACGCGCACAGCAGGTCGACGCGGTCGGCGGTGGCGAGTTCGGCGCGCAGTTCGAAGCCGAGATTGGGGTCTTCAGGGGCATTGGTGATGAGTGAGCTCTCGGAGAGCGGTGTGGCAGGACGAATGGCGTAGACACCCGGGGCTTCCTGTTCAGCTATTGCGAGCAGCTGCCGAGGGCCGTCCACCACCGCATCGATCCACTCACGCGCGCCGTCAACTGTGGCAAGAGATTCCAAGATTTTATTGGCGGCCACGATTTGCTCATCAATAGGTAGGTCGTGGAGGACACGCCGCATGATCTCCGCAACATGCCGTGCCAGCACATGCGGCGCGGACTCCTTACTGACCGCTCCTTCGATGGCCTTCCACCCGGTCGCTTCCAGGTCCTGTAGGCGTTTGCTGAGCCGCCGGGTGATCAGCGTCTCGTACAGGCCGACGACAGGCGTTGAGCTGCCAACCAACTCCGGGCGCATCAAGGATCCCCTCACCGATGTGATCGCTGAGTTGGTTCTATCAGGAGGGGCTGACAACTCACGGTGCCTTTTGCATCGGGCTACGCCTTCATGCCCCGTGGCACGCGTCGTACGGCTGTGTCTCGCCGCACCAGCACTCCGACGTCCGCTGCGGCGGCCAAGCCACCGCCCGCCCCCGCGCCGCCAGAGTCGTCGCATACTGCGGCAGCAGGGTCGAGTCCCCCGGGGACGAGCCCTCCGACGCCGCGAACGCCTCGTAAGACGGCACCGTCCCCGTCACGATGCCCAGGTTCGCCGTGCCGGAGGCGGACAGTTCGCGGAGCGACGACTCTATGGTCGACAGGTGCTCGGGGTGGGACGGGTACTCCGTGGCCAGGTCGGGGTACGCCGACAGGAGTTCCGTCAGTTCGCCCGCCGGCCAGTGCAGGACCGCTACCGGGAAGGGGCGGGAGAGGGCCTCGCGGTAGGTGCCGAGTTCCGCTCGGAGGCGGGAGATCTCCGCTTCCAGTTCCGCAGGGTTGTCGGAGCCGAGGGACCACACGCGCTTCGGGTCGTGGAGTTCGTCCAGGGAGATCGAGGACGAGTGGAGGGTGTCTGCGCGGGCGTCCCAGTCGTCGTGGGGGAGGCCCAGCATGCGGCGGACCCGGTGGCGGCCGATCAACACCGGATGCGTGGCGTAGGGGGGTTCCGCCACGTCCGTGAGGAGGAGGGTCGCCGCCTCCGTGAACGTGTCGTGCGCCGCCTCGAGCTCGTCGTGGGATTCGAGGGACTCCGCGACGATCACCCAGGGAGCCGGGTCCCGGGGGGCCGTTGCGCGGATGCCGTCGATGATCGCGCGGGCCTCTGCCTCGTGGTCGTACTCCCACAGGTTCGAGGCTTTGAGCGCTCGGACCAGCGGCGCGTTCTCCAGGCTGTCCGGCGTGGACAGCAGGCGGTCGTAGAGCGCGGTCGCGGCGGGGCGGGCGTCGGACAGTTCCAGGTGGGCCGCGGCCTGGAGCAGCAGGGCCTCGGCGTCCTCGGGGTAGAGGCCGGCGGTTCGCTCCAGGCGTGCCGCTTCAGCGGAGTGGTCGACGTTCTCGGCAGGCGTGTCGGGGCGCATGAACGACACCGTACTGCCCGTCGGTGACAAAGAAGAGATAGAGGATGGGGGCAGTCGGTTGCGAGGGGAGTCGTTCCGTGGAGTTCGCGTTCGGTGGTCGCGTCGTCGAGTGGCGGGGCCCGCGCCGTACTACTTCGTTCCCGTACCCGAGGAGGAGTCCGGGGAGATTCGGGAGGTGGCCGCCATGGCCTCGTACGGGTGGGGCGTCATTCCCGTCCGGGCGGCGGTCGGCGGTGTGGCCTTCGAGACCTCCCTGTTTCCCCGGGACGGCGGGTATCTGCTGCCGCTCAAGGACGCCGTGCGCAAGCTCCAGGGGCTGGGGGCGGGCGACGAGGTGCGTGTGGAGATGGGCGTTCGGTTGCGGTAGTGGCGCCGGGGGCGTGAGGGGTGGGCTGCGTGCCCCCGGCGCCGCGGGTTCCTAGATCGTCACGCCGTCGATCTGCAGGGTCTGTACCGCCTTGGCCGGGACCGACACCGCCACCGTCTTTCCTGAGACGTAGGTGTCCGAGTACGACTTGTACAGGTCGCCGCCCGTCGTGACCGTGTTCCAGCGCGGGACCAGGCCGCCCGAGCCGCCGGTCACCGTGGTGAAGCCGGAGAGGTTGAAGGTGAAGGTCTGGGCGGAGGTGGCGGTGTTGAGGGCGACTATCACCAGGCGCTTCGCCGACGAGTCGTAGGCGGCGACCGCGTTGCTCACACCCGTGTCCAGGATCTTCATCCCGGGGCGGATGTGACGGCTGAACTGGGCCATCACGTAGTACTTGGTGGTGACCGCGCCCGCCGCCAGCGTGTTCGCGTCGTACGCGATCATCGCCCAGTTCGATGACGGGTCCATGACCTGCCAGTAGACCCAGGCGGTGGGGTGCAGCCAGCGGAAGTCGTAGAGGAGGTTGAAGGCGAGGGTGTAGCCGGTGCCGTCGTTGTCGCCGGTCTCGGAGTTCCAGAGGGCCTTGCCGGCCGTGGTCACGACGTCCGTGTAGAGCAGGTCCCTACGGCCGCCCGAGCCCTGGTAGCCGTGGACGTTCACGCGGTCCACGTAGCCCTTCGTGGTGGAGGAGAAGGAGTTCCAGGTGGTGCGGGCCAGGTCGTAGCTGGTCTCGTCCGAGGCCGAGATCTTGGTGGTGGTCAGGCCTCGGCTGTTCAACTCGCTTCTCAGATAAGGAAGTACGGCTGCCTGGACCGTCGCGTCCATGTGGCAGCCCTCCTGCGTGCCGGTGGCCGTCCACCAGGAGGACGAGGGCTCGTTGAAGGCCTCCACCGTCGCGAAGTTCACGCCCCAGTTGTTCTTGGCGTAGAGGGCGACGGCGGCCAGGTGGGAGGCGTGCTGGCGGTAGTTCCAGGACTGGAGGTTGTTGCCGCCGTCGGACGCGCCGGACGGGTTGTGGTTCAGGCACATCCACCACATGGGGGAGTTGGCGAAGAGTTCGGCCGTCGCGCCCCGGTTGACTGCTTTGACGAGCATGGCGCGCTGGGTGGCGTCCGCCGTCCAGTCCCAGGCCGAGGAGGTGGGGTTCTCGTTGTTCCAGTCCTGCCAGTAGCCCTCGATCTGCTTGAACGCGGGGATGTTGGCAGAGACCACCATGCTCTCGCCGTTCACGGTGTTCCAGCTGCACCCGCCCAGGTTGTAGCGGGCGATGTTCAGGCCGAGGCCGGGGAGCGACGTGCTGTTGTACGTCGTCGACTTGGTGGTGAAGAAGATGTCGGCGAAGTCGTCGCGGGTGCCGAAGACGTTGCCCCACCAGGCCAGCGAGGTGCCCCAGCCCTCCCAGGTGCCGTACGACGTCGACGGGCTGACGGCGATGGTGGCGTCGGCGCGGGCCGTGCCGGTGGCCAGGGCGCTGCCCAGGAGGCCGCCGCCCGCGGCGGCCAGGAGTGTTCTGCGTCGGATCATGGCTGCTTCTCAACCTCTCCGTTGCGGCTCAAGCACCGGTTCCCGGACCGGCGTTGACTCGTCCCCCCGCATGCCATGACGAAGCATCGGGTGTGGCGTGTGAGGTTGTCGAGGGTTGCGACAGTGGTTTCTAAAACCCATGAAGGAAGTGATCGTGGGGAGGGGGAGCGGTGTGGGGTCTCGCCGCTGATGTCGTCATCTCACCGGCCGTGTCGTACCGATGTCGTATACGACACCACCGTGCGACCGGCGTGTGGGTGCTGCTGCTCAGCGCCTCGTCTCGTACCTGGTCAGGACCACGCCGCCGGGAAACGTCCGCGTCTCCACCAGGTTCAGGTTCACCCAGCTGTCCAGCGCGGTGAAGAACGGCGTGCCGCCGCCCACCAGGACCGGCGCGGTGGCCAGCACGTACTCGTCGATCAGCCCGGCCCGCATGGCCGCCCCGGCGAGCGTCGCGCCGCCGATGTCCATCGGGCCGCCGTCCTCGGCCTTGAGCCGGGTGATCTCGGCGACCGCGTCGCCGGTGACCAGGCGGGTGTTCCAGTCGACCTTGTCGATCGTGGAGGAGAACACCACCTTCGACATGTCCCGCCAGCGGCGCGCGAACTCGATCTCCGCCGGGGTGGCGCCCGGCTGCTGGTCGCCGGTCGGCCAGTAGGAGCTCATCGTCTGCCACAGCTTGCGCCCGTACAGCGACAGGTCGGTCGCCTGCAACTGGTCGGACCAGAACTGGAACAGCTCGTCGCTCGGCGGTCCGCCCCAGCCGATGTCGTCGCCGGGCGCGGCGATGTAGCCGTCCAGGGTCAGGTTCATGCCGTAGATCAGTTTGCGCATGGCGCCGGCCTTCCGTGAGTCGGTCTCACGCGTACAGACCGGCGCGGCGCGGGAATCTCATCGGAGACAAGAGAGAACCAGGGGGCCACAGAAGATCGACATGTCATCGGAGGCGAGACCCTGCAAGCGGGAACCCCTACGCCTCTGGTGACTTGGCGGCGTTCGCCTTATCGTGCGGCACCGGCTGGGTGTCGGCACCGGCTGGGCGTCGGTACCGGCTGGGCGTCGGCACCGACTGGCGTCGGTACCGGCTAGGCGTCGGTACCGGCCGCGCGTCGGTACCGACAGGGGTCGGTGGGAGGTGCGTGCGCGGTGCGAGTCGTGGGGCACGGCGAGCGGCGGTGGCGGGCCCGGCGCCGGCGGGTCCTGTGGAGCGGGGGCGAACTCCTCGTCACCGTGGGCGTGGTGCTGATGCTCCTCGTCGTGCATCAGCTGTGGTGGACCAACCGGGAGGCCAGGCAGGGGGCCGAGCGGAAGGTGGAGGCACTGGAGCGCGAGTGGGGGGACTCCGGCGGGTCCGGAGGCTTGAGCGGCGAAGCGAAGAGCGATTCCGGTACGACGGACTCCGCGCCGTCGGCCCGTTCCGGCACCGGCCGGCGGCAGACGTCGTACACCACCCGGGTCGTCGCCTCCCAGGCCTACGCGATCCTCGTCGTTCCCCGGCTCGGCCTCCGGGTCCCGGTCGCCGAGGGCGTCAGCAAGCCGAAGGTGCTCAACCACGGGTACGTCGGTCACTACCCCGGCACCCAACAGCCTGGCCAGGCGGGCAACTTCGCGCTCGCCGGGCATCGGAACACGCACGGGGAGCCGTTCCGGTATCTCCCCCGGCTCCGGCGCGAGGACACCGTCGAGGTCGAGACCAGGTCGGCGACCTACACGTACAGGGTGGACCAGATCCTGCCGCAGACCTCGTCCCGTGATTCCGGGGTCATCCGGGCCGTACCGCGGTCGATCGTGAAGCCGTCGTACGGGTACCAGGAGCCCGGCTACTACATCACCCTCACCACCTGCACGCCCGAGTTCACGTCGCGGTACCGGATGGTGGTGTGGGGGAAATTGGTGTCGATGCGACCGCGGGCGTAGACGCCGTGTCGTCCGATATCTCGGTGCCGGTGCCGTCTCGTCGGCGGTGCGCGCATGCCGGTTTTTGCCAGCCATTGGGCTCACCCATACCTCCCGCATAACCGCTCTCCATAGTCTCTTGGGTTGGCATGTGCACAGCGTGAAGTACGGGGGTGGGGTGGCATGTCGGACCTGAAGAAGGAAGCCGCGTCGATGCACAAGGCGGCTACGGGGCTGCGTGGGGTGGGGCATCACACGGCGAAGCCGTTGCAGCAGTTCGAGGCGCAGTCCCATGACCTGGGAGCGTTGGGCGCGCTGGGCTCGCTGCTTGGGGCGAAGGGCGAGATAGAGCAGGGTATGGCCACCCTGGCCAAGCTCACCAGGCAGCTGGGCGAGGAGTGGGACGCGGAGGCGAAGCTGATCGGCGAGGTGTCCGACGCCTTCGATCTGCTGGACGTGCTGATCGCGGCCGCGGCCCAGGGCGAGAAGGGCTGATCAGGGCGTGGTCGACCTCAACCCTTTGCACTACGTCAGCAAGTTCAACCACATGTTCGGCGACTCGGTCGCCAGTGGTCTTGAGTTCCTGGGCATCTCGGATCCGGCGGTGGACCCGGACGGGGTGCGGGAGATCGCGAAGAAGTGGCGGAGCCTGGCCTCGGGACTGGACGACGCGGCCACGGCCGCCGAGCGGGCGCTGCGGGGTGTGGAGTGGGAGGGCAAGACCGCCAAGGCGTTCGACAAGCGGTCCAAGGCGGTCCGTAAGCAGGCCACGGAGATGGCGCACGCGCTGCGTGAGGGTGCCAAGGCGCTGGACGACTTCGCGGACAAGGCGCATGAGTTGCTGTCCGAGATCGGCGTGATGCTCGCGGAGATCGTCGAGTTCGAGATCGCGGGCCTGGCGCTGTCGGTGCTGACCGCGGGTGCCTCGGAGGTTGCCTCGACGCTGATGGCCGGTGAGCGGGCGCTGAAGGTGGTGGCGCTGGTCGGGCGGATCGAGGAGGAGGGCACCGCCCTCGGTACCGCCGTGCGCGGGATCATGGAGGTCATCCGGGGGGTGGAGCGGGCGCTGAAGGCGCTGAAGGAGATCCGCGGGGTCGCCGAGGTGGCCCGGATGGCCAAGGGGGGCATGGAGTTCACGGCGTTCCAGACGCTGTTGGAGGATCCGGGGGCGTTCAAGGACCCGGAGAAGCTGGCTGGTCTGTTGGCCGAGGGCGCGGTGCTGGGCGTCGGGTTCGGGGTGCTGGGCAAGGCGCTGGGCAAGGGGTTGAAGGCGCTGGGGCCCGCGGCTCTGGCCAGGCTCGGCAAGTCGATGGGGCTGGACTGCGCGGCCTTCGAGCGGCTGAAGCTGAACCCGGGCTTCGACAAGCTGCCCGCCTCGATCCGCAACATGGTCAAGACGTTCGTGCGGGACCCGATCGACGTGGCCACCGGTGACATGGCCCTGTCCCGCACCGACGTGTCCCTGCCGGGTGTGCTGCCCCTGGTCCTGGAGCGCACGCACATCTCGTCGTACCGGTGGGGCGGCTGGTTCGGGCCCACCTGGGCCTCCACGCTCGACCAGCGCGTCCAGGCGGACGAGGAGGGCTTCGTCTACGCGGCGGCGGACGGCGCCCGCCTGTGCTTCCCCGTTCCCGACCCGGAGACCAACACCCCCGTCCGCCCGCAGACGCCCGGCTCACGCCTGACCCTGTCCTGGGACACCGAGACCGACGGCGCGGTCCGTGTCACCGACCCCGACACCGGCCTGGTCCACGTCTTCCACTCCCCGGTCCCCGCGGCCGGCGAGACCGCCGTCGACCTGCCCCTCCAGCACATCCTCGACCGCAACGGCAACCGCATCACCGTCCTCTACGCGCGGGGCGACATCCCGTCGGCCGTCGTGCACTCCGGCGGCTACCGCATCGCCCTCGACCACGACCCGGCCCGCTCCCGCATCACCGGCCTGCGCCTGCTCGACCCCGGGCGACCGGACCGACCGGGCACCACCCTGCTCACCTTCGCCTACGACGAGCACGGCCACCTGACCGGGGAGACCAACTCCTCGGGCCTGCCCATGCGGTACGCGTACGACGCGGACGGCCGCGTCACCTCCTGGACCGACCGCAACGACACCACGTACTGGTACCGGTACGACGACCGGGGCCGTGTGACCGCCACCGGCGGCACCGGAGGCGCCCTCGCCTCCACCCTCACCTACGACGACGCCACCCGCACCACCCGCGTGACCGACTCCCTCGGCCACACCCGCGTCTACGAACACAACGAGAACCTGCGCCTCGTCCGCGAGACCGACCCGCTCGGTAACGTCACCGAGTTGCAATGGGACGCGGAGCACCGCCTCACGGCGTCGACCGACGCATCCGGGCACACGACTCGTTACCGCCACGACCAGGCCGGGAACGTCACGTCGGTCCTCCTGCCCGACGGAGCCGTAGGCACGGCCGAGTACAACGATCTGCACCTCCCCGTCCTGGTCACCGAACCCGGCGGTGCCACCTGGGCCCACGAGTACGACCGGGCGGGCAGACCAGTGGTCACCCGGGATCCGCTGGGCTCCGAGACCCGTTACCGGTACGACAGGTCAGGCCACCTGGTCGAGATCACGGACGCGTCCGGGAACTCCCGGCAGATCGCCAACAACAGAGCCGGTCTGCCGCTGCACATCACCGACGCCGGCGGTCACACCACCCATGTCGCCCGAGACGTGTTCGGCCGGATCACCGAGGCCGTCGACCCCCTGGACCGGCCGGTGCGGCTGGAATGGACGGTCGAGGGCCGACCCGCCATGCGCGAACTGCCCGACGGCTCCTGTGAGACCTGGTCGTGGGACGCGGACGGAAATCTCCTGACCCACGTGGACAGGAGCGGTGCGGCGACCTCCTATACCCGGACCCTCTTCGGCCTGCCGAGCACCCGAACGGATCCCGACGGTGCCACGTACACGTTCGGCTACGACACCGAGTTGCGCCTGACCGAGGTCACCACTCCCGTGGCCCGCTCCTGGCGCTACACCTACGACGCCGCCGGTCGTCTCGTCACCGAGACGGATTTCAACGGTCGCACGCTGGCGTACGGCTACGACGGCGCCGGTCGGCTCACCGGACAGGCGAACGGACTGGGCGAAGCGATCCACTACGCGCGGGACCCGCGAGGCCGTGTCGTCCGGCGGCGCACGGACCGGGGCGAGACCACCACCTTCGCCTATGACACGAGTGGTCAGCTCGTGCGGACGGCCAACTCCGACACCGAGATCACGTTCGAACGCGACCCGCTGGGCCGCATCACAGCGGAGGACGTCGACGGTGCCGTCACCCGCTACTCCTACGACCGACTCGGCCGCTGCGTCCGGCGGACCACACCGACAGGCTGCGGGTCGGCATGGTCGTACGACGCACAGGGCCTGCCCACCGAACTTGTGACGGACACGGGCCGTCTGGCCTTCACCTACGACGCCGCCGGCCGCGAGACCTCCCGTCGGCTCGACGAGGGCCCCACGCTCACTCAGGTGTGGGATGTCGCCGACCGCCTCACCACCCAGAGCATCACGCGTCTTGCCGCCGGCACCGAGCACCTGGTGCACCACCGGAGCTACGCTCACCGTCCGGACGGCCATGTGACGGAGATCAACGACCTCGTCTCCGGAGCGCGGCGGATCGAGTTGGACTCCATGGGCCGGGTCACGGCCGTCGGCGCCGACAACTGGCGTGAGGGGTACACCTACGACAGCGCCGGACGCCTCACCCAGGCAACGCTGCCCGACGGCCCCGGTCTCCAGCAGTACGAGTACAGCGGGAACCAACTGCGCAGGTTCGGGCGCAGCACCTTCCACTACGACGCCGAGGGCCGTGTCGTCCGCGTGTCCCGGCGCCTGCTCAACGGTCAACGGCGCACCTGGACCTATGAGTGGAACGCCGAGAACCGGATGATCCGGGCCACCACGCCGGACGACGGGACCTGGCGTTACCGGTACGACCCGCTGGGGCGCCGTACGGCGAAACAGCGGCTGTCGGACGACGGCTCGGTCGTAGAGGAGGTGCGCTTCAGCTGGGACGGATCGCATGTCGCCGAACAGATCGACCCGAACGGCCATGTCATCACGTGGGACTACGCTCCCGGTTCGCATCGGCCCCTCGCTCAGACCGACCGGATGGCGTCCACCGGGGAGTCCGTTCCAAGAGGCGCTCCGGCCCGCTTCCACGCGGTGGTCACGGACACGGTGGGTACCCCCACCGAACTCGTCGATCCGGAGGGGAACATCGCCTGGTCGGGCCGGACCACGCTCTGGGGAATGTCCGTGGCGGTGGCGCCGTCGGCGTCCTCGCGGTCCGTCTCCTGTCCCCTGCGTTTTCCTGGCCAGTACCACGACGCCGAGACGGGGCTCGACTACAACTGTCTGCGCTACTACGCACCCGAGGCGGGGCGGTACATCAGCCCGGATCCGCTGGGGCTGGAAGCGGGCCCGGACCACTACGGCTACGTGCCGAATCCGCTGTCCTTCCTGGACCCGCTCGGGCTGCAGTGCACAGAGGGCGGTCCCGTCGAGGTCACGGTCCAGTGGCTGGAGGGCATGCCCAAACAGCAGTTCCGCATGAAGGCCGATGCGCTGATGAAGCTGAGCGATGCGGGGGTTCTTTTCAAAGCGCCCAATCCGGTGGCTCGGGACAGCACCATCACGAACAACTACAAGAGGGACCTCATACGACGGGTATACGACCAGTTCGGAAAGACTAATCGGGATTTCGCGGACGTGCTGCGTAGTAGAATCATTCAGCGCATGAACCCGGATCACGTGTGGGAGCTACAATTGGGGGGCCCTGATGCCGCAACCAATCTGCACATCCTGGATGCGTTCACCAATCAGCGTATAGGGAACCAGATCTGGAATCAGATCAGAAACCTGCCCGACCATACTCCGTTGAAAATCAGAATTGAGGGTCCTGAATGATCTCCCGGGAACTCGGTGGACTCCTGGCGGATGCCCGGTCTGTGCTCTCTGACGACTTTGAGCTGGGCATGATGAACAGCGTTCCTGTCGGGTACTCGGGTCGCCCTCTCGGGGCCGACACCCCGGCGGACTATGTGGAATTCCTGGCGAAGGCGAACGGGGGGATCTTCGGTCGAGTGGTGGTCTTCGATGCGAAGGTTGTGGCCGACTCACAGTTCTACGCGGATCCCCTGGAAGGCGCGCCGGTGCGGCTGAACAGGGATGAGTGGTTCTGCTGCGGGAAGATCGATGACGACCCGGTGTTTCTGCATCGGGAGACCGGTGAAGTCTGGGGATTTCCGGACACCGGTGTGACGTGGTGGCAGAGCGAGGTCTTCCGGAGATTCGCGGACGACCTCGACGGATTCCTGCTCCACTGGGCGTTCGGCAGCGGCTACCAGGAGATCTCCGGGGCGGATCCCGACGACTCCTGGCTGACGGTTCTGCGGCAGTTGCGTCGCATTTCCTAGGTAGCGGCCCGCTTGGTGCCGCCGGTGGACGATGTGGCCGGGGCGATCATCAGGGCCACGCCCGCGCGGAGCCGACAGAGCGGAACAGTCCAGGAAGCGGTGGTGGGGCGATCTGTCGGCCCCTCCGCGAGCGCCGCCTGCGGAGGGGGGTGATGCCGACACCCTGCAGTGCCAGTCGGAGTTTCTCGCCGTGGAGCTGATCGCGGTCGTGGCGTGGGACCCGCCGGTCCTCGGGGACGTGCGGATGGTGAGGATCGGGACGGTGAGCGTCGGATGTGGGTCGAGGCAGGACCGGTCAGCTCCGCTCCCGCAGTCCCAGCACCGCCCCCGCCGCCAGCAGTGCCAGTCCCGCCGACACCGTGAGGGCGGTGTTCGCGCCGTGGCCCGGGCCGTCGGTCGACGAGGTCACGACGGCGATCGTCAGGGCGACGCCCGCGCAGGAGCCGATGTAGCGGAAGGTCTGCTGGGCTCCGGAGCCCATGGCGGCACGGGCCGCCGGGACCGATTCGACCGAGAGAAGCGGCAGGGCGGCGTTCAGGAGACCGCTGCCGATGCCGCCCAGGACCAGGCCCGGCAGCAGGCGTTGCCAGGAGCCCGAGTCGATGGCGCCGAGCATGGTCAGGACCCCGGCCGCGTGGAGGGTGAAGCCGACCGCCAGCTGCTGGCGGGGCGGTACGCGGCCCGCCAGGCGCTTGGCCTGGAGCGCCACCGTGAAGGACAGGCCCGACCAGAGCAGGAACAGCCACGCCGTGTCCAGCGGGGTCAGGCCGAGCACCTGCTGGAACAGGACCGGCAGGAAACTGAAGAGGCCGATGACCGCGAAGCCCGTGAACAGGCCGCCGGCGGAGGAGGCCAGGAAGCTCGGGCGGCGCAGCAGGCTCAGGTCGATCATGGGGGTCGTGGTGCGGCGCTCCACCAGGACGAAGACGGCTATGAGAACCACCGCGGCCAGGAACAGCAGGCCCACCTCGGACCGCAGCCAGCCGTCACGGCCCAGGGTGAGCGCGGCCACCAGGGAGACCAGTGCCAGGCCGAAGGTGAGGGCGCCCAGGATGTCGGGGCGGCCGCCCCTCGGGGAGCGGGATTCGGTGAGCGCCCGTGGTGACAGGGCCGCCACCAGCAGCGTCGCCGCGGCCAGGACGGCGTAGGCCACCCGCCAGTTGGGCAGCAAGGCCGCCAGCAACGGGCCGGTCGCGATACCGCCGCTGACGAAGGCGCCCCACACGCCCGTCGCGTGCAGCCGGCCGCGTGGGCTCGGGAAGGCGTGCACCAGCAGGCCGAGGCTGCTCGCCAGGATCGCCGCACTGGCCGCGCCCTGGGCGACACGGGCCAGCGTGAACAGCCAGGTGGAGTCGGTCAACGCGCCGAGGGCGGTGGTGACGCCCAGCGTCAGCGTGCCGAGCAGGAAGATCCGGCGGCGGCCGAAGTCGTCGGCGAGGCTGCCGGCCACCAGGAGGAGGGCGGCCAGGCCGAGCGGGGTGCCGTTGATCAGCCAGGCCTGGGCGGAGAGCGGGGTGTGCAGGTCGGCCGCGGTGTCGCGGAGGGTGACCACGGGCGCGGTGTACGTCATCAGGCTCACGGCGGTGGCCGCACTGGTCAGGGCCAGGGTGGCGCGGCCGTGGGGCGTCGTGTCGGGGTGGGGTGCCGCGTGCTTGTGTCGGGCACTCGGTGCTTCGACCCCCGTAAGGGTTCGTTCATTGAACTCAGCCATGGCGGTACCGTAGCATCATTGGTTCGTTCATTGAACCCAAGGCTGGGAAACTGACTAAGGTGGTCCTATGGCACTGGGCAAGGACTATGTGACGCAGGAGTGCTCGATCGCCCGCGCGCTGGAGGTCGTCGGCGAGCGCTGGACGCTGCTCGTCGTCCGCGACGCGCTCTACGGCGTCCGGCGCTACAACGACTTCCTCGTCCACCTCGGCATCCCGCGCGCCGTCCTGTCGGCCCGCCTCAAGACGCTCACCGAGGAGGGGATCCTGGAGAAGCGCCGGTATCAGGAGTCGCCGCCCCGGGAGGAGTACGTCATCACCGACCGCGGGATCGCGCTCTTCCCCGCGCTGCGCGCCCTCGCCGTCTGGGGACGCGAACAGCTCATGGACCGCCGGCTGCGCTACTTCCGGCACGTGGACTGCGGCACCGAACTCGGCCCGTACGGCGAATGTCCCGCCTGCGGAACCGTCGTGCCCGTCGCCGACGTTCTTATTACGCCGGGACCGGGACTCGACCCCGACCCGGCGGATCCGGTCAGCCGGGCGCTCCTGAAGCCCAAGAGGCTTCTGGAGCCGCTGGAAACCGATCATGTATAAACGGCAGTGACAACAGGGTCCGGCAGCCTCTTCACCACCGTCGCGCTCGCCGCGACCGCCGCCGTCGGCTCGGCCCTCGCGGTCTCCTGCGTCCTCGCCGCCCGCTCCGCGCCCGCCGTGCCGCCCACCCGGGTCCGTACGGCGATCCGCGACCGGGCCCGGCGTACCGCCTTCCTGCCGCGGCGCGACCCGGACGCCGAGGGCCGCAGCCGACCCCGAGCCCCCGGACACGCCCTCCCGGCGACCACCGCGTAAGGCACCCGAGACCCCGTTCCGGGTGACCACGCGCGGGTCGTCATGCCGTCCCACCATCACCCGGACCAGTACGACGTGGAGTGCCGTCGAGCGTGCCGCGCTGTATCGATGAGGGCGGGCGTACGGTCCAGTACGTGAACAGGGTATTGCCCGCTGCAAGGTCTTCTTGGAGGATCGACCAGTCCTCCGATGGCTGCACCCATCGGCCGGGCGCCCGCTATCAAGGGAGATGGTGACGACCATGAAGCTGCTGCGAGTCGGTACGGCGGGGGCGGAGCGGCCCGCGCTGCTCGACGCCGAGGGGGTCCTGCGGGACCTGTCGGGGATCGTCGACGACATCGACGGGGCCCTGCTCGCCGACGAGGCCGCGCTCGGCCGGGTCCGCGCCGCGGCTGAGGCCGGGGAGCTGCCCGCGCTCGACGCGACCGGCCTGCGGATCGGGCCGCCGCTGGGGCGGATCGGCAAGATCGTGTGCATCGGGCTCAACTACCACGACCACGCCCGCGAGACGGGCGCCGAGCCGCCGGCCGAGCCGGTCATCTTCTTCAAGGCCGCGGACACGGTCGTGGGGCCGAACGACACGGTGCTGGTCCCTCGCGGGTCCGTGAAGACCGACTGGGAGGTGGAGCTGGCGGTCGTCATCGGACGTACGGCGCGTTACCTGGCCGACGACGAGGATCCGCTGGCGTACGTCGCCGGATACGCCGTCGCGCACGACGTGTCCGAGCGGGAGTTCCAGATCGAGCGGGGCGGGACCTGGGACAAGGGGAAGAACTGCGAGACGTTCAACCCGCTCGGGCCGTGGCTGGTCACGGCGGACGAGGTCGGGGATCCGCAGGAACTGTCGCTGAAGCTCTGGGTCAACGGGGAGCTGAAGCAGGACGGGACCACCGGCGAGCAGATCTTCTCGGTCGCGGAAGTCGTCCGGTACGTCAGCCAGTTCATGGTCCTCTACCCCGGGGACGTCATCAACACGGGGACCCCGGCGGGGGTTGCGCTGGGGGCACCCGAGCCGAAGCCGTTCCTGCGGGGCGGGGACGTGGTGGAGCTGGAGATCAGCGGGCTTGGTCGTCAGCGCCAAGAGTTCAAAGACGCCTAAGGGGCGAGGGGCGCTCTGCGCGGGCGGGTGCGGCTTCGTCGTGGTTGCTCGCGCCCACGCGGCGGCAGCCGCATGTCGGACGCAGCCCCGCGCCCCTTTCTTGTCGGCTACGCCTCCAGAAATCGCTCCAGCGCCTCCACCACGAAGCGGTGGTCCTGGAGTTGGGGCAGGCCGGAGACCGTTACCGACCCGATCACCCCCACGTTCTCCACGGTGATCGGGAAGGAGCCGCCGTGGGCCGCGAACTCGTCCGGGTCCAGGCGGGAGGACTCCTCGAACGTCGAGCCCTTCGCCCGGAAGCGGGCTCCCACCAGGTAGGACGCGGAGCCGTACCGCTCCACCACCCGGCGCTTGCGGGTGATCCAGGCGTCGTTGTCGGGGGTCGAGCCGGGCAGGGCCGCGTGGAAGAGCTGCTGGCCGGCGCGGTGGATGTCGATGGCCACCGGGGCCTGCCGCTCTCGTGCCATCGCCACCAGCAGGGAGCCGAGGGCCCACGCGTCGTCGTAGGTGAACTGCCGGAAGACCAGGAGGCGTTCCTGCTTCTCCAGCTCCTCCACCGACGGGGTGAGTTCGGGGGTGGACCGGGGAGTGATCTGCGGGTGGTGCATCAGAGGGTCACCGTCACCTTGTCTCGCGCCGAGCGGCGGGCTGCTTCCAGTACGTCCAGGGCGGCGGCCGCCTCCAGCGCGGTCACCGGGTTGGGGCCTGTGCCCCGAAGGGCCTCGGCCACGGCCGCGTAGTACGCGGGGTAGTCGCCGGGGAGGGTGGGAACGGCCCGGCCGCCGCCGGTCACCGGGGACTCCCCGGCGCCGATCCTGCCGTACAGGGACTCCGGCTCGACACCCCATCCGGGGCCCGGCCGCTCGCCCTCGCGCAGCGCCGCCTCCTGCGGGTCCAGGCCGTACTTGACGTAACCCGCCTTCGAGCCCAGCACCCGGAACCGCGGGCCGAGCTGGGCCGCCGTCGCCGAGGCGTAGAGGTGGGAGCGGACGCCGCTCGCGTGGGTGACGGCGATGAAGGTGTCGTCGTCCGTCTCGGCGCCGTCCCGGCGGATCACCGACTCGGCGTACACCTCGGTGGCCGGCCCGAAGAGGACCAGGGCCTGGTCGACGACGTGGCTGCCGAGGTCATAGAGGAGACCTCCGATCTCTGCCGGGTCGCCGGACTCGCGCCAGCCGCCCTTGGGCTGCGGGCGCCAGCGTTCGAAGCGGGACTCGAAGCGCCAGGGGTCGCCGAGTTCGCCCTGCTCTAGGAGGCTGCGCAGGGTGAGGAAGTCGTTGTCCCAGCGGCGGTTCTGGAAGACCGAGAGCAGCAGGCCCCGCTCCTCGGCCAGGGCGGCCAGTTCGCGGGCCTCGGCCGCGGTGCCGGCCACCGGCTTGTCGACCACGACCGGCAGGCCCGCCTTGAGCGCGGTCGTCGCCAGCGGGACATGCGTCTTGTTCGGGGAGGCGATGACGATCAGGTCGAGGTCGCCGGACCGGTCGAACAGCTCGTCGGGACTGGCGACCGTCCGGACCTCGGGGAACTCGGCCTTCGCCTGCGCCTGCCGCTCGGGGTTCGAGGTGACCACCGTGTCCAGGGCGAGGCCCTCGGCGGCGGCGATCAAGGGGGCGTGGAAGACGGAGCCGGCGAGGCCGTAGCCGATGAGGCCGACGCGGAGGGGAGTGGCAGCAGTCATGCCTCCTACTTTGGCAACGCTGTTGCTAAAGCGCAAGCGGTGAGGAGAATGGGTGGCGTGAACAGGACGAGGAGCGGACGGGGTGCGGCCGGAGCCAATCTGCTGGCCGTGCGCAGTCACAACACCGCGCTGGTGCTGGACTTGCTGCGCACGGCGGGGGAGGACGGCATCAGCCGGCTCGAACTGGCCGAGCGGACCGGGCTCACCCCGCAGGCGGTCAGCAAGATCACCGCCCGGCTGCGCGAGGAGGGCCTCGCGGCGGAGGCCGGGCGGCGCGCGTCCACGGGGGGCAAGCCGGCCACCGTACTGCGCCTGGTGCCGGAGGCCGGGCACGCGGTCGGGCTGCAGCTCGACCGGGACGAGCTGCGTGCCGTACTGGTCGACCTCGACGGCAGGGTCGTCGGCGAACGGCAGGGGGAGCTGGACCTGGGGGCCGGGGCGGCGGCCGTGCTGGGGGCCGCCGCGGAGCTGGTCGGCGAGCTGCGCCAGGAGGTGCCGGAGGAGGTCCTCGGGGTCGGGGTCGCGGCGCCCGGGCCGCTCGACCACATCCACGGGGTGCTGCACCGGGTCACCGGGTTCCCCGAGTGGGACGGCTTCCCGCTGCGGGACGCGCTCGCGGAGCGGCTCGAGGTGCCGGTCGTCGTCGACAAGGACAGCAACGCGGCCGCCCTCGGACTCGCCGTCGGCGGCGAGGGCGGCTCCTTCGCCTACCTGCACCTCGGTACGGGGCTCGGCGCCGGACTGGTGATCGGCGACAGCGTGCACCGGGGGGCGCGGACCGGGGCGGGGGAGTTCGGGCACCAGGTCATCCAGCTGGACGGACCGCCGTGCCACTGCGGCAACCGGGGCTGCATCGAGGCGCTGTGCCTGGCGGCGGTGGGCCGCGCGGACCCGGACGAGGCGGCGCGGGTGCTGGGCGCCGGGGCCGCGAACCTGGCCGCGCTGCTCGACATCGACCTCGTGCTGCTCGGCGGCCGGACGATCGCGGCCGCCCCGGAGACCTTCGTCCGCGGCGTCGCCGCCGTCCTCGACGCCCGCGCCCGCCGGGAGGGCAGCCTCGGTACGGCCGTCCCCGTCCGGCTCGCCCCTGGCAGTGACCGGCGGGTCGCGGAGGGCGCGGCCCAGCTGCTGCTCGCCCCGCTGTTCGGCCGCGCGGACGGCTGAGGGCTGACGGCGGACCGCGAACGGCGCACGGCGAACTGCTGACGGCGGACGGCGGACGGCGAACCGCTGACGGGTGACGGCGGACGACGACCTGCTGACGGCGGACGGCTGACGGCAGGGGCCCAGGGCGCAGGGCGCAGGGGGAGGCGGGGCGCAGGGGGCTGATCGAGCGGAGTTGGTGTGCCCTGGCGGAGTGGCACCGGACCGGTCCCGGCGGTGCCCGGCATGATCACATGATCATGCGACTGAGCACGTCCCTGTCCCTCTGCGTGGCCGCAGCCGCCGTTCTCGCCCCCGTGCCGTCGGCGACCGCCGCGCCCTTGTCGTCGTCGGAGACCACCGCCCCCGCCGACGCGTCCTGCGCGGGCGCCGACGAGCAGGGCTTCCCCCTCGCCACCCGCATCCACGACGGCCCCTCGTCCTACGAGCCCGGCGGCGGTTACGGCACCTGGTACCTGGACCTCACCAACACCACCGGCCGCACCTGCACCGACATCCACCCGATCGTCGTCCTCGTCGACGACAAACGGGCCCTCAAGCCGTCCCAGACCGAGCTGGAGTTCTACGACGGCCCGCGCACCCGCCCGGTCCCCCTGACCGAGACCGACGAGTCCGAGCTGGTCGGCGTGTTCGACGGGGACGGCTTCCCGGGGCTCACCGTGGCGCCCGGGGCGACCGTCTCGGTGAAGGTCAGACTCGCCGTCACCTCCGACGCCGTACCGAACGCGGTCACGGCCAACGCGGCCGTCGTACAGCGGCGGGGGTCGGACGGCGACTGGGTGGGGGAGTCGGACGACTACCGCTTCGGCATCGGCGGCGAACCGCCGCCCGCGAGCGCCGCCCCCGCCGTCCCCTCCATCGGCGCGGAGGTCGGCCCGGGGATCTCCCCGGAGGCCTCCCCGGGGGCCTCGGCGGGGACCGGCCCGGATCCCAGCCCCGGCACCAGCCCCGACGCCAGCCCGGGTGCGACCCCCGGGGGCACCCCCACCGCCTCCCCGGGCAGCGCCCTGCCCTTCGCCGAAGCGGCCGAGGAGGCCGGCGAACGCGCCCGCGAACTGGCCGGCACCGGCCTCGGCCTGGCCCACGGGCTGCTCGCGGCCACCGTCGCCCTGCTCGTCGTAGGCGGCAGCGTGTTCCTGCTGGCCCGCAGACAGCGGTGAGCGATGTCCCACGGCCCCTGCCCGATGCCCCCTGCCCGGTGACCCCTGCACGATGCCCGATGCCCGATGCACGATGACCCCCGCCTGGGGCCCCCTGCCTGACGACGAAGGCGCCGTCTGCGACCACTTCACCGCGTAGTACTTCGGGACGCGGTGCCGTGCTCCGGGATGCCGGAGCGGACGGGGCGCCGGGGGCCTGGTCGCTCGGGTAGTCCACGCAAGGGGGCGCGGATCGATCATCTCGTCGGCGATCTGGGGGAGGGCGACGCCATCCCCACCGAGCGCGACCTGTCGGAGGCGCATGGCGTCGCCCGCGAGACCATCCGGCAGGCGCCGCGCGAGCTAGAGATCTTCAACGGCTGGGGTTACGAAGGCGCACATCCCCTTGGACGGGCCGTGGGCGCCGCGGAGCCATCGATTTGGCAAGGCCGACCGCCATCGGTGGCAGGCTGCTGCTCGCCACAGCTGTCGCGTACGACATCTACGATGTGGCGACGCCGCCGAGCGGCCCAGCGCACGCAGACGGCCGTGCACGACGGGGCGAGCCCGGCGGGCCGGCTTGCGAGCGCGAGCTACGGCGCCAGGGCCGGCTCCTTCGGCGGGCAGGTCGGGGTGTGGTCGGCAGCGGGATCGGCGAGGGCAATTGTGGACGGGATCGAGGATCTGTTCCAGATGAGGAACTGGCTGGCAAGGCTGCTCAGGAAGGAGCGGCACCGCAGTGGGGAAGAGGACTCGGCAGCGGTCTCGTCGCCGGGCCCGGTGTGGAGCGATCCGGAGATCCCGGACGAGGAGCGCGCGGTTCTGCTCGTACACCTCCTCGAAGACCCCACGGCGCGCGAGGACGAGCAGGAGGAAGCGGCGTGGGCTCTGGAGTTCCTCTCTGGTCCGTTCGTCGAGGCGGCCTTGATCCGGGCCGTCCGGGACGGCGACTTCAACAGCGACCTGGCTCAGGCCTGCGCCGAGTCCCTCGCCGGCATCTGGGCCAGGGAGGGCCAAGTCGATGTCGCCTTCCTGGCGGAACTGCGCGGCCTGGCGAAGTTGCTGATCTTCGGCATCCTCGGCAACCGCGCCCCGCACTTGCTGCCCCCTAGCGCCCTCTAGATCTTTAACGCCTGGGGATGCGGCGGTTGTAGGTCGAGGCCTAGTCGGTCTCGGCGAAGCCCTTGCGTCGGTCTTCGGCGGGGCCGCGGTCGAGGTGGATGCGGTAGATCAGCCGTGGCCGGTGGCCGGCCTTGGTGCAGATCAACGCCGCCATCGAGATCCGTTTGGTGCCCGCGGCGGTGACCTTCACGAGCGGGGTGCGGTCTCGGCGGTCCCAGGTGCGGCCTTTGGGCGGCCTCAGGCCCTGACCTGCCTCGTCCTCGAAGCAGAGCCAGGCGCCTAAGTCCGCCGTCCTGACTAGGCTGGGGGCGTCGGTACGCCGTGGTTCCGGCGCCCCCGCTCACGCATGACCGCATGTACGCCATCCGCACGCCAGGAGACGCACCACATGGCAGACCGCAAGCCCATCGAGTCATGGCTCACCGACATGGACGGGGTTCTCATCCACGAGGGCGTGCCCATCCCCGGAGCGGACGCCTTCCTGAAGAAGCTGCGGGAGTCCGAGAAGCCCTTCCTGGTCCTCACCAACAACTCCATCTACACCGCCCGTGACCTGCACGCACGGCTGCGCCGGATGGGCCTGGACGTGCCGGTCGACAACATCTGGACCTCGGCCCTGGCCACCGCCCAGTTCCTGGACGACCAGCGGCCCGGCGGCAGCGCCTATGTCATCGGCGAGGCCGGCCTGACCACCGCGCTGCACGACATCGGGTACATCCTCACCGACCACGAACCCGACTTCGTGATCCTCGGCGAGACCCGCACCTACTCCTTCGAGGCGCTCACCAAGGCCGTGCGCCTGATCAACGGCGGCGCCCGGTTCATCGCCACCAACCCCGACAACGTCGGCCCGTCCGTCGAGGGCGACCTGCCCGCGACCGGCTCGGTCGCCGCGCTGATCACCGCCGCGACCGGCAAGGAGCCGTACTTCGTCGGCAAGCCCAACCCGCTGATGATGCGGGCCGGGCTGAACGCGATCGGAGGCCACTCGGAGACCTCCGCGATGATCGGCGACCGGATGGACACCGACGTCCTCGCGGGCCTGGAGGCCGGGATGCGCACCTTCCTGGTGCTGTCCGGCGTGACCCAGCCGGACGACGTCGACCGCTACCCGTTCCGTCCCTCCCAGGTCGTGGACTCGATCGCGGACCTCGTCGACCGGATCTGAACCGCCGTCCGAGCCGCGTCCGACCGGCCGGGCACCAAACCTGATCTCACTCGTACGGAGCAACAAGGCGCCCCCCGAGGATGCGGGGGCGCCCGGTGCGGGGGAGCCTCCAGATATCTGGAGGTTCACGATGGGCTCACTTCGCCTCACTCTCTGTACCGGACTGCTGGCCTGCGCGGCCGGCCTCTCCCCGGCGGCCGCCCACGCGGCGGACGGCCAGGGAGTCACCGTGACCCCGGCCTCCCCGGCTCCGGGCTCGGTCGTGGCGCTGCGGGTGAGCGGTTGCTCCGGCACGACCGGCGCCGCCTCCTCGGAGGCCTTCGTCTCGGACACCCGCCTCAGCGGCTACGACGGCACCCTGACCGGCCAGAGCCAGGTCCGCTCCACCATCGGCGCCGGCACCTACGACGTGAAGGTCACCTGTGCCGGCGCCGTCGTCGGCGGCACCGTCACCGTCGTAGGACAGTCGCCGCTCGCGCAGTCGCAGGCCGGGCGGCCGGACGGATCCGGCGTCCTGCCCGCCACCCCGGTCGCGCCCGTGCACGCGGGCGGCGGCGGCACCGCCCCGCTCGCCTCGGTCGAGCCCCGCTCGACCGGTCCCGACACCGCGCAGGCGGTCACCGGTCTCGTCCTCGCCGGATTCGCCGCGGCCGCCGTCGGGCTGCTCGGCGCCCGGCGGAACCGCGGCTCACGCTGAGGAGACAGCACGACGATGTCCGACGACACCGAACGATCCGCCGGCACCGGGCGGCTGCTGACTGGCGTGGCCTGGGCGATCCTGCTGCTCGGGCTGTGGCTGTGGGGCCGCGGGGTGACCGAGGTACCCGACGGCATATCCGGCCCCACCACGGGTGACGTGGCCGCCGTCGGCCGCCCCGTCGGCGCCGAACTCCCGCCCGCCGCCAGGCCGTTGCGCTCGGCCCCGCCCGAGCGCATCGACATCCCGGACCTGGGCGTACAGGCCCCCGTGGTCGCCCGCGGCCTCGACGGCAACGGCGGGATCGACCCACCGCCCTTCGACCAGCCCGGCGTGGTCGGCTGGTACGGCTCCGGGACCGAACCGGGAGCCGCCGGCACCGCGATCCTGGTCGGGCACGTCGACACCGAGACCCGGCCCGCGGTCTTCTACAAGATCAGCGCCCTGCACCCCGGCGAGACGATCCGCGTGGTCCGCGCCGACGGCACGGTCGCCGAGTTCACCATCGACGACGTACAGGTTCTGCCCCGCGACCACTTCGACGCCCACCAGGCCTACGGCACCCGCGAGTCGGGCCGCGCCGAACTCCGGCTGATCACCTGCGGCGGCGCCTTCGACCGGACCACCCACAGCTACACGGCGAACGTGGTCGTCTCCGCGTACCTCACCGGAACCGCCGTATAGAAGCCGTACCGGACGCACCTGGCCCGGTCGACGGTCCGCTCCCCTGAGACCATCGGCCGGGCCGGTCCTCGACCGCGCGCGCCCGGGCTGCGGGAGTAACCCGGCGGCGGGCGCGGGAGGCTGGGAAGGCACGGCCGGGGGCCGGGCCGCCCCGAGCGACTCTAGTGCTGCGACCGGAAAGGTTCACCGGCTCGCGACGCCCGGCCTCCTCCGCGCCGTCACCCCGGGCTGTAACAGCTCACCGACAAGGCCGGGCGATCTCGTGGCGAGTGCGGTGGGTATGTCACGATTGACGCCTGGCCAAGTGCACCCAGGGGGGAATTGGATGTACGACAGCAGGGGGGCCCGGCCGCCGGCCTGGACGTGGGCACTGGGAGCGGCGCTGCTGCTCGCCGGCTGCTCCTCGGGCGGAGGCGGCGACGACCGGCCGGACACCGCGGATCCGGGCGCGGCGATCACCCAACAGCCCAGTCAGGCGGACCCGTTCTGGGTGAACCCCGACTCCAACGCGGCCCGCCAGGTGAAGGCCTACGCGAAGGCCGGCAAGGACACCGACGCCGAGCAGATCCGCAAGATAGCGCAGCAGCCGACCGGTGAGTGGATCGGCCCGGAGAACCCGGAGCAGGAGGCACGCGGTTTCACCGAGGCCGCGCAGAAGTCCGACCGTACGGCCCTGCTGGTCCTCTACAACATCCCGCACCGCGACTGCGGCCAGTACAGCCAGGGCGGCGCGGCCGACGGCGACGCGTACCGGGCGTGGATCGACGGGGTCGCCCGGGGCATCCAGGACCGCCCCGCCACGGTGATCCTGGAACCGGACGCCGTACTGCACCTCGTCGACGGCTGCACCCAGGCCCGGTTCGCCGAGGAACGCTACGACCTGCTGCGCGACGCGATCACCAAGCTCAGGACCCTGAAGAACACGAAGGTCTACCTGGACGCCGGGAACGCCGGCTGGGGACACCCCGACCAGATCTACCAGCCCCTCCGACAGGCGGGCGTCACCGAGGCGGACGGCTTCGCGGTCAACGTCTCCAACTTCTACTCCACCCAGGACTCCATCACCTACGGCAAGCAACTCTCCGAGAAGGTGGGCGACAAGCACTTCGTCGTCGACACCAGCAGAAACGGCAACGGCCCGTACGCGGGGGGCGACCCGGAGGAGCGATGGTGCAACCCGCCGGGCCGGGCCCTGGGGGAGACGCCGACGAAGAAGACGGCGGACGCCCTGGTCGACGCGTACCTGTGGGTCAAGCGCCCGGGGGAGTCGGACGGCACCTGCAAGGGCGGCCCCCAGGCGGGCAACTGGTGGCCGACCTATGCCTTGAAACTGGCGCAGGCGTCAACCCCCTAGGGGTGCGGGGCCGCTGTCCCTATGCGGCTCCGCCGGGTGGCCGCGACCCGCCGCAACGCTCCCGCACGCAGAAGAATCGCGTGCGGGAGCGCCACGGCACAAAAAGCTAGGGCACCTTCACCCACCGAGCCTCACTCGGCGTTCCCTGATCGTCGTCCACGAACACCATGTACCACCCCGACGGCACCAGGTTCCGGTTCTTCGGTACCGTCACCGTGATCCGGTCCCCCGACGTCGTGAAGTCCAGCGCGACGGACCGCTGGTCCACATCCGTCACATGCGTGGTCGCACTCGGCCGGATCAACCGCACCTTCTTGATGGTCGAAGCGTGCCGGGACGTGAACGTCCCCGACCCGCCCCGGGCGATGGCCGCCGGCCCGCCGCTCAGGGACGGCCGGGAGTCCCGGTAGAGATACGGCGGCGTGTAGATCTCGATCCGCTGCTCGAAGACTCCCGGCTTGGTGTTGGCCTTGTCCGCGTACAGCGGGTTGGACCCGAAGAACATGACCCGGCCGTCGGGCAGCAGGATCGACCCGGAGTGGTAGTCCCGCCCCACCAGCGGATCGGCCACCTTCCTGAAGGAGTTCGTGGCGGTGTCGTAGATGCGGGCCTGCCGGATGTCGGTGTCGCCGCGTCCCCGGTAGTCCTCGGAGCCGCCCGACACCAGCACGGAGTCGTCCGGCAGCACCGAGATCTGCGGATATCGCGTCCCCTTCTCCAGGGTGGGCCCGTCCACGAACGTCGGCTCGGCGTCCTTCAGGTCGATCAGCCGCGTCCTGTTCGTGGACAGCTTGGACTCGCCGACCCCACCGCCGCCGACGACCAGGTACTTCTCGTCCTGCGCCGGGGGCAGCAGCACGGTCCCGGACGTCTCCAGCATGTTCGGGTCGCTGAGCCCGGACAGTCTGGTGAACCGGTTGGTGTCGACGTCCCAGATCCCGGGGTCACGCCCGACGTTGTCCGGCCCGTACCCGGCGTTGGAACCGGAGTAGAAGAGCTTGCCGTTCTGCAGCAGGAACAGCGCGGGATAGGTCGGGAACTGGCGCTTGTACCTGGTGTACGTCCACTTCTTCGTCGCCGGGTCGAACACCTCGTTCTTGCCCGGCACCAGCTGCCCGATGTCGTCGAGTCCCGAGACGCTGAGGATCTTCCCGTCCGACAGCGTGGTGAGCGTCGGATACCAGCGGGCCTCGTTCATCGGGTCGACCTTGATGTACTTCTCGGCGACCGGATCGAATTCGTAGGCGTTCTTGATGCCTTCGAAGTCCCGCTTGTCCATGCCGAGTTTGTTGGCGATGCCGTAGGTGTTGCGGGCGTCGGCGCCGGTCAGTCCCTCGATGCTGTAGTTGTCCTGGGTGCCGGTCTCGTACTGGGTGCCCTCCTTCGGCGCCGCGACGACGACCCGCGCGTAACCGGGGTTGTTCCGCAGGAACGCGCCGGTCTTCTTGTCGAAGACCTTGGTCGCGCGCGGGATCAGCACCGAGTCGTCGGACAGGAACGTCTTGCCGTTCCCCTTGCCGGTGAACCGGGTGCCCTTGGGCAGGGTCATCGGCTTGTCGGGGTTCTCGTTGTAGAGGATCATGACGCCGCCGGCCTTCTTGACGTCGCCCTTGAGCTTCTCGTACTGCTTGGTGCCGCCGGCGATGAGGATGTTGCCGTCGGCGAGCTGGGTGTGCCCGGTGCAGAACAGGTCGGCGGGGGTGGGCACCTTCTTGACGGTGCCCTTGACCGGGTCCCAGATCCGGCTGTCGTAGATCTTCGCGTCGAAGTTGTCCTGGTTGTTGCCCGAGCCCGCGACCAGCAGCACTTTTCCGGTGTGCAGGAGTACCGCGTGGATGGTGTCCTGGCGGTACTCCTTCGGGAACTCGACGACGTCCCAGTGGCCGTTCTCGGCCTTGTACTCCGGTCTGTTGATCTTGTACTGGTGGTATTCCTCGGTCCCGAAGCGGTACACCCACGGCCCGTTCATCCCGGCCAGGGCGAGAACCACCGCCGTGCCGATCGCGAGACGACGAGCCCGGCGGCCGCCGGCACTGTCGTTCATTCCTTACGTCCCCCCGGTCCGCCGAGCGCGATCCGCATGGTGTCCTCCGGGTTCCCGCCGCCGCCCGCCGGCGTCCAGCTGGGCCGCTGCTGCGGGGCGTGTGCCGCGCGGGTGTAGCCGGGCGGCACCGCGTCCTCCGGCTCGGCGGCGACTGCGGGCGTCCTGCTCTCCTTGCGCAGCGAGTACTGCCAGGCGAGGATCGGGGCCGCCGTGATGAGCAGCGCCAGCGTCGCCCAGGTGAGCATCGCCGGGTGCGAGTGGCCGCCGACGAAGCCGGCGGCGAGCGAGCCGGCGAAGACCAGGATGAAGAACCAGTGGATCCGGAACGTGCCGAACAACGTGTCCGGGCTGGCCGACTCGCCCTTGGGCGTGACCACGAACTTGCTCTTGCGGCGCAATACGGCGTCCATCAGCGAGCGGGCGTAGATCGGCGCGGACAGCGCGGACATCACCATGCCGGCCACACCGCCGGAGCCCTCCGGTTCGTGCGGGGAGACGTTGTGCCGCCGGTTCCATATGTACAGGCCGATCTGGAGCGCGGAGGCGTTGCCGTAGAGCATCAGCCACACGGTGGGGTCGATGTTCACTCCCGAGGCGCCCAGGCCCAGGAACAGCGCGCAGCTCAGGGCCGCGAGGATCCAGTTGAGGGCGGACATCGGGTAGAAGATGATCATCATCGTGTAGTTGAAGAACTTGCCCGGCGACAGCGTGAACAGGCCCCTCCAGTACTGCTTGAGGATCGTCTCGTAGGTCCCCCGGGACCAGCGCAGCTGCTGGGTGAAGAAGTCGGTCCAGGCGTTGGGGCCCTCGCCGACCGCGAGTACGTCCGGGGTGTACACCGAGCGCCACTTCCGCCCCGTGGCCGGATTCCTCGTCCGGTGGATCTCGAAGCCGGTCGCCATGTCCTCGGTGATCGAGTCGTACAGGCCGCCGATCTGTTTGATCGCCCTGATGCGTACGGCGTTGGACGTGCCGACGAACATGGGGGCGCCGTAGCGGTTGCCGGCGCGCTGGATCAGGGCGTGGAAGAGGAACTGCTGGGATTCGGCGGCCTTGGTGATGGGGTTGTCGTAGTTGCCG
The DNA here is from genome assembly GCF_040682795.1 of Streptomyces sp. NPDC051105. NCBI lineage: Bacteria > Bacillati > Actinomycetota > Actinomycetes > Kitasatosporales > Streptomycetaceae > Streptomyces > Streptomyces sp. NPDC051105. The sequence goes on along the minus strand of NZ_JBFBBR010000016.1, from coordinate 5,915 downwards.
TACACCTGCGGGCCGATGACGAAGCCCACGTCCGGGTCACGGAAGTAACCCAGCATCCGTTCCAGGTAGTTGGGCAGCGGCACGTGGTCGGTGTCGACGGAGGCGAAGAAGTCGTACTCGTCGCCGTGCGCCTCCAGCCAGGCGTTGTAGTTGCCGTGCTTGGTCTTGGCGCGGTGCGGGCCCTTGGGCTGGTTCCACTTCTCGACGCCCTTGCGGGTGAAGTGGTGCACGCCCAGGCGCGCGCAGACCTGTTTCACCTCCGGATCGTCGCCCTCGTCGAGCAGCCAGATGTGCAGCAGGCCGCGATGGCGCAGCCGGACCGCCGCCTCCAGGGTCCGGGTGACCATGTCGAGGGGTTCCTTGCCGGGTACGAACGTGGTGATGAACGCGACCCGGGTGCCGGTCTCCGGGACCACCGGGACCGGGTCGCGGGCCACCAGGGTGGCGTGCGCGTTGGACAGCACGTTCATGCAGCGGAAGAACTCGATCAGGCCGATCGACACCAGCATCACGATGTCGAGGGCCGGCAGGAAGTCGTAGGCCGGGTAGTCGCGTTGGGTCCAGTGTTCGGGCTGCAGCAGCCAGGTCAGCAGCACCAGCGAGAGCAGCGGGGCCGCGCCCAGCATCAGGGCGGCGCGCAGGCGGTGCGGTTCCTGGGAGAGCAGCGAGCGGTACTGCACCTTGTACGGTTTTCCCGGATCGGGCTGGGTGAGGGGGCCCGCGAGCCTGCTGTAGTGCTCGTAGTCGTATCTCGGGAGTGTCTTCTTGATCCGGCGCAGGGCGCCGGTGGTGCTTCGGTGTGCGGGTACGCGGAGCTGTGTGGTCTGTGACGGGTCGTATGTCTGTGACGGGTCGTGTTCCTGCTCCTGCCGGGCGCCCGTCGGCGTCGACGTCATGAGTCATCCCCCCACACGCGCAGATCGGCGCGTGTCTGTCGGTCCCACCGCCCGGTCGGATCCCCCTCGATCAGGCCGGGCGCGTCAATGGCGGGGCACAGTCGTTCCACAGATATGGACACGGACCGTGACCGTCCGGTTGCATGATGCCCCCCTCGGCATCGATTCATGACCGGGGCCCCTCACCCCGCAGATCTGGCAACCGGTTACCTACCCCCCAAGTGCCCCGATTCATCAGGACTTTGGACATCCAGGGTTCTACGGTGCCGAGCATGATCGCAAGAGCGAAACGCGGTGTTTACCGGGCATAGGTGTTCATTGTGGAACCTGTGGTGATTATGTGGATCGACCGTGTCGGTGATTGACATAAAGGGGCGCGTGATGCCGAAGCGGCCGCGCGTGGCCGGTGGGGCGTACGCCAGAAGGCCCCCCGCTGCTGCGGAGGGCCTTCCGGGTGTCTGTGCGCCGCCAGGGACTCGAACCCCGGACCCGCTGATTAAGAGTCAGCTGCTCTAACCAACTGAGCTAGCGGCGCGTGCCGACAGCGAGAACTCTACCCGACGGAGGGCGGTGCTTCCGACCGGCGGCCACCGGGGGGACCCCCGTCCACCCCCTGCTGTACATCATTCGGACCGTCAGCATGCGCACCCGGGCGACAGTTGGGAAACTGATCAATGTGCACAGTCCCGGACATATCAACCCGAAGTGTGAGGGGAATCGCATGCCGGCCCCGGTATTCGAGGAATTCGACCCCGCGAACGACTGCGAATGCCCCGGCTGCGTCCACTGGCGGCGGGTCGGCCCGTACCCGCTGCCCGGGCGTTTCGGCGGGCACCCGGCCGCCCGGGGCGTCCTGGTCGTGGCCGCCGCCGCGTCCGCCGCCCTCGCCGCGAGCGCCCCGACGGCCGCCGCTCACAGCACCCCGCCCGCCCCCCACCGGCCCGCCGTCCCCGCGGACGGCGAGCCTGACACCCCGCAGGGTGCCAAGTCCCCCCTGCACGGCCCCGGCGGCACCCCCGTCCACGGCCCGGTCACCACGCCCCCCATCACCCGTACGGAGATCATCAACCGGGCGAAGATCTGGGTCGCCGCCCAGGTGCCGTACAGCATGTCCCTCTACTGGACGGACGGATACCGGCAGGACTGCTCCGGCTACGTCTCGATGGCCTGGGGGCTGACCGGGAACGAGTGGACGGGCAGCCTCGACCAGTTCGGCACGAAGATCACCAAGGCGGAGCTCCAGCCCGGCGACATCCTGCTCTTCCACAACCCGGACAACCCTGAGAAGGGTTCGCACGTCGTGATCTTCGGCGGCTGGACGGACTACACGCAGACCTATTACACGGCGTACGAGCAGACACCCCCGCACGCCCGCCGCCAGTCCACGCCCTACGCCTACTGGAGCAACTCCGCCAAGTACGTCCCCTACCGTTACAAGGGCCTGATCGCGGACCCGGGCGCGGCCGGTGCCCAGGCCGGGAGGACGGCGGTGCCGTTCCCCGGCGCGGCCTACTTCGGTCCCGGCGCCGACAACAAGTACGTCACCCTGCTCGGCCGGCTGCTGATCGCCCGGGGCGGCGCCGGCCACTACCCCAAGGGCCCGGGCCCGCTCTGGGGCACCTCGGACCAGCGGGCCACCCGGGCCTTCCAGCTCGCCCAGGGCTGGACCGGCGCCGCCGCCGACGGCCTGCCCGGCCCGCGCACCTGGGAACTCCTCGCCACCGGCAGGGGCAAGGACATCAAGCCCGCCACCACGGCCACACCCGCCCCCGCCTCGCACGGGGTCCCGGGCTACCCCGGCAAGAACTACTTCCGTCCGGGCGCCACCAACGACTACGTCGCCCAGCTCGGCAGGCAGCTGGTCAAGAAGGGCTTCGGCCGCTTCTACACCGACGGCCCGGACCGGGCCTGGGGCGAGGCGGACCGCAGGGCCGTCGAGGCGTTCCAGCGCACCCAGGGCTGGCGCGGCGGCGCGGCCGACGGCTACCCGGGGCCGGAGACCTGGCGCCGCCTGTTCCTGTAACGACCCGACGATCACGTGACGCATCTGGCGCGGAGGCTGGAGGCAGGCATGAGTACGACGACCGCACACACCCCTGAATCGGACGACCCCCCGGACGGCGGGCCGCCCGCCCGTCCGGTCCCCCGGCTGATCCAGAACGAGGCCACCACCGAGATCCCCGTCCATCTGCTGTTCCGCGACGACCCCGACCCGGTGTCGGTCCCGCTGCGGCCCGCCGTGGTCGGCCGCCGGCAGGGCACGGGCGAACAGCCCCGGCTGCGCCGCCCGGTCCCGGCCAAGCCCCGGCCCGTCGCCGCCGTCGACCCCGAACTGGTGGAACACCCCGCCCGGGTGCTGCCCGGCGCGGCCGGGGTGGCCGCCGGGCTGGGCGGCATGGCCGGGGGGCTCGCCACCTCCTGGTGGGCCGGCGTGCTGCCCCCGCTCGCGGTGCACGCGCTGCGCCTTCCGGCGTACGCGGGCGCGGGACTCGGCCCGGCGCAGTGGGCCGCGTACGCCGGAGCCGGCGCGCTCGGCCTGTTCGGCTTCGCCGGGCTCGCGCGGGGGGCGACCGGACGGGCCTGGGTGCTCGGCCTGTTCGGCCGCTACCGGGGGACGGTACGGCGCACCGGTCTGCTCTGGGTCAACCCGCTGCTGCTGCGCCGCCGCGTCGACGTCCGGCTGCGGCACTGGCGCAGCGAGGAGATGCCGGCGGCGGACGGCAACGGGGTCGCGCTGCGGGTCGTCGTCCTGGTGGTGTGGCGGATGCGGGACACCGCGCGGGCGGTGCTCGGTGTCGACGACCACGAGACGTATCTGCGCGAGTGCGTGGAGGCCGCGCTGGCCCGGGTGCCGGTGGAGGTGCCGGGCCGGATGCGGGGCTCGGTGGAGATGGCCACCGACGCGCTGACCCGGCTGGTGGCGACGGACGCGGCCGGGATCGGCCTGGAGGTGTTCTCCGTGCAGCCGGTCCGGGTGGAGTACGCCCCGGAGGTCGCCGCGGCCATGCACCGGCGCCGGATCGCCGCGCTCGACGCCCAGCAGCGGGCCGGGATGCTCGCCTCCGTCGTGGACTCCGTCGAGGACACGGTGACCCGGCTGACCATGCGCGGCCTGGTCGAACTCGACGACTACGAACGCAAGGTGCTGGTGCGGGACCTGACGGTGGCGTTCTGCTCGGGGCGCTCCGACTCCGCACCCTGACGGGAGGGATGGGTCGTTGATATGGACACGGTCAACTGATGGCAATATTCTGAGACTTGGTCTAGACCTGCACGGCTCACAGAACCTCCCCCACGTTCTCCAGGAGCGGCAGCATGCGTAAACGGACCAAGATCTCGGCCGTCGTGCTCGGTGTGGCGACCGCCGGAGCCTTCGCGCTCTCCACCGGCGGCGCCAGTGGGCACGGCTACACCGACCTCCCCATCAGCAGGCAGAAGCTCTGCGCCAACGGCACCGTGACCAACTGCGGCGACATCCAGTACGAGCCGCAGAGCGTCGAGGGCCCGAAGGGCTTCCCGGCGGCCGGTCCCGCCGACGGCCAGATCTGCAACGGCGGGGTGAGCCGGTTCGCCCAGCTCAGTTCGCCGACCAAACCGACGGGCGGCGCCTGGCCGACGACCAAGGTGACCGGCGGTCAGTCGTACACCTTCCGCTGGCAGTTCACGGCGATGCACGCCACGACCGACTTCAAGTACTACGTCACCAAGTCGGGCTGGAACCAGAACCACGCCCTCGCCCGTTCGGACCTCAACACCACCCCCTTCCTCACCGTCCCCTACAACGGCCAGCGCCCGCCGAGCACCATCAGTCACAGCGGCACCCTGCCGTCGGGGCTGAGCGGTCACCACGTGATCGTGGCGGTCTGGACGATCGCCGACACGGGCAACGCGTTCTACGCCTGCTCAGACGTCACGTTCTGACCGGCGTCGTTCGACGACTGGGTAACATCCGGCTGATCTGAGCTTCGCTTGAGGACCTGCGGAAGGTCGCAGGGGTACGTTCCCGCCACCACCGGCCGCTCGGACCGGTGTTCGGAACCGGGGGACTGCCATGGGCCTGCTGCACGCGTTCTTCTACATCATTCCCGGCGTCTTCGTCGTCGTCGGGGTTCTCGGGATGGTCAGGACACTGAAGCGGTCGAGCCAGATCAGCCGGGCGTGGCGGCACGGCCGTACGGCCGAGGCGCGCTGTCTGCGGTCGTACACGACCACCAGCGGCGGCAGCGGGGACACGTCGGTGACGACCACGCTCCACCATGTGTTCGAGTTCACCACGGCCGAGGGCCGGACTGTCCGTATCAACGAGAGCGACGGGCGGTCCACCGTCGTCGAGGGTGACTTCGTCACGGTGTACTACCTGCCGGAGAACCCGGAGGGCGCCACGGCGCAGCCGCCCGCGCAGGGGAGGCTGGCTGTGGGGACCGGATGCACGGTGGCGTTCCTCGTGGTGGTCATCGGGTTCGCGGTGGCCTTCATGATCGGGGCGCATTTCCTCTTCTCGGACACGGGGACGGGGCCGGAGCCGGGGGCGGTGGACTGGACTCCGTGAGGGGGCGACGGGCCTCCACATCTGACGGCACGTCAATTATCCTGCCCCGTCATGGACTCCGACAGGAGCACGATCGCCGAAGCCGTCGCCGCCCGGTGGGGTGACCACCGGCCGGGGCTGTGGTTCGAGGAGCAGGTGCTGACGCATCACGAGGTGGCCGGCGGTGCCGCCGCCCGTGCGGCTCTGCTGCGGGATCTGCTGCCGCCCGGTGCCGTGCCCCATGTGGGCGTGCTCCTCGACAACACCCCGGAGTTCCCGCTCTGGCTGGGGGCCGCCGCGCTCGCCGGGGCGGCCGTCGCCGGGGTCAATCCGACCCGGCGCGGGGCCGAGCTCGCGCGGGACATCCGGCACACCGAGTGCCCGGTACTGGTCACCGAGCGGGCTCATCTGCCTCTCCTCGCCGGCCTCGAACTGCCCGGCGTACGGTTGCTCGTCACCGATGATCCGGCGTACCGCGCGCTGCTCGTGCC
>NZ_JBFBBR010000015.1:0-259524 GCF_040682795.1 Streptomyces sp. NPDC051105 | reverse complement strand
GACGAGATCGGCATGGGCGACAACATCTGGCTCGGTGACCGGGACGCGGTCCGCACCCCCATGCAGTGGACGCCGGACCGCAACGCCGGCTTCTCGACCTGCGACCCGGGGCGCCTGTACCTGCCGGCCATCATGGACCCGGTCTACGGCTACCAGGTCACCAACGTCGAGGCGTCGATGTCCTCGCCGTCCTCGCTGCTGCACTGGACGCGCCGGATGATCGAGATCCGCAAGCAGAATCCTGCCTTCGGACTGGGGTCCTACACCGAACTCCAGTCGTCGAACCCGGCCGTGATCGCGTTCCTGCGGGAGTACGAGGACGACCTGGTCCTGTGCGTGCACAACTTCTCCCGGTTCGCCCAGCCCACCGAACTCGATCTGCGGGTCTACGACGGCCGGCATCCGGTCGAGCTGATCGGCGGGGTGCGGTTCCCCGCCATCGGTGAACTGCCCTACCTGCTCACCCTCGCGGGGCACGGCTTCTACTGGTTCCGGCTCGCCCGAGTCGCCTCCCGCATCGGCCGTCGGCGCTGAGCGTGCGGAGCCGAGGAAAGGACGCGTCACGATGACGAAGACCGTTGACCTCCCGCGGAGCACGGCGGCCACCGGCCTCGACCGGCCGCTGGCCTCGCTCGGCGGACTGCTGCGCGACTGGCTGCCCCGGCAGCGCTGGTTCGCGGGCAAGGACCGGCCCGTCACGGACCTCTCTGTACTGTCCCTGACCGAGCTCTTTCCCGGCTGTCTGCATCTGCTCGTCCACGCCGACCACTCCCCCGGCGGGGACAGCGCCCCGTCCGGTGACTGCTACCAGCTCCTGCTCGGCGTACGCGAGCACCGCACGCCCCGGCTGGAGCGGGCGTACATCGGCCGCGCCGAGGAGGGCCCGCTGGCCGGACTCGCGGTGTACGACGCCCTGCAGGACCCCCGTGCGGCCGAACTGCTCCTTGACCGGCTGCGGATGCCCGGCACGGTCGGCCCGCTGCGTTTCGAGAGCGCTCCGCGGACCCGGATACCCGGTGGACTCGCGCCCCGCCTGCTGGCCGCCGAGCAGTCCAACTCCTCGCTGGTCTACGGCGATTCCTACATCCTGAAGGTGTTCCGGCGGATCCAGCCCGGCATCAACCCGGACCTCGAGGTGCCCGGGGCGCTGGCCGCGCAGGGCTGTGCACGGGTGCCCGCGCCGGTGGCCTGGTTCCGCACCACCGAGCCGAGCCCGGCGACCCTCGGAGTGCTGCAGCCCTTCCTGCCGGACGCGGCCGACGGCTGGACCCTCGCGCTGCGCGCGCTCGCGGCCGGGGACGACTTCGCCGTCGAGGCGCACGAGTTGGGCCGGGCCACCGCGGACGTGCATCTCGCGCTCGCCGCCGCCTTCCCGTCCGCCGTCCACGACGAACACGGCCGTACCGCGCAGGCCATGTCGGCGCGGCTGGAAGCGGCCGCGCACGCGGTGCCGGCGCTGCGGCCCTACGTGCCGCGGCTGCGGGGCGCCTTCGACGCGCTCGCCACCTGTGACGCGGGACCGCAGGCGCAGCGGATCCACGGCGACCTGCATCTCGGGCAGGTGCTGCGGGCGGACCGCGAGTGGTTCGTCATCGACTTCGAGGGCGAGCCGTCCCGGCCGCTCTCCGAGCGGCGCAGCACCCAGTCCCCGGTGCGGGACGTGGCCGGCATGCTGCGGTCCTTCGACTACGCGGCCCGACAGAGCCGCCCCTGGCGCCCGGAGTGGGCCCGCCGCTGCCGGGAGTCCTACTGCGCGGGTTACGCTGCCCGGGCCGGCTGGGATCCGCGCGGGAAGCACGCGTTGCTGCGCGCGCACGAGACGGACCGCGCGGTGTACGAAGTGGTGTACGAAGCCCGGCACCGGCCGGCCTGGCTTCCCGTTCCGATGGCCGCGATCGAGCGGCTCGCCCGCTGGGGAGGCTGACCTCATGGCACTGCGCGACTCTTCGCTTCCCGAGCCCTCCGGCCCGTCCCGTTCCACGGCCCCGCCACTGGACGCCGACGACCGCGGCCGCCTGCTCTCGGGCGCCCACCACGATCCGCACGCCGTGCTCGGCGCCCACCCGGTGGACGGCGGCACCCTCGTCCGCGCGCTGCGTCCGCACGCCCGTGCGGTGAGCGTGCTCGTCGACGGGGCACGGATCCCCCTGACGCCCGAGGACGACGGGTTCTTCGCGGCCGTACTCCCGTACGCCGAACTCCCCTCGTACACACTGCTCGTCACATACGAGGACGGCGAAGGCGACGGCGGCGAGCAGGAGGTGCACGACCCGTACCGCTTCCTGCCCGCGCTCGGGGAGTTCGACCTGCATCTGATCCGTGAGGGACGGCACGAGCAGCTGTGGAAGGCGCTCGGTGCCGAGCCGATGACCCACGAAGGGGTGACCGGTACCCGGTTCACGGTATGGGCGCCGAACGCGCAAGGGGTGCGGGTGGCCGGGGACTTCACCTGCTGGGACGGCACGCAGTACCCGATGCGCTCGCTGGGCGCGGCCGGGGTCTGGGAGCTGTTCCTGCCGGGTGTGGGCGAGGGTGCACGCTACAAGTTCGAGATCACCTCCCGGTACGGCGGCCGGTTCCTCAAGGCCGACCCGATGGCCCGCCGTACCGAGGTGCCGCCCGCGACCGCGTCGATCGTGGCGGTCTCCCGCCACGAGTGGAGCGACGCGGAGTGGATGGCGCACCGGGGCGACACCCCGGTGCACGAGGCCCCGTTCTCGGTGTACGAGGTGCATCTGCCGTCCTGGCGGCCGGGATCGACCTACCGGCAGCTGGCGGAGGAACTCCCCGCGTACGTCAACGACCTGGGCTTCACCCACGTCGAGTTCATGCCGGTCGCCGAGCACCCCTTCGGCGGCTCCTGGGGCTACCAGGTCACCGGCTTCTACGCGCCGACGGCCCGCCTCGGCACCCCCGACGACTTCAAGTACCTGATCGACGCCCTGCACCGGGCCGGAATCGGCGTGATCATGGACTGGGTGCCGGCCCACTTCCCCAAGGACGACTGGGCGCTGGCCCGCTTCGACGGGGACCCGCTGTACGAGCCCGGGGACGAGCGGCGGGCCGAGCATCCGGACTGGGGGACCTACGAGTTCGACCTGGGCCGGGTGGAGGTCCGCAACTTCCTGGTCGCCAACGCGGTGTACTGGTGCGAGGAGTTCCACATCGACGGGCTCCGGGTGGACGCGGTCGCCTCGATGCTCTACCTCGACTACTCGCGGGACTCCGGGCAGTGGACACCGAACGTGTTCGGCGGGCGTGAGGACCTGGACGCGGTGGCGTTCCTCCAGGAGATGAACGCCACCGTGTACCGGCGTGCGCCGGGCGTGGTGACCATCGCCGAGGAGTCCACCGCCTGGGACGGCGTGACCCGGCCGACCGACAGCGGCGGGCTGGGGTTCGGGCTGAAGTGGAACATGGGCTGGATGCACGACTCGCTGGAGTACATCCGGCACGAGCCGGTCCACCGCAAGTACCACCACAACGAAATGACCTTCTCGATGGTCTACGCGTACAGCGAGAACTACGTGCTGCCCATCTCCCACGACGAAGTCGTGCACGGGAAGCAGGCCCTGGTGTCGAAGATGCCCGGCGACTGGTGGCAGCAACGCGCCAATCACCGCGCCTATCTGGGCTTCATGTGGGCCCATCCCGGCAAACAGCTGCTCTTCATGGGGCAGGAGTTCGCCCAGGGCGCGGAGTGGTCGGAGGCCCAGGGCCCCGACTGGTGGCTGCTCGACCCGGAGTACGGCGCCGAGGCCGATCACCGGGGTGTCCGGGATCTGGTCCGGGATCTCAATTCCGTGTACCGCACGCACCCCGCCCTGTGGCAGCGGGACACCGATCCGGGGGGTTTCCAGTGGGTCCTGGGGGACGCGGCCGAGGACAACGTCTTCGCCTTCCTGAGGTTCGACGCCGAGGCCCGGCCGCTGCTGGCGGTGTCCAACCTCTCCCCCGTGGTCCGTCCCGACTACCGGCTGAACGTGCCCGGGACCGCCGCCGTCTGGCGCGAGATCCTCAACACCGACAGCGCGCGGTACGGCGGCGGGGACGTCGTCAGCCGAGGGCCGCTGCTGACCGACGAGGGCGCTGTGCGACTGACGCTACCGCCGCTCGGCACTGTGTGGCTGGAGCCCGTCGCCCCGTAGGCCGCCGAGGACACCGTCACGTGTCCGGGCGGCCGGGCCGGGGCAGTTCGGGATGAAAGACCCCGCCGCGCCCAAGTCGCGGCCCGGCTGGAGGGCGGTCCTCGGTGCTGCGTACCGTCGGAGTGGAGGAAGAACTTCTGCTGGTCCACCCGGACAGCGGGGAGCCGATGCCCCAGTCGGCAGCCGTCCTGGACCGTGCCGCGCTGGACGATCCCGGACAGGCCGTGTTCCAGAAGGAACTGTTCGGGCAGATGCTGGAGCTGGCCACCAGCCCGCAGTTGCGCATGGCGGACCTCGGTGCCGAGATCGCGCGCTGCCGCAAGGAGGCGGCCCGGCTCGCCGGGGAGATCGGCTGTGCGGTGGCGGCGCTCGCCACCTGCCCGCTGCCGGTCACGCCCGCGCTCAGCGCGCACGAGCGGTACCGGTGGATGGCCGGGCGGTTCGGCAGCGCCACGCTGGACCAGTTCGTGTGCGGCTGCCATGTGCATGTGTCGGTGGAGTCCGACGAGGAGGGCGTCGCCGTCCTGGACCGGCTGCGGCCCTGGCTTCCGGTGCTGCGTGCGCTGAGCGCCAACTCGCCGTTCTGGCAGGGCCGGGACTCCGGTTATGCCAGTTTCCGCAGCCGGCTGTGGGCGCGCGGCCCGTCGGCGGGGCCGACCGAGCTGTTCGGCTCGGCCGAGGGATACCGGCGACGGGTCGCGGACATGGTGGCCAGCGGGGTCATCCTCGACACGGGGATGGTGTACTTCGACGCCCGGCTGGCCGTGCACTATCCGACGGTGGAGATCCGGGTGGCCGACGTGTGCCTGCGGGCCGACACCACCGTCCTCGTGGCCACCTTGGCCCGTGCCCTGGTGGAGACGGCCGCCCGCGACTGGCGGGCCGGCCGGCCGCCGCTCGACCACAGCGTGAGCCTGCTCCGGCTGGCCTCCTGGCAGGCCGCCCGCTCCGGTCTGGACCAGGAGCTGCTCGATCCGGCGACCATGCGGCCCCGGCCGGCCGTCGAGGTGGTGCGCGCCCTGCTGGTGCACACCGAGGAGGCGCTCACCGCCAGCGGTGACGCCGGGGGCGTCGAGGAGGCCGTCGCCCAAGTGCTGCACAGGGGCACCGGAGCCCGCGAGCAGCGATCTTTCCTGGAGCGCACGGGCAGCCTGCGGGATGTCGTCGTGGAGTGTGTGCGCCGTACCCAGGGCTGAGCTCTGGTCACCGGGCGGAAACTAGTTGACCGTTCCCGACACAGGGCGCGCTCCCCTGGGCTACATTCGACCCGCGTCGACAACAGTACCGATCGGTGGGGTCACCCTCCGTACAACCAGGAGCAGCGCATGCGCGACTACGCCCTCGCTCCGACTACCGCTTCGACCCTGGCCGGCGGGCTCGCCGACAGCATCTTCGAGACGGCGGACCGGAACCCGACCCTCCCGGTGCTGGCGCGCCGGCCCGATGCCGCCGCCGCGGGCTGGGAGGAGATCACCGCGGTCGAACTGCGCGACGAAGTGGTCGACTTGGCGAAGGGCCTGATCGCGTCGGGTATCTCGCCCGGTCATCGGGTGGCCATGATGGCGCGGACGCGCTACGAGTGGACGGTGTTCTGTCTCGCGCTGTGGTCGGTGGGCGCGGAGGTGGTGCCGATCCATCCGACCTCCGCCCGGGACCAGGTCGAGTGGATCCTGCGGGACGCCCGCTGTGTGGCCGTGGTGGTCGAGGACGAACTGGCGGTGATGACCGTCGGCACGGTGTGCGAGGGCCTGCCCGGGCTCAAGCATGTCTGGCAGCTGGACGCGGGGGTGCTGGCCGACCTGGTGCAGCAGGGCGCGTTCGTCCCGCTGACCACGGTGGAGTCGCTGCGCCGGATCGTGATGCCGGACTCCACGGCGGCGATCACCTACACCTCAGGCACCTCGGGCCGTCCGCTGGGCTGCGCGCTGAGCCACCGCAGTCTGGCGTACCCGTGCGACACGCTGGTCGCGGGCTGGGGGCACACCGCCGCACGTCCCGGCGAACAGGCCTCCGTGCTCGCCTACTTGCCGTTCTCGCACGTGTACGGCCTGATGGTGATGGTCCTCTGTCTGCGCGGCGGGATCCTGATGGGCCACGAGCCGGAGATGTCGGAGATCGCGCTGGCGTCGGCGCTGGGCACCTTCAGACCGACGTATCTGTACGCCGTGCCCTCGGTGCTGGAGAAGCTGTACAAGACTTTCCTGCGCACCGCCCAGCAGACGGGCCGGGGGACCCTGTTCGAGCGGGCCGCGGAGACCGCGCGGGACTTCGCCGCCGCCCAGGAGCGGGCGCGGCTGGGCACCGGGGCGGGTCCGGGATTCGATCTGCGGCTGCAACACGCCCTGTACGAGCGGACGGTGTACCGCAGGCTGCGGGCGGCGCTCGGCGGGCGGGTGCTGCGGGCCACCTCCGGCGGCTCCTCGCTCAGTCGTGAACTCACCCTGTTCTACGAGGGCATCGGCGTTCCCGTGCACGACGGCTACGGGCTGACCGAGTCCAGCGGCGGGATCACCATGCAGCCGCTGGGCCGCGAGAAGTCCGGCACCGTCGGCCAGGCCCTGCCGGGCACCCAGATCCAGGTCGCCGACGACGGTGAGATCCTGGTGCGCGGGCCGTCCGTGTTCCAGGGGTACGTCGGTGACGACTACGCGACCCGGGCCGCGCTGCGCGGCGGCTGGCTGGCCACCGGGGACATCGGGCGGCTCGACCCCGAGGGCTATCTGACCATCACGGGCCGCAAGAAGGACATCATCATCACCAGCAGCGGCAAGAGCGTGGCCCCGGCCCCGCTGGAGCAGCGGCTGCGGCTGCATCCGCTGGTGCACCAGGCGGTGGTCGTCGGCGACGACCGGCCCTGTGTGGGTGCGCTGATCACCCTGGACCCGGACTTCCTGGCGCACTGGCGGAGTGCCCTGTCGCTGCCGGGCGACTCGGCCGGGCGGGAGGCACGCGAGGAGAACGCGCTGCGTGAGGAGATCGCCCGGGCCATCGCGTCCGCCAACAGTGTGGTGTCCCGCTCCGAGTCGATCCGGGTCTACCGGGTGATCCAGGAACCGTTCGCCCCGGGCAACGGTATGCTCACTCCGTCGATGAAGCTGCGCCGGGACGCCATAGCGCGCCACTACGCGGCCGAGATCGACGCCATGTACCAGGCCCGCTCGCGCGCCGTGCGCCGGCCGGGCCCGGCGGAGCCGGCCGACTGGGAGGACTCGGACGACGTGTTCCGCTGAGTGCGGCACGCTTAGCCGGTGCGGCAGTGGGAACTCGCCGCGAGGGGAAAGATCCGACAGCGAGTACGGCCCTGAGATCCCCCAGGGCCGGGAGAGACGACATGTCGACCGGGCCACGGCGCGACCGCGGACGCTCCACGGAGGAGACCCTCGAACGCACGGTCTCCTTCCCCGGCGAGCTGCGCAATGTCACCGGCGCCCGGCTGGCCGTGGACGGCTACCTCGCCGACCTCGCGCGTACCTCGCCGCCCACCGCCGCCGAGTGCTGGGACGACATCCTGCTGGTCGTGACGGAGCTGGCCGCCAATGTCGTCCAGTACGCGCCGGGGCCCTTCGAGCTGCGGATGCGACGCACGTACGACGGTGTGCACATCACCATGCACGACACCAGCCGGGTCCAGCCCGAGCCGCGCCCCTTCCATCCGCGGCACGGCGGGGGTGGCGTCGGCTGGCACCTGCTGCACACCCTGTGCGACCAGGTCAGCGTGGTCGTCACCGAGACCGGCAAGGACATCCACGTCTTCCTGCCGTGGTGAGCGGCCCGGTTCCGGCCCCGGTGAGCGGCGGGCGCGGTCACTCAGGACGGTGTGCGACCACCCCGAACATCGTCACCGACATGTGCAGCGCCCCCTGCTCGGCGGCCTCGGTGAGGTCGGCGTACAGGGTGTCCCGCTGTTCCTCGGTCAGGGCGCCGGTGCGCACGGCGGCCTCGCCGAGCATGCGGATCAGCGGCCAGGCGACCGTGCGATGGTCCTGGAGCAGGGCCTGCGAGCCTCGGTCGTCCACCACGAATCCGGCCGCGCTGAGCTGGCCGACCAGGCGGCGCCCGGAGTAGGGGTTGGCACCGTTGAGGGCGGCCGCGGTCAGCGCGCGTACGACCGCCGGGTCGCCGGGGTGCAGCACAGTGGTCCCCCAGTCGGTGTCCAGCAGCGCCACCCGGCCGCCGGGCCGCAGCACCCGGGCCATCTCGGCGACGGCCACTTCGGGGTCGGAGAGGTGCTGGAGCACCCGCTCGCACCACACCAGGTCCATCGAGCCGTCGGGCACCGGCAGCGCGGCCGCCTCGCCGTGCACGAAACGGACCCGGCTGCCCGGGGACCGCTCCTCGGCGATCGCCCGCAGACTCGGGTTGGGCTCGACACCGATCGCGACGCCGTCCGGGCCGACGGCTGCGGCCAGTGCCCGGGTCTGCGAGCCGGTGCCGGAGCCGACGTCGACGAGCCGCTCGCCGAGCCGTACCGCCAGCGCCTCCTCGGCCCAGGCGCGCAGCCGTCGTACGCCCGGATTGGCGTCCTGCGAGTCCAGGGCGCCCACCAGCGGGGCCACGCGGTCGGGGTCGATGTGCCGCTGCTGGAAGCCCGTTCCGGGCTGGGTGTGCGCCATGGCGGGCACTCTACTGGCGTACGTGATCGCCGTGGACGACCTTGTACCGGACGGAAGTCCGGCGCATATCTGTGCGACAGCCGGTTACTCCTCTTGATCGAGGGGCATGCTGGAGCCCATGCGTTCGTCTGCCTGCGCCGCCCGGCTGGCGGAACGGCGTCGGACACGGTGGGATCGAACTGGTGCGAGGCAAGCGTTCCAGGGCATGCGAACGGCGTGACCCGGGCCCCTGGAGCAGCGGAAAGGGATGGACACCGTGACACGACCCAGGATCCTGGTGGTGGGCGCAGGCTTCGCCGGAGTGGAATGCGTCCGCCGACTGGAACGGAAACTCGCCCCCGACGAGGCCGACGTCACCCTGGTGGCGCCCTTCGCCTACCAGCTCTACCTGCCCCTGCTGCCGCAGGTCGCCTCGGGCGTACTGACACCCCAGTCGATCGCCGTCTCGCTGCGCCGCAGCAAGAAGTACCGCACCCGGATCATCCCGGGCGGTGCGATCGGCGTGGACCTCAAGTCCAAGGTGTGCGTGGTCCGCACCATCACCGACCAGCTGGTGAACGAGCGCTACGACTACATCGTGCTGGCCCCGGGCAGCGTCACCCGCACCTTCGACATCCCGGGTCTCACCGAGCACGCCTTCGGCATGAAGACCCTGGCCGAGGCCGCCTACATCCGTGACCACGTCATCTCCCAGCTCGACCTGGCCGACGCCAGCGACAACCCCGCGGAGCGGGCCGCGCGGCTGCAGTTCGTGGTGGTCGGCGGCGGATACGCGGGCACCGAGACCGCGGCCTGCCTGCAGCGGCTCACCCATGCGGCGCTGCAGCGCTATCCGAACCTGGACCCGAAGCTGATCAAGTGGCATCTGATCGACATCGCGCCGAAGCTGATGCCGGAGCTGGGCGACAAGCTCGGCCGCAGCGCCCAGGAGATCCTGAGCCGCCGCGGCATCGAGGTCTCCCTCGGGGTGTCGATCGAGAAGGCGGGCCCGGAGGAGGTCACCTTCACCGACGGCCGGGTGGTGCCCACCCACACCCTGATCTGGACCGCCGGTGTGGTCGCCAGCCCGCTGATCGCCACCCTGGGCGCGGAGACGGTCCGGGGACGGCTCGCGGTCGACGCCGAGATGACCCTGCCGGGCCACGACGGCGTGTTCGCGCTCGGCGACGCGGCCGCCGTGCCGGACGAGGCGAAGGACGAGGCGGGCGCGGTCTGCCCGCCCACCGCGCAGCACGCCATGCGGCAGGGCAAGGTGGTCGCCGACAACGTCTTCGCGGCCCTGCGCAACCAGCCGCTGCACCGGTACGTGCACAAGGACCTGGGGCTCGTGGTGGACCTCGGCGGCAAGGACGCGGTCTCCAAGCCGCTGGGCATCGAACTGCGCGGGCTGCCCGCCCAGGCGGTGGCCCGCGGCTACCACTGGTCGGCGCTGCGCACCAACGTGGCCAAGACCCGGGTGGCGACCAACTGGCTGCTGAACGCGGTGGCCGGCGACGATTTCGTCCGTACCGGCTTCCAGTCCCGCAAGCCCGCCACGCTCAAGGACTTCGAGTACACGAACGCCTATCTGACCCCGGAGCAGGTCCGGGCCCGTGCCGAGGGCCCCGGCGCAGCCACGGCCTGACGCAGAGCGCGGCCAGGTGAGCACGGCGGGGCGGTCGGTGCGGGCGGAGGTGCGGGGACGGCTCGCGGCGGCCGACCCCGGTCTGCTCCGTTTCACCGCCGGTCTGCGGACGGTCCTTTCCATCGCGCTCACACTCGCCGTGCTGGCGGCACTCCGGCTCGACGTGTCCCATCTGGTGGCGGGGGCCATCGCGGCGATGGTCGCCACCTTCGCGATCCGTGAGAAGGGGCGCTCCCAGCAGGCCGTCACGCTCGCCCTGGGGCTGCCGGTGGCACTGGTCTCGATGTCACTGGGCGCGCTGCTCAACCAGCGGGTCGTGGTCGGCGACCTGTTCTTTGTGGCACTCATCTTCTGCGCGGTCTACAGCCGGCGGTTCGGCGACCGGGGCACGGCACTGGGGCTGATCGGTTTCCAGATCTACTTCGCCTCGCTGTTCGTGCACGCGACCGGACCCGCGCTGCCGGGTCTGTACGTCGTGATCGCGGTCGCCTTCGGCAGCGCGGCCCTGGCGCGCTTCGTGCTCGTGCCGCAGACTCCGGCGGGCATCCTCGGGCGGCTGCGGCGGGCCTTCCGGGGCCGGTTCGCCCAACTGGTGGCCGCGCAGGCGGAGTTGCTCGACGCCGGGCCGGACGAGCTGGACAAGGCGGTGGAGGAGGTCCGGGTCAGGACCGCCCGGCTGCACGAGACGGCGCTGCTGATCCAGGGGCGGCTCCCGGACGGCACCTCCGACGAGGCGGTGGCCCGGCTGGTGCAGCGCCGGATCGCGGACGCCGAGATCGCCGCCGAGCGGCTCGGGCTGATGCTGCTCACCGCGCGCAGCGCCCGGCGGGCGGACACCCTCACCCTGCATCTGCCCGGTGCCCACCTGCCCTCGGCGCCCCCGCTGCCGGCCCGGGACGAAGCGCTGGAGCAGTTGCGGCTGGACCTGGAGGCGCTGCGGCTGCTGGTGCTGCGGCCGGCCGGGCCACAGCCGGGAACCGCGCTGTCCCGGCTGCGCAACCGGCTCCTCGGCTACCGCGAGGAGGAGAACCTGCCGACCGCCGACCCCGCGGTGCAGGACGTCTTCCGGGGGGTCGGCGAGGCCGCCCGAGCCGTCATGGGGCTGCGGATCGCGCTGGACGGGCCGCAGGACGAGTCCGACGACACCCCGGCCACGTCCCGGTCCCGCGAGGAACTGGACGCCGAGGACGCGGCCATCGAGGTCGCCGAGGAGGAGGAAGGCGAGACCGAGGAGGCCACCGGGCTCCGCCGGCCCACCACGCGCGCGGCGGTGCAGGTGGCCGTCGGCTCGTCGCTGGCCATCGTGGGCGGCGAGTTCCTGTCCGCCCAGCGCTGGTACTGGGCGGTGCTGACCTGCTGGATCGTCTTCATCAACACCGCGTCCACCGGCGAGATCCTGGTCAAGGGGTACCGGCGGCTGCTGGGCACGGTCCTCGGCGTGGTGGCCGGCATCGGGCTGGCGGGGCTGGTCGGGCACCACACCTGGACGGCGTTCGGGCTGGTGCTGCTGTTCGTCTTCGCGATGTTCTACTCGGCGCCGCTGTCGTACACCCTGATGTCGTTCTTCGTGACGGCGATGCTGGGCCTGCTGTACACGCTGCTCAACACCTACAGCCTGGACGTCCTGGTGCTGCGGATCGGGGAGACGGCGCTGGGTGCGGTCTGCGGGGTGATCGCGGCCGCGGTGGTGCTGCCGGTGCACACCGACCGCCGTACCGACGAGCTGCTCGTCACGACGCTGGACCGGCTGGCCGACGTGACCCGGGCCGCCGCCGACCAGTTGAGCGGGGCGCCGCCGGCCGACCTGGTGGAGAAGGCCCGCGACCTGGACCAGGCGCTGGCCGATCTGCGGGCCGCGGTCCAGCCGTTGACGCATCCGATCACCCCGCTGCGGTCCCGCCGGGACACCGCGCGCTATGTGGTGGCGCTGCTCGAGACGTGCGCCTACCATGCGCGGTCCCTCGCGGCGACGGCCGAGTTGCTGCCCACCCATCCGGCGATCGCGGCGGATCCCCGGCTGCGCGGGGCGGGGCAGCGGATCGTGCACAACATCGAGGCGATCGCCGCCCAGGTCGACGACCGCCAGCCCGCCGCCGAGATCGAGACGGGCCCCAGCATCGCGGCGATGCTGGGGCCGGGCACCCTGCGCGCTCCGCGCTATGGCCGGGTGACGGACCGCGTGCTGCGGCATCTGCAGCGCCTCGACGAGGCCGTGGCGGGCCTGGCCCGGCCCCTGGAGGTGCCGGTCCGGGCGCGCGCCGCCTGACGGGGTGTCACTGGCCGAGGGCCTCGGCCCGGATGCGGGCGCAGCTGCGGCTGATGAGGCGGGAGACATGCATCTGGGAGATGCCCAGGCGGTCGGCGATCCGGCTCTGCGTCATGTCCTCGAAGAAGCGCATGTAAAGGATCGCCCTCTCCCGTTCGGGCAGCCGGCGCAGCCCCTCCTTGGCCGCCTCCCGGTCGATGACGACGTCGTAGGAGCCGTCGGAGCCCCCGAGGGTGTCGGCGAGGCTGTAACCGTCGTCGCCGGCGGCGAGTTCGGCGTCCAGGGACAGGGTGCTGTAACTCTCCAGCGCCTCCAGGCCCGCGCTGACCTCGTCCTCGGTCAGCCCGGTGTGCGCGGCGAGGTCGGCGACGGAAGGTTCGGGGGCGCCGGGGTTCTGGGTGAGGTCGCGGCGGGCCACCCGCACCCGGTTGCGCAGTTCCTGTACCCGGCGGGGCACGCGCAGGGCCCACATCCGGTCGCGGAAGTGCCGCTTGACCTCGCCGGTGATGGTGGGCACCGCGTAGCTCTCGAAGGCACCGCGCGAGGGGTCGTAGCGGTCCACGGCCTTGACCAGGCCGAGTGCGGCGACCTGGCGCAGATCCTCCACGGACTCGCCGCGGTCGCGGAAACGGCCGGCGATGCGGTGGGCCATGGGCAGCCAGGCGGCCACCAGTTCGTCGCGCAGTGCGTCCCGCTCGGGGCCGTCGCCGAGAGCGGCGAGCCGGGCGAAGAGGGACGCGGTGTCGGGGGCGTCGTCGTGCGAGCGCCGGGGCGGAGCGTGCGTGGTCTGGGCAGGCGTGCTGGGGCGGCTGTGCGACAAGTCGGTGAGCATACGGACTCGCTCCTGAACTGTGGTGGTCCCTGGGCAGCACCGGAACGTGGTTCCGGGACTCGACCTGAACTGCGGTGTCAGAGTCGCCGCGGGAGCACCGCCCGGACCGCACTGCGGGCCCAGGGCGCTCTTCGCTCCCACTGGCGCGCGCCTCCGGTCCGAAGCACGAAACTCCGCCTGCCCCTTCGCTCCGGTCGCAAACGCAGTCCGGAAAACTTCCGTTGGCCGGCTCAGTTCAGCGGCACGACCGCGGTGATGCGCTTGCCCCCGCGGGGCAGTCCGGCGACCTCCACGTCCCGGGCCAGCCGGCAGACGATGGGCCAGCCCCGGCCGCCGGGCCGACCGCGGTCAGGCCCGTCCGGGGCCAGTTCGGCCACGGGTACCGCGTCGCTGCGGTCGCTCACCGACACGCGTACCGCGCATCCGTCGACGTCCACGTCGAAGCCGGTGATCCCGCCGCCGTGCAGGATCGCGTTGGTGGTCAGTTCCGAGGTGACGAGCAGCGCGTCGTTCAGCGCTTCGGCGGCGCACGGCACGGCCCGCCGGGCGACCGCGCCACGGACCGCTCTGCGGGCGTCGGCCGGCTCCAGCGACGGCCGACGGGAGTCGGTTGATGCCACTGTCGATTCGGTCCCGTGCGTCTGGCGCATCCCTTCGCTCCCTGCGTGGTGGACCGGTTGGTCTGACGGGCCCGTCCGCGCGGCCCTCTCCTTGTTCGGCTCACCGGCCGGGGCGCCGACAAACACCTCCCGGGGCAGCAAGGGCTTCCCCTAAGTGAAACGGGTCACGTAGCCTGTTCCCGGGTACCGGAAACGGCCCTGGATGGTTTAGCGTTCATCCATAAGTGGTCGAGGAGTCGACGTCAGGTCCTCCCGCGCCACCGCTTGACGGCCCTGGCTGGCCTCCCCCGTCCAGCCAGGGCTTTTTAACGCCCGGACGGTTCCGGGCAGGCGATTCTCATGTCCTTCGAGGTGCCCGGTGCGGCGGCAGCGGCTGAAATGGGGCGTAGGCAAAGCCCCCGTACCCTCGCCGGCGAGGAGCCCCGCGCCATGACCAAAGCCATCAAACTGCTGACCGCCCTCCCGCAGGCGCAGCGCGAGCGCCTCATGGAACTGGCTCAGGAGGTCTCCTTCCCCGAGGACACCCGCATCTTCGAGGCCGGCGGCACCGCGGACCGCTTCTGGGTGATCCGCTCGGGAGCGGTCAACCTGGACCAGGAGGTGACGTCCCACAAACGGGTCACCGTCGCCAGCCTGGGCGCCGGTGACCTGCTCGGCTGGTCATGGCTGTTCCCGCCGTACACCTGGGACTTCGGGGCGGTGGCCTTCAGCCAGGTGCGGGCCTACGAGTACGACGCCGCGGCCGTGCTGGCGCTGTGCGTGGAGGATCCACTGCTGGGGCTCTCGCTGGTGCGGACCGTCGCCGAGATCCTCGCCAGCCGGCTGGAGGTCACCCGGGGCAAGCTGCTGGACGCGTACGTGGGGCGACGGCCCGCGTAGCGGTCAGATGCGGTAGCGGCGCAGGGCGGGCACGGCGGCGGCCAGGGCCAGCATCACGGCCACGAGCAGCAGCCCGCCGCCCGTGACGGCCGCCCGCGGCCCGAACACGGACCCCATGGTGCCGTGCAGGACGTCGGCCAGCCGCGGGCCGCCCGCGACCACCACCGTGAACACACCCTGCATCCGGCCGCGCATCTCGTCGGTCGCGGCGGACAGCAGGATCGCGCCCCGGAAGACCATCGAGACCATGTCGGCGACCCCGGCGGCGGCCAGGAAGGCGACCGCCACCCACAGGTTCCGGCTGAGCCCGAACCCGGCGATGGCGGCGCCCCAGCCGACGACCGCGCCGATCACCATCCAGCCGTGCCGACGCGCCCGCGAGAACGTGCCCGAGAAGAGCCCGCCGAGCACCGCGCCGACGGGGATCGCCGCGAACAGCACGCCGAGCGCCAGCCCTTCGCCGTAGGAGCCGTAGGTCTGGGCGGCCAGCTGCGGGAACAGGGCGCGGGGCATGCCGAGGACCATCGCGATGATGTCGGCCAGGAACGACAGCAGCAGCACCTTGTGCAGGGATATGTAGCGGAACCCCGCCACGATCTCCCGCAGCCCGGCCCGGCGGGCCGCCGCGCGCGCCGGCGGCGGCAGCGCGGGCAGCCGGTAGACCGCCCACACCGTCACGCACAGCGCCAGCGCGTCGATCAGATACAGCTCGGGCAGGCCGATGACGGGAATCAGGGCACCGGCCAGCAGCGGGCCGATCACCTGCCCGGTGTTCATGACCGTCGAGCCGAGGGCGTTGGCCGCGGGCAGCTGCGTCTCGGGGACGAGCCGGGCTATGGAAGCGGTGCGGGCGGGGGCGTTCAGCCCCCAGAACGCCTGCTGCACGGCGAGCAGGACCATCAGCGCGGCCACGGATTCCAGGCCGGTGACGGCCTGGAGCCAGAACAGCAGCGAGGTGACGGCGATACCGCAGTTGGTGATCAGCAGCAGCTTGCGGCGGTCCATGGCGTCGGCGATCGCGCCGCCCCACAGCGCGAACACGACGAGCGGCAGCAGACCGGCGAGACTCGCGGCGCCGACCCATGCCGAGGACCCGGTGATGTCGTAGATCTGCTTGGGCACGGCCACCGCGGTGAGCTGGCTGCCGACCGAGGTGACGATCGTCGAGGTCCACAGCCGGCGGTAGGCCGGGATGGCCAGCGGGCGGGTGTCCATCGCCCAGCGCCGCCAGCCTCGCCGGGGCGGGGGCAGGGGCGCCGCGGTGTCTTCGGGGGGCTGTATGCCGGACTGGGTGCCGCTCTCGCTGGTGTCCACGGAGTTCCTGGTGTCCTGGTCCTCTTGGTGCTCGCTACATCTTTCGACTGCAGGTTCACTATCCCAGCAACTCCGCGACGGCCGAACCGGTTGTCTCAGGATGCGACCGCGCCGGGGTCCCGGGCCGTCAGGAACCCGTCACGAGCATCAGGCCGAGTCCGATCATGGTCAGGGCCACCAGTCCGTCCAGCACCCGCCAGGCGGCCGGCTTGGCGAGGTACCGGCCGAGCAGCCGGGCTCCGAAGCCGAGCGCGGCGAACCAGCACAGGCTGGCCAGCGCGGCACCGAGCCCGAAGGTCCAGCGCAGGTCGCCCCGGTCGGCGGCGAGCGAGCCGAGCAGGAACACCGTGTCCAGGTAGACGTGCGGGTTCAGCCAGGTCATCGCGAGGCAGGTGAGCACGGCCCGCCGCCGTGAACCGGCCGCCGCGCCCTCGGTGCGCAGGCCGCCGGCGCCGGGCCGCAGGACCCGGCGGGCGGCCAGGACGCCGTAGCAGAGCAGGAAGGCGCCGCCGACCAGACCGACCGCCCGCACCGCGCCCGGCCAGGCCACCACCAGCGCACCCACCCCGCCGACGCCGAGCGAGATGAGGGCCGCGTCGGACAGGGCGCAGATGCCGACGACCGCGAGGACCGCGTCCCGACGGACGCCCTGGCGCAGGACGAAGGCGTTCTGGGCGCCGATGGCCACGATGAGCGAGAGGCCGCTGCCGAAACCGGCGGCAGCGGCGGCGAGAGAGCTGGACATGTTCTCGACGGTAGGGAAGCGATCTCTGGAGGTACAGCTAAAGATTTTTACGTACCCTTAGCGCAGCTGTAGATGGGAGGGAAAGCGGTGGAACTTCCCCTCGACCAGGTGCGGACTCTGCTGGCGGTGGTGGACGAGGGCACGTTCGACGCGGCGGCCGCGGCCCTGCATGTGACGCCGTCGGCGGTCAGCCAGCGGGTGAAGGCGCTGGAGCAGCGGACCGGCCGGGTCCTGCTCCAGCGCACCAAGCCGGTGCGGCCGACCGAGTCGGGCGAGGTGCTGGTGCGGTTCGCCCGGCAGCTGGCCAGGCTGGAACGCGACGCGCGCGGCGAACTGGGCATGAGCGGTGCCGGGGAGCCGACCCGGGTGTCGGTCGCCGTCAACGCGGACTCGCTGGCGACGTGGTTCCTGCGGGCGCTGACCGGTGTCCCGCGCGTCTTCGTCGAACTGCGCCGGGAGGACGAGGACCACACGGCCGCGCTGCTGCGGGAGGGGCTGGTGATGGCGGCGGTGACGTCGTCGGCCGACGCGGTACCGGGGTGTTCCGTGCGGCCGCTGGGCCGGATGCGGTACCTGCCGGTGGCCGCGCCGGAGTTCGCGGCGGCGCATCTCACCGGACCGCTGCCGGATGCGCTCGCCGAGGCACCGGTGATCGTGTTCGACCGGCGGGACGACTTCCAGGACGGGTTCGTACGGCGGCTGGGGCGGGACGGGGCCGGTTCACTACGGCATTACGTGCCCACCTCGGAGGGGTTCGTGGACTCGGTGACGGCGGGGCTGGGGTGGGGGATGGTGCCGGAGGCGCAGGCGGAACCACGGTTGCGGGAGGGACGGCTGGTGCGGCTCGGGGGGCGGGAGTCGTGGGTGGACGTGCCGTTGTACTGGCAGCAGTGGAAGCTGGATTCGCCGGCTTTGGGGGCGGTGGCGGAGGCGGTGGCGAGGACGGCGGGTAGCGCGTTGCGCCAGCCGTAGGGGGGCGCCGGTGGTCGTGCGGGTGCGGGTTGGTGGGGGCCGGTCGCGGGTTGGTGGGGGCTGGTCGCGCCCGCGCGGCGGAGCCGCATGTCGACACCGCCCCGCGCCCCTTTGGGGCGCCCCCTGCCGGGGTCGCTCACAAGGACCGTTCCGCGCTGTCCAGGAGCATGTCCAACGCCGTTGGATAGGCGCTCGTCACCATCCGCTTCGCCAGCATCCCAGCCGCTTCCGCGATGCGCGGGTGGGTGGTGGCGGGCAGGCGGGCGTACGTCGAGTTCCACTTGGCCTCGTCCGCTCGCTGGGAGTCCTGCGGCAGGGCGAGGGACGCCGCGTCCAGGGCCGCGAAGGCCAGGGTCTGGTCGATGAAGGCGTGGTAGACGCGGACGGTCTCCGCCAAGGGGAAGCCCGCGGTGCGCAGGACGTCCAGGATCGCCTCGTCCGCCGCCAGCTCCTGCGCCCGGCCCGTCACCCGGTTCGCCGTCAGCAGGGCCGCCTGCGGATGGGCCACGTACTCCGCGTGGATGCGCAGACCGATCGTGCGCAGGTCGGTCCGCCACTCCCCCGTCGGTGCCCAGCCGGCCAGCGCCTGGCCGATCAGCGCGTCGCCGATCGCCAGGGTCAGGTCGTCCATGCCCCGGAAGTAGCGGTACAGCGTGCTGGGGTCGCAGTCGAGGGCCAGGCCCAGGCGGCGGGCGGTGAGGCCCGCGCTGCCGTGCTCGCGCAGCAGCCGCAGGGCGGTCGCCACGATCAGCCGCTCGGACAGCACGGTACCGCCGCGGGTGGGCCGGCGCCGGCGGCGCTTCTCCTCCGGTACGACCGGTTTGGGCATCGGGCGCTCCCCTGGGTTCCTATGCCGATGGTTCTCACACCTATGTCTTATGCCAACGCCATTGACCTTACGACAGGGTCCGGCGTTTGATTCCCGCCGGGCGCCCCCCGTACTCGACCTCGCACCCTGTTCGAGAAGGAGATTCCGCCATGCGTGTACTGCTCGTCGGAGCCGGTGGTGTGGGCACTGCCGTCACCCGGATCGCGGCCCGCCGTCCGTTCTTCGAGGCGATGGTGGTCGCCGACTACGACCCGGCCCGCGCCGAGGCGGCCGTGGCCGCCGTCGGCGACGACCGGTTCCTCGCCGAGCACATCGACGCCGGTGACGAGGCGGCCGTGGCCGGGCTGCTGGCCCGGCACCGCTGTGATGTGCTGCTCAACGCCACCGACCCGCGCTTTGTGATGCCACTGTTCCGGGCCGCCCGCAAGGCCGGCGCCTGCTATCTCGACATGGCGATGTCACTGTCCCGGCCGCACGCCGAGCGGCCGTACGAGGAGTGCGGGGTGAAGCTGGGCGACGAGCAGTTCGCACTGGCCGAGGAGTGGGCGAAGGCGGACGCGCTGGCACTCGTCGGGATGGGCGTGGAACCTGGGCTGTCGGATGTGTTCGCGCGGTACGCGGCCGACGAGCTGTTCGACGAGATCGAGGAGATCGGCATCCGCGACGGCGCGGATCTGACGGTGGACGGTTACGACTTCGCGCCCTCCTTCAGCATCTGGACCACCATCGAGGAGTGCCTCAACCCGCCTGTCGTGTACGAGAAGGAGCGCGGCTGGTTCACCACGGCTCCCTTCAGCGAACCCGAGGTGTTCGACTTCCCTGAGGGCATCGGGCCGGTCGAGTGCGTCAACGTGGAGCACGAGGAGGTGCTGCTCGTGCCGCGCTGGGTGGACGCGCGGCGGGTCACCTTCAAGTACGGGCTCGGCCGTGAGTTCATCGAGACGCTCAAGACACTGCACCTGCTCGGACTGGACAGGACCGCCCCGGTGACCGTGCCCGGTGCCGACGGCCCGGTCGCGGTCTCGCCGCGGGACGTGGTCGCCGCGTCGCTGCCCGATCCGGCCACGCTGGGCGACCGTATGCGGGGCAAGACCTGCGCGGGCACCTGGGTGCGCGGGGTC
Organism: Streptomyces sp. NPDC051105; assembly: GCF_040682795.1. Taxonomy (NCBI): domain Bacteria; kingdom Bacillati; phylum Actinomycetota; class Actinomycetes; order Kitasatosporales; family Streptomycetaceae; genus Streptomyces; species Streptomyces sp. NPDC051105. The sequence continues at coordinate 239,561 of NZ_JBFBBR010000015.1, read as the reverse complement.
AAGGACGGGCAGCCGCGTGAGGTGTATCTCTACCACGTGGTCGACAACGAGTGGTCCATGGCGGAGTACGGTTGTCAGGCCGTGGTGTGGCAGACGGCCCTCAACCCGGTCGTCGCCCTCGAACTCCTGGCCACCGGCGCGTGGTCGGGCTCGGGCGTCCTCGGCCCGGAGGCGTTCCCGGCCCGCCCGTTCCTCGACCTGCTGACCCGGTACGGCTCGCCCTGGGGGCTGCGCGAGCAGTGACCGCCCGCGAATTCCAGGGAACTTGGCCGTTTCGGACGCGCCCGCTCCGGTGACCCGAAGCGAGTACGCACACGTAACGGCAGAATCGACTTGGATCGCAGGTGACTTCGATGGACGACTGGCGAGACCACGCCGAGTGCCGCGAGGAGGATCCCGACCTCTTCTTCCCGATCGGCACCACCGGGCCTTCGCTCCACCAGACGCGGCGCGCGAAGGCCGTCTGTGAGCGCTGTCCGGTCCAGGATGCGTGCCTGGACTGGGCGCTGGACACCGGGCAGACCGTCGGCATCTGGGGCGGTACGACCGAGGCGGAGCGCCGGCTGCTGACCCGGCGCCGGCAGCGGGCCGCGCGCCGGCTCAGCTGACGTCGGCCGGTGCCTCGGCGCCCGCCAGTCGCAGGGTGAACTCGGCCCCGTTGCCGGGTTCGCTCGCGGCTTCGACGGTCCCGTCGTGGGCGGCGACCAGGTGGCGCACGATCGGCAGACCGAGCCCACTGCCCCCGGTGCGGCGGCTGCGGGACTTCTCCGCGCGCCAGAACCGTTCGAAGACGTGCGGCAGATCGTCGGGGGCGATGCCCTTGCCGGTGTCGGTGACGGTGAGCACGACTGCGTCGCCGTCCCGGCGGGCGGCCAGGGTCACCGTTCCGTCGGCGGGGGTGTGCCGGATCGCGTTGGAGACCAGGTTGCCCAGTGCCTGCCGCATCCGCACCGGGTCGGCGTGCAGCCAGGCCGTGCCGTCGACGTCGGTCAGCAGCGTGACCCCGGCCGCGTCGGCGGCCACCCGGTGGGCGGCGGCGACCTGGTCGAACAGGTCGGCGGCGCGGACCGGTTCGCGGTGCATGCGCAGGGTGCCGGCGTCGGCGGCCGCCAGGTCCTGGAGGTCGTCGATGATCCGCTGGAGGAGTAGCGCCTCCTCATGCAGCGAGGCCAGGAGAGCCGGGTCGGGGTCGACCACGCCGTCCCGGGTGACCTCCAGCCAGCCCCGGATGTTGGTGAGCGGGCTGCGCAGTTCGTGGGCGATGTCGCTGACCATCGCCTTGCGCTGCTCCTCCAGACGTTCCCGGCGCTCCGTAAGGTCGTTGAACGCCTCGGCCAGCAGCCCGGTCTCGTCCCGGGTCCGCACCGGCGCCCGCGCGTGCAGTTCGGGCGGCTGGCGCACGGTGACCGTCAGCGCGCGCAGCGGCCGGACGAGCCGAGTGGCGACCACGGCGGTGACGGCGACCGTGAAGGCGAGGACCAGTCCGGCCGCGCCGACGATCTTCGCCTTGTTGGCCCGGGACATGTCGAACCGGGGCACGGTCTGGTCGCCCAGGCCGAGGAAGAGTTCGGCGGCCGGGGCGACATACGGTTCGAGCTGGGTCCGGCGGGCGCTGGTGATGCAGCTCTTCGTGATCCGGTCCGTCTGTGCCTGGTCGCGCACGGCCTTCTTGGCGGTCATGAGGAAGCCGCCGGTGACCGGGTTGCGTCCGGTCTGGTCGTAGGTGAGGTACAGCGGTCCCGCGAGGTCCAGGTGCTTGCCCTGGAGACAGGGGCGGACCAGGTTCGTCAGCGTGGCGAGGGCCTTCGTCTCGGTGCGGGTGGCGCCGACGATCCCCTCCTTCGCCATCGTGAGGGGGTCGCCCAGCCCGCTGTGGCAACCGATCGAACGGAAGCCCGAGGCGTCCGTGCCATCCTCGTCGACCAGGTAGGGCCGCCCGCTCGGGGTGTGGGCGACGGTGGTCCGGATTCCGTAGGAGTTGTAGCAGGACCGCTCCTTCTCCGCCACCATGTCCAGTTCCCCGCGCTCCTTCGCCGTCAGCCGGTACGGGCCGACCACCCGCGGGTCGATGCCGCTGAGCTGGGCGCCGGACTCGGTGTAGGTGTCGGTGTGCAGCGGGTCGATGGCGGCGGCCGGCCGGGGCGGCAGTGCGGTGCCCGGCGCCGCCGAGTCGGCGATCAGAGTGCGGTCGGTGGTGGTCAGCGCGACCCTGCGGCCGGTCTGCGCGGCCAGCGCGCGCACCGTGCGCCGCACCCCGGTCCAGTCGGGATGGTCCGCCGCGTACCCGCTGAGCTGGGCGAGGATCTTGTTGTCGGCCGCGAGGTCCTGGCCCTGCTCCTCCTCCAGCGCGCTGGTGGTGGTCGTCACCGCGAGCCAGGCGGTGGCGGCCACCGAGCACGCGGCGATCAGCACCGAGGCGAACAGCAGCCGGACGAGCAGCCGTTTGCGCCACGGTATCCGGGCCCTCACGGACGGCCGCCGCTCAGCTTGTAGCCGACGCCGAACACGGTCAGCAGCCGCACCGGCCGCCGGGGATCGGCCTCGATCTTCCGGCGCAGGTTCATCACGTGGACGTCGACGGCCCGTTCGGTGGAGGCCCGGTCGAATCCGTGGGTGCACTGGAGCAGCTGCCGCCGGGTGAACACCCGGTCGGGTTCCCCGGCCATGGCGAGCAGGATCTGGAACTCGGCCGGGGTCACCTCCACCGGCTCCCCGTCACAGCGCACCTCGTGCCGCACCGGATCCACACTGATCCCGGCGGCGACCACGGCGGGCTCCTCCCGCACCGCGGCCGTCCGTCCGCTGCGCCGCAGGATCGTCCGGATCCGGGCCATCAACTCACGTGGACTGTACGGCTTGGTCATGTAGTCGTCGGCGCCCAGCTCCAGGCCGAGCAGCACGTCGTCCTCCTCGGACCGGGCCGTGAGCATCAGCACCGGGATCTCCGGGTCGCCGCCGCGCAGCACCCGGCACACGCCGAAGCCGTCGATCACCGGGAGCATCAGGTCGAGGACGACGAGATCGGGCCCGAGCCGCCGGGCCGCGTCCAGCGCGGCGGCCCCGTCGTGGACCACGGTCGCGGTATGACCCTCGGCCAGCAGGGACCGCCGGATCAGCTCGGCCTGCATCTCGTCGTCCTCGGCGACCAGCACATGTGCGCACACAGGTTCGGATCCTAAGCGGAGTTCCGGCGGCCTACTGGGCGAGCCAGTCGGCGTACCCCATGACGACGGCCGGATGCCGGGCGGGGTCCAGGGTGCGCAGCAGTTCCTTCATATGCGCCTTGGCGACACTGACACAGGCGTGTGTCGGACCGCCGTGGTCGACATGGAGCCAGATGCCACCGCCGCGCCCGGCGCCCATGGGACGGGTCCAGTCCAGGGGCGAAGTGCCCGGCTGCCGGTTGTAGTTGATGGCGACGACATAGTCGAAGGAGCCTTCCAGCGACTCGCCCTCGAAGCCGGTGCCGGGCGAGTGGAAGCCGTAGGACTGGTGGTACGGCAGTTTGCTCCCCGGGTCGGCGAGCAGGCCGCCGGCGTCGGTGAGCCCGTACACGCCGACGGGCGAGCGCAGGTCGCCGGCCACGTGGTGCTCGCTCCAGCCGTCCCTGCCGTTGTGCGCGGGCCAGCTGGCGCCGGGCTGCCAGACGCTGTCGTCGCGCTCGTACAGGACGACGGTGGAGACGGGCGAGTCCTTGCCCCGCCCCCTGGCGACGACGATCTGCTCCGCCCGCTCGGGTATCGCGGCCGCGGTCCGCGGCCCCAGCCCCGGTATGCCGGTGGGCTGCGGGCTGCTGCTCTCGGGTGTGGGGGCAGCCGTCGTCCGCGCCGGCCGGTCGTCGTCCGACCGGCTCGGCGCGGCCTCGGCGCCATCCCCGCAACCCGAGAGCAGGAGGGGGGAGGCGAGGAGGGCGACAGCAGTTCTGCGTTGGATCATGAGACAGACCTTGGCCGACGGATGTAAGAAACTCGTCAGCTTTTGACGCCCGTTAACGGCAGCGCGCCCCTTCAGGGGCGCTGGGGGTCCCCCAGGCCGAAGGCTGGGGGAGGAACTGCGCGAGCAACCCCCGCCGCCCGCACCCGAACCGCTACGGCTTGCCCTTCTTGTACAACCACGTCTGGAACAACGAACCGAGATCCTGTCCCGACTGCCCTTCCGCGAGCTTCACAAACTCCGCCGTGGTCCCGTGCCCGTACCGGTGCTCCGAAGCCCACGCCCGCAGAATCCGGAAGAACACCGGGTCCCCGACCGCCTTCCGCAGCTCGTGCAGAGCCATCGCCCCCCGCGCGTAGACGGGCGTGCCGAAGATGTTCGCACCGCTCCCCGGATCCCCCGGCGGATACGCCCACAACTCGTTGCTCGCCGGCTTGGCGTACAGCGCGTCGAAGGTCTTCTGCGCGCTGTCGCCCCCGTGTTGCTCGCTGTAGAGCCACTCGGCGTACGTCGCGAAGCCCTCGTTGAGCCAGATGTCCTTCCAGGCGGTGAGGGAGACGGAGTCGCCGAACCACTGGTGGGCGTTCTCGTGCACGAGCGTGCTCAGATCCGGCGCGGAGTCGTAGATCGGCCGGCCCTGCGTCTCCAGCGCGTAGCCGACGTTCGGCGCGTGGTCGACGATCGACCCGGCGGAACGGAACGGGTACGGCCCGAACAGCTTGCTCTCCCAGTCCAGGACCGAGGGCAGCTTCTTCAGCACGGCCGCGGACCCGCTCGCCTCACGGGGGTCGACCGCGTTGTACACCTTGATGCCGTTGCGGGTGGTGTACTGCTGCACCTTGAACTTGCCGACCGTGGCGGTGGCCAGGTACGCGGCCATCGGCTCGCTCTGCCGCCAGCGGAAGGTGGTGCGGCCGCCGGCGGTGTGCTGCCCGAGGAGGACGCCGTTGGCGACGGCGGTGCGGCCCTTGGGGACGGTGATCGTGAAGTCGTACGACGCCTTGTCCCTGGGGTGGCTGTTCGCCGGGAACCAGGTCATCGCGCCCTGCGGCTCGCCGGCGACGAACGCGCCGTCGTCGGTGCGGATCCAGCCGTCCGGCGAACCGTCGGGGTCGGTGACCTGCTTGGGGGTGCCGTTGTAGGTGACGGCGATCCGGAACTCCCGGCCCTTGGCGAGCGTGTGCGCCGGCGTGACGACGAGTTCCTGACCGCTGCGGCTGAAGCGGGCGGTCCGGCCGTCGACCGTCACCCGGGTGACCTTCAGGCCGTTGAGGTCGAGGTCGAAGCGGGTGAGCTTCTGGGTGGCGCGGGCGGTGAGGACGGCCTTGCCGTCGAGGTGGCGGGAGGAGGTGTCGTAGCGGAGCGTCAGATCGTAGTGGCCGACGTGGTAGCCGCCGTTGCCGCTGAGGGGGAAGTAGGGGTCGCCCGCGCCCGCGGCGCCGATCGTGCTCGCCGAGGCCGGTGCGGCGGCGGCGAGCAGGGCCGCCACGGCGACCGGGACGGTGGCGAGGACGGCCTCGCGGCGAAGGACTGCGGTACGTCTGCTTACACCCTGCACATGGGCTCCTTGGGGGGTGGCCGAAGATCAATGGCCCACAGACTAGGCGGGCGGGCGTCCGCGTTTCCCCCTCATTCTGGTCAAGCTGTGCCGCGTCGACGGCCGGTGGTTCGGCCTCGCCGCATACGCTCACCGCACCGACACCGAGCCGAGAGGTGCCCGACCGTGAGCGTGCGTGTCCGCAGGATCTATGAACCGCCCGAGCCGGACGACGGTGTGCGTGTCCTGGTCGACCGGCTGTGGCCGCGTGGGCTGTCGAAGGCGGACGCGCGGGTGGACGAGTGGCCCAAGGGGCTGACGCCGTCGAACGAGCTGCGCCGGTGGTTCCACGACGGCGGTTCGTACGAGGAGTTCACCCGCCGCTACGAGGCGGAGCTGGACGCTCCCGAGGCCGTCGAACTCCTCGGCGGCCTGCGGGAGTCGGCGAGCAAGGGTCAGGTGACCCTGCTCACCGCGTCCAAGTCCCCGGACGAGAGCCACGCCACCGTGCTGGCACGGCTCCTCACGGCACAGGCCTAAGCCGTCTGCTTGGCCGCCGCGCGTCCCGCCGCCCGGCCCGAGAACAGGCAGCCGCCGAGGAACGTGCCCTCCAGCGCGTTGTAGCCGTGCACACCGCCGCCGCCGAAGCCGGCCACCTCGCCGGCCGCGTAGAGCCCCTCGATCGGCTGCCCGTCGGTGCCCAGGGCGCGGGAGTCCAGGTCGGTCTGGATGCCGCCGAGGGTCTTGCGGGTGAGCACGTGCAGCTTGACGCCGATCAGCGGCCCGGCGGCCGGGTCGAGGATGCGGTGCGGGCCGGCGACCCGGCCGAGGCGGTCGCCGATGTAGCGGCGGGCGTTGTGGATGCCCTGGACCTGGGAGTCCTTGCTGTAGGAGTTGTTGATCTGCAGGTCGCGGGAGACGATCTGGCGGCGCACCTCGGCCGGGTCCAGGAGCGCCTTGTCGGTGAGCCCGTTCATCTTCTCGACGAGTTGTTCCAGTGAGTTCGCGGTCACGAAGTCGGCGCCCTTGTCGACGAAGGCCTGCACCGGGCCCGGGGCGCCCTTGCCGAGCAGCCGGTCGCGCAACACGGCCTTGCGGTCCTTGGCGGTGATGTCGGGGTTCTGCTCGGAGCCGGAGAGCGCGAACTCCTTCTCGATGATCTTCCTGGTGAGGACGAACCAGGAGTGGTCGTGTCCGGCGATGTCCTCGGTGGTGCGCAGGTACTTGAGGGTGCTGAGGGTGTCGTAGCCCGGCAGGCAGGGGTCGGGCAGCCGGCGGCCGAGGGCGTCCAGCCAGATCGAGGACGGGCCGGGCAGGATGCGGATGCCGTGGCCGGGCCAGACGGAGTTCCAGTTCTGGATGCCCTCGGTGTAGTGCCACATGCGGTCGCGGTTGACCAGGCGGACGCCCGCTTCCGCGCTGATGTCGAGCATGCGGCCGTCCACGTAGGCCGGGACGCCGGTGACCATCTCGGCGGGGGGTGTGCCGAGGCGTTCGGGCCAGTAGCGGCGGACGATGTCGTGGTTGGCGCCGATGCCTCCGGTGGTGACGACCACGGCCTGGGCGGTGAGTTCGAAGTCGCCGATGCGGTCACGGTTGGAGGCGACACCGCGCGGCGAGTCGTCGGGGGCGAGGACCGTGCCGCGTACGCCGCGTGCCGCGCCGTCCTCGATGACGAGTTCGTCGACCTGGTGGCGGTGGTGGAAGGTGAGCAGTCCGTCGCGGGAGGCCTGCTTGGCGTACCGGACGAAGGGCTCGACGACGCCGGTTCCGGTCCCCCAGGCGATGTGGAAGCGGGGTACGGAGTTGCCGTGCCCGGTCGCGCGCAGGTCGCCGCGCTCGGCCCAGCCGACGGTCGGCAGCAGGCTGATGCCGTGACTCTGCAGCCAGGGCCGCTTCTCACCGGCCGCGAACTCGACGTAGGCCCGCGCCCAGCGCACCGCCCAGGAGTCCTCGTCGTCCTTGCGGTCGAACTGGGCGCTGCCCTGCCAGTCGTTCCAGGCCAGGTCGAGGGAGTCCTTGATGCCCAGGCGGCGCTGCTCGGGCGAGTCGACGAGGAAGAGCCCGCCGAAGGACCAGAACGCCTGGCCGCCGAGGTTGGCGGCGTTCTCCTGGTCGACCAGCGCGACCCGGCGGCCCTTGCTGGTGAGTTCGTGCGCCGCGACCAGGCCGGCGAGGCCCGCTCCGACGACGATGACGTCCGCGTCCATGGCGACCGTTGCCTCTCTTATCCGAAGGTCTTGTCCGAGGGGGTGCTGCCGTCGGTCAGCAGCGCGGTGAGCAGTTGCTTGAGCCAGGCGCGGGCCCGGTCCACGTCCTTGTCCAGGAGCAGTTGGGCGGTCACGCCGTCGTAAGCGGCGACCACCGCGTGGGCGGCGCCCTCCACGCCGCCGAGTACGGCGGGGATCGGGGCGTGGCCGCGGGCCCGGAAGAGCCGGTCGGCGATGGCCTGCCGCAGCCGGGCACGGTGGTCGAGGAGCACCTCGGCGACGGCCGGGTCCCGGGCGGCGTGCACCAGGAAGTCGGTCTTCACCAGCAGCCAGTCCACATCGAGGAGCAGCACGTCGGTGACGCGGTCCACGGAGGCCGGTACGTCCAGGTCGGGTCGGTCCAGGGCGAGGGCGTCGGCGACCTGCCGGGCGATGAGGTCGGCGCGGTCCCGGTAGAGGGCGAAGAACAGTTCGTCGAGGGTGGCGAAGTTGGAGTAGAAGGCGCCCCGGCTGAACCCGGCGGCCTCGCAGACCTCCTCGATGGAGACGCGCCCGAAACCCTTGGCCGCGAACACGGTGAACGCGGCGTCGAGCAGCCGGGCCCGGGTCTGCACCCGGCGCCGGGTGACACGCTTCGTCGCGCCGACGGCTTCCATGTCCCGACCTCCGTTCCATACACGAACGTATCCGATACATGAACGTATCGAAAGCCCTCCCGCGAGGCCGTCATGCGGGACCGTCATGCGGGGCCGTCATGCGGGGCCGTCATGATCGAGTGGGAACATATTTTCGATTAGGAGTAGGCTGACTCCATGGCCACGCACCTCCAGGGCTCCCTGTTCGACCAGACCGACGAGCTGCGGCTCGGCTCCCTCACCGGCGTCGGCCGGACCGAGCTGGGGTCCGGCGCCTGGATCGACGTGCTGCCCGGCTGGCTGAGCGGCGCCGACGCCCTGTTCGAACAGCTGGCGGCGGACGTCCCCTGGCACGCCGAACGCCGGACGATGTACGACAGCGTCGTGGACGTACCGCGGCTGCTCGCCTTCTACGGAGCGGGCGACCCGCTCCCGCACCCCGTGCTCGTCGAGGCCCGCGAGGCACTCACCCGGCACTACGCCGACGAGTTGCGCGAGCCGTTCACCACGGCGGGGCTCTGTTACTACCGGGACGGCCGGGACAGCGTCGCCTGGCACGGCGACCGGATCGGCCGGGGCGCGCGGGAGGACACCATGGTCGCGATCCTCTCCGTGGGCGCGCCCCGGGACCTGCTGCTGCGCCCGCTGCACGGTGGCCCCTCGGTCCGGCGCCCGCTGGGCCACGGAGACCTGATCGTGATGGGCGGCTCCTGCCAGCGGACCTGGGAGCACTGCGTACCGAAGACGGCACGGGCCGCCGGTCCGCGCATCAGCGTCCAGTTCCGGCCGCACGGGGTGCGGTGACCCGGAGCCCCGTTGACAGGGGTCCCGCACCATCTGGTTGGCTGTGCTCCGGTTCGGTCGGCACGCTGCGGGAACGTCGGAGAGATCATGCGCGCAGAGGTACACGAAGTCGGCAGGGGCGTCTACCTGGCGCATGGGCAGCACACCAACTGGGTGATCCTCAAGGACGGGGACGCCGTCACCCTGGTGGACACCGGCTACCCCGGGGACCGGCCGGGGCTGCTCGACTCCCTGGCGGAGGTGGGCAGTTCACCCGAGGCCGTCGCGGCCGTCCTGATCACCCACGCGCACAACGACCACCTCGGCTCGGCCGAGTACCTGCGCGACACCCACGGCACCCCGGTCTATCTGCACGAGGCCGAAGTACCGCACGCTCGGCGGGAGTTCCTGCAGCAGGTCTCGGTGGGGGCGGTGCTGAAGAACGCCTGGCGGCCGGGTGTGGTGCCGTGGCTGGTGCACGTCCTGCGGGTCGGCGGCACCGAGCAGCACCCGGTCGGTTCGCCCGAGGCGTTCCCGGTCGCCGACGGCCCGCTCGACCTGCCGGGCCGGCCCGTCCCGGTGCACACGCCCGGCCACACCGACGGGCACACCGTCTACCACCTGCCCGAGGCCGGGATCGTGATCTCCGGCGACGCCCTGGTCAGCGGCCACCGCACCTCGCGCATCAGCGGCCCGCAGCTGCTGCCCGACATGTTCCACCACGAGCGCTCCCGGGCGGTGGACTCGCTCGGCGTCATCGAGGTGCTCGACGCCGACGTGCTGTTGCCCGGTCACGGCCCCGTGCACCGGGGATCCGTCAAGGCGGCCGCCCAGCAGGCCCGCGAACGCGCGCTCTAGGGTCGGGCCATGGCATTGCAGATCAGCGCCACCAACCCGGAGCACCCCGCTCTCCTGCTCGAACTCCCCTGGGACGTCCCGCTGGAGGAGTGGCCCGAGGAATACCTCGTGCCGCTCCCCCGCGGTATCTCCCGGCACGTGGTGCGCTATGCCCGGGCCGGCAGCGAGGTCATCGCGGTCAAGGAGCTGGCCGAGCGCCCGGCGCTGCGCGAGTACGAGCTGCTGCGCGACCTGGACCGCCTCGCCATCCCCGCCGTCGACCCGCTCGCGGTGATCACCGGCCGTACCGACGGGGTGGGCGAACCGCTGGAGTCGGTGCTGGTCACCCGGCACCTGGGCGGCTCGATGCCGTACCGCTCGATGTTCGAGACGACCATGCGCCCGGCCACCATGCACCGCCTCATGGACGCCCTCGCCGTGCTGCTCGTACGACTGCACCTGGCCGGGTTCGCCTGGGGCGACTGCTCGCTGTCGAACACGCTCTTCCGGCGGGACGCGGGCGCCTACGCGGCGTATCTGGTGGACGCCGAGACCGGTGACCTGCATCCGCAGCTCAGCAACGGGCAGCGCGAGTACGACCTCGACCTGGCCCGGGTCAACATCAGCGGCGAGCTGCTCGACCTGGAGGCGTCGGGGGCGCTGCACCCCTCGCTGGACCCGATCGAGTTCGGGTTCGAGATCTGCACCCGCTACGGCGAGCTGTGGGAGGAGCTGACCCGCACCTCGGTGTATCCGGCGGGCAAGTACCACTACATCGAACGCCGGATCCGACGGCTCAACGAGCTGGGCTTCGACGTGGCCGAGATGCAGATCGAGCACTCCTCCAACGGCGACTCCGTCACCTTCGTGCCGAAGGTCGTCGACGCCGGCCACCACCAGCGCCAGCTGCTCCGGCTGACCGGCCTGGACGCCGAGGAGAACCAGGCCCGGCGGCTGCTGAACGACCTGGAGAGCTGGATGGCCACCCAGGACGACTACGCCCCCGGCGACCCCCTGGCCGCCCGGCCCGAGGTGCTGGCCCACCGGTGGGTGCGGGACGTCTTCCGCCCCACCGTGCGGGCCGTGCCGCTGGAGCTGCGCGGCTCCATGGATCCGGCCGAGATCTACCACGAACTGCTCGAACACCGCTGGTACCTGTCCGAGCGGGCGCAGCACGACCTAGGCCTGGAGGTCGCGGTCGAGGACTACATCAAGAAGGTGCTGCCCAAGGCCCGCGAGACCCTGGAGCCGGTCGCTCCCGAATGACTCAGTCGTGCGGCACCACGGCCACCGGACAGTCGGCGTGGTGCAGCACCCCGTGCGCGACCGAGCCGATGCGGGCGCCGACCGCCGTCCGGTGGGCGCGCCGTCCGACGACCATCAGCTGGGCCCGTCCGGCCATCGAGAGCAGCACCTGGCCGGCGCTGCCCATCTCCACGTGCTCGGCGACCGGCACGTCCGGGAAGCGCTCCCGTAGCGGCCGTACCGCCTCGGACAGGGCCTTCCTCTCGAAGGGCTCCAGGCCGCCGGTCTCGTCCAGCAGCTTCAGCGAGCCCGGGCTGTAGGCGAAGACCGGCGGCAGGGTCCAGGCCCGGACCACCCGGACCGTCGCGCCACGGGCCGCCGCCGTCTCGAACGCGAACTCCAGCACGGCCGCGCTGTCCTCCGCCCCGCCCTGCTGACCCACGACGACCTCCCGCCCGGCGGCCTCGGCCGTGGACCGGTCCCCGGCGCGTACCAGCACGACGGGCCGGGCGGCCTCGGCGATCACCTGCTGCCCGACGGAGCCGAGCAGGAACCCGACGACCCGCCCGTGCCCGCGCGAGCCCAGCGCCAGCAGTTCGGCCCCGCCGGCCGCCTCGACCAGCACGTCGACCGGGTCGCCCGTCACGACGTCGACGCTCACCGCGAGCTCCGGATACCGACCGGTGACGGTACGCACCGACTCGGTCACCCCGTCCGAGACCCACCCGTACTGGGTCTCCCGGTCGCCCCCGAGCGCCTCGTGCTCCTCGTACCGCCACGCGTGCACCACCCGTAGCGGCAAACCGCGCCGCACCGCCTCCCGGGCCGCCCAGTCCAGAGCCGCGAGGCTCTCCTCCGTACCGTCGACCCCTGCCGTGATCGGGCGTGTCATGCACCGGCCTCCTCGTCGGTTCCGCGTATACGCGATCAGTCTTCCGCACGGACGGGTGCCCGCCGTGCACCGGTGTACCGGAGCGGAGGCGGGCGATCGAACATACGATGGGCGGGTGCGGTGGCCGCGCTCCTCCCGGGGGGCCCGCCGTACCGAGAACCAACGGCTCGGGGTGGGAGACGTATGGCACAGGCTGCCGACGCAGCACGGACCGTCATCATGACCGTGGACGACGACCCGGGAGTCTCCCGTGCCGTCGCCCGGGATCTGCGGCGCCGCTACGGCGCGTCGTACCGGATCGTGCGCGCGGAGTCCGGGGAGTCGGCGCTGGACGCGCTGCGGGAGCTGAAGCTGCGCGGCGACCTGGTGGCGGTGATCCTGGCCGACTACCGGATGCCGCAGATGAACGGCATCGAGTTCCTGGAACAGGCCCTGGACGTGTACCCGGGCGCCCGGCGCGTGCTGCTGACCGCGTACGCGGACACCAACGCGGCGATCGACGCGATCAACGTGGTCGATCTTGACCACTATCTGCTCAAGCCCTGGGATCCGCCCGAGGAGAAGCTGTACCCGGTCCTCGACGACCTGCTGGAATCGTGGCGGTGCAGCGCGTACAAGCCGGTGCCGGCCACCAAGGTCGTCGGGCACCGCTGGTCGGCCAGGTCCTCGGACGTGCGGGAGTTCCTCGCCCGCAACCAGGTGCCCTACCGCTGGTACTCGGTCGAGGAACCCGAGGGCCAGCGGCTGCTGGCGGCCGCCGGGGTCGACGGGCAGCGGTTGCCGCTGGTGATCACGCCGGACGGCACGCCCCTGGTCGAGCCGGAGGCGCCCGAACTGGCCGCGCGGGTGGGGCTCGCGACCACGCCCATGGCGGACTTCTACGACCTGGTGGTCATCGGCGGTGGCCCGGCCGGGCTCGGTGCGGCGGTGTACGGGGCGTCGGAAGGCCTGCGGACCGTGCTCGTGGAGCGCGCGGCGACCGGCGGGCAGGCCGGGCAGAGCTCCCGCATCGAGAACTACCTCGGCTTCCCGGACGGGGTGTCGGGGGCTCAGCTCACCGACCGGGCCCGGCGGCAGGCCGCCAAGTTCGGCGCGGAGGTGCTGACCGCCCGCGAGGTCACGGCCCTGGAGGTCAACGGGGCCGCGCGGGTGGTGCGGTTCGCGGACGGCTCGGCGATCGCGGCGCACAGTGTGATCCTGGCGACCGGTGTGCAGTACCGGCAGCTGGAGGCGGAGGGCTGCCTCGACCTGACCGGCTGCGGGGTGTTCTACGGCTCCGCGCTGACCGAGGCCGCCTCCTGCCAGGGCCACGACGTGTACATCGTCGGCGGCGCCAACTCGGCAGGCCAGGCGGCCATGTACCTGTCCCGGTTCGCCAAGTCCGTGACGCTGCTGGTGCGCGGCGCCGACCTGTCGGCCTCGATGTCGTACTACCTGATCCAGCAGATCAACGAGGCCCCGAACATCTCGGTGCGCGGCCACACGGTGGTCGACTCCGCGCACGGGTCCGACCGGCTGGAGCGGCTGACGCTCCGTCACTCGGTGAGCGGCGAGACCGAGTCGGTCGAGGCGCAGTGGATGTTCGTGTTCATCGGCGCGGCCCCGCTGACCGACTGGCTCGGCGACACCGTGCTGCGCGACGGGCGCGGGTTCATCCTGGCCGGCCCCGATCTGACGGTCGACGGACGGCCGCCGACGGCCTGGGAGCTGGACCGGCCGCCGTACCACCTGGAGACCAGCGTGCCCGGAGTGTTCGTGGCGGGCGACGCGCGTGCCGAGTCCGCCAAGCGTGTCGCGTCCGCCGTCGGAGAAGGAGCCATGGCAGTGATGCTCGTCCACCGTTATCTGGAACAGTCATGAGCGGGCAGCTGTGCCCGTGCAGCCCGCAGGAGATCGGCGCCCTCTTCCTCTTCGAGAAGCTGGAGCCGGAGCAGCTGGCGCGGCTGTGCGCCGCCGGCCGGGTGGAGCGGTTCGAGCCCGGCCCGGTCTACACCGAGGGTGAGCCTGCCACCTGCTTCTACGTGATGATCGAGGGCACCGTGGTGCTCTCCCGGCAGGTCGGCGGGGACGACGTCGAGGTGACCCGGACCTCGCAGGCCGGGGTGTACGCGGGCGCCATGCAGGCGTACCTCGGGGACCGGGTGCGGCAGGCGTACAACAACTCGATGCGGGTGACCGAGCCGACGCGGTTCTTCGTGCTGCCCGCGGACACCTTCGCGGACATCATGCGCGAGTGGTTCCCGATGGCCGTGCATCTGCTGGAGGGCCTGTTCTTCGGTTCGAAGAACACCCAGGCGGCGATCGGGCAGCGCGAACGGCTGCTGGCGCTCGGCTCGCTGTCCGCCGGGCTCACCCACGAGCTCAACAACCCGGCCGCGGCGGCCGTCCGGGCCACGTCCACGCTGCGCGAGCGGATCGCGAAGATGCGGCACAAGCTCGCGGTGATCGCCGAAGGGCCGTTCTCCCGGGAGCAGTTGGCCGGTCTGATCGAGCTCCAGGAGCGCACCGCCGAACGGGTCGCCAAGGCCCCGGCGATGAGTCCGCTGGAGGCCACCGACCGCGAGGACGCGCTCTCCGACTGGCTCGACGACCACGGCATCGACTACGGCTGGCAGTTGGCGCCGACCTTCGTGCAGGCCGGCCTGGACATCGACTGGCTGGAGCAGGTCTCGGCGGCGGTGGACGAGGAGATCCTGCCCAACGCGGTCGGCTGGCTCAACTACACCATCGAGACCGAGCTGTTGATGAACGAGATCGACGACTCCACCACCCGGATCTCGCACCTCGTCGACGCGGCCAAGCAGTACAGCCAGCTGGACCGGGCACCCTACCGGGTCGTGGACGTGCACGAACTCCTCGACAGCACCCTGCTGATGCTGTCCGGCAAGATCGGGCAGGACATCCAGGTGGTCAAGGAGTACGACCGTACGGTCCCGCCGGTCCCCGCCTACCCCGCCGAGCTCAACCAGGTGTGGACCAACCTCGTCGACAACGCGGTCTGCGCGATGAAGGACGGCGACGGCGTCGGACAGGGCACGCTGACCGTGCGGACCGCGCTCGACCACGAACACCTGCTGGTCGAGTTCCGGGACACCGGGACCGGGATCGCGCCGGAGATCAAGGACCGCATCTTCGACCCCTTCTTCACGACGAAGCCCGTGGGACAGGGCACCGGTCTCGGTCTGGACATCTCGTGGCGGATCGTGGTCAACAAGCATCACGGCACCATGCGGGTGGAGTCGGTGCCCGGGGACACCCGGTTCCAGGTACTGCTTCCGCTGACCGCCGAAGCGCCCGGGTCACAGGCGCCCGACACATCTGAGGAGACGGTATGAGTGGCGACACCGCGATCGACCCGAACGTTCCGCCGAGCGGTGCCGGGTGTGTGGAGTGCGACAAGGCCGGGGGATGGTGGTTCCACCTGCGGCGGTGTACGCAGTGCGGGCACATCGGGTGCTGCGACGACTCGCCCTCGAAGCACGCGACGGCGCACTTCCGCGACACGGGGCATCCGATCATTCGTAGCTACGAGCCGGGCGAGGGGTGGTTCTGGAGCTACGAGACGGAGGAAGTGTTCGAGGCGGGGCCGGAGTTGGCGCCACCGCTGAGCCATCCCTCGGACCAGTCGGTGCCGGGTCCTGCGGAGCGGGTGCCGGAGAACTGGGCGCAGGTATTGCGGGGTTGAGCGCCTACAGAGGTGGAGGCCATGGGTTACGGCGGCTGCGGGTCCGTTTCGGCTGGTCGCGCCCACGCGGCGGAGCCGCATACTGACACAGCCCCGCGCCCCTGGTTTCTCCGCTCGTCCCTTGTCAGGATGTGGGCGTGTCGCAGAGATCCTTTTCCACTCCCCTGATCGGGCGCGATGGCGAACTGGCCCGCCTCGCCAGGGCGCTTGACCGGGCCCGGGACGGCAGTGGGCAGGCCGTGCTCGTCGCCGGGGATGCCGGGGTCGGGAAGACACGGCTTCTGGACGAGGTGGCCGGCCGCGCGGCCGCCGCCGGGGCCACCGTCGTCACCGGGCACTGTGTCGACCTCGGTGATGTGGGGCTGCCCTATCTGCCCTTCACGGAGATCCTCGGGGTGCTGGCCGCCGACACCCGGTTCTCCGCCGCCGTCTCCGCGCATCCCGTGGTGGACCGGCTGCTCGGTTCCGGGTCGGACTCCACCCGGGACGCGGACGCCCGGCTGCGGCTCTTCGAGGGGGTCGCCGGGCTGTTCGCCGATCTCGCCGCGACCGCGCCGCTCCTCCTGATCCTGGAGGACCTGCACTGGGCCGACCAGTCCTCCCGGGATCTGCTGCGGTTTCTGCTCAGCAGGGCCGGGCTCGCCCGGGGGCTCACCGTGCTGGCCTCCTATCGGGCGGACGACCTGCACCGCCGGCATCCGCTGCGGCCGCTCCTCGCCGAGCTGGTACGGCTGCCCGCCGTGGAACGGCTGGAGCTGCGGCCGTTCGCCGATGCCGAGGTGACGCGGCTGGTGCGGGCCCTGGCGGAGCGGCCGCTGTCGGACACGGCCGTGCGGGACATCGTCGAGCGGGCCGAGGGCAACGCCTTCTACACGGAGGAGCTGGTGGCCGCCGCCGACGCGGAGGGGATGCCGACCGGGCTCGCCGATCTGCTGCTCATCCGGGTCGAGCAGTTGCCGGAGACGGCCCAGCGAGTGCTGCGTACGGCCGCGGTCGCCGGGCGCCGGGTGGGGCACGACCTGCTGCGGGACGCGGTCGGACTGCCGGAGGAGGAGCTGGAGTCGGCGCTGCGGGAGGCCGTCGGACGGCAACTGCTGGTCCCGGGAGACGGGGACACGTACGCCTTCCGGCACGCCCTCGCACGGGAGGCGGTCTACGCCGATCTGCTGCCGGGGCAGCGGTCACGCCTGCACGGCACCTTCGCGAGGCTGCTCGCCGCGGGCGGAGGCGGCACGGCGACGGCGGCCGAGCGGGCCCACCACTACCGGGAGAGCCACGACCTGCCGGAGGC
The DNA here is from genome assembly GCF_040682795.1 of Streptomyces sp. NPDC051105. NCBI lineage: Bacteria > Bacillati > Actinomycetota > Actinomycetes > Kitasatosporales > Streptomycetaceae > Streptomyces > Streptomyces sp. NPDC051105. The sequence continues at coordinate 222,513 of NZ_JBFBBR010000015.1, read as the reverse complement.
GCTGGCCGCGTCCCTGGAAGCGGCCGACCACGCTCGGCGGGTGGGTGCCCCGGCGGAAGAGCTGCGGCAGCTGGAGACGGCCCTGGACCTGTGGCCGGCCGTGCCGTGCGAGGCGCGGCCCACGGGTGAGGGGCTCGACCGGGTGACCTTGACGCTGCGGGCCTCGGCGGCGGCCGCGCACGCCGGTGAGGCGCACCGGGCGGTCTCCCTGACCCGGGCCGCGCTGGCCGGCACCGGCCAGGACGCGGACCCCGAACTCGCCGCCCGGGTGCGCTACACGCTCGCCGGGAACCTGATGACCGTCGACAACCTCGCCGCCGCGTTCGCCTACAGCAGCGAGGCGCTCGCGCTGATCCCGGCCGATCCGCCCTCGCGGACCTGGGTGTGGGCGGCGGCCACCCATGTGATGGCGGCTCGCCAGATCGGTGACGACGCCACCGCGCTGCGGGTGGCCCGGCAGGCCCTGGCGGTCGCCGAGCGGATCGGCGCCACCGCGGCCCGGGCCGATCTGCTGATCTCCCTGGCCCGCCTCGAAGGCGGCGGCCGCCACAGCCGGGAGGGGCGTGCACGGCTCCGCGAGGCACGGGAGCTGGCCCGCTCAGCGGGGGACGCGCCGGTGGAGATACGGGCGCTGTTCTCCCTGGCCATCGGATGCTTCGAGGCGGGCGAGTTCCAGGAGTGCCTGCCGTGGATCACCGAGGGACTCGATCGGGCCCGGCGCTCGGGGTTGCTGTCCTCGCCGTATGCCTCGGAGATGCGGTATCTGCGGCTGCTGGTGCTGTACACGCTGGGGCACTGGGACGAGTGCGTACGCTCGGCCGACGCCGACCCGGCACCCGGCTTTGCCCAGGGTCCCGCCCTGTACGTGGCGCTGGCCCGGGGCGAGCCGGATGTCGTGGCGCGGGGGCGGGCCCTGCTCGGGGAGCGCTTCGACTGGATGCGCCGGCTCGTCGGCGGCGTCGTGCTCACCGACGCGGCGGCGCTGCGGGGCGACGCTGAGGAGGCGGTGGCACGGATGCGGGAGTCGGTCACGGCGCTGACCGACGAGTCGGGGCGGCCGCCGGACGTGACGGTCCGGCTGGCGGCGCTGGCGCTGGCGGCGGTCGCGGACCAGGCGGTCGCACTACGCGGCACCGGGGACGACGGCTACTGGACGGACCTTGCCGGTGAGTTGGTGGAGCTGGCCCGGGTCTCGGCCGAGCGGCAGGGTCCGGAGGGGCAGGCCTGGCTGGCGCGCGCGGAGGCCGAGTGGGCCCGTGCGGTGTCCGGGCCGGACGCTGCGGCCTGGGAGAAGACGGTGGCCGGGTTCGCGGACGGCGATGTCTACGAGCTGGCTCGCGTTCGGCTCCGGTACGCCGAGGCCCTGTCGGCCGACGGCCGGCGTGCGGAGGCGGAGGAGCAGACGCGGTCGGCGCGGGAGACGGCCGTGGCGCTGCGTGCCGCGCCGTTGCTGGCGCGGCTGGACGCGCTGCCGGGCCGGGCCGCCGAGGTCCGCCTCTCCCCGCTGACCGCCCGGGAGCAGGAGGTGCTGCGGCTGCTGGCGCTCGGCCGCAGCAACCGGCAGATCGGCGAGGAGCTGTTCATCACCGGCAAGACGGCGAGCGTCCATGTCTCCAACATCCTCGCCAAACTGGGCGCGGCGAGCCGTACGGAGGCGGTGGCGATCGCCTACCGGGAAAGCCTGATCACCCCCGAGCCGACGGCCCAGGGGTGATCGGACGGGGGTGGTTCAGCGGTTGCAGTCCAGGCTCGCCAGGTCGACGGAGTCGGCCATGGCCTGCATTCCCTTGTCGTTGGGGTGGATGTGGTCGCCGCCGTCGAGGAACGGCAGCATCCGCGCCTGGTCGTAGGGGCTGCGCAGGATCCGGTCGAAGTCGGCGGTTCCGTCGAACTCCCCGCTGGTGCGGATGTACTGGTTGACCTCCTGCCGTACGGCCTCGCCCGCCGGGTCCCACTCCGACCAGCCCTCGAACGGCCCGACGGTCGAGGCGACCACGCACTTGCCGGCCGCGTGCGCCCGCCGGACGATCTCCTGGTAACCGGCGATCAGGTCGGCCGCGGTGACCCCGGTGTGGGCCTTGATGTCGTTGACCCCCTCGAAGAGGAAGACGGTACGGACACCCGGCTGGCTGAGGACATCGCGGTCCAGCCGGTGGAGGGCCGCCTGTCCGGCGCCGTCGGCGAGGACCTGGTTGCCGGAGATCCCCTCGTCGGCCACGCCCTTGACCTCGGTGCCCGCCTTCTGGAGCCTGCGGGCGAGATAGTCCGGCCAGCGGCGATTGAGGTCGGTGGTGGACGCCCAGCCGTCGGTGATGGAGTCGCCGAGCGCGACCACGGCCCCGGTGGCCGGGCTCGACGGCCGTACGGAGACCGAGTCCAGGTACCACCAGGAGCCGGTGGTCTCCGTCCAGTTGGCGGCGCTCTCCTCGGCGGTGTGGTCGCCCTGGGTGGCGTAGGAGGTCTGCATCGCCATCCAGTGGCCGGTCGCGGGGCCGGCCGCGTCCGGGCTGTGCAGGCTGACGACCAGGTTGCTGCCGGCGGCCAGGCTGCCGGGCAGCGGGTCGCTCCACGTGGTGGCACCCGCGGGCACGGTGACCGTGCGGGCGCCGTCGAAGGTCAGCCGCTTGTTGCTGCCCGGCTTGAGGGCGGCGCCCTGGCTCTGGAGTCCCGCGTAGACGCTGTCCAGGGTCAGGGGCCGGTCGCCGAAGGCGTTGGACAGCCGCACCCGCAGATCGCCGCCGGCGGCGCTGGTGTGTACGACCAGCCGGTAGCCGCGGTCGGCGGTGCCCTGGCCCATCTGGTCGGCACTGGCCCCCCAGGTGACGACGTCGTGCCGGGTGGTGGCAGTCTGTACCCGGGGCTCCCACCCAGGTGCCGCCTGGGCGGGCCCGGTCTGGCAGGCGACCGTGGCCAGTAGGACGGCGGCGAGGCCGAGGAGCCGCGCGAACCGGCCGGTCACCGCGCGAGGTCCTTCAGGGTGACGGACGCGCCGGGCTTCAGCGTGACCGTCCGTGACTTGCCGCCGTAGGCGACCGTCGTGGTACGGCCGCCGACGCTGCGGATCCGGGCCTCGGTCGGCTTACCGTCGCGCCAGCTCAGGTCGACGACGAAGCCGCCGCGTGCCCCCGCCCCGGTGACCTTGCCGGAGGCGGCCCAGGCGGCGGGCAGGGCGGGCAGGAGCTCGAGGTGACCGGGACGGGAGTACAGCAGCATCTCCAGGATCGCGGCCGGGGTGCCGAAGTTGGCCTCGATCTGGAAGATGCCCCGGCCTTCCTCGACCTGGTAGATGTCGAAGAGGTTGGGCGACGTGCCGTTGCTGCCGTTGCTGGAGGGGCGCAGGTTCCGGACGACGAGTTGGTAGGCCTTGTCGGCGTCCTTCAGCCGCGACCAGCACAGCGAGCGCCAGGCGTTGGCCCAGCCGAAGCTGTCCATGCCGCGGGCGGTGAGCAGGGCGGTGGCGCCCTTGACGATGTCGGCGGGGGTGGAGCCGTCGGGGCGGATCCGGTCGCCGGGGAAGAGGTTGATCAGCGGCGAGAGGTGGCGGTGGGTGGTCTCGCCGAGGTTGTCCGGGGACATCCACTCCTCCAGCCAGCCGGTCTTGGGGCTCACCACCGGCAGGTAGAGGCGGTCGCGGAGCTTGCCGATGGTGCCCGCGTATCCAGCATCCCTCTTCAGCTCGGCGGCCGCAGTCCGGAAGTTCCCGAACAGCATCCACACCTGTTCCTGAGCGTAGGTGATGCCCTTGGCGTCCAGCGGCCCCTGCTCCGGCGACCAGTCGCTGTCCGCGATCAGCACCTCCCTGCCGTCGTCCAGGGTAGTGGTGAGCAGGCGCGCCTCCCAGAACTCGCAGGCGCCCTTGAGCAGTGGATAGATCTTCTCCAGGTGGGCGCGGGACTGGGTGAACTCGTAGTGCTCCCACAGGCTCTGGCACAGCCAGGCGTTGCCCGCCGGGTGCCACCACCAGCCGCCTCCGCCGAAGGGGTTGGTGGAGATGGCGACGGTCCAACCCGCCACCTTCCCGGTGGAGTTGCGGTAGCGGTTGCGGGAGTCCTGGAACAGCCGGTGCGTGAGGTCCTGCCAGGCCGGGAGCTGGTCGACGCAGTAGTCGGTGAAGGCGTCGAAGCACTGGGACAGGCCCAGCCGGTCGGACATCCAGTAGTTCATCTGGATGTTGATGTCGGTGTGGTAGTCGCCCATCCAGTCCGGATCGTTGCCGTCCAGCCAGAGGCCCTGGAGGCCCATCGGCAGACTGTCGCGCGATCCGGCGATCATCAGATAGCGGCCGAACTGGGCGTAGGCGGCCTCCAGTTCCGGGTCCGGGTCGCCGGTGTCGGCGCGGGCCTGGAGGCGCGCCCAGGTGTCCAGCTCGCGCTGGTCGGCCGTCGAGGTGCCGAGTGAGAGGTCGAACTGCCCGAACAGCGCCCGGTGGTCGGCGGCGTGGGTGCGCAGCAGCGAGTCCGCCGAGTGCCGGGCGGCGGTCCTGACCTTGGTGCGGGCGAGCGCCCGCGGGTCGAGGGAGGGGTCGCGGAAGCCGGCGGCGTCCGGTGCGTAGTTCGTACCGCCGCTGAGTACGACCGTCAGCTCCCGGCAGTCGGTGAAGGTGATGTGCGAGCCGCTCACCCGCACGCTGCCGCCGCTGCCGTACGCCTGGACGGCGGCGCCGTACTTCAGTCCGTTGGCGAAGGACCCGGCGAACGACTCGGCGGTGCCACCGGTCTCGCCGTGGGTGCCCTCGAAGGTGAGGGTGCCGGTGTAGCGCCCGCCGCCGTCCTGGCTGAAGTGCGCCACGATCACGTCGTCGGGGCGGCTGGCGAAGATCTGCCGCCGGTAGGTCACTCCGGAGCGGACGTAGGACGCCGAGACCACGCCGTTGTCGAGGTCGAGGGCGCGGCGGTAGTCGGAGACGGCACCCAGGTCGTGGTCGGGTATCTCGACGACGAGCCGGGCCAGCAGGGTGAGCGAACCGAAGTCGGCCCGGCCGTAGGGGAACTGCCCGTCGGAGTCGAGGGTGTCGTTGAGACCGCCGGTCCACAGGGTGGCGTCGGTGATCAGGAGGAGTTCACGACCGGAGTCGTTGCTCGCGAGGGCACCGAGTCGGCCGTTGCCGACGGGCAGACCCTGCGTGATCATCGACCCGTCGTCGGCGGGCGCCTGCCACCAGAGCTGATGGCGGGCGGAGGTGAGCGGCTCGGAGGACCGCAGCGGGGCGGCGGAGGCGGTGAAGGAGGGGAGCGAGGCGAGGGCTCCGGTGGCGGCGGCGAGGGCGAGGAAGCTTCGTCTGCTGGGGTGATTCTGCATGACGCTGTCCTTTGAAGTCTGGGGCGATACAGCGCGCCCCCAAGGGGCGCGGGGAACTGCGCGACCGGCCCCCGCCGGCCGGCAGTTCCCAACGACGCGTGTATCGAGGTGAGCGAGGTGACTAGCGCGGAGACTTGGGAACGTCGATCCGGTCGACGTCCGGCGCGTACCCGGACCCGCTGTCGAAGCTGATGGTGTTCGCACCGGCCTTCAGGGTCACCGGCACGCTCACCGTCGCCACGGTCCCCCAGTCCCCGGTCGACGGGAACTTGTGGCTGGTGCCGCCCCCAGAGTTGGCCGAGATGGTGGCCGACCGCGAGTCACCGCTGACATACGCGACCTTCACCAGATACGTGCCGGCCTTGTCGACGACCACGTTGTTGAAGGTCAGCTTGCCGCCGACGTACAGGTTTCCGACCTTCTTCGCACCGGAGCAGGCATCGCACCCGGCGACGGAGGCGTTGCCGCTCAGCGTGTTGCCGCTCGCCTCGGCCTCGTAGCCGGTGGAGGCCAGCGCGCTGCCCTTCGGCGTCACGGTGAACAGGCGCGAGCCGTGCGCAGGCAGCGCCTCGGTGATCTTGCTCGGGTATGAACCGAGGTTCTCACGGTTCCACAGATCCCGCACCGACGCCTTGCCGGTGAAGCCCAGCGCTGTCCAGTCGGCGGTGACCGCCGCAGGCGAGTCCGCGAGGTTGAACAGGGCCACCGTGTACGTGCCGTCGGCGTTCTTCGCCGCCCAGACCTGCTGCGGGTCGGACGGGGTGACCGGCCGGGCCGGCGGGTTGTCGCTCTGGTCGACGGCGATGACCTCGCGGTTGGTCAGCAGGGAGACGCCGTAGTCGTCGAGCTTGGTGATGTCGTCGCCGGTGAACAGGGGCGACTTGGCGACGGCCCAGAGCGTGGCGTAGCTCTGCCGTTCGGCCTTGGTGAGGCCGTCCATCGCGCCGTTGCCGACGTCGAGGGAGTCGAGGTCGTTCCAGCCGCCGGGGCCCGCCTTGCCGGTCCAGGCCGGGGTGTCGTCCCAGCGGTCGTCGACCGAGTTCTCCCAGCTGACCAGGGTGTTGCAGTAGCACTCGACGTCGGTGTCGATGCGCCAGCCGTTGGTGTACTTCTGCCAGTCGGCGGCGTGCCCGAAGTCCAGCGACCAGGAGGCCTCCAGGTGGATCGGTCGGCCGGTGGCGGTGATCGCCTTGTGCCAGGCGGCCACGTCGGCGATGTTGTTGTACTGGTCGCCGCTCTTGCCGGAGCCGGGACCCACGCCGTCGAGCTTGAGGAAGTCATAGCCCCAGCCGGCGATCATCTGGGCCTGGGAGTCGATGTACTTCTGCGCGCACGGCTTGTCGAAGTCGATCTTGTAGGCGCTGTCCCAGCCGTTGGTGGTGCGCAGGTCGTCGTAGACGATGTCGGCGGTGGTACAGCCGTCGGCGTTCCAGATCGGCGTCTTGCCGTCGCCGTAGGCGCCCTTCTCCAGGCCGGCCGGGAGGTAGATGCCGGCCTTGAGACCCTTGGCGTGGATCCGGTCGGCGACGGCCTTCATGCCGCTGGGGAAGCGGGCGGAGTCGGCCTTCTGGCGGCCGTACTGGTCGTAGCCGGACTTCCAGTTCCAGTCCATCCACCAGCCGGCGTCGATGTTGATGTACTCGTAGCCGTACTTCTTCAGCTTGCTCGCCATGGCGTCGGTCTGCTTGAGGACGTTCGCCTCGGTGAGGTAGCTGTAGTCGCCCTGGTCGTTCAGGCCGGGGTACTTGGACGACTGCATGCTCCAACTCGACCAGCCCATGTAGGGCTTGGCGGCGATCGGGGCGGGTGTCTGGGCCTGGGCGGCCGGCACGGCGGCCGCGAAGGCCGCGGTGAGTGCCAGCACCAGAACGGTTCTGAGCCCGCGTGCGGGCAGGACGGAGTACGAAGGTGACCGCATGGGCCCTCCTGGGGTCGGGGTCTTGGGCGGCTCAGCCCTTGCCCATTGGGGTGGGAGACGAGGTGATGAAGGACTGGATCGCGGCGGCCGCGGCCCCGCGCGCCCACTCCTCGAACGGGAGTGGACGGGTCTGTACGTCGCACTGCGCGGCGGAGCCGAAGGCGGCCGCGGTGAACGAGTCGAGGATCTGCTCGGCGAAGAGGTCGTAGGCGGCGAGTCCCTCGCCGGAGATGATCACGCGTTCGGGGCCGAAGAGGTTGGCCACGGTGGCGATGCCCCGGCCGATGGCCTCGCCGGCGCGGGCGTACACCTCCCGCGCTCCGGGCACGCCTTCGTGGGCCAGGACCACCGCCTCCGCGGAGTCCGCCACTTGACGGCCGGTCACCTCGCGCATGCGGGTGACGATCGCGGCGTCCCCGGCGATCGCCTCCACGCAGCCGCGGTTGCCGCAGTGGCACAGGGGCCCGGCCGGGTCGATGGCCACGTGACCGATCTCCCCCGCCACCCCGTGCGCGCCCGCGACGAGCCGGCCGTGGATCACCAGTGCGCAGCCGATGCCGGCGCCGACGGTGACCACGGCGAAGTCGGAGAGCCCGACCCCGGCGCCGAACCACTGCTCGGCGACGGCCAGGGCACGTACGTCGTTGTCGACGACGACCGGCAACCCCGTGGTCATGCCGGCGAGTTCGGCGAGGGCCACGTCCCGCCAGTCGAGGAAGGGCGAGTAGCGCACGACCCCTTCGGCGCGGTCCACGTCGCCGGAGACGGCGATGCCGAGGCCGAGGACGGGGGCGCCGAAGTCCTCGGCCTCGGTGCGCAGTTCGTGGGTCAGGTCGGCGATGGAGGTCAGGACGGCCTTGGCGGCGCGGTCCCTGACCGGCAGCCGGCGCGCCAGGCGGATCCGGCAGCACAGGTCGGTGAGGACGGCGATGACCTCGTCGCCGGTCACCTTGACCCCGATGAACAGCGCGCGCCCGCCGTCGACCCGCACCAGGTTGGCGGGGCGCCCGAGGGCCGGCCGGGCCTCTCCGTCGGCGTCCTCCGCCAGATATCCGGCCGCCAGCAGCGGCCGGACGGCCTTGGTCACGGCCGCCGCCGACAGGCCGGCCCGGCGGGCCGCCTCCAGCCGGGTGAGGGGGCCGTGGGACAGGACCGTGGTGAAGATCTGCGAGACGGCCGGCGTGTGGGCCGGGAACGTCTCGGCACGGGAGGTGGAGCGCATGGTCGGGAACTTAGGTGGCTTATTTTCCGCTGTCAATAAAAGAAACAGGAATCACCTGAAGGTTGACTGTGAGGCTGCCGTGGCCTTCAAATAGCGGGTGACGTGGGGGCGTTGACGCGCGTTCCACCAGTGGCTTCGATCCGGTTCCACCGGTGGGGGCGATCCGGGTGCCCGGCCCCCCGACAGGGCACCCGGATCAGCGGTGTGGCGTGCCCGTCAGTGGCGGGCGGCCGGCTCGTTGGCCTCGGTGACGTTGACCGCGGCCCAGGCCTGGTCGACGGTGCGGTACTCGACGCCGCTCGCGCCGTAGAGGTCCTTGGCCGCCTTCAGCGTCGCGACCCGCGCGTCGTGGAAGTCGGTCGAGGAGACCATGTACCGGGTCAGGGCGCGATAGAAGATCGCCGTGGCCTTGGCGCGGCCGATGCCGGTGACCGTCGACCCGTCGTAGGTCGGTGAGTCGTAGGTGGTGGCGCCGATCCTCTTGCGGCCGCTGCCCTCGGCGAGCAGGTAGTACGCGTGCGAGGAGACTCCGGAGCCGGCGTGCACCTCGGCGTCCGCCACCTCGGGCGACCAGTAGTCGACCGTGCCCTCGAGGCGGTCGAGCGAGGGGTGGTCGAGGCGGCGCAGGAACTTCTGCTGCAGGCCGAGCTTCTCGCCGAGCAGGTAGTTCGGCGGGTTCTTCGGGTTGTTCGCGGAGAACTCCACGTTCGAGCCGAAGACATCGGCCAGCGACTCGTTCAAGGCGCCCGGCTCGCCGTACTGGTTGCCGGCGTCGTCGAAACGGGTCGGTTCGAGCTTCGCGGTCGCGTCCACCACACCGTGGGTCAGCTCGTGGCCGGTGACGTCGAGGACGACCAGTGGCTTCTTGATCTCCTGACCGTCACCGTCGCCGTACAGCATGCACCCGCAGTCCGAGTCCCAGAAGGCGTTGCCGACCTTCCTGCCCCAGTGGACCATGGCGCGCGCGGGCTTGGAGTTGTTCGCTATGCCCTTGCGGCCGAAGGTCTTCTTGTAGAAGTCCAGGGTCTTGGTGATGCCGTACTGGGCATCGGCTGCGGCACTGCCCCTGCTGCTGGTGGCGCCGTTGCCCCAGCTGTCGGTGGTGCTGGTGAACTTGGTGCCCTGGGCGAAGCTCTCGGTCTCCTTGCCCTTGGCGTCCCGGGTCTCGGTTCCGTAGCGGGTCGGGTCCTTGAGCAGGAAGCTCTTGCGGGCGGTCTGCGTGGTGGTGAGCGGGACCTTGCCGACGAAGAGCGACCTGCCGGAGCCGTGCGCGGTCGCCGGGTAGCGGGCCGCGGCGGAGACGGACGCGCCGGCGAAGGCGTCGGCGTGAGCGGCGATGCCGGTGGCCGGGGCGAGGGTCTCGCCGCGCTCGCGGAGGGTGTCCAGCACCTTGGGCGAGAGGAACTCGTCGTTGTCCGGCGTGTTGCTGCGCACCTTGCCGGTGAGAGCGTCGATGACGACCGTACGGGCACCGTCCGGGCCGTCGACCGCCACCTGGTAGGCGAGGGCCGAGGCACCGCCGCGGGCGTCCACCACGAGTGCGGCGGTGCCGGCGTCGCCGCCGGCGGCCGAGGCGGCCTTCTCCTCGGCCTGGCGGGCCGTCAGCTTCGCCTCGGTGGTGGGGGGCCGGACGGCGTGGTCAGCCGCCCGGGTGACGCCGGTGTAGGCCAACCGACGGGAAAGATGCACCACGAGATCGCCGCCGAGCACCGGCATGCCCCGGTGGGTGCGGACGAAGCGGACGTGACGCGCCCCCTCCGGGTCGATCATCACGTCCTGCGCCTGGAGCTCGTCGCCCGCGCCGACACCGGTGGCCGGGGCGTGGGCGAAGGCCGCGGTCCGGGCCGCGGCCACCACCTGCGCGGCCGTCGTGGCGGCGGCCGCGGCCCGCTGCTCCACCCCCGTGGTGGGACCGGCGAAGGCCGTACCGGCCAGGCCCGTGGCGGCCGTGGTCACGGCGACGGCGACCGCCACGCTGCGTATGTGCGCGCTACGCACTGATCAGGGTTCCTTACGTTCGAAGACGGCCGGGATCGCTCACCGACCGCCGTGCGGCACGGCACCGTTGAGGCGCCAAGGGGGCTGGTCGGGCCCCCGGCCGCAACCCTTCCGGACGAGTCATGTCCATGTAAAGCGCGATTCGTCGCTTTTCTTGCTTTTCGTGGCAATACTTTGCAAATCCGCACCGCATGGTGATCACGGGCTGACCAACTGTGCGTCGACTGTGGAGATGTGACGGGATGCGAGAGGGTTCCCTGAACCGCATGTGACCCATCTCGCATCGGAAACAGACAGAGAGGAGCAGGGTCCGGATGGTCTCGGCAAAAGTGAGCAGAAGCGCGGTGCTCGGAGCGGTGGCGCTGTCGCTGCTCGCGGTACCGGCCCAGGCGGCGCCGATGAAGGCGGGAGCGGAGCCCCGGCCGGCCGCCGCCCTGTCGGCACCGGACACCGCGGGCATGGCCGCGGTGCTGAACTCGGTGGTGGCGAAGGGCGCGCCCGGCGCGATGGCCCGGATCGACGACGGTACGACGGTTTACAAGACGACGCGGGGCGTCGCCGACCGGACCACCAGGCGCGCCATCACCACCGGCGACCGGTTCCGCGTCGGCAGTGTCACCAAGACGTTCTCGGCGGTCGTCCTGCTGCAACTGGTGGACGAGGGCAAGCTCGCCCTGGACGCACCGGTCAACCGCTATCTGCCGGGGCTGCTGCCCGACGACCGCATCACCGTGCGGCACGTGCTCAGCCACCGCAGCGGTCTGTACGACTACACCAACGACATGTTCGCCAGCAGCGTGCCGGGCTTCGAGGCGGTGCGGAACAAGGTCTTCACCTACCGCCAGCTGCTGAACCTCTCCCTCAGGAAGCCGCGCACCAACGCGCCGGGGGCCGTCTACTCCTACTCCAACACCAACTTCGTGGTCGCCGGCATGCTGATCGAGAAGCTCACCGGGCGCAGCGTGCGGACCGAGTACGAGAACCGCGTCTTCAAGCCGCTGAAGCTGCGCGACACCTTCTACGTCCACCCCGACGCGAAGATCCCCGGGCAGCACGCCAAGGGCTATCTCACCGCGGACGAGGCGGGCGCCCAGCCGGTCGACGCGACGGACCAGACGGTGTCGTGGGCGCAGAGCGCGGGTGCCATCATCTCCACCGCCCAGGACCTCGACACCTTCTACTCGGCGCTGGTCAGGGGCAAGCTGACGTCCGCCGCACGCCTCGCGGACATGGAGCGCTTCACCCGGGTCAACGCCACGACCTCCTACGGTCTGGGGCTGCGCCGCCGCGATCTGTCGTGCGGGATCTCGGTGTACGGCCACACGGGCGCCGTGCAGGGCTACTACACGTACGCGTTCACCACGAAGGACGGCAAGCGCAGCCTCACCGCGCTGGCCAACGTCTCCAACAGCTCGGCCGTGCTCAACACGCTGGCGGGCACGCTGGAGCCGGCGTTCTGCGGCAAGCGCGCGGCGACGGCGACGGCGACGCGGAGCGCCGGGACACCGCTCGAACGGGAGGACATCGCACCGTCCGCACCACGGGAGCAGTAGCACCGGCACCATGCTCACCACGGAGCAGCAACACCGGTACCACGCTCCCTGCGTGAGCGGCAGCACCTCGCTCACGCCAGGAGCAGCGGCACCACGCTCACACGGGAGCAGCAGCATCACGCCCACACGGCAACGGCAGCACCACGCCCACACGGGAGCAGCAGCACCACGCCACACGGCAACGGCAGCACCACGCCCACGCGGGAGCAGCAGCACCATGCTCGCGCCGGGAGGGGTGGCACGCGCCTCCTGCCGCGGAGGCGCCCGCCGCGGGTGCGGCGGCCGCGGGAGTGGCGGCCGCGGGAGTGGCGGCCGCGGGAGTGGCGGCCGCGGGAGTGGCGGCCGCGCCGCCTCGCCTCGTCGAGGGAACCTCGCGCCCGGGCCGGACGTTCTACCGGCGACTTCCCCACCGGGCGCGACGTTCGGCCCCCTGACCTGGCAGAGGCGGCGTGATGAGCGAGCTGGTCCCCGGGGGCAATCTGCCCCTTCCGGACGGCGCGCTGACGCTGCGGGTGCCCGGTCCCTTCGACGTCTCCGCGCTGATCACCGACGAGAGCGGCAAGGTCGGCGGCGACACCGACTTCGTCTTCTACAACCAGCCGGACGCGCCCGGCGTCCGGCTGCGCGGCGACACACTGACCGTCGAGCCGGCCCGGCTGCGGACCGGCGCCCAGCGCGTCACCCTCACGGTCACCGCCGCCGAGCCGGGCACCCCGCTCGGCCGGCTGCCCGCCTCCGCGCTGCATGTCACCGACCTCCTCGGCCGGACGGTGGCCCGGTTCGCCCCGCCACGCCCGCAGACGGAGACCCTGCTGCTGCTCGCCGAGATATACCGCCGGGGCACCGGCTGGAAGCTGCGCGCGGTCGGACAGGGATACGCAGACGGACTGGCTGGGCTGGCCCGGGACTTCGGAGTCGATGTCGTCGAGGACCGACAGCCGGCTCCGGCGTCGCGCCCCACGATCCCCACCCAGCGCACCGCGGCCGCACCGCCCCGGCCCTCGGTGGCCGCGTTCCCGGACCCGGACGGCCTGCTGGGCCTGGTCAACTCCGCCCGCGCCCAGGCCGGCCGGCCACCCGTGGCTCCGGACGCCCGGCTCACCTCCGCCGCCCTCGCCCATGCCACCGCGATGGCCGACGCCGGCCGCCTGGCCACCGAGAGCCCCGACGGCGTCTCGCTCCACCAGCGGATCAGCCGCACCGGATTCGCGTATGTCACGGTCGGCGAGCATCTCGTCTCCGGTCCGCGCACCCCGGCCGAGTTCGTCGACTACTGCCTGCGCACCGAGGGCGCTCGGCGCACCCTGCTCGACCCGGCCTTCACCCACGCCGGCCTGGCCCACGTCCAGGGCCCTGCGGACGGGGACACCTACTGGACCGCGCTGTGGGCCAGACCCCTCACCCCCGCCGAACTGACCCGCACCCGCGCCGAGGTCGTCGACCTCACCAACCGGGAGCGCGTCCGGGCCGGGCTGCGGCCGCTGGCGGTGGATCCGCACCTGGCCACGGCGGCGCAGGCGTACAGCACGGACATGGCGACCCGGGACTTCTACTCACACACCTCCCCCGAGGGGACCCAGCCCTGGGACCGGGCCGCCGCCGCGGGCTCCCGGCGGCGCACCATCGGCGAGAACATCGCCTGCGGCCAGCGCTCGGCCGCCGAGGTGGTGGACGGCTGGATGAACAGCCCCGGTCACCGGGCGAACATCCTCAAACCGGACTTCACCCACATCGGCATCGGCTTCGCGGGCGGTGGCCGGGCGGGCACGTACTGGACCCAGCTGTTCGGTGCCTGAACCGATACGGTCCGTGATCTTGGCGGAACGGGTCCGTCCGGGACACCATGCCCGGCATGAAGGGTGATCTCTTTTCCAGTCAGCACATGGTGGAGCCGGCCGTCGCGCCGGGCATGACGATCGAGAACGCGAAGTGCGTCAGGTACGCCGTGAACGGCGAGATGTACGCTCGCCAGGGCGCGATGATCGCGCACCGCGGCAGTCTGAAGTTCGAGCGCAAGGGCCAGGGCGTGGGCGGGATGCTCAAGCGCGCCGTCACCGGGGAAGGGCTGCCCCTGATGTCCGTGCAGGGCCAGGGCGAGGCCTGGTTCGCGCATGAGGCACAGAACTGTTTCATCGTCGAGGTCGAAGCGGGCGACCAGTTCACGGTCAACGGCCGCAACGTCCTGTGCTTCGACGCCTCCCTGTCGTACGAGATCAAGACCGTCAAGGGGTCCGGCATCGCCGGCGGCGGTCTGTTCAACAGCGTGTTCACCGGACGGGGCAGGCTGGGGCTGATCTGTGACGGCAATCCGCTGGTCATACCGGTCTCGCCGCAGGCCCCGGTATACGTCGACACGGACGCGGTGGTGGGCTGGACCACGCAGTTGCAGACCTCGCTGCACCGCTCGCAGTCCATCGGGTCGATGCTGCGCGGCGGTTCCGGGGAAGCGGTCCAGCTGATGCTCCAGGGTGAGGGATACGTCGTGGTGCGGCCGAGCGAGGTGACCCCACAGAAGGCGCAGCAGCACTGACACCGCACGCGGTGATCCGCATCACACAGGCAACCCCGACGGCCTCACAGACGTCCTGATGCACAACAGCGAAGCCCTGGCCCGTGCGGCCAGGGCAAAATTCGGGCGCACTATACACACCCTGTATACACGCGATGTATAGACGGGGTGAATACGCGCCACACATAGAGAGGCACCCATGTACGGCAAGGCATTCGCCCCGGAGTACCAGGGCGCGCTGACCTCCCTGTCCGTGAACTCGTCGCTGGTCGACGTGCTGGCCGAGGGCATCGAGCGGCTGCGTGAGGCCGAGCGGTCCGGCCGCCGCGACGAGGAGGCCCGCTGCGGGCTGGCCGTCGCCGAGGCGCATCGGCGTCTGGGGCAGGTGGGGGACGCCGACCGGGCCTGGAAGGCGAGTTACCGTGCCGCCCGGGCGGCCGGGGACTCGGCGGCGATGGCGTGGGCGCTGTGGAGCGGCGGCACCCTGGCCCGGCAGCGTGGTGCTTTTCCGCTGGCCAGGCGGCTGTTGGGGCTGGCGGCCGACCTCGGCGAGCGGGGCGGGGACGTCGTCGTCCGTGGCTACTCGCTGGCGGGGCTCGCCGAGACCGGCCGCATCCAGGGCGACTACACGTCCGTGGGACGGCTGCACGAGCAACTGCTCGCCGAGGCCCGGCGGCGCGGGGAGGCCCGGCACACGGTGTGGGCGCTGGAGGGCATCGCGCAGATGCATCGCAACACCGGGTCGTACGACCGGGCGTACGCCCTCTTCGAGGAGGCGGCCGGGATAGCGGCACGGGCGGAGGACCGGCGCGGGCACGCCTGGGCGCTCCGCGGGCTCGCGGACATCGTGTCGGTGCGGGACGGCGACAGCGAGCGGGCGCTCGCGTTGCTGTCCGAGGCGGAGACGGCGTGCCGGGCGATGAACCTGTCCAGCGCGCTGGCCTACAACCACAAGATGCGCGGCAACGTCCTCTACCGGGCCGGGCGTTACGCCGAGGCGCGGGAGTGGTACGAGCTGGCGCTCACGGAGTTCCGCGCGATGAGCGAGCCGCGGGGCGAGGCGCTGTCCCGGCTGGGGCTGGCCAAGTCGCTGGCGCGGCTCGGCCGTGACCGTGCCGAGACGGCGGCCGAACTCGCCGACCTCGCGGGCGTGCTGGAGCGGGCCGGTCTGCGGCACGCCCAGGAGATGGTGACCCGGGCCCAGGCGGAGTTCGGCGTCGGGACGGAGGCCGTCCGATGAGCGCGCTCGCACCCGTCACCGCTCCCCCGCACGTCCTCCTCCGATGCCGGGAACTGGTGCGGCCCGCGCTGGTGGCGGCGGTGGGGCGGCTGCACCCCTGGGTCGGTGAGATGGCCGGGTACGCGTTCGGCTGGTGCGAGGTCGGCGGTTCCCCCGCCGACGCGCCGGGCGGCAAGGGCGTCCGGCAGGCGCTGGCCGTGCTCGGCGCGGAGGCGGCCGGCGCGCCCGCGGAGCGCGGGGTCCCGGCGGCGGTCGCGGTGGAACTGGTGCACGCCTTCTCGCTGCTGCACGACGACATCATGGACGGCGATGACACCCGGCGCCGCCGCCCGGCCGTCTGGCAGGCGTACGGCACCGGACCGGCCGTCCTCGCGGGCGACGCCCTCTTCGCGCTCGCGGTCGAGACCCTGGCCGCCGCTCCCGGCGGACCCGCTGCCCTGCGGCTGCTGTCAGCCGCGCTGGTGGACCTGGTGCACGGGCAGGCGGACGATCTGCTCTTCGCAAGGCGGCCCTGGACCGGTGTGTCGGAGCGGGAGTACCGGGTGATGGCCGAGCGGAAGACGGGCGCGCTGCTGGGGTGTGCCGTCGCGCTGGGGGCCGCGCTCGGCGGCGCGCCAGCGGCCACGGTGGGCTCGCTGGACCTGGCCGGTCGCCATCTCGGCGTGGCGTTCCAGCTGGTGGACGATGTGCTGGGGATCTGGGGCGACCCGGCCGTCACCGGCAAGCCCGTGCACGGCGATCTGCGGGAGCGGAAGAAGACGTATCCGGTCCTCGCCGCGCTCGGCTCCCCCGCCGGGCCCCGGCTCGCCCGGCTTCTGGACACGCCCGGGCATGCCGGGGAGGCGGCCGCCTTGATCGAGGAGGCGGGCGGACGCACGGCCGCGCTCGCCGAGGCCCGCCGTCACACCGCCCGGGCCGAGGGACTGCTCGCCGGGCTGCCGCTCGCGTCGACGGAGCTGCGCGGCCTGCTGGAGTTCCTGGTGCGCCGGGCCCTCTGAGACGGTTCGATCGGCCCCGTCCACCCCACATACCGGCCGCTTGGGGAGGAGGCCGTCCAGCGGACCGCAGCCGGTCTTTTACCGTCGGTTACCCGCAGGTCGGAGCCCGGTCATTCGCCGTTTTCCTCAAGTCCCCTGCAGGTGACGCCGTTTGAATAAAAGGCAAGAAGGGGCCCTGAGTTGCAGATTCTTTGAACAAACCGGGGCGCGTCCCGCGTACCTCTGGTTAAGAAGAGGCAGGGGTTTCAGCGAGGGATGACGATGGTCAAGGCGCATGTCTCCGCACAACAGTTGGTCGCCGGAAGGTACCGGCTCATCGAGGTCGCCGACCGCGAGCCGAACCGCATCAGCTGGTACGCGGAGGACGTGCAGGCCGAGCGTCCGCGTCTGCTGACCCAGATCGTGCTTCCGGACGCCCTCACCGACGACGTGGTACGCCGGACCACCTCCCGGATCCTGCGCACCTCCGAGGTCATGGGCGCGCTGCGGCCCGGCCGGGTGGTCATGGTGATCGACGCCTTCGAGGAGGCGGGCACGCTGTGGACGGTCACGGAGCTGATCGACGGCACACCCCTCAGTGAACTCCTCGTCCAGCAGACCACGTTCGACTTCGTGCAGGCCGCCCGGATCGGCCTCGAGGTGCTCGACGTGCTGGACGGCGCGCACGGCGAGGGCTACACGCACGGCGAGCTCAGCCCCGGCCAGATCTTCGTCCGCGACAAGGGCCCGGTCGCGATCACCGGGTTCGGCCTGGCGGGCGCGACCCTGGCCCCCCGGGTCACCGCACCGTCGTACGCCTCGCCGGAGCAGGCCAGGGACGAACGCATCGGGCCGGCCGCCGACCTGTGGGCGCTCGGCGCGATCCTCTACACGATGGTCGAGGGCCGGCCGCCGTTCCGGGACCGCGGCCGCGCCGACGCCACGCTGAAGGGCGTGGACCGGCTGCCACTGCGCACCCCGCTGCGAGCCGGTCCGCTGACCCAGGTCGTGCAGGGGCTGCTCCGCAAGAACTCCCGGGAACGGCTGAGCAGGCCGGTGGTCCGGCAGGCGCTGACACGTGTCCTGGACGAGGACCCCGACGCGGTCGGGCAGCCCGCCCCGGTACCCCGGCTGCGCGGCGCCTATGTGGCGGCGCGGGCCTCGGGGTGGAGCAGGACCACCATGATCGGGGGGACCGCGCTGGCCGTGGTGACCGTGTCGGTCGCGGTGCTCGCCGCCACCCAGGGGCTCCCGGGCGTCAGCTCCTCGGCCGGCTCGGCGTCGAGCGCCTCCGCGACGGCCGCAGATCCGGGCAACCGCACGGAAGGCAACGGGCCGACCCGCTCCCCCTCTCCTTCCCCTTCTTCCTCGCCTTCTTCCTCCCCGTCCGCCCCCGCTTCCCCCTCGCCCTCCAAGACATCGCCGTCGCCCTCCCCGTCGGCCACGGCCGGTGCCCTTCCGGCCGGGTTTCACCGCTACACCGCCCCGGAGGGCTTCTCCGTGGCCCTCCCGAAGGACTGGAAGCGCCTGGACACCTCGCGGGTCGAGGACGTCGCCTACCGGGTCATCTTCGGCCCGGGCGGCGACGACCCGCGCACCCTGGCCGTCACCTACAGCACCCAGGCCGGCCCGGACCCGGTCGCCGTCTGGCGGGACGACGTGGAGCCCCAGCTGGAACAGTTGGACGGTTACCGGCGGATCGGCGAGATCAAGGCGACCACTTACCAGGGGTACAAGGCGGCGGACATGGAGTGGCTGTCCGGCACCGGCGCCGACCAGGTGCGCACCTTCGGCCGCGGCTTCCTGCTGGGCGGCGGCCGCAGCTTCTCGCTGCGCGTCACGGCCCCCGCCTCAACCTGGGACGATGCCACGAACACGGTGGCGCTGAAGACGTTCCTGGCCACGTTCCGGGGGTCGGCGAGCTGATCCGTGCTCGGGACAGGCCGGTCCGCGTGGTCTCGTGGACCGACCGGTGCGCCCGGCTGGTCTTCGACCGTGCGGCAAACCCTGGCCAATGGGTCGATATAGGCTGCCCGTCGGTACGTATGCAGTTCGGCAGCCTTCAGGAGCGTCCTCCGTGACCCTAGCGATCGACCCGTCCGAGACGTCCAGCGCGTCCCCGGCTCCCCTGTCCGACCTCGTGGCGCGGGACGCCCGGGAGTTCGGCGCCTATGTGCGCACCGGAGGCTGGACGTTCGGGCTGATGGTGGCCCGCAGTGTGCGGCCCGGAGGGCAGGGCGCGGACGAGACGCCGAAGGTGTCGGCGAGGGAGTTCGCCGAGCTGGCCGGCTGCTCCCCGGAGCGGGTGATGCGCTACTACAAGGCGTGGGACAGGGCCGCCGACGACGGTGTGGTCCCGCACTTCGAGGCGCTCGCCCCGGGCCAGGAGGTCGAACTCCCGGACTCCGACGTCTGGCTGGACTACTACGTCTCCCGCAACAGCGCCACCTCCGAGCGCGGCACCGCCATCTCCGAGGCCGCCGAGGCCGAGGGCATCCGGCCCACCAAGGCCCTCGAGGTGGCCGAGAACCCCACCGCGCTGCGGGCCGCGATCCTCGCCGATCCCTCCACCGCCCGCGCGGCCCGCTCGGCGCTCCTCGACCGCATCAAGGAGGACCCGGACCTGCAGACGGTGCTGGCCCGTGACGTGGTCCGCACGGCGGACCTCAAGAAGGCCGTCGCCACCGAGAGCCGCTCGGCCGACCGCATCGGATACGTCCGCCAGATCGCGGAGTCCGGCCAGATCAAGACCCCTGCCGGACAGACGGTCGACGCCCCCGTCGAACTGCGGCAGGAGGCCGAGCGCCATCTGTCGCTCCTCGACGAACTGGACGAGGACGAGGACACCGGCGAGTGGGCGACCGAGGCCTACGACACCATGAAGAACCTGGTCGTCGAGACGGTCGAGGCGGACCCCGAACTCCGCGTCCAGGAGAAGCGCACCAGGTTCTACAGCAGCCTGCAGAAGGCGACCAAGGCGTTCGAAGAGCTGACCTTCGACGACGCCCAGGACTTCTACGAGGACGACATGGTCCAGCGCCTGGAGGAACTCCAGCAGGCCATCGGCTCCTGCCTGGCCGCACTGCGCGGCACGAAGGGCGGTTCCGTGGTGGATCCCACAGTGGATTCCGCAGGGGATTCCGCTCACGATTGAGCGTTTTTCATGTGAGAGGGGTACTAGAGAACACCAAGCCGATCGTTCTCGGAGGGCTCTCGCGTGAACCCCATCGTGCACAGGACCCTGGTGGTACAGCTCCGCGCGGACGGGACCGCCCGCTGCCCCGTCCTCGCCCATCTCTCGTACGACGCCGCAGACCCGTTCGCCGTCACCGCGGTGTTCACCCTGGACGGCCGGGTGCTCGCCAGATGGCGACTGGACCGGGAGATGCTCAACGAGGGTCTGAGGGAGCCGGTCGGGGTCGGGGACGTCCGGCTGCGTCCGGTACGGCAGGGGCGCTGGAGGGAAGTGCGCATGGATTTCCTCGGCGATCCCCTGCCCGGCGGCGAACGCCATCACGCGGTGGTGTTCGCCTGGGCTCCCGCGCTGGCCTCGTTCCTGAGCGACACCTACATGGCCGTCCCGCCCGGACGGGAAGAGGTCCCGGTGGACGACCTGTTGGCGGAGATCCTCGCCACCGGCTGAGTGGCCACGCCCCCCGGCTGAGTAGCCGTACTCATGTCCGGGCCCGGCCGCCACGGCCACGATGGGGCTCCCACGACGAGGAGTCCGCCATGACCGCAGTGCACCCCGCCCCGCGCCCCGTTCCGCACCGTGTGCCGCGCCGGGTTCCGCCCGCCCTGCTCGCCGGGGTGGTGGTGGCCGGCATGGCCGTGTCGGCGTGGGGCGCCCGGGACCGTACGACCTGGTTCCTGGAGACGGTGTGGGTGCTGGTCGGCCTGCCGCTGGTGGTGCTGACATGGCGGCGCTTCCCGCTGACGGGGCTGCTGGCCGGGCTCCTCACGGTGCACGCGCTGGTGCTCGCCGTCGGCGGCCACTACACCTACGCCGAGGTGCCGGTGGGCGATTGGGTGCGCGACACCTTCGGCCTGGACCGTAATCCGTACGACCGCTTCGGCCACCTCATGCAGGGTTTCGTACCGGCGATCCTGGTCCGTGAGCTGCTCAGCCGTACCTCACCGCTGCGCGGCAGCCGCTGGCTCGCCCCGCTGACGGTGTGCGCCTGCCTCGCCTTCAGCGCCTCCTTCGAGCTGCTGGAGTGGCTGGTGGCCGAGATCGGCGGGCACGATGCGGATGCCTTCCTCGCCACCCAGGGCGATGTCTGGGACACCCAGTGGGACATGTTCTGCGCGCTGGTCGGGGCGACGGTGGCGGTGCTGCTGCTCAGCCGGCTGCACGACCGGCAGTTGCGCGCGCTGGAGGCGGCTCAGCGGCTGGTGTGACGGCGCCGGGACCACAGCGGCAGGCCGTACCAGCAGACCAGGTACCAGACGACGACGGCCGCGACCACCCAGGTCATACGGCTGCCGCCGGTGGCCACCCGGAGGATCAGCACCAGCGCGGCGGCCATGGTGGCCAGCAACAGGAACAGGCCGATCTGGGTCAGTCCGGAGGCCAGCCGCACCGCCTGCGGCTTCACCTTGCGGCCGGCGACCAGCCGGTGCAGGGAGACCGGGCCGATGAGGGCGCCCGTGGCCGCGGCGCCCAGGACGACGGTCACGATGTAGATCGTCCGGTCCACGTCGGCCAGGTCGGCGTACTTCTGCTGGAAGACCACGGTGAGCAGGAAGCCAAAGAGGATCTGTACACCGGTCTGGGCGACGCGCACCTCCTGGATGAGTTCGCCCCACATCCGGTCGGCGCGCTCCTCTTCGCTCTCGTCGCGCCCGTGCCGCCTCTCCTGGTCCGTCATGAAGTCCGTGTAACCGTCGGGCCCGTCGTTCAAACAGCCCCGGCCGGGAGCCCGGACCTGGCGGCGCTCCCGGCCCGGCGGGTACTACCAGCGGTTCTCGACCTGGCCCTTGATCCGGCGGTCGTAGAGGTCGCGGATGGCGGTGACCGTCTCCGCGGGCAGTTCCGGGAGTTTGGCGGCGGCCGCGTTGGCGCGGGCCTGCTCGGCGTTGCGGGCGCCCGGGATCACCGTGGTGACGCCCGGCTGGTCGATGATCCAGCGCAGCGCGAGCTGAGCCGGGGTCCAGCCCTCGGGGGCGAGCGCGGCGAACTCGGCGGCGGCCTCGACGCCCGTCGTGTAGTCGACGCCGGAGAAGGTCTCGCCCTGGTCGAAGGCCTCGCCGTGCCGGTTGTAGGTGCGGTGGTCGTCGGCCGCGAAGACGGTGTCCTTGGTGTACTTGCCGGACAGCAGACCGGAGGCGAGCGGGACCCGGGCGATGATGCCGACGCCGGCCTCGCGGGCGGCCGGGAGGACCTCGCGCAGCGGCTTCACGCGGAACGGGTTGAGGATGATCTGCACGCTGGCCACGCCCGGGCGGCCGATCGCGGTGAGCGCCTCCGCGCAGGTCTCGACGCTGACGCCGTAGGCCGCGATGCGCTCCTCCTCGACGAGGGTGTCGAGGGCGTCGAACACCTCGCCGGAGGAGTAGACCGGGGTCGGCGGGCAGTGCAGCTGCACCAGGTCCAGGCGGTCCACGCCGAGGTGGCGGCGGGACCGGTCGTTCCACGCGCGGAAGTTGTCCAGGACGTAGTTCTCCGGGATCTGGTCGACCCGGCGGCCCATCTTGGTGGCCACCAGCACATGCAGATCGGGCCTGCTGCGCGTGAACGTGGCGATGATCTGCTCGCTGCGCCCGTCGCCGTACACGTCGGCGGTGTCGAAGAAGGTCACCCCCGACTCGGCCGCGGCCTCCAGAACGGCGAGCGCGTCCTTCTCGTCCACGTCGCCCCAGTCGGCGCCCAGCTGCCATGTTCCGAGGCCGACGACCGATGCCCGCTGTCCCGACCTGCCGATTACGCGTTCGTCCATGGCGCCAGTCTGTCATCCGCCGCCGACAACGCTGTCAGGAGCCTCCTCGGCCCCGCCCACCTATGAATCCTTCACTCACACGGGTGATTGTGTTCGACAGAAATCGAGGGGGCCTCAACCCGGCCCTAGCGTGTCGGCGTGACTGATCGTTCAGCGAACAACTTCCCTGCCCGGGACGGCTGGAGCCGTCGGGGTTTCCTGCGGTCCGCCGCCGCGCTGGCCGCCGTACCGGTGTTGCTGGCGGCGGATCCGGCCGTGGCCGCGGCCGAACTGCCCGGCTTCCCGGCGGATGTCGCGCTGTACCGCTCGGCGTACCGCAACTGGGTCGGCGAGATCACCGCGGACGGGCTGTGGGCCTGCGCCCCGGCCGACGCCGGCCAGGCGCGCGCGGCCGTCGACTGGGCCTGGCGCAACGGCTGGCGGGTACGCGCGCGTGGCTCCTCGCACGGCTGGTCGCCGCTGACCGTCACGGAAGGGACGGAAGCCGACGAGAAGGTGCTGCTCGTCGACACCCGGACACACCTGACGGGGCTGTCCCTGGACTCCGGGTCGGAGGTGCGGGCCGGGACCGGCGTCACCATGGAGGCGCTGCTGACCTTCCTGGAGGGCCACGGTCTCGGGCTCACGGCCACGCCCGCGCCGGGCGATCTCACGCTCGGCGGGGCGCTGGCCATCGACGCGCACGGCACCGCCGTTCCGGCCGACGGCGAGGAGCCGCTGCCCGGGCACACCTACGGCTCGCTGAGCAATCTGGTGCTGTCACTGACGGCGGTGGTGTGGGACGGGGACGCGGGAGCGTACGTCCTGCGGACGTTCCGGCGGTCCGAGGCGGACTGCGCGGCCCTGCTCACGCATCTGGGCCGGGCGTTCGTGACCGAGGTCGTGTTGCGGGTGGGGGCCAACAGCAATCTGCGCTGCCTGAGCCGGACCGACATCCCGGCCGGCGAGCTGTTCGCCGCGGCCGGTTCCGGCGGGCGGACCCTCGACAGTTTCCTGACCCGGTCCGGGCGGGTCGAGGCGATCTGGTTCGCGTTCACCGAGTACCCGTGGCTCAAGGAATGGAGCGTCGCCCCGGCCAGACCGCTCGCCTCGCGGCATGTCACCTCGCCGTACAACTACCCCTTCTCGGACAACGTGCCGACGGTGGTCGCCGACCTCGTGGGGCGGATGGTGTCCGACGCGGCATGGTATCTGGCACCGGTGCTGGGCAACACGCAACTGGACGTGGCGGCGCTCGGGTTGGTGACGACGCTGTCCTCGGACATCTGGGGGGCGTCGAAGAACACGCTGCTGTACGTGAGGCCGACGACGCTGCGGATCAACGCGAACGGGTACGCGGTGCTGACTCGGCGGGCCGAAGTGCAGCGTGTCGTGCACGAGTTCACGTCGTTCTACCGGGAACGGCTCGCCGCGTACGCCGCTTCGGGGCGGTTCCCCGTCAACGGGTCGGTGGAGATCCGGGTGACGGGGCTGGACGAGCCGGCGGATGTGGAACTGACCGGTGCCCAGGTGCCGTTGCTCTCCGCCTTGCGGCCGAGGGAGGGGGCGGACACGGCGGTCTGGCTGGATGTGCTGACGCTGCCGGGGACGCCCCATGCGGAGGCGTTCTTGCGGGAGTTGGAGGAGTTTCTGTTCGAGCGGTACGAGGGGACTCGGGTGGAGTGGTCCAAGGGGTGGGCGTACACCGAGTCCGGCGTGTGGAGTGACGAGGAGGTGCTCGGTACGAGGATTCCGGGGTCGTTCGGGGGTGCGGTGTGGGATGCGGCGGTGGAGGCGTTGGATCGCCTCGACCCGCACCGGGTGTTCGGGAACGGCTTCTTGGATGGGGTGCTTGTGCGCCGTTGATTTCTGCGGGGCTGGTCGCGCCCACGCGGCGGTAGCCGCGTGTCGAATACAGCCCCGCGCCCCTGAAGGGGCGCGCCCACCGGGTGCCTGCAAGATTGCGATTTCTCCTAGAAGTAGTGGCCCTCTTCCAAGTCCGCGAGCAGGCCCGCCTGTTGGGGTGTCCAGCCCAGAAGCTTCCGGGTCCTCTCGCTCGAGGCCGCGTTGTCCATCGTCGCCACCATGCCCAGCCAGCCGAAGTGGGCTTCCGCCGCCGTCGTCGGGATGCTCTTGAGGGGGACGTCGAGGCCCTTGGCGATCGCCGCGGCGATGTCCTTGAAGGGGATTCCCTCGTCGGCCGCTCCGTGCAGGGCCGTGCCCGCCGGGGCGGACTCCAGGGCCAGGCGGTAGAGGTGGGCCGCGTCCAGGCGGTGTACGGCCGGCCAGCGGTTGGTGCCCTCGCCGGCGTAGGCGGCGACGCCCGTCCGGCGGGCGACGTCGATAAGCCGCGGTACGAAGCCCCGGTCACCGCGGCCGTGCACCGTGGGGGCCAGGCGCACCACCGAGCTGCGTACGCCGCGCTCGGCCAGTGCGAGTGCGGCCACGTCGCAGGCGCCGCGGTGGATGCTCGGTGCCGGGGTGTCCTGCTCCGTCGCCACACCGTCGACCGGGCCGAGCAGCAGAGTTCCCGAGGTGACGACGAAGGGCCGGTGCGAGCCCTCCAGGGCGGTGCCGATCGCCTCGATGACGCGCAGGTCGGTCTCCACGGCTCGCGTCATGTCCGGGAAGTCCTCGTGGTTGAAGGCCAGATGCAGCACGCCGTCGGTCCCGGCCGCCGCGCGTGCCAGGTCCTCGGGGTCGTCGAGGCTGCCGCGGTGCACTTCCGCGCCCGCCGCCTTCAAGGCCTCGGCGGACCTTTCCGAGCGGGCGAGAGCGAGGACCTGGTGCCCGGCGCCGAGGAGTTCGGGGACGGTCGCGGAGCCGATGAAGCCGCTGCCGCCGGTGACGAATACCCGCATGGTGGGTGCTCCTTCGACGGAGAGGGGGTGGTGCTTCCATCGTTCGGCCGACGGTCGGCTGGTGTCCAAAGCCTCTTTCGGAATGCGCAATGCCTTTCAGGCATCGGTGCAGGTAGCAGGCGCTATCCTGAGGGAATGGCTGATCCGGATTCCGCCCCTGACCTCGATCTGCGGCTCGTCCGGTACTTCACCGTCGTGGCCGAGCAGCGGCACTTCGGACGGGCCGCCGGCGCCCTGCACATCACCCAGCCCGCGCTGAGCCGGCAGGTCCAGCGGCTGGAGCAGGTGCTGGGTGCCCGGCTCTTCGACCGCACCCCGCAGGGCGCCCGGCTCACCGAGGCCGGCGAGGTGTTCCTACCGCGGGCCGGCGCGTTGCTGCGGGCCGCGGGCGAGGCCGCGGCCCTCACCCGGGCCGCCGCCGAGCCCAGCCGGATCACCGTCGGGTACATCAACGGGATCTTCGTCACCCCGGCCGTACGTGATCTGCGCCGCCGCTTCCCGGACGCCGACGTGCGGACCCTGCACCTCGACTGGAACGAGTCGCGCGAGGCCCTGCTGACGGGGCGGGTGGACGCGGTGGTGACCCGGTTGCCGCTGCGCACCGACGAGTTGCGGGTGACGGTCCTCTACGACGAGCCGCGGGTCCTGGTCGTACCGCTGGACCACCGGCTCGCCGGGAAGGAGTCGGTCACGCTCGACGACATCGCCGACGAGCCGCTGCCCCGGGGACAGGATCCCCTCTGGAACGCGTTCTGGCGTGTCGATCCCCGGCCGGACGGCAGCCCGGCGCCCGGTGGTCCGCTGATCGGCGCGGTGGAGGACAAGTTCGAGCATGTCGCCGCCGGGCAGGCCGTGGCGATCGCGCCCCTGGTGCCCGGCGCGACCATCCGCCCCGATCTGACCACGGTCCCGTTGCACGGCGTCGAGCCGAGTCAGGTGGTCCTGGCGACCCGCGCCGGCGACGGCCGCCGGCTGCCGGCCGCCTTCCGCAGGTCGGCCGAGGCGCTGCTGACCGGGCCGGAGCCGGACTAGGGCGTCAACTGGGCCTGGACGCCCGGGCCGTAGCGGTCGGCGAGGTCGTCGATCGCGGAGTCGCGCACCCGTGGGCCGCGGGCGATGCCGTACATCACGCCCAGGCCGATGAGCTGGGCGACGGCCAGTTCCGCGCGCAGTCCGGCGTCGGGGCCGGTGAGCCGGGCGGTGACGCGGTCGACCACCTGGGCACGGAAGTTGGCGCGCAGCACGTCCCCGTGGTCGCCGTGCAGGGGGGCGAAGACGATCCGCAGCAGCGGGTCGGCGCCCCGGTCGCGCTGGCCCTCCAGGACGTGCCGGACCATGTGCCGGCCCAGGTCGTCCAGGGGAGCGTCGAGCAGGGCGGCCGCGTCGGTGTCGAAGGACATCACGCGGGCGAACAGCCCGTCCTTGTTGCCGAAGTACTTGAGGATCAGCGGCGCGCTGACCCCGGCGCGCTCGGCGACGTCCTTGAGGGTGATGTCGGCGTGCGCGTGCCGGGCGAGGAGGTGGCGGGCGGCCTTGAGGATGGCGGCCCTGGTGGCCTCCGCGTCCCGGCGGCCGGGCGCGGGCGCGGGGGTGGTGTCGGTTCCGCTGTCGGGTCGGGTGCTCACGGTACTCATGCTCCCTCCAGCGCGTTGTCCCGGGCGCCCTTGGTGCGGGCCCGGGCGCGCGGGGCGTCGTCCGTGGCCTTGTCGCCGGGTATGGACAGCGCGGCGGCGCCGGCGGCGAGCGCGATGACGCCGGCCATCGCGAACGCCAGCAGATAGCCGTGCAGCGTGGGCATCTGGGCGCCGCCGACGAGGCTGGTGTGATGGGTGAGGACGGCGGCCACGGCGGCGCTGGAGGTGGCCTGGCCGATGGTGCGCATGAGGACGTTGACACCGTTGGCGGAGGCGGTTTGGCTCGCCGGGACGGCCCGCAGGATCAGTGTGGGCAGCGCCGAGTAGGCGAGTGTGGTGCCGGTGGCGACGACGGTGGCGCCCAGGATGATCATCCAGAGGTCGCGGCTGTCGGCGATGCGCACCACGTATCCGCAGGCGATGACCGCGGCGCCGAGGGCGAGGGTGATGCGCGGACCGCGGGAGGCCGAGATCCGGGCGGAGAGCGGCGAGAACAGCAGCATGGTGACGCCGCCGGGGAGCAGGCACAGGCCGGTGGCCACGATGGACAGGCCCAGGCCGTATCCGGTGGCCTTCGGCGCCTGCACCAGCTGGGCGGTGACCAGGGAGTTGGCGTAGAAGGCGAACCCGGTGAGCAGGGCGGCGACATGGGACAGGCCGACCCGCGGCCGGGACACCAGGTGCAGGTCGACCAGCGGCTGCCCGGTGCGCAACTGCTGCCACCACCACAGGGCCAGGACGAGGACGGTGGCGGCGAACAGCCCGAGGACCCGCTGGCTGCCCCAGCCCCACTGGCCGCCCTGGGAGACGCCGAGCAGCAGGCAGGTCAGCCCGACGGCCAGCCCGAGCGCGCCGAGCACGTCGAACCGCCCGGGTTGGCGTACCGGTGACTCCCGGACCGCCCACCACACGGCCGCCACGCCCAGCGCCCCGAGCAGGCTGGTCAGCCAGAACATGGTATGCCAGTCGTAGTACTGCACCACCAGCGCGGCCAGCGGCAGGCCCAACGCGGCGCCGATGCCGACGGTGGAGCTCATCAGCGCCACCGCCGATCCCCGCCGCTCGGGCGGCAGTTCGTCCCGCAGGATGCTGATCGACAGCGGTACGACGGAGGCGGCGGCACCCTGCAGGGCGCGGGCGACGATGAGCACGGTGATGTCGGACGACAGGGCGCACATCACGGATCCGACGGTCATCAGGGTGAGCGCCCCGGTGAGCACCCGGCGCTTGCCGTACATGTCGCCGGCCCGGCCGAGCACCGGGGTGAGGACGGCCCCGGCGAGCAGGGTCGCGGTGACCATCCAGGAGACGGTGCCGGCCGAGGAGTGGGTGAGCTTGGGCAGGTCCGGGAGCAGGGGGACGACCACCGTTTGCATGACGGCCATCAGGATCCCGCCGAAGGCCAGTACCGGGATGGTCAGCCGGTCCCGCAGTCGGGGCGGTGCGGCGGGCGAGCCCGAGGGGCCGACTGTCGGGGCGGGGTGATCCATCGGCGCTCCTGCGGACGGCACAGATAGGAAGGTGAATACGAATTCACCCTATCGAGTGAATGGCCTTTCACCAACTCGTGCCCCCGCCAGCCGGCGCCTACGACCGGGAGTGCAGGGCGCGCGCCGCCCGTGGACCGAGCCACCGCTTGAACCGGCGCAGCACCTCCAGCCGCCCGGCTGCCTTGTCGATGCCGTAGTAGAGCTGCGGCGGAACGTACGGCAGCAGCGGCGAGTGGCGCTGGCCGAGCAGGGCGAACATGCGGTGTGCGGGCAGGTCGATGTAGCGGGGCAGGTTCTCGTACCACCGGGCGCTGAGGCGGGCGGCGCTCTGGGCGGAGAGCAGTTCGGCCTTGCGCCGCCGCTCGTAGGCGGCGAGGGCCTGGGGTCCGGCGCCGTGCTCGCGCAGGGCGCCGGCGAGGCACATCGCGTCCTCCAGGGCGAGGGTGGTACCGGCGCCGATGGAGTAGTGGGTGGTGTGGGCGGCGTCGCCGAGCAGGACGAGGTTGCCGTGGTGCCAGGTGCGGTTGGTGAGGGTGCGGAAGGTGGGCCAGGCGGCCGCCGAGGAGCCGGCGACCAGCGGACGGCCGTCGAGGATGCCGGTGAACAGCTTCTCCAGCAGGGCCAGTTGGTCGGCCTGGTTCAGCGCGTCGAGGCCGAGGCCGGTGCGGGTCTCGGGGGCGCACTCGATGACGCAGGTGCTGTGCCCGTCGTCGTACGGGTAGCCGTAGCACCAGACCCAGCCGTGGTCGGTCTCGGCGAAGGCGAAGGTGAAGGAGTCGAAGACCTTGGTGGTGCCGAGCCAGACGTAGTGGTTGCGACCCTCGGTGACCTCGGCGCCGAAGTCGTCGGCGTGCCGGGTGCGCAGGGCGCTGTGGATGCCGTCGGCGGCGACGACCAGGTCGACCTCGGGAAGGTCGTCGGGCGTGATCTCGCTCTCGAACTCCAGCCGTACGCCCAGGGACCGGGCGCGTGCGGCGAGGATTTCCAGGAGGCGGTGGCGGCCGATGCCGTGGCCCGGGTCGCCGGGCCGCCGGGTCACCTGGTCGCGGACGTAGGCGACGCCCTGGTTCCAGCGCACCGAACTCTCCTCGACGGCGCGTGCCGACTCGGGGTCGCACGCGTGCAGCCGGTCCATCAGGGCTCGCCAGTAGGTGACGCCCCAGCCGTAGGTCGAGCCCTCGGGGTTGCGTTCATGGACGGTGATGTCATGGGACGGGTTCTGCCGCTTGAGCAGGATCGCTAGATACAGGCCGGCGGGCCCGCCTCCGACGCAGACGACCTTCACACACACCCCTGGTTTTCACTGAAAGTGGCCAATTGGCACCGCAGAGTAGCAGCGGTGACGGGTCCGGCCGGGTTTTCGAATCGCGCCAGATTGACGGCGTGAGCCACGGCACCCGGACGGCGGACCCACGCGAAAGATCGACGAAAACGCCTACACCCGGGCAAGGAATTCCCCGTTCCCGTACCGGCGGATCCCCGCCACGGAAAGATCATCTTCGTTCAATCTTGTATGACATGTAGTCAATTGTCCTGATCGCAGCCAACCCGATCCGGGCGATTTCTCCCGCCCGGAAACCGGCGGATAGGCATACGGAGTCACCACCCGCACCCAGTACAGGAGCATCCGTATGCCCGAACTCACCCGCCGTCGCGCGCTCACCGCGGCGGCCGCCCTCGCGGCCGCGGCCGGTGCCCAGACCCTGGTCACCCCCGGCACCCCGGCCGCCGCTCACCCGCAGGAGGGATCCCTCGAACCCTTCGACGAGGTCTACAAGGGGCGCCGGATACAGGGCCGCCCGTCCGGCATGGACGGCATGGACGGCATGGACGGCATGGACGGCATGGGCGGCATGAAGGGCATGGGCGGTAGGGACGGTCACCACCACGGACACGGCACCGGATACGCGGTGTTCGTGGACGGGGCGGAGCTGCACGTCATGCGGAACGCGGACGGCAGCTGGATCAGCGTCGTCAGCCACTACGACCCGGTGCGCACCCCGCGTGCCGCCGCCCGCGCGGCGGTCGACGAGTTGCAGGGCGCCGCGCTGCTGCCGTTCCCCGCCAACTGACCGCCCGCACAAGGAGCACCCCGCACATGACCGTACGCAAGAACCAGGCCCGTCTGTCCGCCGACGAGAAGCGGCGGTTCGTCGCCGCCGTCATCGAACTGAAGCGCAGCGGGCGTTACGACGACTTCGTGCGCACGCACAACGCCTTCATCATGTCCGACACCGACGACTCGGAGCGCACCGGCCATCGTTCGCCGTCGTTCCTGCCCTGGCACCGCAGATTCCTGCTCGACTTCGAGCAGGCGCTGCAGTCGGTGGACTCCTCGGTGGCACTCCCCTACTGGGACTGGAGCGCCGACCGCACCGTCCGTGCCGCGCTGTGGGCGCCGGACTTCCTCGGCGGCACCGGGCGCAGCTCCGACGGGCGGGTGACGGACGGCCCGTTCGCCGCCTCGAGCGGGAACTGGCCGCTCAACGTCCGGGTGGACGGCCGTACTTATCTGCGCAGGTCGCTCGGGACCGGCGTGCGCGAGCTGCCGACCCGGGCCGAGGTCGACTCGGTGCTGGCCATCCCGACGTACGACATGGCGCCCTGGAACAGCGCCTCGGACGGCTTCCGGAACCATCTGGAGGGCTGGCGCGGGGTCAATCTGCACAACCGCGTCCATGTCTGGGTCGGCGGGCAGATGGCCACCGGGGTCTCCCCCAACGACCCGGTGTTCTGGCTGCACCACGCCTTCATCGACAAGCTGTGGGCCGAGTGGCAGCGCCGGCATCCGCAGGCGGTCTATGTGCCGGGCGGCGGGACGCCGGACGTCGTCGACCTGAACGAGACGATGAAGCCGTGGAACGACGTGCGGCCGGCGGACCTGCTCGACCACACGCGGTTCTACACGTTCGACGTCTGAAGGCAGCTGAGGCGGCTGAGACAGCTGACGACGGCGGACAACGGCTGACGACGGCTGACGACGGCCGATCAGGCCTCCGCCGTACGGCACTCCGGGTGGCCCCAGCCCTGCCCGTTCTTCGCGATCGGCTCGCCGGCCGCGTAGGAGCGGCCGCACAGGCAGCGGCCGGCGAACTTGGCCTTGATGGTGCGCGAGGAAGAACCGCCGACGGCGGTCTTGCGGGGCGCCGCCTTGCGGCGCGGCGCCCCGCCGGAGGCGGCGGACGTGGGGGACGGCGGCGGTACCGGGGAGCCGAGGGCGCTGCCCGCGGCTTCCTGGACCGTCGCCGCCTGGCTGGCCGCGCGGTCGGCGAAGTCGTTCAGCGGGTCGCCGTCGACCTGGTGGGCGGGGACGTACCGGAAGTCGACCGTGCGGCCGTCGAGGAGTGCGTCGATGCGGACGACCAGGTCCTGGTTGGCGACCGGCTTGCCCGCCGAGGTCTTCCAGCCGTTGCGCTTCCAGCCGGGCAACCAGGTGGTGACCGCCTTCATCGCGTACTGCGAGTCCATCCGGACCTCGAGCGGCACGTCCGGGTCGACGGCCGTCAACAGCCGTTCCAGTGCGGTCAGTTCGGCCACGTTGTTGGTGGCCCTGCCGAGCGGTCCGGCCTCCCAGCGGGCCGGCGTCGCCTCGTCGTCGGACACCACCCAGGCCCAGCCGGCCGGTCCCGGGTTTCCCTTAGAAGCCCCGTCGCACGCGGCCACCACTCGTTCACGCATGGGCCCGATCATGCCACGGCCGGGCCGCGAGCCCGGCCCTGGCCCCGTGTACGTGCTGGTCAGACGTCCTTGACCTGGGGCTGCTCGCCCTCGGTGGTGGTGATGTCGATCACCGAGAAGTTGGCGCCCTGCGGGTCGGTGAGCGCCGCGAACCTGCCGAAGGGGCTGCTCATCGGACCGAAGCGCAGCACCGCGCCGAGCTTGGTGGCCCTGGCGAGGGCCTCGTCGCAGTCGTCGACGGTGAAGTAGACGTTGATGTACGAGGGCACCTCGGGCGGGAAGTCGTCGGTCATTCCCATCCGGCCGAGAACCGTGTTCCCGCCCACGTCGAACATCCTGAAGTCGACGTTGTCGTCCTCGACCTGCCTGGCCGTGTAGGAGAAGAGGGCGGTGAAGAAGGGGTCGGCCTTCTCTGGCTCGCGGGTGAAGACCTCCGCCCAGCAGTAGGCGCCGGGCACGGCCGTGGCCTCGAAACCCTCGTGGACGCCGCCCTGCCAGATGCCGAACACCGCCCCGCTGGGCTCCCGGGCCAGGCACATCGTGCCGAAGTCGCCGACCTGCATCGGCTCCATCAGCACCTCGCCGCCGTTCTCCCGGATCCGCTCGGCGGCGGCAGCGGCGTCCGGCGAGGCGAAGTACAGACACCACTGCGACTGCCCCTCCTGGCCGGGCATGGGCGGTACGACGGCGACGACGGCCTTGCCGTCCGCGTAGGCCTGGGTGTAGTTGCCGTACTCCGACGTCGACTCGCCGAACGTCCAGCCGAGGACCTCGCCGTAGAAGTTCTTGGCCCCCTCCAGGTCGCTGAACATCGCGTCGGCCCAACAGGGGGTTCCTTCAGGTTGTACCGCCATGGCCGCGACCCTTCCGATCGAGCGGATTCTCCCGCTTCCTCACGCTAGTCATCCGGTTGTCCGCCCGCGCGCCGAACGCCGGACTCCGTCGGACACTGGGGAGGGTGAGCCGGCGGCCTTCGGCGGATGGGGCACGACATGACGGACGCGATGCGGGCGTGGTCGGTGGCGCGGCCCGGACCGGTCGAGGAAAACCCGCTCCGGCTCGTCGAACGTCCGGTGCCGGTGCCCGCGGCCGACGAACTGCTGGTCCGGGTACGTGCCTGCGGGGTGTGCCGAACCGATCTGCATGTCACGGAGGGTGATCTGCCGGTGCACCGGCCCGGGGTGACGCCGGGGCACGAGGTGGTGGGCGTGGTCGCGGGCGTGGGCGCCGAGGTGGCGGACTTCGCGGTGGGCGACCGAGTGGGGGTGGCCTGGCTGCGGCGCACGGACGGGACGTGCGCCTACTGCCGGCGGGGCGCCGAGAACCTGTGCCCGCACTCGGAGTACACCGGCTGGGACGCGGACGGCGGCTACGCCGAGTACACCACCGTGCCGGCGGACTTCACCTACCGGCTGCCGGGCGCCCTCGACGACGTGGCGCTCGCGCCGCTGCTGTGCGCCGGGATCATCGGCTACCGCGCGCTGCGCCGGGCATCGCTTCCGCCGGGCGGTCGGCTCGGCCTGTACGGTTTCGGGGGCAGCGCTCATCTCTGCGCGCAGGTGGCGCTCGCGGAGGGCGCGACGGTACATGTGCTCACCCGGGGTGCCGAGGCCCGGCGGCTGGCCCTGGAGCTGGGCGCGGCCTCGGCCCGGGGCGCCTCCGAGGCGCCGCCCGAGCCGCTGGACAGCGCCGTCCTGTTCGCCCCGGTCGGTGATCTGGTGCCGGTCGCGCTGCGCGCCCTGGACCGGGGCGGGGTGCTGGCGGTCGCGGGCATCCATCTCAGCGACGTACCGACGCTGAACTACGAGCGGGAGCTGTTCTACGAGCGGGAGCTGCGCAGCGTCACCTCCAACACCCGTGCCGACGGGCGGGAGTTCCTGGCCCTGGCCGCGCGGCACCACGTCCACGCGACCACCCACACCTACCCGCTGTCCGAGGCCCCCCGGGCCCTGCGGGACCTGAAGGCCGGGCGCTTCGACGGGGCCGCGGTGCTGGTCAACGACTTTTCCTGAGCCCAACCCGCGACGGACCCGGGCACCGGAGCGGATCACCGGCGCGCGCTCGGGTAACACCACCTTTTCCACCTCGAACACCAGGTTTGCGCAACTAAGGCGCGCAACCGCCCCTTTCGCGCCGTATCCGTAGATCACCACGGCTGTTTGGCTGGTCCTTGCGCAGCGCCACCTCGCACACCACCGACCCTCCGGGTCACCTCTGTTCACCTCTCTGCTGGAGGGAATGTGTCCACACCGGACAGCGTCATCGGTTCCGCCGTCGACGAGCCCGAGCCGGATCCGACCACCGACGGGCAGCTCACCAGTCTGAGCACCCGGGCGGCGCGTCAGCTCGCCACGACCACCAAGTCCGAACCGCAGATGCAGGCCATCACCTCCCGATGGCTGCTGAAGACACTGCCCTGGGTGGACGTCAAAGGCGGCGCCTACCGGGTCAACCGGCGCCTCCAACTGCGCACCGGACGCGGCCGGGTGAGCTTCGAACAGAACGGCGGGGACGACATCCGGGTCATCCCGGGAACCCTCACCGAACTGCCCATCCTGCGGGGTTACGACGACCTGGACGCGCTGACCCAGATCGCCGAGCGGTTCCAGGCCCGCGAAGTGCGCGCCGGGCAGGTGCTGTTCGAGGCCGGCCAGCCGGTCACCGAGACCTACCTGGTCGTGCACGGCCGGTTCATCCGGTTCGCGGCCGGCAAGTACGGCGAGGAGGAGGTCGTCGGGGTCGTCACCGACGGCGACCAGATGGGCGACGAGGCGGTCGGCCAGACCGACCCGCTGTGGCTCACCTCGGTCCGGGCGGAGACGGCCGGCGTGGTGCTGGCGCTGCCCTGGACGGTCGTCGAGGAGGTCA
The DNA here is from genome assembly GCF_040682795.1 of Streptomyces sp. NPDC051105. Classification (NCBI taxonomy): domain Bacteria; kingdom Bacillati; phylum Actinomycetota; class Actinomycetes; order Kitasatosporales; family Streptomycetaceae; genus Streptomyces; species Streptomyces sp. NPDC051105. Next base: position 187,349 of record NZ_JBFBBR010000015.1, on the reverse strand, counting down.
TGGACCGGGTGCCGTCGCTGGGCGCGCATCTCCAGGCGTACGTCGACCGGCAGCGGCTGCCGATGAACCGCAAGGGCGAGGCCGGGGTGCCGGTACAGGCCGGCCACCGGGGTGAGCCGACCCTGCCGGGCGGCTTCGTGGACTACGAACTCGCGCCGCGCGAGTACGAGTTGTCGCTCACCCAGACCGTGCTGCGGGTGCACTCCAGGGTCGCCGACCTCTACAACAACCCGATGGACCAGACCCAGCAGCAGCTGCGCCTCACGGTCGAGGAGATCCGTGAGCGCCAGGAGTGGGAGCTGGTCAACAACCGTGAGTTCGGGCTGTTGCACAACATCGACTACGGGCAGCGGATCAGCTCCTTCACCGGCCCGCCGACCCCGGACGACATGGACGAGCTGATCTCCATGCGGCGCAAGACCAAGGTGATCCTGGCGCACCCCAAGGCGATCGCGGCGTTCTTCCGGCAGTGCAACCGGCGCGGACTGGTGCCCCCGAGCGCGAACGTCGACGGGCACGAGATCCCGGCCTGGCGCGGGGTCCCGATCTATCCGTGCAGCAAGATCCCGATCAGTGACGAGCACACCAGCAGCATCATCGCGCTGCGCACCGGCGAGGCCGACCAGGGAGTCGTCGGCCTCTACCAGACCGGGATCCCGGAGGAGTTCCAGCCCGGCCTGAACGTCCGCTTCATGGGCGTCAACGAGCAGGCCATCATCAACTACCTGGTCACCGCCTACTACTCGATGGCCATCCTGGTCCCCGACGCGGCCGGGATCCTGGAGAACGTCCAGCTCGGCCGCACCGCCGACTGACGGCCTGGAGCACAGTCATCATGACCACACCCACCACCTCCTACGTCCTGCCCGGGCCGCCGGACATCGCGCGGAGCATGCGCCCGGCCAGGCGCACCGGGGCGGTCCCCGGACTGCACTACCGGCCGGCCGTACCCGCCGACCCCGCCAAGGCCGCCGAACTCGACCGCCGCCTGGAGGCCTGGGCCCGGGAGCTCGACCTGTTTCCCGAGGCCTGGAAGGGGGACTTCTCGGGCTTCCAGTTCGGCCGGGCCGTCGTACTCCAGCATCCGGGCGGCCTCGACCTGGACCGGCTCACCGTCGCCGGCAAGCTGCTGCTGGCCGAGAACATCGTGGACTCCTGCTACTGCGAGGAGGACGAGGGGCGCGGCGGATCCCGGCGCGGGCTCGGCGGTCCGCTGATCATCGCCCAGTCGGCGCTGGACCCGTACCACGGCATCCCGGAGCTGGAGGAGGAGTGGCGCGAGGGCATCCGGGCCGACGGTCCGCTGCGCTCGTACCACTTCGCCCTGGCGGACTTCTCCGGGTTCGCCACCCCGAGCCAGACCGACCGGTTCGTGCACGACATCGCCCGGCTGCACCTCGGGTACCTGGGCGAGGCCGCATGGATGGAGACGCGGTACCTGCCGCGGGTCTGGGAGTACCTGGTGATGCGGCAGTTCAACAACTTCCGGCCGTGTCTGTCGATCGTCGACGCGGTGGACGGCTACGAACTGCCCGAGCCGCTCTACGCCCGCCCGGAGATCCAGCGGATCACCGCCCTGGCCTGCAACGCGACCACGATCGTCAACGACCTGTACTCCTTCACCAAGGAGCTGGCGAGCGACCCGGACCACCTCAACCTGCCTCAGGTGGTGGCGGCCAACGACCGGCGCGGTCTGAAGGCGGCCTATCTGAAGTCCGTCGACATCCACAACCGGATCATGGCGGCGTTCGAGGAGGAGTCGGCCGCCCTGGCCGCCACCTCGCCGCTGGTCGCACGCTACGCGGAGGGCCTGGCCGCCTGGGTCGCGGGCAACCACGAGTGGCACTCCACCAACACCAACCGCTACCACCTGCCCGACTACTGGTAGCACCGAGCCAAACCGAAACGCCGTCTCAGAAACACTTCGAGGAGCAACTGTTGACCACCGCCCCTGTCACTCGGAAGACCACCACGTCCGCCCCGGTGCCGACCCAGTCCAGGTACCAGAACAGCGTCGCGGAGTACTGGAACGCCGAGGAGAACCCGGTCAACCTCGAACTCGGAAAGATCGACGACCTGTACCACCACCACTACGGCATCGGCGCGGCCGACTGGTCGGTGCTCGACGAGACCGACCCCGAGCTGCGCAAGGAGCGCGTCACCAGCGAGCTGCACCGCCTGGAGCACGCCCAGGCCGAGCTGCTGGCCGCTCGCCTCGGCCCGCTCACCCCCGCCGACCGGGTCTTCGACGCCGGCTGCGGCCGGGGCGGCGGCAGCATCGTGGCGAACCTGCGCTACGGCTGCCACGCCGACGGGGTCACCATCTCCGCCAAGCAGGCCGACTTCGCCAACGGCATGGCCCGCAAGCGGGAGGTCGGTGACAAGGTCCGCTACCACCACCGGAACATGCTGGACACCGGCTTCGAGACGGGCGCGTACGCGGCCTCCTGGAACAACGAGTCCACGATGTACGTCGAGCTGGAGCTGCTCTTCGCCGAGCACGCCCGGCTGCTGCGCCGCGGCGGACGCTATGTCACGATCACCGGCTGCTACAACAACGCCTACGGGCAGGCCTCGCGCGAGGTATCCCTGATCAACGCCCACTACATCTGCGACATCCACCCGCGGTCGGAGTACTTCCGGGCGATGGCGAACAACCGGCTGGTGCCGGTCCACGTGGAGGACCTCACCGAGACGGCCATCCCCTACTGGGAACTGCGCAAGCAGGCCGAGCACCTGGTGACGGGGATCGAGGACGCCTTCCTCACCGCGTACAAGAACGGCAGCTTCCAGTACCTGCTGATCGTGGCCGACCGGGTCTGACCCGGCGAGGCGCAGGCGCGGGGCGGTGTCCGGGGACACCGCCCCGCGTCGCCATGCGGGTCACTCGCCGGCGTACGCCTTCTTCAGCGCGGCGATGTCGAGCTTGCCCATCGCGTACATCGCCCGCGTGGTGCGGGCCGCCTTCTCCGGGTCGCTGTCGCCGATCATCTCGATCAGCCCCTCCGGGATGACCTGCCAGGACACGCCGTACCTGTCCTTGAGCCAGCCGCACGGTCCGGGCTCGCCGCCGTTCTCGGTGAGCTTGGTCCAGTAGTAGTCGACCTCCTCCTGGCCGTCGCAGTAGATCTGGAAGGAGATCGCCTCGGTGAACTTGAACTGCGGGCCGCCGTTGATGGCGACGAACTTCTGCCCGTTGGCGGTGAAGTCGACGGCCAGCACGGAGCCCGGCTCCCCCGGTCCGGCCTCGTTGTAGCGGCCGACCTTCCCGATGCTGGAGTTCTTGAAGATGGACACGTAGTGGTGGGCGGCCTCTTCGGCCTGGCCGTCGAACCAGAGACACGTGGTGAATCCGTCGGTGGTCATGGGCACCTCCTGGGAGCGGGAAACGCGGTCATGTGTACCGACCCCTGCTCGTCGAGAAACTCATCGGTGATCGCACCCCGTCAGGGGCGCGGGGCTGTGCCGCATATGCGGCTCCGCCGCGTGGCCGCGACCAGCCTCCACCGAGCCGCAGACGACCGACGACCGACGACCGACGACCGACGACCGACGACCGACGACCCCGTGCAACTAGTGCTGCGAGGGAAAGGTTCACCGGCTCGCGACGTCCGGCAGACCTTTCCGGTCACACCACTAGCATCCCGACCATGACCTCTTCGTCGCCGGTTGTCCGTCCCTTCCGTATCTCGATCCCCCAGACCGACCTCCACGACCTCCACGACCGCCTCGACCGCACTCGCTGGCCGGCCGAGCTGCCCGGCGCCGGCTGGGAGTACGGCGTACCGACGCCGTACCTGCGAGAACTCGCGGACTACTGGCGCCACGAGTACGACTGGCGGGCCGCCGAAGCGGAACTCAACGCGTGGCCGCAGTTCACGACGACGATCGACGGCACCCTCGTCCACTTCGCCCACGTCCGCTCCCCCGAGCCGGACGCCACCCCGCTGGTCATCACCCACGGCTGGCCGGGCTCGATCGTGGAGTTCCTGGATGTGGTCGGCCCGCTCACGGATCCGGCCGCACACGGCGGGGATCCGGCCGACGCCTTCCATGTGGTGGTGCCGAGCGTCCCTGGTTTCGGTTTCTCCGGTCCGACCGCGGAGCCCGGCTGGGAGGCGGGACGGGTCGCGGACGCCTGGGCCGAGCTGATGGCGCGGCTGGGCTACCAGCGGTTCGGTGCGCAGGGCGGTGACTGGGGCGCGGCGATCACCCGTGAGCTGGGCCGCGCCCACCCCGAACGGGTGATCGGCGTGCACCTCAATCTGCTGCCGGGCGCCCAGCAGGCCACCGAGCCCACCGCCGGGGAACTGGCCGCGCTCGACCCCGAGGAGCAGGCGAACACCCTTGACTCGTGGCGCCGCTGGGCCGCCTGGTCCCGGGAGAGCACGGGGTACGCGATCCTGCAGAGCACCCGCCCGCACACCCCCGGCTACGCGCTCACGGACTCGCCCGTCGGGCAACTCGCCTGGATCGTCGAGAAGTTCCGGGAGTGGACAGACTCCGAGGAGCTGCCGGAGGAGGCGGTGGCCCGGGACCGGCTGCTGACGAACGTGATGCTGTACTGGCTGACCGGCACGGCCGCCTCGTCCGCCCGCATCTACTACGAGCGGGCGCACGCCACCGGCACCCGCGCCACCGCGCCCTCCCAGCCGTCGACGGCACCGACCGCCCTCGCCCTGTTCCCGGCCGAACCCCAGCGTCCCCTGCGGCACAAGGCGGACCGCACGGAGAACATCGTGCGCTGGACGGAGTTCGACCGGGGCGGGCACTTCCCGGCGATGGAGGAGCCGGACCTGCTGGTGGGCGACGTCCGGGCGTTCTTCCGGCAGCTGCGGGAGCAGGGCGGGCGCTGAGCGGCTGTCAGGCGACCAGGCACAGCCCGTTGTAGGGGCCGGGCACGGTCCGGCCGACAGCGGTCTTACGGTCGAACTCGGACTGGACCAGGGACAGCAGGCCGCCGAGGTCGAGGCCGAGGGCGTGGGCGGCGGCCGCGAGGACCTCGGAAGAGGCCTCCTTGCGGCCGCGCTCGATCTCCGAGAGATACGGCATGGAGATCCGGGCCGCCTCGGCGACGTCCTTGAGGGTGCGCTCCTGGTCCAGCCGCTCCCGCCGCAGGACGTCTCCGACCAGGTCGCGCCAGAGGGGTTCCCTGGGCTTCGGGGCCGGCTTCTGCGGGCGCAGGGGGATGACACGGGCGTCGTTCGGCGATTGGCTGCTCACCCCCACAGCCTAAAAGCAGTGGCACCCTGTGGCACGGTATCGGCATTCTCCCTGCATGGAAGCGCTGGAGTTCATGGGAACGGGTCCGGAACTGCGGGACACCTTCGACCAGGACGCGGAGCGGTACCAGCGCGCTCGGCCCGGCTATCCCCCTGCCCTGATCGAGGAACTGAGCCGGGTCACGGGCGCCGGCCCGGGTGTCCGCATCCTGGAGATCGCTCCGGGCACCGGCCAGCTCACCGTCGACCTCGCCCGGTCCGGCTGTGCGATCACGGCCGTGGAGCTGGGCCCGTCCCTGGCCGCCGTGGCCCGCCGGCAACTGGCCGCGTTCCCCGCGGTGGACGTCGTGACCGCGGACTTCGAGCGGTGGGAACTGCCGCCGGAACCGTTCGACGCGGTGGTGTGCGCGACCGCGTTCCACTGGATCGACCCGGCGGTGCGGGTACCCAGGGCGGCCCGGGCGCTGCGCCCCGGCGGACTGCTCGCCGTGGTCGTCACCCACCATGTGGCGGGCGGCACGGAGGACTTCTTCGCCGACGCCCAGGACTGCTACGAGCGTTGGGACCCGGCCACACCGCCGGGACTGCGGCTGACCCACGAGTCGGAGATCGCCACCGACACGGCCGAGTTCACCGGCTCCCCCTACTTCACGGACGTCACCGTGCACGGGCACGGCCAGGAGATCACCTACACGACCGACGCCTACCTGGACGTACTCCTCACCTACTCCAACCACCGCGCCCTGCCCGAGGCCGCCCGAAAGGGGTTGCTGGCCGGTATCCGGGAACTCATCGACTCGCGGTACGGCGGTACGGTCACCAAGCGGTACTGGCACGAGTTGATCACGGCCGCACGCGTCGGAGTGTGATCAGCTCTCCGCCGACCGTCACCGGCTTTTTTCCGCCACACCGGTGGACGGTGCGCATGCGGTGCGTCACCCCGGGTACCCGTCCGTCAAGCACGCATGGGACGCCCGACAGCGGGTAACCGGGCCAGGGTGATCAACTGGGCAGGGCCGGCAGGACACAGGCCACAGTGGCCGAGCCGAACCGTGACGTTCGTGGGGAGAGGGAATGAATACCGCCGGGATCCGGTCGGAAGCAGTGAACACCGCGCAGTCCGCCGAGGAGTGCATGACGGAGGGGGAACTGCCCGAGATCGAGGACCCGAAGGCGGTCGCCCCACGTGACGCACGGGCCCTGTCCCGCCAGTTCTTCCAGCGGCTCGGTGAGCTGGAGGAGGGCACGCCGGAGTTCCAGTACGCCCGCAACACGCTCATCGAGATGAACATGTCGCTGGTGCGGTTCGCGGCCGGACGGTTCCGCAACCGGGGCGACGACATGGAGGACATCGTCCAGACCGGGATGATCGGCCTGATCAAGGCCATCGACCGGTTCGAGCTGTCGCGCGAGGTCGAGTTCACCTCCTTCGCGCTGCCGTACATCGTGGGCGAGATCAAGCGGTTCTTCCGGGACACCACCTGGGCCGTGCACGTCCCGCGCCGGCTCCAGGAGCTGCGGGTCGAGCTGGCCAAGGCCCGCGAGGAACTCTCCAGCCGCCTCGACCGGGAACCGACGGTCGCCGAACTCGCGACGCTGATGAACCTGTCCGAGGACGAGGTGGTCGAGGGCCAGCTGGCCTCCAACGGCTACAACTCCTCCTCCCTGGACGCCGCGCTCACCGGGGACGGCCCCGACGGCGGCGAGTCCGTGCTCGCGGACTTCATCGGCGTCGAGGAGGACGGGCTGCGGCTCGTCGAGGACTTCCACTCGCTGGCTCCGCTCATGGCCGAGCTGAGCGAACGGGACCGGGAGATCATCCATCTGCGGTTCGTGGAGGAGGCCACCCAGGCGGAGATCGGCGAGCGGCTCGGCTGCTCCCAGATGCATGTCTCCCGCCTCATCAAGCGGATCATCGCGCGCCTGCGTCAGGGGATGCTGGGCGAGCTCGGCTGCGCCTGACGGCGGGACTCATGGGCGCTGCCCCACACCGGCGCCTGGGGCAGCGCCCGTGGTGATCCCGCGTCCGGTCGACCCGATGTCCGGCATCCGTGGTCCTGACCCGAGGCCCTGAACCGATGTCCGGCATCCGTGTTCCGGGCACTCGTGTTCGGTGCGAGGTTCGGTGCCAGTTCAGTGCGAGAGAGGTACCAGCGCGCGGACCAGCTTGCCGACCGGCACCCGCTCGGCGGTGACCTCCGCGGCCAGGGCGTGCACGATCTCCAGGCCGTGCCGGCCGACCCGCTCGGGATCCCGGGGAAAGCGCCTAGGCAGGGCGGCACTGCTGTCGTACACGGAGACCAGGACCGCGCTGTCCGTACCCTCCAGTTCAAGGATGTACGGTCCGTTGCTGTGCCGGTCGGCGTTGGTGATCAGCTCGCTCACCACCAGGAGCAGCTCACCATCGGCCCCGGGGCCGATCGTGGCGCACCACTCGGTCCTCAGCTGCTCCAGGAAGCGGGCCGCGAAGTCCCGCGCCTCGGCGATGCAGCCCGGTTCACCGGTGTAGTGCGCTGTCCGCCGCAGCGGCTCCACGGGTACGTCGAAGCCAGTCGGTATCACTGCCCCGCCCAGGTGTTCGATCATGCGTGTCTCTCCAGGAGGCCGGTCACGGCCCGGTCGCTGTTGCAACAGTGCTCGTACCCCCAGTGTCGTCCGGCAGTCCCCGGGGTGTTCGCCAACCGCGCAGAAAAAGCGTCGCGCCGGTCACACCGCCGGGGAACCGGGACCTTCGGGTTCCAGGGGCGCGGGGGGAGCCGAGCTGGGCGGGACCTGCGGGGACACCGGGGCGGCGGAGGACACCGCGGACTCGGGGCCGGGCGACGCCGGGGAGGGCGGGCCCACTGACCTGGGCGATTCCGGCGCCGGCGACTCCGGCACCGGCGCTTCGGACTTCGGCACTTCGGTCTTGGGTGACTCGGTCTTGGGTGACTCGGTCCTGGGCGACTCGGTCCTGGGCGACTCGGTCTTCGGCGACTCCGTCTTCGGCGACTCGGACTTGGGCGCCTCGGACCGCGGGGACTCCGTCTTGGGCGACTCCGTCCCGGGGGATTCGGACTTCGGGGATTCGGTCTTCGGGGATTCGGTCTTCGGGGATTCGGACTTCGGAAGCTCCGACGAAGACGAAGGGGAGGACGGCGACTCGGACGAGGGCGGCTTCGAGGACGGCGGTTGCGAGGACGGCACGTTCGACGACGGGGACTTCGAGGCGGTGCCGGGGCTGGACGGCCCCGACGGACCGGTGGAGGTCGGCGGGCACGGCGTGGCACCCGGGCTCCCGGTCCTGCCGGGGGTGGGCGCACAGCCGTGGTGGACCGGCGGGTTCATGGGGTTCGGATTGGCCGGGGGCTTCGCCGGGCGGTCCTCGTGCCCGGTGTGGTCACCACGGTGCCGGCCAAACCAGTCGTCGTGCCGGTGATCGAAGAGGACGAAGACGTTCACGATCCGCACGGCGGGTGCGACGACGACCACGTTCGAGGGCCGGTACCCGGACCAGGCGGTGCCCCTGGTCCTCGGGGTGTTCTTCTGCGCGACCGGCGGGGTCAGCGGGTTGCCGCAGGCGCAGCGCACCCGGGGCACCCCGTGGGCGTCGACCAGCACGGCGGTGCCCGTCTGGAGGACGGACTGGTACGTGGTCGAGCCGCCGTCGCGGTAGCCGTGGGCGCTGACCCGGGTGTCCGCCCGCAGCTGTACGGAGGTGAGGGAGCGCAGGTAGGCGGGGACGCCGGAGGGGCGCACGCCGACCTGCGCGGCGAAGGCGTTGTTGCGCGAGGGCGAAGCCTGGAAGTAGCCGATCTGTTTCTCGATGTCGCAGCTGCCGCTGTTCTTCGTGCCGCTGTAGAGGCCGGGTGCTCCACCGTCCACTCCGCGCACCTCGTTCGTCGGCACCGCCGACCCGGCCGAGGCGGCCGAGGCGGCCGGTCCGACGGGTGCGGAGGATGCCGGTCCGACGGGTGCGGAGGATGCCGGTCCGACGGGTGCGGAGGATGCCGGTGTGACCGAGCTCTTCGTCGCGCTGGACTCGGTGAACGGGTCCTGCCCGGAGCTGTTGGCGGCCTGGAGGAAAACCTCGCCGCCCTTCCCGGAACCGCCACCCGGACGGGTGAGGACGACGGCCAGGGCCGCGGCGACCACGACGGCGGTGGTGAGCATCGCGATCCGGGGCGCGGACCTCCACCACGGCTGGCGCGGCTGTCCGCCCCGGCTGCCGCCGCCTCCGCCGCCTCCGCCGCCGGGTGGCTGCGAGGGCGGGCCGGGAGGCGGGCCGGAGGGCCCGGACAGCGGGCCGGAGGGAGGTCCTGTGGGGCGGCCGGATGACGGCGGTTCGATGCTCACGCTCATCTCCCCGTTGCGATGGACGGCACTCGCGATAAACAGCTTTTGCGAGAAATGCCTCATTCGATGCACAACGAGCCCAATGTGCGCCGGTCCCGTACCGTCCGCAAGCCGACGCGTACGGTCCACCCGGCGGGCGGGGTACCGAGGTGTTGCTTAGCGTGACAGCGTGAGCCCGCGAATCGCCTCGGCGCGGCCGGTGACCGCCGCGGCCGGCCGGACCGTCGCCCGGCACGGCTGGCTGCCAGCCCTGGCCGTGGTGGTGGCCGCGTTGGTCGGCATGGCGGTGCCGGCGGCCGTGGGGCTGTGGGTGGCGGGCGCGTCGGACCTGCCGAGCGGCGCCTTTCTCCCGGTGGTTCTCGCGACCGTGGTGACGGCCGTCGGCGGCACCGTCGAGCTGTCGGGCGACGCGGGCGACCTGGCCCGGACGAACGCCGGGCTGACCGTCGTACCGCTGTCGGTGACGCTGGTCGGGGCGCTGGTCGTGGCCGGGGGCTTCTTGCGGCCGCTGCGGCACCGGGCCGTGGCCGGCGCCCGGGAGCTGGCCGGCTGGGCGGCCCGGATCGCGGTGCTGTGGCTGCTCGCGCTGATCGGGCTCGCACTCGGTGCCCGGCACACCTTCGCCGTGAACGTGGGCAGCGGCACGCTCAGTGACGTCACCGATCTGCTGGACGCCGCGCCGACGGTGGGCTTCACGACGGATGTGCCCCTCAGTCTCGTGTTCGGGCTGCTGTGGCTGGCCGGGGTCCTGCTGCTGGCGCTGCTGGTGTCGCGCGGGGCGCCACTGCCGGGACGGCTGCTGCGCTTCCAGGCGTCGGTGCGCCCGGCGGCGTTCGCCATGGTCGTGTTCGTGCTGGCCTACGTCGGTCTGGCCCTGGTGGTCGCGCTGGTCGCGCTGGTGACGCGCGGGCACGCCGAGGAGACCCTCGCGATGATCCTGCTCGGGCTGCCCAACCTGGCGTGGCTGGCGCTCACGCTCGGTCTCGGCGCCACCTGGAAGGGCCGGGTCGACGGCCCATTCGGGCTGCCGGTGCCGCACGTCCTCACCGAGGTGCTGCGCACCCCGGACGTCTCGACCCTGAACCTCAGTACGATCACCGCCCACGACGGCCGGTGGTGGTGGCTGGTGTGGGTGGCCGCGGTGCTGCTGCTGGCGGCCGCGTTCCTGATGGCGGTGCGCTCACCGGCCCGGGTCCGCGCCTGGCGGCACGCCCTGCGTCTGGCGATCGCGCTCGCGCTGACGATGCTGACGCTCTGCCTCACCGGCCGGGTCTCCGCCCACTACGGCCTCTCCCTGCTCGGCATCGGCGACCTGGGCGGCGGTCTCTCCGGCGAGCTGCTGCTGAGGCCGCAGCTGTGGTCGGCGGTGGGCCTGGGCGCACTGTGGGGTCTGGCCGCCGGGTACCTGGGCGCGCTGCTGGCCGGCCCGGTGCGCCGGCGGGGCGAGGTGACGGCCGACAGGTCCTGAGACCTACCGCTCCCGCTCACCGTCCGGGGTGACCACCCGGGTCGGACTGTGACCGGGACCAGCGCCGCCCGGCTCAGCCCGGTCGGCGAGGTGCCGGTCGGTGAGATGCCGATCGGTGAACTCGCCGTCGGTGACGCCCCGGTCGGCGAGGTAGGTCGACAGCCGCCGCCCGTCGCAGTAGAGCCAGCACCCCTCGGCGGGGTCGTACAGCCACATGGACTCCCCGTCGACCACCAGGCCGATGCGCAGCCCGTGGGTACGGCCCCGGAAGGACTCGCCGTCGAGGCCGCCGCCGGCCAGGTCCTCGACCGCGTCCCGATAGTCGGCGAGGGCCTGCGCGGCGCGGGCCAGCAGGGGGCGCGGGTCGGTGGCTTCGGCGGACGGACCGCCGGTCAGGGGCGGGTCGCGGGGTACGGCGACGAGGTAGCGGCCGTCGACCCAGGCGGCCCAGCCGTTGGCACAGCTGATGTGCGCCCAGTCGCCGCGCCGATCCACGAGTTGCACCGGCAGCAGCGGGTCCAGGGGCACGGTCGGCCGGGCGGGGTCGGGGGCCTCCCAGGCGGGCATGCCGTCGGCCGGGACGACGTGGGTGGGCCGGAACCCTGGGCTCGTGGTCATCGTGTCGCCTACTTCCGCATCACGGCCGGTTCGTGCCGGCGCAGCAGCCGGGAGAGGAGACAGCCGAAGACGGCGGACAGCACCACCAGCATGACCATGTTGCGCAGCCAGACGCCCGCCGAGTGCCGGAAGAACGGGTCGGCGGTGAGCCTGCCCGGCACGATCCGGTGCAGTTCGACGGTGCCGGCCATGGCACCGAGCGCCCATCGCGAGGGCACCAGCCAGGCAAGCTGTTCGAGTCCGGGCACGCCGTCCAGCTTCAGCAGGGTTCCGCAGAAGACGACCTGGACGACGGTGAGCAGCACCAGCAGCGGCATCGTCACCTCCTCCTTGCGGACCAGCGCGGAGATCAGCAGGCCGAGCATCATCGCGGTGAACGAGAGCACGGCCACGGCGACGGTGATTTCCAGCAGGGGAGGCATCAACACCCCTCCGCCGCCGGGCGCGTTGAGGTCGACGCCGGCCAGACCCACCTGGGTGAGCACGATCGCCTGGAGCACGGTGAGGGCACCGAGGACGACGACCTTCGACATCACGTACGCCGATCTGGGCAGGCCGACGGCTCTCTCGCGCTGGTAGATGACGCGCTCCTTGACCAGCTCGCGCACGGCGTTGGCCGCGCCGGTCAGCACCCCGCCCACGCAGAGGGTGAGCAGCGCGTTGGTCGCGGTGTCGAAGGTGAGCTTGTTGCCGGCGACGGCCCGGGCCATCGCGCCCATGACGAACGGCAGTCCGATCATGATGGCGAGGAAGGTCCGGTCGGCGAGGAGGGCGGCGGTGTAGCGGCGGACCAGGGTCGAGAACTGGGCTCCCCAGCTGCGCGGGCGCGGCGGCGGGGGCGCGGCGACCGGGCCGGTGCGCGGCACGACGGGCTGCGCGCTGGAGTTCACGATGTACTTCCGGTGGTACGACGACGCGCGGAACTCCCCCGCCCAGTCCCGGCCGGTGTCCCGCTCGAACGCCTCGAAGGCCTCGGGCCACTCGTCGAAGCCGAAGAAGCCGAGGGCGTCGCCGGGCGGGCCGAAGTAGGCGGTCCGGCCGCCCGGCGCAAGGACCAGGAGGCGGTCGCAGGCGTCGAGGCTGAGCACGCTGTGGGTGACGACGATGACGGTACGGCCGTCGTCGGCCAGGCCGCGCAGCATGTTCATCACCGAGCGGTCCATGCCCGGGTCGAGTCCGGAGGTCGGCTCGTCGAGGAAGAGCAGGGAGGGCTTCGTCAGCAGCTCCAGAGCGACGCTGACCCGCTTGCGCTGCCCGCCGGAGAGGCTGTGCACGGGCTGCTCGGCGCGCTGTTCGAGGCCGAGTTCCCGGATGACCTCCTCGACCCGTTCCCGCCGCTCGGCCTTCGCGGTGTCCTCGGGGAAGCGCAGTTCGGCGGCGTAGGTGAGGGCGCTGCGGACGGTCAGCTGGACGTGCAGGATGTCGTCCTGCGGGACCAGGCCGATGCGCTGGCGCAGTTCGGCGTAGTCGCGGTAGAGGTCGCGGCCGTCGTAGAGGACGGTGCCGTGCTCGGCGGGGCGCTGGCCGGTGAGGGCGCCGAGCAGGGTGGACTTGCCGGCGCCGCTCGGTCCGACCACGGCGAGCAGGCACTTCTCGCCGACCGGGAAGGAGACGTGGTCGAGCAGGATCTTGCGGCCGTGGTCGACGGCGACGGTGAGCTCCTGGACGTCGAGGGAGACCTCGCCGGTGTCGACGTACTCCTGCAGCTGGCCGTCGACCAGGCAGAACGCCGAGTGGCCGATGCCGACGACGTCCCGGGGGCCGAGGGGGGCGCGGCTGACGGTGCGGCCGTTGAGGTAGGTGCCGTTGTGGCTGTCGAGGTCGACGATCTCGTAGCTGCCGTCGGGGTGGGCGCGCAGTTCGGCGTGGTGGCGGGAGACGACCAGGTCGTCGACGACGACGTCGTTGTCGGTGGCGCGGCCGATGCGGATGGTGCGGGCGTGCAGCCGTCGTACCGAGGACGGCTGCCGGAAGGTGCCGGTGCGGCTCGGCATGGAGACGGAGGAGGGGCGGTCCGGGGCGGGCGGCGCGCGGCCGACGAGGACGGCGCTCGGCCCGTCGGCGGGGCTGCCGAAGCGGATGACCGTGCCGGGGCCCACTTCCCCTTCGCGGATGCGGCGGCCGTCGGCGTAGGTGCCGTTGGTGCTCTGCTCGTCCTCGAGGGTCCAGTGGCCGTCCGCGGGCCGCAGCACCGCGTGGTGCCAGGAGACCCGGGAGTCGTCGATAACGATGTCGCTGTACGGGTCACGCCCGACGTGGTAGTCGCGGCCCGGGCTCATCACCGTGGAGCCCGTGTCGGTCTCCAGGACGAGTTCGGGCGCCGTCGAGGTGACCGGCCGCTCCGCCATGGCCAGAATTCTACAGATCTGTCAGCTTATACGCCCGGCCACGGCCTCCGATCGCGACCTGACCACGGCCGCCCGGCCGGCGACTGTCACGTGTCAGGCCACGGGGACGACGAGGGCGGGGATGGTGCGCTGCATACGGAGGGCGTCGACGGACTCGGCGAGCAGTTCGTACTCGGTGGTGTCGTCCTGGACGGCGATCCGCACCAGCCGTCCGCCGGCCAGTTCGTCGGCGACGAGTTCCTGCCGGGCCGCGTCCGCACACCAGAGGCGGAGCAGACCGGGTACGTCCGATACGGTCTCCCCCACCGGGACGAGAGCCCCCTGTGGATATCTGGGGTTCTCGGGTAAGGGATCCAGCCGTTCCGCGATCCAGGAGGCCCGGTCCCGTAACCACCACAGCGCCAGGGCCAGCGTCGGCGCACGGTAGGTGCCGAGCGGAACGCCGATGCGCTGCCCGCCGCAGATGCCGTATGCCGTGACATGGCACAGGAATTCGTCGTGCACGATCACTCCCCCGTAGCTCGCCGGTGTGCCGTCGCGGCCGGTTTTCCGTGCGGCTCCTGTGCGGTGAAGTGCTCCTGACATTCGAGTATGTTCACTTTCGAAACACTGTCACCACACCTTTCCGGCCAGTCTCTTGGCATATTCCCCCTACGAATTGGCCGGAATGCGCCAGCTGTACGGCGTCGCCTTCATTACCCGAGGGGTAATCGACCCGTCACGCGGATCCGGGCATGGTGGTGTCAACGGATCGCCGCAAGTCGCGATCCACCGCCCTGACCAGCAGTGACACCTTCGATGGAGGCTGATTCGCCATGTCCGTGAACACCGACCGTTACCAGACCGCCGCCGCCCGCTACTTCGAGGCCTGGAACGCCACCGAGCCCGAGGCGCTGACCAAGGCGGTCGCCGAGGCCTGGGCCCCGGAGGGCACCTACACCGACCCGCTCGCCGCGGTCTCCGGGCACGCCCAGATCACGGCCGTGATCGCCGCGGCGCACGAGCAGTTCCCGGGTTTCGTGTTCCGTCCGCTCGGGGCCGTCGACGGCCACCACGACACCGCGCGCTTCGCCTGGGAGCTGGTGAACGAGACCGACGGCTCGGCACCGGTGGCCGGTTTTGACGTGGTCACGCTCAGCGAGGACGGCCGGATCCGGCAGGTGCTGGGCTTCCTGGACCGGGTGCCCACCGGGGCCTGAGCCGGCGTCCGCGATGAGTTCCCGCGCTCGCGGCGGTCTCCCGCGCGGGAGAGACCACCGCGAGCGGAGGACCGCCATGAGTGCGTCACCGGTTGACGACGACGCCGGTCACTGGTTGACGATCGCGTCGATCCGGGTGAGTTCCTCGGCGTCGAAGTCCAGGTTGCCGATGGCGCCGACACAGTCCTCGACCTGCTGCGGGCTGCTCGCGCCGATCAGCGCGGAGGTCACCCGGCCGCCGCGCAGCACCCAGGACAGGGCGAGCTGGGCGAGGGTCTGGCCACGGCCCTTGGCGATCTCGTCGAGAGCGCGCAGCCTGCCGACCAGGTCCTCGGTGACCGCGTCCGAGTTCAGGAACGGGCTGTCGCTCGCGGCCCGGGAGCCCTCCGGGATGCCGTCGAGGTAGCGGCCGGTGAGCAGGCCCTGCTCCAGCGGGGAGAAGACGATGGAGCCGACCTGGAGCTCGTCGAGGGCGTCCAGGAGGCCCTCGTTCTCCGGGCGGCGGTCGAGCATGGAGTAGCGCGGCTGGTGGATCAGCAGCGGGGTGCCGAGTTCGCCGAGGATGCGGGCGGCCTCGCGGGTCTGGTCCGCCGAGTAGTTGGAGATGCCGACGTAGAGCGCCTTGCCCTGCTGGACGGCCGAGTGCAGGGCGCCCATCGTCTCCTCGAGGGGAGTCTCCGGGTCCGGGCGGTGCGAGTAGAAGATGTCGACGTAGTCCAGGCCCATCCGGGTCAGGGACTGGTCCAGCGACGACAGGACGTACTTGCGCGAACCCCACTCCCCGTACGGCCCGGGCCACATCAGGTAGCCGGCCTTGGTGGAGATGACCAGCTCGTCACGGTAGGCGGCGAAGTCCGCCTTCAGCGCCTCACCGAACGCCGACTCGGCGGCGCCGGGGGGCGGACCGTAGTTGTTGGCGAGGTCAAAGTGGGTGACCCCGAGGTCGAAGGCGCGGCGCAGGATGGCGCGCTGGGTCGTCACGGGCCGGTCGGGCCCGAAGTTGTGCCACAGGCCGAGCGACAGCGCGGGAAGCTTCAGGCCGCTGCGGCCACTGCGGCGGTACGGCATGTCGGCGTAGCGGTCGGGGTGTGCGGTGTACAACGCGACTCCAGAGGGGTTGCCACAGGATCTACCGGTCCCACTCTTCCCCGAGCCGCGGGCAGTGGTCCAACAGGAGAATCCGATGGAATTGTGCGACTAGGCTTCTCAGTCATGGAACTGCGCCACCTCCAGCACTTCGTCGCCGTCGCCGAGGACCAGCACTTCACCCGGGCCGCGGAACGGCTGCTGGTGTCCCAGTCGGGCCTGTCCGCCTCGATCCGGGCCCTGGAGCGGGAGCTGCGGGCGCCCCTGTTCGTGCGGACCACCCGCCGGGTGACGCTCACCGAGGCGGGCCGCGCGCTGCTCGGCGAGGCGGAGCGCATCCTGGCACAGGTGCGCTCCGCGCACGAGGCGGTGGCCGCGGTGCAGGGCGTGCTGCGCGGAACGCTGGCGCTGGGCACCGAGCAGTGCATCGCCGGGGTGCATGTGGCGGGGCTGCTCGCCGCCTTCCGGCGCCGGCACCCGGACGTGGAGATCCGGCTGCGGCAGGCCGGTTCGGGCGCGCTGGCCGAGGAGGTGGCGGCGGGCCGGCTGGACCTGGCCTTCGCCTACCGCACCCAGGACGACACCGACCAGCTGCGCTCGGTGGCCCTGACCGGCGAGCCGATGACCGTGCTGTGCCATCCCAGCCACCGGCTGGCCACGGCCGGCGCGGCGGTGGTCCCGGCGGACCTCGACGGGGAGGTGTTCGTGGACTTCCACCCGGACTGGGGCCCGCGCCGCACGACCGACTCCGCCTTCGCCGCGGCGGGCGTACGGCGCACGGTCGCGCTGGAGGTCAACGACGTGCACAGCCTCCTCGACCTGGTCGACGAGAACCTCGGCATCGCCGTCGTACCCCGGCACTTCCGGCACAAGCGGCCCTCGCTCACCGCGCTCGCGCTGAAGGACACGGACGAGGCCGCCTACGAGACGGTCGCCCTGCTGCCGCCCGAGACGGCCACCAGCCCGGCGGCCCGGGCGCTGGTCACCCTCCTCGAAACAGGGGGCCTGGCAACACCCCAGGAGGGGGTCCACCCCTCCTGACCTCGGCTTCCCGTCGGCGCAGACTCATGAGCGTCCACAACGACGACGGGGAGCAGGGGACATGGCGGAACACACACGGCGTACGGTGCTGCGCGGCGCGGCGGGTCTCGCGGCGGCCACCGCGCTGGCCGGCACGACAGGGGCCACGACGGCGGTGGCACGCCCGGCGACGGAATCGACGGAGCATCAGTACCCGTTCCTCCAGGGCGCGTTCGCCCCGGTCACCGAGGAACTCACGGCCTTCGACCTGCCGGTCACCGGCCGCATCCCGCGCGAACTCAACGGCCGCTTTCTGCGCAACGGCCCGAACGTCCTCGGCCTGGAGGACCCGCGCGCCCATCACTGGATGCTCGGCGACGGCATGGTGCACGGTGTACGGCTGCGCGACGGGCGCGCCGAGTGGTACCGCAACCGCTGGGTGCGCTCCTCCCAGGTGGCGGCGAAGCTCGGCGAGTCCTACCCGGGCCCGGTCCCGCCCGACGACTTCGCCTGCAACACACACGTCATCCCCTACCGGGGGCGGATCCTCGCGCTCCAGGAGAGCGGCCCGCTGCCGTACGAGCTGGACGGCGAGCTCAACACGGTGGGCACCCACGACTTTCGGGGCACGCTGGAGGGCGCGTTCACCGCGCACACCAAGTACGACGCGCACGCGGGCGAGTTGCACGCGATCACCTACTACCCGACCTGGGACCATGTCCGGCACCTGGTCGTGGACCCCACCGGCCGGGTCGCGCGCACCACCCGGATCCCGGTGCGGGACGCGCCGATGATGCACGACTTCGCACTCACCGAGAAGCACGTGGTGATCTTCGACATCCCGGTCACCTTCGACCCGGCGGCCGCCGAGGCCGGCGCCCTGGTGCCGTACGTCTGGAACCGGGAACACCCGGCCCGGGTGGGGGTGATGTCCCGGTCCGGGGGTGCGGTCCGCTGGTTCGGTGTCGACCCGGTGTTCTACTCGCACACCCTCAACGCGTACGACGAGGGCGAGTCCGTGGTGATCGACCTGACGACGTATCCGGCGCCGTTCGACGTGGCCGGGAAGTTCACGGACGGGCCGCACGCGGTGGGCACCGCGAAGCTCGAACGCTGGACGGTCGATCTGCGCCACGGCCGGGTCAGCAGGCGGACCCTGGACGACCGGCCGCAGGAGTTCCCGCGCGTCAACGAGGAGCTGGTCTCCCGCCGGCACCGCTACGGCTACTCGGCGGCGGCCGCCGAGATGTCACTGGCCTATCTGGCCGGGGACGGCAATCCGCCGGACCACGCCTTCTCCAACGCCCTCCTCAAGCACGACCTCGCGCGGGGCACGGCCCAGGTGCACCGGCTGCCGAGGGGAGCCGCGGCGGGCGAGGCGGTGTTCGTGCCGGGTGAACACGCGGCCCAGGAGGACGACGGTTTCACGGTCGCCTACGTCCACGACCCCGACCGCGGCGCCGCCGACCTGCTGATCCTCGCCGCGCAGGACTTCACGGGCGAGCCGCTGGCCCGCGTCCACCTGCCGGGCCGGGTGCCGCTGGGGTTCCACGGAAGCTGGATTCCGGACGCATGACGACCCGCGATGCGCGATCGTGGTCGCATGCATGCAAGGGACATCCTCATCGACGGCTTCGGCCGCATCCAGGAAGAAGTCCACGCCGCCCTCGACGGCCTCGACCCCGACCTGCTCAACAAGCGCCCGGCCCCGGACGCCAACTCCATCACCTGGCTGGTCTGGCACCTCACCCGGATCCAGGACGACCATGTCGCCGACGCCTTCGGACTCGACCAGGTGTGGCTGGCCCAGGGCTGGGAGAAGCGTTTCGGCCTCGACCTGCCGCCCCGTGACCACGGGTACGGCCACACCCCGGCGAAGGTCGCGAAGGTCACGGTGGACTCCGGCGACCTGCTGACCGGCTACTACGACGCGGTGCACGAGCAGACCCTGGGGGTACTGCGCGAGCTCCCCGCCAAGGATCTCGAACGGATCGTGGACACCCGCTTCGATCCGCCGGTCACGCTGGGCGTACGGCTGGTGAGCGTTCTGTCCGACGATCTCCAGCACGTCGGACAGGCCGCCTATCTGCGGGGGCTCCTTCAGAGCACGGAGGCGTAACCCGGCAGGACGACGTCCTCGATGAGGGCCGTGCGCTCGTCGAACGGGATGAAGGCGCTCTTCAGGGCGTTCACCGTGACCGTGCGCAGGTCCTCGGCCGTCCAGTCGGCCTCCTCGACCAGCAGGGACATCTCCCGGGTCATCGTCGTACCGGACACCAGACGGTTGTCGGTGTTGAGGGTGACCCGGAAGCCCAGCTCCTTCAGCGCGGTGATCGGGTGCTCGGCGATGGAGGTGGCGCAGCCGGTCTGGAGGTTGGAGGTCGGGCACATCTCCAGGGCGATCCGGCGGTCGCGCACCCAGCTCGCGAGACGGCCGAGCTTGTCGCCGGCGATGTCCTCGGTGATCCGCACACCGTGCCCGATGCGCTGGGCGCCGCACACCTGGACCGCCTGGTGGATGCTGGGCAGGCCGTGCGCCTCACCGGCGTGGATGGTGAAGGGCACGCTCTCGCGGCGCAGGTGCTCGAAGGCGGCGAGGTGGTCGGCGGGCGGGAAGCCGTCCTCGGCGCCGGCGATGTCGAAGCCGACGACACCGGCGTCCCGGTAGGCGACGGCCAGCTCGGCGGCCTCGCCGACCCGGTCGAACATCCGCATCCCGCACAGCAGGGTGCCGACCCGGACCGGCGTGCCGGCCGCAGCGGCCTTCGCCATGCCGGCGGCGAGCCCCTCCTGCACGCTCTCCACGACCTCTCCGAGCCTGAGCCCGCCCTTGACGTTCAGCTCCGGGGCGTACCGCACCTCGCCGTACACCACACCGTCGGCGGCGAGGTCGAGGACGTACTCCTCGGCGACGCGCCGCAGCCCCTCCTTGGTCTGCATGACGGCGAGGGTGTGCTCGAAGGTGGCTATGTACCGCACCAGGTCACCGGAGTTGGCGGCCTCGAAGTACCAGGCGGCCAGCCCGTCCGGGTCGGTGGTGGGCAGGGTGTGACCGACCTCGGCCGCGAGCTCGACGAGGGTGGCGGGACGCAGGCCGCCGTCGAGGTGGTCGTGCAGGACGGCCTTGGGGAGGCGGCGGATCACATCGGCGTCTACGCGCGTAGCATTCATGGCGGGGTTTTCCTCGGCGGGTGATTCGGGGCGGTGGGTCAGTCGGTGGGCTGGAGCAGGTCCCAGCGGTTGCCGTAGAGGTCCTGGAAGACGGCGACACTGCCGTACGGCTCGTGCCGCGGCTCCTCCAGGAAGGTCACGCCGGCGGCGGTCATCCGGGCGTGGTCGCGGGCGAAGTCGTCGGTGTGCAGGAAGAACCCGACGCGGCCGCCGGTCTGGTCGCCGACGCGGGCACGCTGCCGGTCGTCCTTGGCGCGGGCGAGCACCAGTCCGGTGCCGTGCCCCTCACTCCCGGGCACCACGACGACCCAGCGGGACCCGTCCGGCCGCGGCGCGTCCTCGACCAGCCGGAACCCGAGAGCCTCGGTGTAGAAGCGGATCGCCT
Organism: Streptomyces sp. NPDC051105; assembly: GCF_040682795.1. Classification (NCBI taxonomy): domain Bacteria; kingdom Bacillati; phylum Actinomycetota; class Actinomycetes; order Kitasatosporales; family Streptomycetaceae; genus Streptomyces; species Streptomyces sp. NPDC051105. The sequence goes on along the minus strand of NZ_JBFBBR010000015.1, from coordinate 166,497 downwards.
CGTCGTAGTCGCCGACGACAAGGGTGACCAGGGCGAGACGTCGCATGGGGGCCTTTCGGTGGAGCGGTTAGCGGGAGAGGTTATACGTAAAACGTAACGAACGCCAGTTGCCTTCTCCCAAGGGCGGCATTTCGCGAGGCGACGGCTGGAGCGCCCCACAGGGGCGCGGGGAACTGCGCGACCAGCCACTACGCGCCCGCGCGCTTCACACGGCGCCCGCCCTACCGCTGCGCCTCCCCCTGCGCGACCTCCACCTGATGATGGAAGTCGATCATCCCGGTCGCGGAGGCGGCACACGACAGCGCGGCGCACGCCGCGAGCAGCACCGCAACCCCGGAACCGGCCCGGCGCCGGCCCCGCGGCGCGGCCAGCAGCGCCTCCACCCGCCGCGGCACCGGTCCCGACGTCGCCCCCGACACGAACGCGGGCCGGTCGGCGCCGCCGCCCTGCCCCGCCAGCGCGGCCCGGGCGATCGCGCGGGCCGTCAGCCGCCGGTCCCCCACCGCGCTCGCCGCGGCCTCGTCGGCGACCCGCTCGACGGCCAGCCGCACGACATCCCGGACCCGCCGCAACCCCGGATGGCAGTGCGCGGCAAGCTCGGCGGCGGCGAGGAAGAAGTGGTGGCCGCCACTGTTGTGCGCCCGTTCGTGCGCGAACAGCGCCTCCCGTTCGGCCCCGTCGAGGCTGCGCAGCATGCCCGTGGTGACGACGATCCGGTGCGGCCGGCCGGGCAGCGCGTACGCGTCCGGGCTCGGCGAGTCGACCACGTGCAGGTCACCCGCGGCGGGCCCCCGCCCGGCCTCCGCGCGGGCCGCACGGAAGGCGCGCGTCTGCCGGAGCACCGACCGCGTGCCGGTCCAGGCGCAGACGGCGAGAGCGCCGACCGAGAGGGCCGCGAGCGGCAGGACGTAGCGGTCGGAGACCGTGTGCAACGGCCGGACCAGCTCACCGAGCGCCGCGAAGAACGGCAGTTCGAACAGCCCGGTGAGGACGAACGCGCCGAGCGCGGCCAGGGTGCAGCCCGCGAGGGCGACGGCCGAGGCGGTGATCACCCAGAGCGCAGCAGTGGGTGCCAGCCGGTCCAGGGCCCGCCGGGAGAGCGCCGGCAGCACGAACGGCACCAGCAGCGGCAGGATCAGCAACGCGGTCATGACGCCCCGGGCTGTTCGCCGGCGTCGAGCAGACCCCGCAGGACACGCTCGTCGTCGGGGCTGAGCTGGGCGACGAAGCGGGCGAGCACCGTCTCCCGGTCGTTGTCGCGGTCGAGTTCGCTGTGCATCCGCTTCGCGGTCAGGCCCTGCGCGTCCTGGACGGGGAAGTAGGCGAAGCCGCGGCCCTGACGGTGCCGGTCGACCACACCCTTGTCGTGCAGCCGGGTCAGGATCGTCGTCACGGTGGTGCGGGCCAGGTCCGCGCCAAGGCTGCGCTGCACCTGCCCGGGGGTCCGGGGCACACCGGCGGCCCAGAGGGCCGCCATGACGCTCGCCTCCAGCTCACCGGCGGGCCGGCGTTCGTCCTTCGCGTCGGCCATGGAAGGTTCCTCACCCCTACTTCGTCGGCGGCCCCAGGGACCGTCTACGGCAGTGTAGTCAGACGGGCGGCGGCCACCGCCCCTGCACCCATTATGGGAGGAGCCCCCGCCGGAGGCCGAGGAAACCTCCCGTCGTGAGCGGTACCGGAGACCTAGGACGCAGGTCCGAGGTGCGCGGCGCACCGGGCCGGTGGTTTCGCGCCCATGAAGGTCACCGACCCCGCCCGCTCCCCCGGGCGACGCAGGCACGACGTACTGTCCCGGCTGGAGCGGGAGACGGACGGACATCTGGGTGGCCACGGCGGACGGCAGGGGCTGCCGTGTCTGGTCCCGCTCTGGTTCGTCCGGCACGGGGAGGCGGTGTGGCTGTCCACCCGGATGACCAGCCGACCGGCCGCATTCTGCGGGACGGCGGCCGGGCCGGGCTCGCGCTCGGCGACACCCGGGATGTCGTCCTGCTGGACGGGGAGGTGACCGTCTTCTCCTCGGCCGACGTACCGGGGCCGGCGGCCGAGGCGCTGCGGGCGAAGACGGGCTGGGACCCGCGCGGGGACAGTCCGTCGTACGCCTGGTTCCGGATCCGGCCCCGCGCGGTCGAGGCGTGGCACGAGGAGTACGAGCTGCGCGGCCGGCATCTGATGCGGGACGGCGTATGGGCGGTCTGAGGCGGACCGTCAACCGGCCCTGGTGTGAAGGGCGTTCAGCCGGGTCAGTTCCTCGTCGGTGAACCGGATGGCGCCCGCCGCCACGTTCTCGGCCAGGTGGTCCGGGTTGCCGGTACCGGGGATGGCGAGGACGTGCCGGCCCTGGTGCAGGGTCCAGGCGAGGCGGACCTGGGCGGGGCTGGCGTCGTGCGCGGCGGCGACGGCGAGGAGTTCGTCGTCGTGGGTCTCGGCGGTGCCGCGCATCGCGGCCTCGCCCGCGACTGCGAAGTACGGCACGAAGGCGATGCCGCGTTCGCCGCAGATACGGACCAGTGCGTCGCCGGCCGGGTCCGGCCTGCCGAGTCCGTAGCGGTTCTGCACGCACACCACGGGGGCGATGGCCAGCGCCTCGTCCAGGTGCCGCGGTTCGATCTCGGAGACGCCGAGGTGCCGGACCAGGCCCGCCTCGCGGAGTTCGGCGAGGGCGCCGAAGTGCTCGGCGATCGAGTCCTGGCCCATCCGGCGGAGGTTGACGACGTCCAGGTGGTCGCGGCCGAGCTGGCGCAGGTTCTCCTCGACCTGCCCGCGCAGCTGGTCGGGGCGGGCGGAGGTGGCCCACTCGCCGGAGAAGTCCCGGAAGGGGCCGACCTTGGTGACGATGACCAGGTCGTCGGGGTAGGGGGCGAGCGCGGTGTTGATGAGTTCGTTGGCGGAGCGCAGGGCGGAGAAGTAGAAGGCGGCCGTGTCGATGTGGTTGACACCGAGCTCCACGGCCTTGCGCAGTACGGCGACCGAGCGGCTGCGGTCGCTCGGTGTGCCCCGGTGGTCGGCGACGTTGCCCGTCAACCGCATCGCGCCGAAGCCGAGACGGTGGACGGGCAGCTCGCCGAGTTTCCAGGTGCCGGAGGTGTCCGCGGTGATCGTTTCGGAGGTCATCGGCGGAGTCTGGCACACGGCACCCGACGCACGGGTCAGCAGTAGAGGTTGTTGCCCGCCGCGACACCCAGAATCTGGGTGAACTTCTGATAGGCGCTGACCCGGCTCTGCACCTGCGCCGGGTTCTTGCCGTCGCACTCCAGGGAGCCGTTGATGGAGCGGATGGTCTGGCCGAAGCCGGCCTGGTTGACCATGGCGGTATGGCCGGTCATGGTGCCGGGGCCGGTCTGGGTGTTCCAGTACCACAGGCCCGTCTTCCAGGCGACGGAGGAGTTGTTCTCGACCTGCCAGGGGTTGTTGAGGAGGTCGATGCCGAGTGCGTCGCCGGCCGCCTTGTAGTTGAAGTTCCAGCTGAGCTGGATGGGGCCGCGCCCGTAGTAGGCGGACTGTCCGGCGGGACAGCCGTACCACTGGCTCCGGTCGCAGTACGTCGGGTAGTTGGCGGTGTTCTGCTCGACGATGTAGACCAGGCCGCCGGTCTCGTGGCTGACGTTGGCGAGGAAGGCGGCGGCCTCCTGCTTCTTGACGGTGTCGCTGCCGGTGTTGGCGAAGGCCGGGTAGGCGCTGAGCGCGGCGGTGAGGCCGCTGTAGCTGTAGAAGGAATTCCGGTTCGGGAACATCTGGTTGAACTGCGCCTCGCTGACGACGAATCCGGCGGCGGAGGCTGTGGGGGCCGCCTGGAGCACCAGGGCGGAGCCGCCTATGGCGAGCGAGGTCAGGAGTGCGGCGATACGGCGCCTCGACACGGATCAACTCCTTTGCGGAGCACGGCCGCGCCCCACAGAGGGGGAGCGGCCGCGGTGGGGGGTGTGAGGCACACTCAACTGCTTTGGTCTGTACCAGTCAAGGGTGTAGACCAGTCATTCGGAAGTCGATCTTCGATGAGTGGTTTCCGCAATTGCGCCCGGAAACTGGCATGTCGGGCTCTCCGGGTGGCCCGGCGGGGCAGTGGTCGGGCCCGGCGGCGTCACCACGCGGCCGGGCCCGGAGGGAGTTGGCGGATCAGCTGAGCGGCTTCGCGAGGACCGCCTTGCGGTGGCTGAACGTCTCGATGGAGTAGCGCCCGTGGTAACTGCCCATGCCGCTCTCCCCCACCCCGCCGAACGGCAGGTCGGAGACGGTGAGATGGGCGACCGGGAGGCCGAGGCCGAGCCCGCCGGAGGAGGTCTCGGCGGCGATCCGGTCCCGGGTGTCGCCGGACTCGCTGAAGACGTAGAGCGCGAGGGGCTTGTCGCGGTCGTTGATGAAACCGATCGCGCCGTCCAGGTCCGGGACGGTGACGATCGGGAGGATCGGGCCGAAGATCTCCTCCCGCATCACCGGGGACTCGGGGTCGACGTCGGCGAGCACGGTGGGCGCGATGTACTTGGCGGCGCGGTCGGTGTCGCCGCCGACGGCCACCCGGCCGGAGCCGAGCAGTCCGCTGAGCCGGTCGAAGTGCCGCTCGTTGACGATCCGGCCGTACTCCCCGGACTCCTTGGGCTCCGTGCCGTACAACGCATGGACGGCCTTGGCCAGCGCGGGCTCCAGGGCGGCGGCCGTCTCCGGGTCGGTCAGGACGTAGTCGGGGGCGACACAGGTCTGCCCCGCGTTGAGGAACTTGCCGCGCGCCAGCCGGTCCGCGACCACCGCGAGGTCGACGTCCCGGTCGACGAACGCCGGGGACTTGCCGCCGAGTTCGAGGGTGACCGGGGTGAGGTGCTCGGCGGCGGCGCGCATGACGATCCGGCCGACCGTGCCGTTGCCGGTGTAGAAGATGTGGTCGAAGCGTTCGGCGAGCAGGGCCGTGGTCTCCGGGACACCGCCCTCCACGACGGCGACAGCCTCGGCGTCGAGATAGGCCGGCAGCAGCCGGGCCAGGGCGGCCGAGGTCGCCGGGGCCAGCTCGCTGGGCTTGACGACGACCGCGTTGCCCGCGGCGAGGGCGCCGGCCAGCGGGGCGAGCAGCAGCTGGGCCGGGTAGTTCCACGGGGCGATGACGAGGACGACGCCGAGCGGGTCGTACTGGGTCCAGGCGGTCGCGTCGCCGCCCAGGTGCGCCGGGACCGGGGCGGACTCGGGGCGCAGCCACTCCGCCAGGTGGTCGAGGCTGTGGTCGATCTCCCGGACGGTGAAGCCGATCTCCGTGCGGTGGGCCTCGCCGGCGCTCTTGCCCAGGTCCGCGTGGAGGGCGGCGGCCAGCTCGTCGCCGCGCTCCGTCAGCATGGCGCGCAGCCGGCGCAGCTGACCGGTGCGCCACTCGACGGGCTTGGTACGGCCGGTGCGGAAGGTGGCGCGCAGCCGGGCGACGACGTCGGCGGGCTGCTCGGGGGTGGACTGGTTCACGGATGCCTCGCTGATGGTGCGTACGGGCCTGACGGCCTGGCCGGGTGTCGAACAGACGGATGCATAATGCAACCTTTCAGGTGCCGAAGTAAATTCCGCCGGCCCGGAACCACTCTCCGCCGTGCCCGGATCACCTTGCCGGGGACCCGTTCCTCAGGCCACCAGCTCGGCCCGTCGCCGCCGAAGGTACGCCTGCTCGGGCAGCCCGTCGGCGAGTTCGATGGCGGTGTCGTACTCCCGTACCGCCTCGTCGTCACGGCCGAGGCGGCGCAGCAGGTCGGCCCGGACGGCGTGCAGGACGTGATAGCGGTCGAGGTCGAGCGCGTCGACCAGGGCGAGGGCCTGGTCCGGCCCCTCGACCTCGGCTACCGCGACCGCCCGGTTCAGCGCCACCACCGGAGACCGGTCGACGGCCGTGAGCTGGTCGTACAGCCGCAGGATCTGCCCCCAGTCGGTGGCCTCGGCGGTCGGTGCGTCACTGTGCACGGCGTTGATCGCGGCCTGGATCTGGTACGGCCCCGGCCGGTTGCGGCGCAGGCACCGCCGTACGAGTTCCTGCCCCTCCCCGATCAGCTCCCGGTCCCACAGCGCGCGGTCCTGGTCGGGCAGCGCCACCAGCTCGCCGGCCGTCGGCCGCCGGGCGGGCCGCCGGGCCTCGACCAGTAGCATCAGCGCGAGCAGCCCGGCGACCTCGGGCTCGTCCGGCATCAGCCCGTACAGCAGTCGCCCCAGGCGCACGGCCTCCGCGCACAGCCCGGGATCACCGCCGTACCCCTCGTTGAAGATCAGGTAGACGACGGCCAGCACACCGCTGAGCCGGTCCGGCAGGTCGGCGTCCTTCGGCACCCGGTAGGGGATGCCCGCGTCGCGGATCTTGGCCTTCGCGCGCACCAGGCGCTGGGCGAGGGTGGGCTCGGGCACCAGGAAGGCGCGGGCGATCTGAGCGGTGCTGAGCCCGCCGAGCAGGCGCAGGGTGAGGGCGACCCTGGCCTGCGGGGCGAGCGCGGGGTGGCAGCAGGTGAAGATCAGCCGGAGGCGTTCGTCGCGCACGGGGCCCTCCTCGGCCGATGAGTCGGACGCGTACAGCCGGGCGGCCTCGGCGTGCCGGGCGCCCCGGGAGGACTCGCGGCGCAGTCGGTCGAGCGCGCGATTCCGGGCGGTGGTGATGATCCACCCGGCCGGGCTCGGCGGCACTCCGCTCTCCGGCCATCGGTCCAGCGCCGTGGCGAAGGCGTCCTGGACCGCTTCCTCGGCGAGGTCGATGTCGCCGAGGAAGCGGACGAGAACCGAGACCGCGCGCCCGTACTCGGCACGGAAGGCGGCCTCGACGTCGGCGGCGTCCGCCATCAGCTCTGGTCCGTGAAGGGCCGCACCTCGATCGGCAGCCGGGTGGCCAGCGCGGCCTTGCGTCCCCACTCCAGGGCCGCGTCCAGGTCCGCCGCGCGGATCAGGCTGATCCCACCGAGGTACTCCTTGCCCTCGGCGTAGGGCCCGTCGGTGACCAGCACGTCACCGTCCTTCGGGCGCAGCATCGTGGCCGTCTCCGGGCCGTGCAGTCCGCCGGAGAACACCCAGGCGCCGGCCGCGCGCAGCTCGTCGTTGAACGCCTCGACATCGCGCATGATCGTGGCCATCTCGTCGGGCGGCGGCGGGGTGCCGCCGGCCGGCTGGACCACGCTGAGCAGGTAGTGCTTCATGACGTTCTCCTCGGTCGTCGTGGGGTGTGCTCGCCTTCTACACGAACGGCGGGCCCCCGGATCGACACCCCGCCCCGGACAGCCGAAAGAATCCTCTCCATGACCATCTCCGCACATCCGCTCGTCGTCCGCGCCCGGGAACTCGCCGAGGGTCTCCTCTCCCCCGCCGCGGAGCGCGTCGACCAGGAGGGGGTGCCGGTGAGCCACATCGAGGCGATCAGACGCTCGGGACTGCTCGGCCTGAACGCACCGATGGCGTACGGCGGCTCCGCGGCGTCCGCGGCCGTGGTACGGGAGACGGCGGAGATCCTGGCCGGGGCGTGCTGCTCGACCTGGTTCGTGCAGACCCAGCACCACACACCGGTACTGACCCTGGCCAAGGCCGAACTGCCGGTCCGTGAGCGCCTGTTGGGACCGATGGCACGCGGTGAGCTGCTGTCCGGGGTGGCGTACGCGCATCTGCGGTCGTACCCGCGTGTCCCGGTGCGGGTCCGGCGGGAGGGAGACGGCTGGCGCTTCCACGGCACCGTCCCCTGGTACACCGGCTGGGGCCTGAACGACGTGCTGCTGCTGGCCGGGGTGACCGAGGACGACGAGGCCCTGTTCGCCTTCGTCGAGGCGCGGGAACAGCCGGGCCTGCGCCCATCGGAACCGATGCGGCTGGCCGCGCTCACCGCGTCCCGGACGGTGTCCCTGGACCTGGACGGCCTGCGGGTGGCGGATGACGCGGTCGCGCTCCGAACGCCGTACGAGGACTGGGCGGCGACGGACCGGCCGAAGACCCTCAACGCCAACCCCGCCGTCTTCGGGATCACGGCGGCGGCCCTGGAGCTGGTCGACGACGAGTACGCCGCTCCGCTGCGGGCCCGGGCCGGCGAGGTCCGCCGCCGAGCCTACGCGCTCGCCGACCATCCGGTGCCGCGGGAGCACGCGCAGGAGCGGCTGGCGCTGCGGGCCGAGGCGTTCACGCTGATGCGTACGGCGACCACGGCGGCCGTGGTGACGGGCGGCGGCCGGGCGATGTCCGTCACCGCCCGCGCCCAGCGCCTGGCGCGGGAGGCCCTGTTCCTCCTGGTCCAGGGCCAGACCGCCGCATCACGCACGGCCCATCTGGAGCGGCTCGCGGAGCCGCCCCGCTGAGACGGCTCGGCTCCGGGCCGCTCAGGCGTACTCCACGGCCGCGTCCAGCAGCCAGTCCACCAGGTAGCCGGCGAAGGAGGAGCGCACCAGCAGCCAGAACCCGGCCCGGCTCTCCGCACGGGCGACCAGCACGACCTGGGTGCGGGCGAGCGTCGTCTGGGCGCAGCGGCCGGGGCCGAAGGCGCGCGGGTGCAGGTCCAGCGCGCAGCCGTGGGACAGCAGATCACGGGCGCGGGGGCCGCCGACCAGGAGGGTGGTGCGCTGGGCGGAGACATCGGTGACGGCGACCGGTTCGGATCCGGCCGCGGAGCGGATCCGGTCCTCCAGCTCCCGCTCGGTGCCGGGCCGGCCCACCACCAGCCATTCGTCCGGGCCGAGCCACACCGCGGTCACCTCTCCCGTGTGCACCACGGTGCCGGGCTCCAGCGGCAGGGGGAGTCCGAGGGCCAGGCCGACCCCGTCCGCCGCCGGGCCCTTGGCGTCCAGGCGGACGTTCACCTGGGCCAGGAAAGGGAGTTCGGCCAGCCGGATGGCGCCCCGGGAGGAGCGCGTCACGGCGGCGAGCCGGTGCGCGGCATCGGCCAGGGGGCTGCGCTGCGCTGAGGTCGGGGCGGTGTCAGCCATCGCGGCGGGCTCCCTCGGGGTCGTAGAGGACGGGACCGGCGACGGTCACCGGCAGCAGCCGGGCGCCGACGGGTGCGTAGAGGCGCTCGCCGATGCGGTCCCGGCCGCCCTTGACCAGGGCCAGTGCGAAGGTCCGGCCGAGCGCCGCACTGCGGTAGCTGGAGGTGACATGGCCGAGCATGGGGACGGGCGGGGTGGGCAGTTCGCTCTCGGCGACCAGGTGGGTGCCTTCCGGGAGGAGGGCGCCGGGATCGTCCGTGAGCAGGGCCACCAGGTGTTTGCGGTCGGGGCGGGCGGTGTCGGCGCGGGCGTGGGAGCGCTTGCCGATGAAGTCGGGCTTCTTCCTGGACACCACCCAGCCCATGCCGAGGTCCTGTGGGGTGACCGTGCCGTCGGTGTCCTGACCGACGATCGGATAGCCCTTCTCGGCGCGCAGCACATGCATGGTCTCGGTGCCGTACGGGGTGATGCCGTACGGCGCCCCCGCCGCCTCCAGCGCCTCCCAGAGGGCGCGGGCCCGCCACGGCGACACGTTGATCTCGTAGGCGAGTTCGCCGGAGAAGCTGATCCGGCACACCCGGGCGTCGAGGCCGGCGACGGTGGTCTCCCGCCACGCCATGAACGGGAAGTCGTCGTTGGACACGGCCAGTCGGGGTGCGAGTGAGCCGAGGACCGCTCGGGACCTCGGACCGACCAGGGCGACGGTGGCCCAGTGTTCGGTGACCGAGGTGCAGTGCACCCGCAGGCCGGGCCACTCGGTCTGCAGCCACTCCTCCATCCAGTCCAGCACGGCCGCCGCGTTGCCGGTGGTGGTGGTGACCAGGAACCGGTCCGGGGCGAGCCGGATGACCGTGCCGTCGTCGAAGACCATGCCGTCCAGGCGGCACATCACGCCGTAGCGGATCATGCCGACCTTCAGGGTGCTGATCATGTTGGTGTAGAGCCGGTCCAGGAAGAGCGCGGCGTCCGGGCCCTGCACATCGATCTTGCCGAGCGTGGAGGCGTCCATGAAGGCCACGCCCTCGCGGGCGGCGCGGCACTCGCGCAACACGGCCGTCTCCCGGTCCTCGCCGTCCCGGGGGTAGTACCAGGGCCGCTTCCACTGGCCGACGTTCTCGAACACCGCGCCGTGCTCGACGTGCCAGTCGTGCAGGGCGGTCGTGCGGACGGGGTCGTGCAGCGCGCCCCGGTCGCGGCCGGCGAGGGCGGCGAACGAGACGGGGGTGTAGGGCGGCCGGAAGGTGGGCAGGCCGAGCGCCGAGACGTCCACGCCGAGGAGTTCGGCGACGACCCCGCTCGCCAGCACTCCGCCGGTCTTGCCCTGGTCGTTGGCGGTACCGGCCGTGGTGTAGCGCTTGGTGTGCTCCACCGAGCGCAGGCCCGCGCCGGTCGCGCGGGTCAGGTCGGCCACGGTGACGTCGCGCTGGAGGTCGACGAAGCGGGGGGCGCCGGTGGCGGTGGGGATCGTGAAGACCTGCATGGGCGGGGTGTACGGCTGGGAGGCGACAGCGGGGAGGGCGGGGGGCTCTGCCGTATAGCCCTCTGCCTCCACCGCCCGGGCACCGGCCGCCGCGCCCTGGGCGAGGGCCGTGGCGAGGTCGAAAGCCCCGTTCGCGGCGCCCGCGACCGTCACCGCCTGACGGCAGCCCTCGGGGACGAACGTGCCGAGCGTCTCGTCGTGGCGGAGCGTGCCGCCCGCCTGGCTGAACAGGTGCGCGACCGGGTTCCAGCCGCCGGAGACGAGGAGCAGATCGGCGGCGAACTCCCGCTCTCCGCCGCCGCCTTGGTACGGGGCGATGGTCACGGCGGTGAGCCGGGCGCCGCCCTCCGTGCCGGTGACCGCGTGTCCGGCCAGTACCTCGATCCCGGCGTGGCGGGCGCGTTCGGCCCACTCCCCCGGCTCGGGCCGGGTGTCGGCGATCGCCGCGATGTCCGCGCCGGCCGCCGCGAGGTCGAGTGCGGCGGCGTACGCGCTGTCGTTGGTGGTGAACACGACCGCGCGGTGGCCGGGCAGGACGGCGTACCGGTGGAGGTACGTGCGGGCCGAGGCGGCCAGCATCACGCCGGGGCGGTCGTTGTCGCCGAACGCGAGGGACCGCTCGTGGGCGCCGGTGGCGAGGACGACGTGCCGGGCGCGGATCCGCCAGACGCGTTCGCGGGAGACGTGTGCGGGGGCATCGGCGCCGAGGTGGGCGGTGCGGCGTTCGACGGCGAGGAGGTGGTTGTCGTCGTAGTGGCCGAAGACGGTGGTGCGGCGCAGGACGCGGACCTCGGGGGCGGCTTCGAGGCGGGCCTGTGTCGCGGCCAGCCAGCCGGGATGCTCGCCGGTGCCGAGCAGACTGCCGCCGGGTTCCGGCTGGTCGTCGGCGAGGATGACGCGGGCGCCGCTGGTGGCCGCCGCCGCTGCCGCCGCGAGGCCGGCCGGGCCGGCACCGACGACCAGCAGGTCGCAGTGGGCGTGTACGGCGTCGTAGCGGGCGGGGTCGGGGTCGGTGGCGAGGCGTCCCTGGCCGGGGAGGCCGGTGGCCACCAGGCCGTCGTAGAGCTCGATCGTGGTGGCGGGGAGCATGGGTTCGGGGAAGGGGGCCTCGATCTGGACGACCGCGTTGGGTTCTTCGGGGCCGGCGGTGAAGATGCCCCGGGGGCGGCCGAGTCTGATGCTGGTGGCGGCCTGGATGACGCCGTTGGCGAGGAGGGCGGAGGCGAGGGTGTCGCCTCGGTAGCCCCCGTATTCGGTGCCGTCGAAGGTGAAGGTGAGGGGGGTGGTGCGGTCGATTCGGCCGCCGGTGGGGGTGCGGTAGGGGTGGGCCGTGGTGGTGCCGGCGCGGGGTGTGTCGCCCCCGCCGCCCCTACCCTTCCCGTCCTCCAGGGGCGCTGCCCCTTCGACCCCGCCGGGGGCTGCGCCCCCAGACCCCCCGTCGGCCTGAACGGCCGCGTCCTCAAACGCCGGACGGGCTGAGGGAGGCGGAGTCGGCTGCGACACCACCGGACGGACTGAGAGGGACGAAGACGGCTGCGACACCACCGGACGGACCGAGGAAGACGAAGACGGCTGCGACACCACCGGACGGACCGAGGAAGACGAAGACGGCTGCGACGCCACCGGACGGACCGAGGAAGACGAAGACGGCTGCGACGTCGTCTGAGGGGATGGTGGGGGTGGTGTTGGCTGCGGGGTGGTTGCCTGGCGGGTGAGGGGTTCTGGGTGTGGATGTCCTGCCCGGTAGACGGCGAGGATCTCGTTCGTCGACGTGTCGCGTACCGCGTTGAACCATCTGCGGCAGCCCGCCGTGTGGGTCCAGCGCTCGGCGAACGGGCCCTTCGGGTTGGCGCGGAAGAAGAGGTAGCGGGCCCACTCCTCGTCGGTGACGGACGCGGGGGTCTCGGGGTACGGGACGTGGGCCTGGCCGCCGTAGTGGAACTCCGACTCGTCGCGGGGCCCGCACCACGGGCAGGGGATGAGCAGCATGGTGGGGCTCCCTAGTGGGCCACCGCGGCCGCGCCGTGCTCGTCGACGAGCGCGCCGGTGGTGAAACGGTCGAGCGAGAAGGGGGCGTTGAGGGGATGGGGTGTGTCGTGGGCGATGGTGTGGGCATAGACCCAGCCGACGCCCGGGGTGGCCTTGAAACCGCCTGTTCCCCAGCCGCAGTTGAGGTAGAGGCCGGCCACCTGGGTGAGGCCGACGATGGGTGAGGCGTCGGGGCTGACGTCGACGATGCCGCCCCAGGTGCGCAGGACGTGGGCGCGGGCGAAGACCGGGAAGAGTTCGAGGGCCGCCGACATCTGTTCCTCGATGATGTGGAACGCGCCGCGCTGGGTGTAGGAGTTGTACGCGTCGATGCCCGCGCCCATCACCAACTCCCCCTTGTGCGCCTGGCTGACGTACACATGGACCGCGTTGGACATGACGACGGTGGGGTGCACCGGCTCCAGGAGTTCGGAGACGAGGGCCTGCAAGGGGTGGCTCTGGAGGGGCAGTTCGACGCCCGCCATGGCGGCGAGGACGGAGGTGTGGCCGGCCGAGCACAGGGCCACCTTGCCGGCGGCGATCGGGCCGAGGGTGGTCCGGACGCCGACCACCCGGCCGGCCACCACGTCCACTCCGGTGACCTCGCAGTTCTGGATGATGTCGATGCCGGCCGCGTCCGCCGAACGGGCGAAGCCCCAGGCCACGTAGTCGTGCTTGGCGATGCCGGCGCGCGGCTGGTAGGTGCCGCCGAGGACCGGGTACCGCACCTCGGGCGAGGTGTTGACGATCGGGCAGACCTCCTTGACCTGCTCGGCGTCGAGCCACTCGGCGTCCACGCCGTTGAGGCGGTTGGCCTCGACCCGGCGGACGCTGTCGCGGACGTCCTGGAGGCTGTGGGCGAGGTTCAGCACGCCGCGCTGGGAGAAGAGGATCGGGTAGTCGAGCTCCTCCTCCAGGCCCTCCCAGAGTTTCAGAGCGTGTTCGTAGATGCCCGCGCTCTCGTCCCAGAGGTAGTTGGAACGGATGATCGTGGTGTTGCGGGCCATGTTGCCGCCCGCCAGCCAGCCCTTCTCCAGGACCGCCACGTTGGTGATGCCGTGGTTCTTGGCCAGGTAGTGGGCGGTGGCGAGGCCGTGTCCGCCGCCGCCGACCACGATCACGTCGTACGAGCGCTTCGGCTCGGGGGTGCGCCAGAGGAAGTCCGGGTGGTCGGGGAGGTCGGCGCCTGGGGGTCCCCCCACGCCCGCAGGGCGTAGGGGGCGGGTGCGGGGGCTCATCGGACGTCTCCGTCGTGCGAGAGGTGCGGGTAGAGCGGGTGCTCGGCGGCGAGGGCCTCGGTGCGGACGCGCAGGGCGGACACGTCCGGGTCGGGCTGGAGGGCGAGGGCGATCACATCGGCCACCTCGGCGAAGTCGGCCCCGGTGAAGCCCCGGGTGGCCAGTGCGGGGGTACCGATCCGCAGGCCGGAGGTGACCATGGGCGGCCGTGGGTCGAAGGGGACGGCGTTGCGGTTGACGGTGATGCCGATCGTATGGAGGAGGTCCTCGGCCTGCCGGCCGTCCAGGGGCGAGTTCCGGAGGTCGACGAGGACCAGGTGGACGTCCGTGCCGCCGGTCAGCACCCGCACTCCGGCCGCGGCGGCGTCGGGGCGGGTGAGGCGCTCGGCGAGGATGCGGGCGCCGGCCAGGGTGCGGGCCTGGCGTTCGGCGAACTCGGGTGTTGCCGCGACCTTGAAGGAGACGGCCTTCGCAGCGATGACGTGTTCCAGCGGGCCGCCCTGCATGCCGGGGAACACCGCCGAGTTGATCTTCTTGGCGAGGCCGGCGTCGTCGGTGAGGATGACCCCGCCGCGCGGTCCGCCGAGGGTCTTGTGCGTGGTCGTGGTCACCACGTGGGCGTGCGGGACGGGGCTGGGATGCAGTCCGGCCGCCACCAGACCGGCGAAGTGCGCCATGTCGACCATGAGGAGGGCACCGACCTCGTCGGCGATCCGCCGGAAGGCCGCGAAGTCCAGCTGCCTCGGGTACGCCGACCAGCCCGCGATGATCATCTTCGGGCGGTGTTCCTTGGCGAGCCGCGCCACCTCGTCCAGGTCCACGAGGTTGTCCGCCTCGGAGACGTGGTACGGCACGATGTCGAGCATCTTGCCGCTGTAGTTGAGGCGCATGCCGTGGGTGAGGTGGCCGCCGTGCGCCAGGTCGAGGCCGAGGACGGTGTCGCCGGGCTTGAGCAGAGCGAAGAAGACGGCTGTGTTGGCCTGGGCGCCGGAGTGCGGCTGGACGTTGGCGAAGCCCGCGCCGAAGAGCGACTTGACGCGTTCGATCGCCAGCCGCTCGGTGACGTCGACGTGTTCGCAGCCGCCGTAGTAGCGGCGGCCGGGATAGCCCTCGGCGTACTTGTTGGTGGCGACCGACCCCTGCGCCTCCATCACGGCGGTGGGCGCGAAGTTCTCGGAGGCGATCATCTCCAGGGTGGACTGCTGGCGGTGCAGCTCGGCGCGGAGCGCGGCGTGCACCTCGGGGTCCAGCTCGGCCAGGGGCGTGTTCAGCGCGTTCATGCGGGGTTCGCGATCCTTTCGACGGCCTCAGCGCCCCGAAGGGGCGCTGGGGGTACCCCCGGCCGAAGGCTGGGGGAGGAACTGCGCGACCAGCCACGAAGCACCCGCAGCCGACCGACGACACATCGCGGCACTCCTCTCCGATCCCTCACCCACGGAGCCGACTCATCCCCGGATCGAACAACGGCTCCTCGGCCACCATCGCCACCACACGCTGGTCGAAGTACCCGATCTCCACGCCGGTCCCAGGCACCGCCAGCTCCGTCGGCAGCCACGCGTACGCGATCCCCTTCCCGATCGTGTAGCCGTAGGCCGCGCTGGTCACGTAACCGACCGCGCGCTCACCGTCGTACACAGGCTCCTTGCCCATGACGACGGCCCGTGGGTCGTCGACGGTGAGGCAGCTCAGCCGGCGCCGCACGTCCGTCCTGCGCCGCTCCAGCGCGGCCTTGCCGACGAAGTCGTCCTTGTCGAGCTTGACGGCGAAGCCGACGCCGGCCTCGTAGGGGTCGTGCTCGTAGGTCATGTCGGTGCCGAAGGAGCGGTAACCCTTCTCCAGGCGGAGGCTGTTGAAGGCACCGCGGCCCGCGATGATCCCGCCGAGCGGCTGGGCCGCCCGCCAGAGGGTGTCCCAGAGCTTCTGGCCCTGATCGGCGGTGGTGTACAGCTCCCAGCCGAGTTCGCCGACGTAGGACAGCCGCATCGCGGTGACCGGCACCGAGCCGATATAGGCACTCTTGGCGCGGAAGTACTTGAGGCCCTCGTTGGAGAAGTCCTCGTCGGTGAGGGGCTGGAGGACCTCGCGGGCGAGCGGGCCCCACAGACCGACGCAGCAGGTGCCGGGGGTGATGTCGCGGACCTGGACCCGTCCGTCGGCGGGGAGGTGGCGGGTGAACCAGTCGAGGTCCAGGTTGCCGTTGGCGCCGACCTGGAAGAGGTCGCGGGCGAGGCGGGCCACGGTGATGTCGCTGCGGATGCCCCCGTCGTGGTCGAGGAGCAGGGTGTACGTCACCGAGCCGACGGACTTGGCGACCTTGCCGGTGACCAGGCCCTCCAGGAAGTCGGCGGCGCCGGGGCCGGTGACCTCCAGGCGCTTGAGGGCGGTCATGTCGTACATCGCGACGGTCTCGCGGGTGGCCTGGGCCTCGGCGCCGACGATCGGCGACCAGTAGCGGGCGGCCCAGTCGTTGGGGGTGGGGATCGAACGGCCTTCAACCAGGCCCGCGTTGGCCTCGTACCACTGGGGTCGCTCCCAGCCGTTCGCCTCCAGGAAGAACGCGCCGTGTTCCTGCTGGCGGGCGTGGAAGGGGCTGGTGCGGATCGGGCGCGGCTTCCCGGACGGCTGGAGGGGGTGGAGGATGTCGTAGACCTCGGCGAAGTTCTGGCAGTCGCGGGCCAGGACGTACTCGGGGGCGAGCTGGTGGGGTTCGAAGCGGTTGATGTCGCACTCGTGCAGGTCGAAGGACGAGCAGTGGCCGTCCACCAGCCATTCGGCGACGGCCCGGCCGACGCCCGCGGAGTGGGTGACCCAGACCGCCTCGGCGACCCAGAAGCCCTTGACGTCCGGGGACTGACCGAGCAGCGGGTAGCCGTCGGTGGTGAAGGAGAACAGGCCGTTGATGCCCTCCTCGACCTTGGCCTCACGGGTCGCGGGGAGCAGCGACCGGGTCTCGGTCCAGGCGTCCTCGAAGTCCTCCTCGGTGAACTTCAGGACGGAGGGCATCTGTTCGGCCTCGTCGACGGAGCGGATGTCGTCCGCGGAGACGGGCATCGGGCGGTGGCCGTAGGAGCCGATGCCCAGGCCGTCGAAGCGGTCGCGGTAGTACAGGTCGGCGTCCTGGTGGCGCAGGATCGGGCGGACGGCCTCCTCGGTCTGGCCTGCGAGGGCGGGAACCGGGCCGGTCCAGGCGAGTTGGTGGGCGAGCGGGGTGAGCGGGAGGTTCATGCCGACCATGCGGGCGATCTTCGGGCCCCAGATGCCGGCGCAGCAGACGACGATGTCGGCGGGGAGTTCGCCCTGGTCGGTCAGGACACCGGTGACGCGGCCCTCGCTCTGGCGGACGTCGAGGACCTCGTGGCGGGCCAGGAAGCGGACGCCGCGCTCGGTGGCGCGGCGGATCTGGGCCTCGACGGCGAGCACGGCCTTGGCGATGCCGTCGGTGGGAACGAGGAGGCCGCCGAGGACCCGGTCACGGTTCACCAGCGGGTGGCGCCGCACGCACTCGTCGGCGCTCAACAGGTGCGCTTCGACTCCCCAGGCGGTGATCCAGCCGTGGCGGCGGTGGAGTTCGGCGAGGCGTTCGGGGGTGGTGGCCACTTCGAGGCCGCCGACCTGGAGGAAGCAGGGCTTGCCGTCCACGTCGAGGGAGCAGAACTTCTCGACGGTGTAGCGGGCCAGCTCCGTCATGGTCTTCGACGGGTTGGTCTGGAAGACCAGGCCGGGGGCGTGCGAGGAGGATCCTCCGGTGGCCGGGAGGGGGCCCTGGTCGACCACGGTCACCTCGGTCCAGCCGCGTGCGGAGATCTCGTCCGCGAGGGCGGCTCCCACGACGCCCGCTCCGATGATGACCACTCGGGGTCCCGCCATCGCCCAACCTCCGAACTTGAGACCGGTGCAGTTGCTTCGTGCGCAACGTGATTCAGGCTGCGCAACTCAATGTGCCCGTCGTCGAGGAGGGGTGTCAAGGGGCCCGGTGACGTCGGGAAATGGCCGGAAGGCAGGAGACAAAGGGCAACGCCCGGCGGGCGGTGCGCACAGTTGCGCACCGCCCACCGGGCGTACTGGACCGGCCTTTTGACTCCCCCTCTACTTCAACCAGGCCTCGACCTTCTCGCGATTGGCGTCGACCCACTTCTTGGCGGCCGCGTCGTCGGACATCTTGTCCACCGCGATGTACTTGGCCACGGTGTTCTGGTCGTCGTTGGTCCAGTTGAACTTCTTCACCAGGTCGTAGGCGGGACTGCCCGACTTGGCGAAACTCGCGCTGACGATCTTGTCCAGGTCGTAGACGGGGTAGTCGCAGGCGACCTTCGCCGCGTCGGCGTCACAGCCTGTCGTGTACTTGGGCAGGTCCACCTTCACCAGCGGTATCTCGGAGAGGAACCACTGCGGTTCGTAGAAGTAGCCGATGAGCCACTGCTTGTTCTTCTCGGCGGTCCGGAAGGCCTGGATGAGCGCGGTCTCGCTGCCCGCGTACACCACCTTGAAGTCCAGCTTCAGGTTCGTCACCAGGGCGGCGTCATTGGTGACGTACGACGGGTCGCCGTCGAGCAGTTGGCCCTTGCCGCCCGACTCGGACGTCTTGAACTCGGCGGCGTACTTGTCGAGGTTCTGCCACTTCGTGATGTCCGGGTGCGCCTTGGCCAGCCACGGCGGGACGTACCAGCCGATGACGCCCTTGTTGCCGGTCGAGCCGGCCTCGACGGCCGTCTTCTGCCCGGTGATGTACTTCTTCTTCAGATCGTCGTGGCCCCAGTTCTCCAGGATGGCGTCGACCTCGCCGGTGCCGAAGCCCTGCCAGGCGATCTCCTCCTTGAGGTCCTTCTTCTCCACCGTGCAGCCGAGGTCGTGTTCCGCGACGTACGCGACGACCGCCGCGTCCGCCTCGTAGCCCACCCACGGGTTGACGGCCAGGTTGAAGGTGCCGCACTTGCCGTCCGCGGACTTCGAGCCGGCGGAACTGCTCTCGCCGACCTTCGCCCCGCCGCAGGCCGTGAGGGTGAGGCCGAGGACGGCCAGGCCGGCCGCGCCTATGCGCCAGTGTTGTGCCATGGTGTCGGTGCTCCTTATGCCCGGGTGCGTCGCGCCGCAGCCTGAGTGATCCGGTCGAACATGACTCCGAGCAGGACGATGGCGAGCCCCGCCGCCAGCCCCTTGCCGTACAACTCGCCCTGCGAGAAACCGGCCACGACGTCGTAGCCGAGGGCGCCCGCGCCTACCAGGCCGCCCACCACAACCATCGACAGCACGTAGATCAGGCCCTGGTTGGTCGCGAGGGTGAGGGCGCCGCGTGCCATCGGCAGCTGAACCTTGGTGATGATCTGCCAGGTGTTGCACCCGGCCGAGGTGGCCGCCTCCACGGTGGACTCGGACACGTTCCGCACCCCGTCCGCGATGATCTTGATCGCTACGGGTGCCGCGTAGACGACGGCCGCGACGATCGCCGTGAAGCGGGTGGCGCCGAAGAGCGCCAGGAACGGCACGAGGTAGACGAAGGGCGGCATGACCTGGGCGGCGTCCAGGGCAGGCCGGATCAGCCGGTCCGCCGGCGCACTGCGTCCCATCCACACGCCGAAAACGACGCCGAGCAGCATCACCAGCACGGTGGCCACGGCCGTCGAGGCCAACGTGGTCATGCTGTCCGACCACAGGCCGGTGCCGACCAGCAGCCCGACGCAGGCGCCCGCCGTCACCCCGGCCCGCCAGCCGCCGAGGACCGCGCCGAGCGCGACCAGGGTGGCGCCGACGAGCCACCACGGGGAGTCCGTGAGCAGCGTCTGGAACGGGTTGAGCAGGCCGTTGGTGAGGGCGTCCCGCAGCGCGTTGGTCAGGCCGGAGAGATGGTCCTGGAGCCAGGTGGTCGCGGTGTCGGCGGCACTCGCGATGTGGGTGCCGACGGTGCCGTCGCCGGGGAACTCGGCCGCCCAGACGTAGGTGTGGGAGAGGTAGACCAGGACGGCGGCCGCGATGCCGCCGGCCGCCAGCAGCGGGCGGCGCCACTTGAGGAACGGGCCGCCGGCCCGGCGGGCCCCGGTGCGGGCGGCCGCCGCGGTGGTGACCCGGTCGAGCACGATGGCCATGACGACGATGGCGAGTCCGGCGTTGAAGGCGGTGCCGACGTCGAGGGACTGCAGGGCCTGTACGACGGTCTTGCCGAGGCCGGGCGCATCGATCAGGGCGGCGATGGTGACCATGGCCAGGGCGGCCATGATGGTCTGGTTGACGCCCATGACCACCGTGCGCCGGGACATGGGCAGCAGCACCTTCAGCAGTTGCTGCGTCCGTGTCGCGCCGAGCGAGTCGGCCGCCTCGACGGTGGTCTCCGGCACCGAGCGGATGGCGTGCGCGGTGATACGGATGGCGGGCGGGGCCGCGTAGATCACCGTGGTGATCACCGCGGAGGCCCCGCCGATGAGGAAGATCAGGGTCAGCGGGGCGAGGTAGACGAAGGTCGGCATCGTCTGCATGAAGTCCAGCAAGGGCGTCATGATCCGGTTGAACCGGTCGGAGAGTCCGGCCCAGACGCCCAGCGGGATGCCGATGAGCAGGGCCACCAGGACCGCCGACAGCGTCAGCGCCAGGGTGTCCATGCTCTCCTGCCACAGACCCTGGAGCCCGAAGAAGGTGAAGCCGGCCGCGGCCAGCAGCGCGACCCGCCAGTTGCCCACGGCCCAGGACACATAACCGGCGAGTCCGACGACGCCGAGCCAGCCGACCTGCGGGACCGGGCGGGACCCGGTGGGCTGGGAGATCAGCGACTGGACGAAGGTCACCAGGTTGTCGATGACCAGCCGGATCTCATTGAAGAAGTACAGAAAGACCGGGTTGGAGTTGCGGTTGGCGCCGATGCTGTCGTTGACGTCGTTCAGCCAGCGGTGCAGTCCGGTGAGGTCGGCGGCTGCCAGGGTCAGCGTCTGCCGGCCGCGCAGCACGGTGAAGAGCACCAGCCAGACGACCAGGACGGCCGCCACCACCATGGGGCGGCTCACCTTGTGGCGCAGGGCGGCGACCGGCACGGCCGCGTCGGCGACGGCGGCCATCAGGCGCCGCCTTCCTGTCCCGCGACGGCCGCTCCGGCGACGGGTGCTCCGGCGACGACCGCTCCGGCGACGGGTGCTCCGGCGACGACCGCGAGGATCTCCTCGTCGCCGACGATGCCGAGCAGCTTGCCGTGCTCGACGACCTTGACCGGTTTCTCCGCCGCGAGCACCGCCCGGGTGGCCTCGCGGACCACCACCTCCGGGCCCAACTCCGGTCCGTCCAGCGCGTCTTCGGGGGTGGCGGGCCGCATGATCCAGCGCAGGGTGAGGACGTCGCCGCGCGGTACGTCCTTGACGAAGTCCCGTACGTAGTCGTCCGCCGGGGCGCCGACGAGTTCGTCGCCGGTGCCGCACTGGACCATCCTGCCGTCTCGCATGATCAGGATGCGGTCGCCGAGCTTCAGTGCCTCGGAGAGGTCGTGGGTGATGAACACCATGGTCTTGCCGACCTCGTGGTGCAGGCGGACGACCTCGCTCTGCATGTCACGGCGGATCAACGGGTCGAGCGCGGAGAACGGCTCATCGAAGAAGAGGACGTCGGGATCGCCGGCCAGGGCGCGCGCGAGGCCGACGCGCTGCTGCATACCGCCGGAGAGCTGGTCGGGGTAGGAGTTCTCGTATCCGGCGAGGCCCACCAGTTCGACGACCTCCATGGCCTTCCTGGTCCGTTCGGCCCGGCCCATGCCCCGGATCTCCAGGCCGAACGCCACGTTCTCGACGACCTTGCGGTGCGGCAGCAGACCGAAGTGCTGGAAGACCATGGAGAACTTGCTGCGCCGCAGCTCCCGCAGCCGCCGGGCGTCGGCGCCCCGGATGTCCTCGCCCTCGAACACGATCTCGCCGGCGGTGGGTTCGATCAGCCGGGTCAGACATCGCACCAGGGTGGACTTGCCGGACCCGGACAGACCCATGACGACGAAGACCTCGCCGGGCGACACCTCGAAGTTCAGGTCCCGTACGGCGGCGGTGCAGCCCGTGCGGTCCATCAGTTCGCGGCGGGTGAGCCCGCACAACTCCTCGGAGCCCGGCACCTGGTCGGCCTTCGGCCCGAACACCTTCCACAGCCGGCGCACGGAGATGACCGGGGCGCGGTCCTCGGGGTCCTGGGACGTGTCGCGCCGCTGCGACACCTCGGTCTGGGCTGGGGTCATGATCGGCCTCTCTTCGCCGTCAGCCGCGGAACCAGTGCTGCGGCCGGGGTTGGATGTTCTGCCAGACGTGCTTGGGCTCTCGGTACTCGTCCAGGCCGGTCGGTCCCAGCTCGCGGCCCACGCCCGAGTGCCCGAAGCCACCCCATTCCGCTTGCGGCACGTAGGGGTGGTAGTCGTTGATCCACACGGTGCCGTGGCGCAGCCCCCGGGCGACCCGCTGTGCCTTGCCCGCGTCCTGCGTCCAGACGGCTCCGGCGAGGCCGTACTCCGTGTCGTTGGCGATACGGACGGCGTCGTCCTCGTCCTGGAAGCGCTCCACGGTCAGCACGGGTCCGAAGGACTCCTCGTGCACCACCCGCATGTCCTGCCGGCACTCGTCGAGGACGGTCGGCGGGTAGTAGAAGCCGTTCGCCAGCGCCGGGTCGTCGGGGCGTACCCCGCCGCAGCGCAGTACGGCGCCCTCGGCGAGACCGGCGGCGACATACGCCTCGACCTTCTCGCGGTGCTGTGCCGAGATGAGCGCCCCGGTCTCGGCCTCGGGGTCGAAGGGGCCGCCCAGGCGGATGAGTCGGGCGCGTCGCACCACCTCGTCGACAAAGGCGTCGTGGATCGAGTCCTCGACGATCAGCCGGGCGCCGGCCGAGCAGACCTGCCCGGAGTGCAGGAAGACGGCGGTGAGCGCGAAGTCGACGGCGGTGGCGAAGTCGGCGTCGGCGAAGACGACGTTGGGGTTCTTGCCGCCGAGTTCGAGGGCGACCTTCTTCACCGTGGCGGCCGCGGTGGCCATGAGATGCCGGCCGGTGTGCAGTCCGCCGGTGAACGACACCATGTCGACGGCCGGGTGCTCGGCGAGCGGCCCGCCCGCCTCGGGGCCGGCGCCCAGTATTAGGTTGGCGGCGCCGGCCGGCAGGCCCGCCTCGTCGAGGGCCTTCATCAGCAGGACCGAGGTGGAGGGGGTGAGTTCACTGGGCTTGAGGACGACGGTGTTGCCCGCGAGGAGGGCGGGTGCGACCTTCCAAGAGGCCTGCAACAGGGGGTAGTTCCAGGGGGTGATCAGTCCGCAGACGCCGACGGGTTCGTAGGTGACCCGGCTGAGGGCGTCGTCGCGGCCGGTGTCGACCACCCTTCCGGCGCTGGTGCCGGCGATGCCGCCGTAGTAGCGGAAGCAGGCGACGACGTCGGCGATGTCGTACTCGCTCTCCACCAGGCGTTTGCCGGTGTCGAGGGACTCGGCGCGGGCGAACTCCTTGGCGTCGCGCTCGATGATGCCGGCGGTGCGCAGCAACAGCGCGCCGCGCTCCCGCTCGGGGGTGCGCGGCCAGGGGCCGTCGTCGAAGGCGCGCCGGGCCGCGGCGATCGCGGCCTCGGTGTCGGGGCGGGTCGCCTCCGAGACCGTGGCGACGAGGGTACCGTCCGCCGGGCACCGGATCTCGCGCCGGCCGCCGACCACCGCCGCGCGCCATTCACCATCCACGTACAGATCTGCCACGGTCGCGCCCTTCGAGCCCGAATTCGTTGCGCATTGTGCATTTGATTGCTTTTGGTGGAACACCCTGACGAACGGACCGACCGCCGTCAAGAGGTCCGGGGAGAGTGCGCTATCCGGCCTGTTCCCGGGCGTCGCGGTGCCGGTGGTAGACGGCCTTCGACGCCGGCAGCGGCTCCTTGCCGAGGATGAGGTCGGCCGCCTTCTCGGCGATCATCATCACCGGGGCGTAGATGTTGCCGTTGGTGACGTACGGCATCACCGAGGCGTCCACCACGCGCAGTCCGTCCACTCCGTGCACCCGCAGGCTCAGCGGGTCGACGACGGACATCGCGTCCGTGCCCATCTTGCATGTGCAGGAGGGGTGCAGGGCGGTCTCGCCGTCCTTGGCGACCCAGGCGAGGATCTCCTCGTCCGTCGCCACGGACGGGCCGGGCGAGATCTCCCCGCCGTTGTAGGGGGCGAGCGCGGGCTGGTTGAGCAGCTCGCGGGCCACCCGGACCGCCTCGACCCACTCGCGGCGGTCCTGCTCGGTGGAGAGGTAGTTGAACCGCAGCGCCGGGTGTTCGCGCGGGTCCTTGCTCCGGATCTTCACCGAGCCGAGGGCGTCGGAGTACATGGGACCGACATGGACCTGGTAGCCATGGCCGCCGGCGGGTACGGAGCCGTCGTAGCGGACCGCGACGGGCAGGAAGTGGAACATCAGGTTGGGGTAGTCCACGTCCTCGTTGCTGCGGCAGAAGCCGCCGGCCTCGAAGTGGTTGGTCGCGGCCGGCCCCTTGCGGAACAGCCACTGCAGGCCGATGAAGGGGGCCCGCCACTTCGCCAGGTACGGCTGGACGGAGACGGGCTGCTTGCAGGCGTACTGGATGTACACCTCCAGGTGGTCCTGGAGGTTCTCGCCGACGCCCGGCAGATCGTGCACGACGTCGACGCCGAGGGCACGCAGTTCCTCGGCGTTGCCGACGCCGGAAAGCTGGAGCAGCTGCGGGGAGTTGATCGCGCCGCCGCACAGGATGACCTCGGCGGCCCGGACCTGTCGGAGGGCGCCCCTGCCCCGCTGGTACTCGACACCGACGGCTCTCTTCCCCTCGAAGAGGACGCGGGTGACGAGGGCGCGGGTCTTCACGGTGAGGTTGGGGCGTTTCCTGGCGGGTTTGAGGTACGCCTTGGACGCGGACAGGCGCCGGCCGCGGTGCACGTTGCGGTCGAACTTGGCGAAGCCCTCCTGCCGGTAGCCGTTGACGTCGTCGGTGGGCGGGTAGCCCGCCTCCTCGGTGGCCTTGAGGAAGGCGGAGAAGAGCGGGCCCTCGGCCGGGCCGCGTTCCAGCACGAGCGGTCCGTCATGGCCACGGAACTCGTCGTCGGGGTCGGCGGCCAGGCAGTTCTCCATCCGGCGGAAGTACGGCAGACAGTGGGCGTAGTCCCAGGTCTCCATGCCCGGGTCGGCGGCCCAACGCTCGTAGTCCATGGGGTTGCCGCGCTGGAAGATCATGCCGTTGATGCTGCTGGAGCCGCCCAGCACCTTGCCGCGGGCGTGGTAGACACGGCGGCCCCCCATGTGGGGCTCCGGCTCGGACTCGTACTTCCAGTCGTAGAAACGGCTTCCGATGGGGTAGGTCAGCGCGGCGGGCATATGGATGAACACGTCCCACGGGTAGTCCGGACGGCCCGCCTCCAGCACCAGCACCCGGTTGCCCGGGTCGGCCGAGAGCCGGTTCGCCAGTGCGCTGCCGGCCGATCCGCCGCCGACGATGACGAAGTCGTACTGCAAGGGAGCCATGGTGCCTCGTCTCGCTCGCGCCGTCGATGTGCGCGGCATGCTAGTACGGGTATCGCTATGCGCACCAGGTTGCGAACAACGCAACTTGTAAGATCTTTGTTCACACCAGGTTTCTTGGGCGCTGTTGTTTACTCCGCGTATAGTTTCGTTATGAGCAACTACAGCCCGGACACAGAAACGAACGGCTCATCCTCCGGCGGCGTGCAGTCCGTCGACCGCGCCATCAGCGTCCTGGAGATCCTCGCCCAGCGCGGCGAGGCGGGCGTGAGCGAGGTGGCCGCCGAGATCGAGGTACACAAGTCGACCGCGTTCCGCCTGCTCGGCGCTCTGGAGGCGCGCGGTCTGGTGGAGCAGGCGGGCGAACGGGGCAAGTACGCGCTCGGGTTCGGCATCGTACGTCTGGCGGGCGCCGTCACCGGACGTATCGACGTCACCCAGCAGGGCCGTCAGGTCTGCGAGCGGCTGGCCGAGGAGATCGGCGAGACGGTCAACATCGCGGTGATGCAGGAGCACTACGCGATCAACCTCTACCAGGTACGCGGTACGGCGGCCGTCACCGCGCACAACTGGGTAGGCCAGCTGACCCCGTTGCACGCCACCTCCAGCGGCAAGATCATGCTGGCCCATCGGCCGGCGAAGGAGCGGGCCGCGCTGATCTCGGACGGGGGCCTGAAGAAGCTCACGCCGCACACCATCTCCACCAAGGCGAAGCTGGAGAAGAACCTCGCCGAGGCCCGGGAGCGAGGTTACGCCTGGACGTTGGAGGAGCTGGAGATCGGGCTGCACGCCATGGCCGCGCCGATCCGGGACCGGGAGGGCAAGGTCGCCGCGTCGATCAGTGCCTCCGGGCCGTCCTACCGGTTCACCGAGGAGCGGATGCACGAACTGGCTCCGGTGCTGGTCAAGGGCGCCGCCGAGATCAGCCACCGGATGGGGTTCCTGGGCTGAGCGCCCCGAAGGCGACCGCCGTACGGCCCGCGTCCGCGTTCCGCGCGGGCCATGGGGCTCCCTCCCCTGTCAGTCCCGTCACTCCGGCTGCCGGGTACCGAGCCGCTCGTGCACCCAGTGGTGGAAGGCGCCGATGTGGTGCTCGCTGGGCACCAGCACACCGCCCTTGGCATACAACCGTGAGCTCATCCCTGGCTGGGTGCGCTCGCAGGCGTCGAAGTCCTGGCGGTTGACCCGGTCGAAGAGCTCCACGGACCGGCTGACGTCCTTGCCGCTCTCCACGACGTGCGGAAGGTAGAGCCAGTCGCACTCGACGACCGTCCGGTCCACGGCCACCGGGTACATCCGGTGGAAGATCACATGGTCGGGCACGAGGTTGATGAACACCTGCGGTTTCACGGTGATCGCGTAGTACCGCCGGTCCTGGTCCGCGGCGACCGAGGGGATGCGGTCGAGCCCCTCGGAACCGTCGACGGTGAAGCCCTGGACGTCCGCGCCGAACTCGGCGCCGTGGCCCACGTAGTACTGCGCCGCGTATCCGTCGGCGAACTCGGGCAGCACCTCGGTGAGTTCGGGGTGGATGGTGGCGCAGTGGTAGCACTCCATGAAGTTCTCGACGATGAGCTTCCAGTTCGCCCGCACGTCGTAGACGATCCGCCGGCCCACCAACAGGTGGTCGATGTCGTAGCGCTCGATCGATGCGGTGTCGCCCAGCCGCTCGACGACGGCCCCCAGCACGTCCTCCTCGAAGGAGGGCGGGTCCTCCGCCAGGCACACCCACACATAGCCCAGCCATTCCCGCACGGCCACACTCACCAGGCCGTACTCGGTACGGCCGACGTCGGGCATCTTGGTGAGGTTGGGTGCCGCGACCAGCCTGCCGTCCAGGTCGTAGGTCCAGGCATGGTACGGGCACTGGAAGGCGCGCCTGACCTCGCCGGAGTCCTCGGTGCACAGCCTGGCCCCGCGGTGCCGGCAGACGTTGAAGTAGGCGCGGACCGAACGGTCCCGGGCCCGGGTGACGAGGATGCTCTCGCGGCCGACGTCGACCGTGCGGAACGCGCCGGGCTTCGGCAGGTCCGTCGCGCGGGCGACGCAGAACCACATCGTCTCGAAGATGCGTTCCTGTTCCTGGGCGAAGATGCCGGGATCCGTGTAGGCGGAACCGGGGAGGGTGGCGATCAGGCTGTCCGGCAGGCTGGTCGAGGTCACGGTGCACTCCTCGGAGAACGTCGTGGATCGATGGGGCGGCGCGGGCGCCGGGTCAGGACGCGGTGGTGTCGAACTGCTTGCGCAGGCGGGTGAAGAGCCGCGGCTGGTTCATCCCGAGCACGGCGACCGGCCGGCCCGCCCGCCGGTAGACGGCGAGGAAGCTGCGGTCGTCGGTCGAGCCCTCCTCGACCGTCACGTCGTCGGCCCCGGCGGCGTGCCCGACGAACTGGATCTTCACGCCGTACTGGTCGGACCAGAAGTACGGGGGCCTGGGGACGCCGGGTTCCGTCGCGCCGTACGCGAGGAGCGCGGCGACCGCGGCGGCCGGCCGTTCCAGTGCGCCGGTCCAGTGCTCGACCCTGCGATGGCCACCGGCGTGCGGGTCGTACCAGTTGGCGCAGTCGCCGACGGCGACCACCCCGGCCACGCTGGTACGCCCGTCGGCGCCACACTTCACCCCGTTGTCGAGCGCGACGCCGGAGCCCTCCAGCCACTCGACGCAGGGACGCGCCCCCACGCCGACGACGACGGTGTCGGCGGGCACACTGCGGCCGTCCTCCAGGAGGACGGCCGCCACCTGGCGCTCGCCGCTCAGCCCCTTGACCCCGACCCCGCACAACAGCCGTACGCCGTGGTCGGCATGGAGGGCGGAGACGACGGCGCCCATGGCCGGGCCGAGCGGTCCGGCCAGCGGGGTCGGCGCCGCCTCCACCACGGTCACGTCCAGCCCGAGGACGTACGCCGTGGAGGCGACCTCGGCGCCGACGAACCCGCCGCCGATCACCACAAGGCGGCCGCCCCGGGAAAGATCGCGTCGCAGGGCGCGGGCGTCGTCGAGGGTGCGCAGCACATGGACCCCGGCGAGGCCCTCGGTGCCGGGCAGGGTGCGGGCGACGGCGCCGGTCGCGACCACCACGCCGTCGGCGCGGACCTCCCGGCCGTCGGCGAGCCGGATCGCCCTCCCGGTGCGGTCCAGGCCGGTGGCGCGCGCCCCGAGCAGCCACTCCGCGCCAAGTTCCTCGTCGTCCCGCTCCAGCGCCAGGTCCGCCTCGCCGAGCGTGCCGGCCAGGAACTCCTTGGACAACGGCGGCCTGTCGTACGGGCGGTGGGGCTCGTCGCCGATGACGACCAGCCGGCCGTCGTACCCCCGCTGCCGCAGCGAGCGCGCGGCCGACAGCCCGGCCAGGGAGGCGCCCACCACGGCTATCGTCCTCACGCCGCGCCTCCGGCGAGCCGGGCGGCGACGCACGGCGGCAGGTTGGGTGCCTCGGCGGACAGCCGGACATGGATGGTGCCGTCCTCGACGACGACCTCGTGGGTGCGGACCGGTCGCTTGGCCGGGGGTGCGTCCACGGCGCCGGTCCGCAGGTCGAACTTGGAGGCGTGCAGGGGGCATTCGACCTCGCGGCCCTCCAGCCAGCCGTCGGCGAGCGAGGCGTCCTGGTGGGTGCACGTGTCGTCGATGGCGAAGAGCTCGCCGTCCTCGGTGTGGAAGACCGAGACGGGCGGGTCGATATCGAGCCGGTGGGCCTCGCCTCGCGGCAGATCCGCGAGACGGCACGCGGGAATCATCATGACACCTCGGTGCGTATAGCGAAACGGAGTGCGATGAGCGCAACGAGTGTCAGTCTGAGGGCGCCTCCGAAGCGTTGTCAAGGCGTTCTCTCGCCGGTCTGCGCAGGCCGCGGCGCCGGCTCCCGGGCCCGCCGAAGTGCCCTAGAGAGCAAGGGGGAACAGGGGAAACGGGCGTCCCTCGAGCGACCCACGAGTGCGACGACGCGGGGCGGTCAGCAACCGCGGTCGATGCGCCCCCGGCTCGTCACCGGACCACCACCGAGCCCAGGACGTCGCCGTGGCGCATCTTTTCGAAGGCCTTCTCGACCTCGTCCCGCACGAGGGTCTCGGTGACGCAGGGGTCCGGGGGCGGCAACTCCAGCCTCATCTCCGGGGTGGCCACGCCGACCAGCACCACGGTCCCCGCGAGAGCACGGGCGTAGCGGGCCGGACGGTGGCTCTCCGCCCGGCCCACCGCCTCGATCACCACGCCGGCGCCGAATCCGCCGGTCGGCTCCCGCACCGCGTCGACGGCGTCGGTCTCCCGGGAGTTGACGGCGTGCGGGGCGCCGAGCCTGTGCGCCATGGTCGGCTTACGGTCTACGGCGTCCACCGCGATGATCCGCACCGCCCCGCCAGGTCCGAGCCGAGGACCGCGGCGGCGCCCCTGCCCACCCTCACCTTGCAGCCGGCGCAACACGGTTCGGCGGAGCCCGGAACCGGCGGACAAGGACACGCCGTCTTCATGCGCTCCCGCGGCTCCGCCGCTGCGAGTCCGAGGACGTCCTGGCGGCCGCGGTGCTAGGGACCCGCACGGCGGTGTGCGCCGACACCGCCGGGCGGTACCACCGGAAGGGCGGAACAGCCGCTTCCCGGACCGACCGCTCCCGGCCGGACGAGGGGGTCAGTCGTCGTCGGAGCCGGGGACGACGACCAGGAAGGCGTCCGTCCGCAGATCCATCACGACCGTCGCGGGCTCGCCCGCTGCGCGGCGCTCCGCCGCGTACTCCTCCGCCGGCCACGATCCCCGCGGAGCTCCAGCGGGGAAACGTTCCAACACCTTGGCGCTCATAGCGGCAGACACCTCCAGCGTCCTTCCTTCGGCCTGATCCGGCCCCTGTCCTGCGGTTCGTCTGCCCGCGATGGGCGCGGACATGCCCCAGGAGCCGGCGCGCCCGGGCGACCCGCGCGGGGTCGGCCAGCGCCTCCCTGAGCCGCGAGGCCGGGACCGGGACGTACACCGGGCCCGGCATCCGCCGCTCCCGGTCGACCGTTGTCGCCGGCGGGCAGACCATGGAATCCGCCGCATCCGCAACGACGGCACAGGTGGAAGTTGTCTCCAGGGGGGCTGACGCGGAGGACGCAGAGCCGATGAACGCTGACGACCACGCCCCCGGCCCGCGTTGCCTGGTGACCGGGGCGACCGGATACATCGGCGGCAGACTGGTTCCGGAACTGCTCGCCGAGGGCCATCGGGTGCGCTGTCTGGCGCGCTCCCCCGGCAAGCTGCGCGACCACCCCTGGGCCGGGCGGGCGGAGGTGGTGCAAGGTGATGTCACGGACGCCGCCGGCGTCGCCGAGGCCATGCGGGGTGTCGACGTCGCCTACTACCTGGTGCACGCGCTGGGCAGTGGCGACGACTTCGAGGCTACCGACCGCAGGGCGGCGCGGATCTTCGGCGAGGCGGCCCGGGCCGCGGGGGTGCGGCGTGTCGTCTACCTCGGTGGTCTGACGCCGTCGGGCGTGCCGGAGTCCGAGCTGTCGCCGCATCTGCGGTCGCGGGCCGAGGTGGGCCGCATCCTGCTGGACTGCGGTGTGCCCACGACCGTCCTTCGTGCCGCCGTCGTCATCGGTTCGGGCTCCGTCTCCTTCGAGATGCTGCGCTATCTCACCGAACGTCTGCCGGTCATGATCACCCCCAGCTGGGTGTGCACCCGCATCCAGCCCGTGGCGGTCCGCGACGTGCTGCGGTATCTCGTCGGCAGTGCCCGGATGCCGGCCGGCGTCAGCCGCGCCTTCGACATCGGCGGACCGGACGTCCTGACCTACCGCGACATGATGCTGCGGTACGCGGCGGTCGCCGGACTGCCCCGCCGGGTCATCCTCCCCGTGCCGGTGCTGACCCCCGGCCTGTCCAGTCACTGGGTCGGGCTGGTCACCCCGGTCCCCGCGTCCATCGCCCGGCCGCTGACCGAGTCGCTGCGCCACGAGGTCGTCTGCCACGAGCACGACATCGCGCGGTACGTGCCGGAGCCGCCCGGCCATCCATTCGGCTTCGACGAGGCGGTACGGCTGGCCCTGCAGCGCATCCAGGACGCGCAGGTGACCACCCGCTGGTCGTCGGCGGCGGTGCCGGGCGCGCCCAGCGACCCGCTGCCCACCGACCCCGACTGGGCGGGCGGCAGTCTGTACACGGACCGACGGGAGCTGACCGTGAACGCCTCGCGCGAGGCCCTGTGGCGGGTGATCGAGGGGATCGGCGGGGACAACGGCTGGTACTCCTTCCCGCTGGCCTGGGCGGTACGGGGCCGCCTGGACCGGCTGGTGGGCGGGGTGGGGCTACGCCGGGGGCGGCGGGACGCGGCGCGGCTGCGGGTCGGCGATTCGCTGGACTTCTGGCGGGTGGAGGAGGTCGAGCCCGGCCGTCTGCTGCGGCTGCGGGCCGAGATGCGGCTGCCGGGACTCGCCTGGCTGGAGATGTACGCCGACACCGACCCCGGGGGCCGCACCCGCTACCGCCAGCGGGCCGTGTTCCATCCGCACGGACTGCTCGGCCACGCCTACTGGTGGAGTGTCTCCCCCTTCCACGCGGTCGTGTTCGGCGGCATGGCCCGCAACATCGCGCTCGCCGCGGCCCGCGTCCCGGCGACCTTCGCGAGGGAGTCCAGACCTGGCGGGTGACGACCGCATCCGCGGTGCCCGTCGGGCCGGAAGTACCTCACCGGCCGCCCGCCATTCGACCCCGGAGAAGCCCCATGAACGTCTCGGTCGTCCTGTTCACCGCCGACCTGCGCCTGCACGACCATCCGCCGCTGCGGGCCGCGAGCGAGGCCCGTGAGGTGGTCCCGCTGTTCGTACGCGACAAGGGCGTCACGGACGCCGGGTTCGCCGTGCCCAACCGGCTGGCGTTCCTCGCGGACTGCCTGCGGGACCTCGACGGCGGTCTGCGCAGGCGGGGCGGGCGGCTGGTGGTGCGCTCCGGCGACGTCGTCGAGGAGGTGTGCAAGATGGCCGCCGAGACGGACGCCGACGAAGTTCATCTGGCCGCCGACGTCAGCGCCTACGCCCAGCTGCGGGAACGGCGGCTGCGCCGGGCGCTGGAGGCGGAGGGGCGGCGGCTGCACGTGCACGACACCGTGACCACCGCCGTGACGCCCGGCGACCTCACCCCGGCCTCCTCGGACCACTTCGCCGTCTTCACGCCGTACTTCCGCCAGTGGTCCGGTGTGCGGCTGCGCGACGTGCTGGCCGCGCCGCGTACCGTGCGGGTCCCGGACGGGGTCGGCTCCGAGGGTCTGCCCGCCCGCGCGGACCTCTCCGGAGTGTCCGAAGGCCTGGCGGCCGGCGGGGAGGCGGAGGGCCGCAGGCGCATGTCGGCCTGGCTGCGCGGTGGGATCGGCGCGTACGAGGACCGCCACGACGACCTGGCGGGCGACGCCACCTCCCGTCTCTCGCCCCATCTGCACTTCGGGACGCTCTCCCCCGTCGAACTGGTCCACCGGGCCCGCGGGGCCGGCGGGCCCGGCGCCGAGGCCTTCGTACGGCAGATCGCCTGGCGTGACTTCCACCGCCAGGTGCTCGCCGCCCGGCCCGCGGCCGCCACCGCCGACTACCGGACCAAACGCGACCGCTGGCGCTCCGCGTACGCCGCGCGCGAGGACGTCCAGGCCTGGAAGGAGGGACGCACCGGATACCCGGTGATCGACGCGGCGATGCGCCAGCTGCGCCACGAGGGCTGGATGCACAACCGGGGCCGGCTGCTGGCCGCGAGTTTCCTCGCCAAGACCCTGTACGTCGACTGGCGCGTGGGCGCCCGCCACTTCCTGGACCTCCTGGTCGACGGTGACGTCGCCAACAACCAGCTCAACTGGCAGTGGATGGCGGGCACCGGCACCGACACCCGCCCCAACCGCGTCCTCAACCCCGTGACCCAGGCCAAGCGCTACGACCCCGACGGGGCGTACGTCCGCCGCTGGGTTCCCGAACTCGCCGCGCTCGACGGCCCGGCGGTGCACGAGCCCTGGAAGCTGCGGGGTCCGGACCGGGCCGGTCTCGCCGACTACCCGGATCCGGTCGTCGAGCTCTCCGAAGGCCTCGCCCGCTTCAAGCGGGCCCGCGCCCGCGACTGAGGAAGCCCCGCGGGGCCGCCCGCCCCGCCGGGCGGCCCCGCGGGGCCGCCCGGCGGGCGACCCCCGCATGGTCCGGAAGCTCCTCGGCCCGGACCGACTCCCCGACCTCCGCGAATGTCCGCCTGAGGAGCGGCGGCGGGGCGGCGGCCCGTGCTGACCCCGGTGGCCGGCCGGCGGCGGGGCGGGGCCGCCGGCACCTCGCGGGCGGCGCGGGCCCCGGCGGCGCGGGCGGTGCCGTCGGCCGCGGCGGCGCGGTCGCCGGTGAGGGCGGTCCTGCGGGCGCTGTCCGAGCCGATCTCGGGAGTGATCGTCAGGTCGGTTCGCCGCAGGCTCCGTCCCGGTAGGCGGCGGAGAGGACGTCGAGGGCGTGGCGCAGGCTCGGCGGCCGGAGCATCCCACGCGCCGCCGACGGACCGGACCAGCCGGGTCCGCCCAGCACGACCAGGGGACGGCGGCGTGCGCCCGTCACCCCCCACTCGGTGTCAGCGACATGCCGGGCCAGCGGCAGGCTGGCCGTGGAGCGCGCCTGGGCCCACAGCACCACGGCCGACGGGCCCAGCCGCCGCACCGCCGCCGCGAGCGCCTCCGCCGGGACGGCGGCGCCGAACATGCGTGTGGGCAGGCGCAGTTCGCACAGTCCGGCGTTGAGCGCCTCGATCGGCAGGGTGTGCTGCTCACCGGGCACGCAGGCCAGGACGACGGGTCCGGCACCCTGCCGGTCGGGCGGCGGGGTGCGACGGCGCAGGGCGGTGGAGACATGCCAGGAGAGCAGGTGCTCGACCTCGACGTAACGGTCGCCGGACGAGAGCCACTTGCGTCCCACGGCGTGCAGGGTCGGCACCATCACCTCCTGCCAGGCGACGGTGACGCCGTACTGCTCCACGGCGGCGGTCAGCAGTTCCTCGACGGCCGGGGCGTCCAGCCGTACGGCCGCACGGGCCAGCCCCCGGCACTCCTGGCGCACGTCGGGGAGCGTCAGCGTGCCGGCCGCGAGCGAAGAGCTATGGTCCGGTGGCCGCGCCGTCGCCTCGGCGATCCCCGGCGCTGCCTCGGCGCTCTCCCTGGCGGCACGGGCCGCCTCGGCCGGCGGCACCCCCGACGAGGTCAGCCGGCACATCTCCTCGAGCACGGCGACATCCTGCGGGGCCCAGCGGCGGTGCCGTCCGTCGGCGCGGACCGCGGGGCCGATGCCGTAGCGGCGGTCCCAGGAGCGCAGCGTGGTGGGCGACACCCCCAGCCGACGCGCCAGTGCACCGGTCGTCAGGGGCACGTCCGCCGTCTTCACGGAGCGTGCCGGCCAGTCCCGCACCTCGCCGTGCGGGGCATCCCCGTGCGCGGATGGCTGGCTCATGGCAGCGACTATACGACGCAGAAACGATGCGAGTTGATGACCTGGTTCCGGCCCTCGGACGATGGCTGTGCCAGGGCTCGCGTCGGCGGCCGTCCCCAGTCCGCCCTTCCGGGAGCCGCCCGGCCGGGCCACGAGTCCCCGGAGGGTCGCCTCGCGACCGGAGGAGCCGCCGTCATGAGCGCGCAGGACAGGGCCGTGGCATCGGCGCCGGCGACGGAGTCCCGCACCGACGATGAGCTCGCGCGTGGACTCGTGGCGGGTGCCGAGGACTGCCTGGAGGTCACCTATCGCCGCTGGTCGCCCCTGGTGCACTCGCTGGCCTGGCGCTCCCTGGGCGACGCCCGGGAGGCGGAGGACGTGACCCAGCAGGTGTTTCTCGGGGTGTGGCGCGGGCGCCGGGGCTTCTGTCCGGAGCGCGGCTCGCTCGGCGGCTGGATCACGGGGATCACCAGGCGGAAGATCGCCGACGCGCTGGCCGCCCGGACCCGCCGGCTCGCCGTGATCGCGTCGGCCGGCTCGTCGCTCGCCCTGGCCGATCCCACGGCCCGGCAGCCCGACGCGGCCCTCGACCGGGTCATCGTCCTGCACGAGCTGGCCAAGCTGCCCGCCCCTCAGCAGCGGGTGCTCCGGCTGGCCTTCTACGAGGACCTCACCCACACCCAGATCGCGGAGCGCACCGGCTGGCCGCTGGGCACGGTCAAGAGTCACGCCCGCCGCGGCCTGGGCCGCCTGCGCGGCTGTCTCCCGCAGGAGGCGGGTAGCTGAACCGCTCACCCGGTTTCCCACCCGTACGCCTTTCGATGCGGAAACGCTGCGGTACTCCGCGGAGGCCTCGGCCCGCGCCGCGTCCGCGAGCCGGGAGAGAGCGGAAGAAGGGGCGCCTCCGGACCCCGGGAGGCATCGGGCCGCGCCGACCGGGGGACGCCCCGTACCCGGCCCGCTCGCGCACCCACGCCCCGACCTACACATAAAGGAGAAATAAGGGCAGAATGTCCACTAGCGTCGTATAACGCACGCACCGGACGCGGTCAGGCCTGCACAGTCAAAGGAGATGACTCATGGCCAACGTCTCGCACGGCAGAAGCGACATCTCGAGCCACCCCGACGTAGGCGAGATGCGGGAGCGCTACGACCGCATGCTCGGCGGTCGTGACGTGGCCCTCGTGGACGGACCGGTGTTCCTGCTCGGTCTGTACTGCGCGGTGTCCCCGTGGATCCTCCACTACACGGCGAGCCAGCCGGCGCTGGTGACCCACAACCTGATCATGGGCATAGCGATAGGCCTGCTGGCACTGGGGTTCACCCGGGCTCCGGAGCGCATGTACGGCCTCAGCTGGGCCATGTGCGCCCTGGGCATCTGGATGATCATCGCACCCTGGGTGGTCGGCCGCAGCCCGGACACGGGCGTCATCATCAACAACGTGGTCATCGGCGCGCTGGCACTCTGCCTCGGGCTGGTGTGTGCCGCTTCGGCGGCCCGGCGGACGCCCATGCCGTAGCCGCACAGAACTCCCCCTTGGAAGGGAGGAGGCGGGACCGGTCCGGTGACGGCGGACCGGCCCCGCCGCGTTGTTCACCGGCCGGGCACCAGCCAGGGCTCCTGCGGGAGCGGGCTGCCGGTCTCGACGAGGGACTTCAGGTTGGACAGCACGGCCGGCCAGCCTGCCGAGATGGCGCGCAGCTCGTCCTCGCCGTCCAGGTCCTCGTGGGTGACGGTGAGGCGGACGATGTCGGCGTGCGGCTGGATGTCGAAGGTGACCCGGGAGTGCCGGTCCGGCTCCCCCTCATGCTCCGGGGCGGCCCAGCTGGTGACCAGCCGCGTCGGGCGCTCGCTCTCGACGACGGTGCCGACCACGTCGGCGATGCCGGAGCCGTCGGTGCGCACGTGCTCCCAGCGGGAGCCGGGCCGCCAGTCGGAGACGTTGGAGTGCCCCCAGTAGAGGGCGGTCAGGTCGGCGTCCGTGAGGGCGTCCCAGACCTTCTCGGGGGTGCTGGCGATGTAGGTGACGTAGACATAGCTGGGCTTGTCGCTCATGGCTTCCTCGGCTCGTCGCTTCAGGTCGCCGAGCGCGCGCAGCCGCGGGCGCTCGAACTTGTCGATCCACCGCTCCTGGATCTCGTGGAGCGGCACGGGGTTGAGGTAGTGCAGCTTCTCCCGCCCCCGCCGCACCGTGCTGATCAGATGTGCGGCCTCCAGGACGGCAAGGTGCTGGGTCACCGACTGCCGGGTGATCGCGATGCGCTCGCACAGCTCACCCAGCGTCTGCCCGTTCTGCTCGTGCAGCCGGTCCAGCAACCGCCTGCGCGTGTCGTCGGCCAGCGCCTTGAAGACCTGGTCCATCCCACCGTCATCCCCTGATCGCACACTCAACGTTATGCAGGCAAATGCCTGCATGTCAAGGACCGCAGTGTGCGGCGTACCCTCAGGCACCCAGGTCGAACGAGATCCACACGTCCGGCGGCAGCTCCGGCTTGCCCGGCACCGGCCGGGTCTCCTCCGTCCAGGCGTCGCCCGCGAGCTCGGCCGCGACGCGCCGCCAGAAGGCGACGGCGCCCGGGTTCTCGTACTGGAACGCGATCTCCCAGCTGCCCGGATGCCGGGTGAGGACCTCACGGACGGTACGCAGCCCGAGGCCCGTCCGGCGGACGCCGCGGACCACGAAGAAGCTGTTGAGCACCCGCACGGGCGCGCTCAGGCCCCGGACGAACGCGAAGCCGACCGGATGCTCGCCCTGTACGAACAGGTAGGGCGCCCAGTCGGGCGAAGAGAAGGCGTCCTCGACGCGTTCGCCGCGGAACGCGCCATCGGGGCCGGGCAGGAGCCGGCGGAACTCGGACAGGTCGTGGCGGAACATCAGCCACAATCGTTCGACGGCAGGGCGGTCCTCGACGGAGGCCGGGCGGATGACGACGTCGGTTTCTGTGGTGTCGGACATGAAAAAAGCCTCACCCGACGGGAGTTGATCCCGGCGGGTGAGGCCGACGTGTGTTCTGGAGACTACACCGCGACCGGGCTCTCGGGTGTCACATACTCCTCAGTGATCTCCCGGCGCCCGAACGGCCACACCTTCTCCAGGCGCGCCCAGAGCAGGAACGCCACGCAGCCGAGGGCGAGCCAGGCCAGGGACCACTCGATGGGGTGGCGGCCCGGGGAGTTCCTGTCGGCGTAGCCGTAGATCACGCACCAGCCGGCGAAGGCGACGATGCTCGGCACGGGGTAGAACCACATGCGGTACGGCCGTTTCAGCGTCGGCTGACGGCGGCGCAGCACCGTGAGCGCCACGATCTGGGCCAGCGCCTGCACGATCACCATCACGGTGGTGAGCAGCTGGATCAGCGTGGCCAGGTCGGTGTGGCGGCCGATCAGGAAGCCGATCGCGGTGATCACGCCCATGGTGGCCAGGCCCAGCATCGGGAAGCGGTGCTTGGGGTGGAGCTTCTCGTAGGGGCGGAAGAAGACGCGGTCGCGGGCCGCGTCGTAGGGCACCCGGGAGCCGCCGAGCAGGCCGGTGAAGACCGAGGCGAAGGCCGTGATCAGGATCAGCACGGTCACCGTGTCGGCGGCGCCCTTGCCCCAGGTCTTCTCCAGGACCGCGGAGGCGACCGAGGTCGAGGCGATGTCGTCCGGGTTCGTCATGCGGTGCCAGTCGACGACGCCGAGCGTGCCGATCTGCAGCAGCAGGTAGATCGCCATGATGCCGACGATCGAGTAGAGGATGGAGCGCGGCAGGGTGCGGCCGGGGTCCTTGATCTCCGCGCCCATGTAGGCGGTGGTGTTGTAGCCGAGGTAGTCGTAGATGCCGATGGTCAGGCCCGCCGCGAAGCCCAGCCAGAAGTGGTCCCCGGTCAGGTCGAAGGCGTGCGCCGGGTACGTGAACGCCAGGTGCGGGCTGAAGTCGCTCGCCGCGGCGACGATCACCAGCAGCACCGAGGCGATCATCACCGTCCACATCACGGCGGTGATCCGGGCGATGTGCTCGATGCCCCGCCAGAGCAGGAGCACCACCAGGGCGATGATGCCGAGCCCGATCAGGTCGCCGGAGGTCTGGCCGAGTCCGGGGGCGAGATAGCCCAGGTACTGCACGAAGCCGACCACGCCCGTGGACATGATCAGCGGGATGAAGAGCATCGCCGTCCAGACGAACAGGAACGGCATCAGGCGTCCGGTGCGGTACTGGAAAGCCTGGCGCAGATAGACGTAACTGCCGCCGGAGCCGGGCATCGCGGCGCCCAGCTCGGCCCATACGAGGCCGTCGCAGAGCGCGAGCACGGCGCCCGCGACGAAGCCGATCACCGCCTGCGGGCCGCCGAACGCGGACACCATCAGCGGGATGGTCACGAACGGGCCGATGCCGCACATCTGGCTCATGTTGATGGCGGTGGCCTGGAACAGGCCGACGCGCCGGACGAAACCGCCTTCGGACGGCGGGCTACCAGGACCGAGGGGACTACCGGGGCTACCGGGACTACCGGGACTACCGGACATGGAGGCTCCTGAGCGAGGCACGGAGGGAAGAGGCGGGACGCGGACGACAGACGGCGGCCGATTCGGCGGGATGGCCGATAAAGTTAAGGAGCCTTACTAGATGCGTCAAGTATGCGTCAGGAATCGGTGAGAATGGTGTGATGGCCGCCAGCGACGTCGTAGAGCAGCAGGAACAGCCCTGGAGCCGGCAGCGACTGCGCAGCACCAACGAGCGGCTGTTGCTGGACCGGCTGCGCCGGCTCGGTTCCACCTCCCGCGCCCAACTCGCCCGCGAGACCGGCCTGTCGAAACCGACGGTGTCCAGCGCGCTCGCGGCACTGGTGTCGGCGGGCCTGGTCCACGAGGTCGGCACCCACGCCCCGGAGCGCGGCCGCACCGCCGTGCTGTACGCGCCCGACCCGGCGGCCGGGTACGCGCTCGGCGTCGACGTGGGCCGCGGCTGGCTGCGGGTGGCGGTCGCCGACCTGGACGGCACCCTGGTCGCCCGCTCCGACGTGCGCAACCGGGCCCGCGGCTCGGGCGCGATGGCCGACCTGCTGGTCACCACCGCACGGCAGGTCGTCGCCAACTCCGGGGTCGATCCGGCCGAGGTGGTGCACGGGGTGGTGGGCACGCCCGGCGTGTACGACGAGCGGCAGCGGCGGGTGCGGTACGCGATGCATCTGCCGGGCTGGGGGCGCGCCGGGCTGTTCGACCGGATGGAAGAGGAGCTGGACATCCCGCTGGCGGTGCACAACGACGCCAATCTCGCGGCGCTGGGCGAGTACACGTACGGCGTCGGGGCGGGCAGCCGGCTGTTCGCCTACATCATGATCGGCACCGGTCTGGGGATGGGGGTCGTCAGCGAGGGGCGGCTGTTCACGGGGGCGCACGGACTCGCCGGGGAGATCGGCTTCCTGCCCTGGCCCGGGCGGCAGCGCAAGCCGGAGCGGCTGGAGGACGCGGTGTCCGGGGTGGCCGTGGTCGAGGCGGCCCGCCGGTTCGGGATGACCGGCCAGCTCACCGCGAAATCCGTGTTCGACGCGGCCCGCCAGGGCGATCAGGCGGCTGTCGAGGCGGTACGTCTCGAGGGCGAGCGCATCGCCCACACGGTGGCGGCGGCCGCGGCCGTACTCGACCCCGACCTGGTGGTGCTCGGCGGCGGTGTCGGCCACAGCGTCGACCTGCTGCTGCGTCCGGTCCGGGACCATCTGCGCACGCTCACCCCGCTGCGCCCGAAGCTCGCGCCCAGCCGGCTCGGCGAGGACGCGGTGCTGCTCGGCGCGGTGGCCACGGCCCTCGACACCGCCCGTGACCTGGTCTTCGAGCGCAGGTCGGGCACGTCCTGAAGCCGGCGCCGCCACCTCGCCCGGGCGCCACGGTGATTGACACCGCCCGCCCGGAACCCTAGCTTGAGCCTGGTTAGTAAAGTTTCCTAACTTTACGAGCCTGGAGACCATCGTGTTCCCTCGCCGCGCCCCCGGACACCGCCTCGCCACGGCCGCCGTGGCCCTGGGCCTGCTCGGTTCACTCAACACCAGTGCCTGGGCCGGGGCCCACGACCCGGCCCACGGGCCCGCCCGGATCACCCGTGTGCCGTCCACCGCCGGGTCGGGGACCCCGCTGTCCGGCTACGCCATCCGGTCGACGGCCGACGTGAGCGACTCGGCGGCGGCGGTCTCCTCCCCCGGCTATCCGGCCAAGGCCTGGTATCCGGCGGGCCCCCGTTCCACGGTGCTGGCCGCACTCCTCGCCGACGGCGTGTACGACGACCCGTTCGTCTCCACCAACCTGCAGAAGATCCCCAAGTCGCCCTTCCAGGTGCCCTGGTGGTACCGCAGCGACTTCACCGTGACGGACACGTCCCAGCGCACCTATCTGGACTTCAGCGGGGTGATCTCGGCGGCCGACGTGTACGTCAACGGCCACCGGGTCGCGACGACCGCCGACGTCACCGGCGCCTACACCCACCATGAACTGGACGTCACCTCCCTGGTGACGTCCGGCACGAACACGGTCGCCTTCCGCATCCAGCCCAATAACCCGAACAAGAACCTCACCATGGGCTGGCTCGACTGGCTCCAGCCCCCGCCCGACCAGAACATGGGCATCGTCCGTGACGTCCTGGTCCGGCGCGGCGGCCCGGTCGCGCTGCGCGACGCGCACGTGGTGACGAAGCTCGCGGTGCCGTCCCTCGCGACGGCCGACCTGACGGTGAAGGCACAGGCCCGCAACGACTCGGACACCCCGGTCACCACCGAGGTCTCGGGCACGGTCGCCGGGGTGGCCGTCACCAGATCGGTCGCCCTGGCCGCCCACCAGACCAAGACCGTCACCTTCACCCCAGCCGACGTCCCCGGCCTCCACCTGACCTCCCCGAAGGTGTGGTGGCCGGCCGGCATGGGCGGCCAGCCGCTGTACGACCTCGACCTCACCGCCTCGGTCAGCGGGACGGCGTCGGACACCGCGCACGAGAGCTTCGGCATCCGCGACGTCCAGGCCCCGCTGAACCCCGACGGCGCCCGCCAGTACTCGATCAACGGCCGCAGGCTGCTGATCAAGGGCGGCGGCTGGTCACCGGACGAGTTCCTGCGCTGGGATTCGACCTACGTCGAGGACCGCCTCCGGTACGCCGTGGACCTGGGCCTCAACGCCATCCGGCTGGAAGGCCACATCGAGCCCGACGAGTTCTTCGACCTCGCCGACCGCCTCGGCGTCCTCACCCTGCCCGGCTGGGAGTGCTGCGACAAATGGGAGGGGCAGACCAACAGCGGCGAGAGCGGCGAGAAGTGGACCGCCGCCGACTACCCGGTCGCCCAGGCCTCGATGGCCGCCGAGGCCGCCCGGCTGCGTGACCACCCGAGCGTGATCTCCTTCCTGATCGGCAGCGACGCCGCGCCCGACGCGAAGATCGAGAAGAGCTATCTGGACGCCCTGGACGCCGCCGACTGGGCCGCCCCGGTGGTTCCCGCCGCCTCGGACAAGTCGGCTCCCCAGCTTGGCAGTTCGGGCATGAAGATGACCGGCCCCTACGACTGGGTCCCGCCGGGCTACTGGTACGCCAAGCGCGAGGGCGGCGCCACCGGCTTCAACTCGGAGACCAGCGCCGGCCCGGACATCCCCACCCTCGACACCCTGCGCCGGATGATGACCCCAGCCGAACTCGACACCCTCTGGAAGAACCCGGACGCCAAGCAGTACCACCGCTCACCGTCCGCGACCTTCGGCACCCTGAAGATCTACGACGCCGCCCTCACCGGCCGCTACGGCGCCCCGAAGAGCCTCACCGACTACGTCCGCAAGGCACAGCTCGCCCAGTACGAGAACGTCCGCGCCCAGTACGAGGCGTACGGGCGCAACCAGACCGACGCCGCCAAGCCGTCCACCGGGGTCGTCTACTGGATGTTCAACAGCGGCTGGACGTCCCTGCACTGGCAGCTGATGGACCGTTACCTCGACCAGGGCGGCGCCTACTTCGGCGCGAAGAAGGCCAACGAGCCGCTGCACGTCCAGTACTCGTACGACGACCGCTCGGTGGCCGTGGTGAACAACCGGCACGCCGCGGCCTCCCAGCTCACCGCGCGGGCGACGCTCTTCGACCCGGACGGCACGCAGAGGTACGACCGGACCGTCACGGGCCTCTCGGTCAAGGGCGACGGCGCGCACACCACCGCGCTCACCCTGCCGGCGTCGGTGAGCGGACTGTCGTCCACCTACCTGGTACGGCTGGTCCTGACCGACGCGGCCGGCCAGGAGGTGAGCCGCAACGTCTACTGGCTCTCCACCAAGGCGGACACCCTCGACTGGGCCGGCACGGACTGGTACTACACCCCGACGACGAGCTACGCGGATCTGAAGGGGCTGGCGTCGATGGCCCAGGTGCCGGTCACGGCCACCGCGTCGACCACGGCCGCGGACGGCATGTCGACCACCACGGTGACGGTCCGCAACGCGGGCACGGACAGGACACCGGCCCTGCTGACGGACGTCCACCTGGTCGACGCGAACGGCAGGCCGGTCCTGCCGGTGCGCTGGTCCGACAACGAGGTCAGCCTGTGGCCGGGCGAGTCGGCGACCCTCACGGCCACCTACCGGACCGCCGACCTGCACGGCTCGGAGCCCCGGGTGCGGGTCTCCGGCTGGAACGCGGCGGAGCGGACGGTTCCGGCTACCGCGCCGGAACCGTCCGCCGGGCTCAGCTCACGTTGAGCGCGGTGTCGTCGATGACGAAGGACGTCTGGAGGGTCGACCCCTCGACGCCGGTGAACTTGATGGTCGCCGTGGTACCGGCCAGGGAGGAGACGTCGATGCTCTTCAGCACGTATCCGGAGGCCGCGTTGAGGTTGGAGTACGTGGCCAGGGTGGTGGATCCGGCCGTCACCGTCAGCTTGTCGTAGGCGGTGCTGGTGGTGGTCTCCGCGGTGTCCACGTGCAGATAGAAGCTGAGGGTCGCGGAGCAGCCGGACGGAATGGTCACCGACTGGGACAGGGTGTCGGTGTGGGCGGATCCGTAGCCGTCGAGCCAGGCCTTGTACGAGCCGGTGCGGGCGGCCTCGCTGCTGGAGTTGGTGATGACCCCGCTGCTCGCGGTCCAGGTGGTGTTGCCGGACTCGAAACCGGGGTTGCCGAGCAGCTGGGCGGCGGTGCAGGTGCCGCCACCACCCCCGCCGCCTCCGCCGCTGCTGCCGCCCCCGGCGAGCCAGGCGGTGGCGTTCAGGGCGAGGGCCGCGTTGGTGGCGCCGCTGTCGTTCCAGCCGTCGTACAGCGTGTTGCCGGACTGGCCGGTGCCGTCGTCGATGGGCGAGCTGTCGCCCCAGAAGGCGACCCGCCCGCTGCCGAAGGTG
Source organism: Streptomyces sp. NPDC051105 (assembly GCF_040682795.1). Lineage (NCBI taxonomy): Bacteria > Bacillati > Actinomycetota > Actinomycetes > Kitasatosporales > Streptomycetaceae > Streptomyces > Streptomyces sp. NPDC051105. The sequence goes on along the minus strand of NZ_JBFBBR010000015.1, from coordinate 122,671 downwards.
CTGGTGGCGAAGAAGGCGCCGGTGTTGCCGGAGTAACCGCTGCGGTAGAGGAGGCCCTTGACGGCGGAGTTGTCCGACGGCTTCAACGTGGCCGTCGTGCCGTCGGCGATCAGGCTCTTGGTGACGGTGCCGAAGGAGCCGTGCAGCACCGGGTCGGTGCTGTCGCTGATCGCGGCCGGGTAGCCGGAGCTGATGTCGAGGGTGTCGATCGAGAAGCCGAACGGGTCGGTCGAGTCGACGCTGTTGTTCGTCATCAGGTCGTTGAAGATCTCGACGGCGTCCTCGCCGTCGTTGTTGCGGTCGGCGCCGGTGTGGTCGGAGACCATGAACAGGCCGCCGCCGTTCTTCACGAAGTTCATGATCGCCGTCTTCTCGGCGGTCGTGAACAGCGTGTTCGGCTCGGGCAGGACCAGCGCGTCGAAGTTCGACAGGTCGGTCGTCGACGAACCGCCGTACGTCAGGGCGCTGGTGGCGGTCTTGAGGCTGTAGCTGCCGGTCTTCTGGAGGGCGACGCCCCATGACGAGAGGGCGCCGGTCCAGTCCGTCTCCGAGGAGGGGGACGAGTCCTCGGAGAGCGGGTCGGGCTTGCTGGTGGAGATGATCCAGTCCGCGTTGCCGGCCTCCTCGGCGTGGCCGTCGTCGTACAGGACGCGGTAGGTGGTGGCCGCGTGCGCGGGGGCGGCCGCGGTGCCGACCTGGAGGGCGGCTCCCGTGGCGAACAGGGCGAACCCGGCCAGGGCGGTGGTGATTCTGTGGCGGGATCTGCTGGATCCAAACATCCGGCGAACCTCCATGAGGGGTGGGGTAAAGGCGGTGGGGGCGCCAACTCTTCGCGCGTAGAAGCTGGTTGAGATTTCTACACGCGTCGACTCATTGAAAGGTACATGGCATGTCGGATCGATGAACAGAAAACCGCTGTAACAACCGGAGGGGACTGCCCGCGCATTGAGCGGGCAGATTTGAGTGCAGCGGAGTACAGACGAAGAGGGGCGGACATGGAGATCTCGGGCATCATCAGTGCCATCATCATCGGTATCATCATCGGTGTACTGGGACGCCTGGTCGTTCCCGGCCGCCAGCACATCGGCATTCTGCTGACCATCGTCGTCGGCATCGTGGCGGCGCTGCTGGGCTCGGCGATCGCGGCCGGCTTCGGCGTGGCGGACACGAAGGGGCCGGACTGGATCGAGTGGTTCATCCAGATCGCGCTGGCGGCGCTGGGAGTGGCGGCACTCGACCGGACCAGGGCACGCCGGTAGCCGGAACGCGCCGATCACATCGCGTAGAGGTACGGCGTGGTCGTGCTCAGCGCGTGGAAACCCAGTCGCTCCAGGATCGGCCGGCTCATGGCAGACGCGTCCACCTGCAGATACCGGTAGCCGTGAGCCGCGGCGGCACGGGCCCGATGGGCTACGAGGGCGCGATAGACACCGCGTCCCCGCCACCCTTTCACCGTGCCGCCGCCCCACAACCCGGCGAATCGCGTCCCCGGCACCAGCTCCATGCGGGCGGCGCTCACCGGCTCGTCCCCGGCCAGGGCGACGACCGCGACCAGGGTGTCGGGCTGCTCGGCGAGCCGCGTCAGCAACTGGTGCCGCAGCCGCGAACCGTCCGTGCCGAACGCCTTCTCGTGGACGTCCACCACGAGTTCGACGCCCGCCGCGTCCAGGGCGGGCACCACCCGGACGTCGTCCGGAAGTTCGGCGTCGACAGTCAGCCCGGCGCCCTCGGCGATCATCAGCGTCTCCTCCGGTTCGGGCCGGAATCCGGCTTCGAGGAGTCTCGCGCCGAGGTCCGACGGGAGGTCATGGCTGTAGAGCTTCCACTCGAAGTCGCGGCCCAGCCCCCGGAAGCGGTCGATCTGCTCGGCGATCGCACGATCCGCGGTCGTCTCGTCCAGGGCCGACCAGACGACACCGTTCCATCCCTCGCTGTCCGCCACCTGGCGCACCACGCCGCCGACCTGCTCGACACGCGCGCCGGGACCGTCGGGCCGGGCGCCCTCGCGCATGTCACGGTCGTACAGAGCGAGCACCGCTTGATGATCCATCCGAGCACTCCACCATCCGCGCGCCCTCGCGGCAACGCGATTACCCGCTCCCGCCCGGTCGGACGGCCGCCAGGTGCGCGGCGAGCCGGCTCCGGTTGCGGGCCAGGCGGTCGATGCGGGCCTGGATGCGCTCCACGTGCCCGCTGAGCAGCGCGGCCGTCTCCGGGGTCACGCACTCGCGCGGCGGATGGATCTGCGCGGGCCCGCAGAGATACGGCAGGATCGCGCGGATCATCTCCGTGGTCAGCCCGGAGTCGAGCAGGTCGCGGTTCTGCTGGACGTCCTGGACGGCGGCCTCGCCGGCGGGGCACCGGCCCTGATCCAAGACGGCGCTGGTGGACGTTTCGGGACCCGCCGACGCCGAGGTGGCGACCTCGCTGCAGGCCACCGTCTACGACACGGGCGTCGCCGCCGGTTCGCTGGCCGGCGGCCTCGCCCTGGACCGGCTGGGCGCGGCCGCGCTGCCCTGGACCGCGCCGCCGCTGATGTCGGTCGCGCTGGTGGTCGTCGCGCTGGGCCGTCGGCACGCGTTCCCGGGCCGCCGGTACGGCACGGGACCCGACCGCCCGTCCGGTCAGCCGAGTTCGAGCGTCGTCACGCCGAAGACCCGCTGCAGGGCGTAGTCGCGGACCGGGCCCGTGTACATGCGTGCGGTCTCGAACGAGGGGGTGAATCCGGCCTCTTCGGCGAGGGCGACGCCCGCCGTGCTGGTCTCGGGCACGTCGACGGCGACCTGACGGCCGGCCGCCTCGGTCACGAGGGCGGCGAACAGGGCGCGGGCGTCCTCGGCGGTGTCGGCGAACAGGGGGCCGATGCGCAGGCAGTCGTGGCCGGGACGGATCACGCCGTAGCCGGTGAGGCGGTCGCCGTCGTGGCGGACGAAGGCCCGGTGGCCGGCGCCGGTCAGCCAGGCGGCCACGAACCGCGGCCGGTCGGCCGGGCAGCAGGCGCTGTCGTACGCCGTGACGGCGGGCAGGTCGGCGGCGCGTGCCGGTCGGACGCCCGCGGGGATCCCGGCGGCCGGGGCGGAACCCACGAACCGGGCGGTGCGGTAGGCCAGTTCGAAGCCGGACTGGCGGTAGTTGTCCTGCTGGGCCACCACGCCGTCGAGGCCGACCGTACGGGTGCCGGCGTGCGCCAGCGCGGTCTTCCAGGTGGCGAGGCCGTGGCCGTGGCCGCGCAGGTCGGGGCGGACCAGGTACCAGCCCAGGAAGGCGTAGTCGGCGCCGTAGTTGACGACGGAGACGGCCGACACCGGTGCGCCGTCGACCCGGCCGATGAAGAACCCTTCGGGGTCCTGGGCGAAGAAGGCGGGGACGTCCGACAGCCCGGGATTCCAGCCCTCGTCCACGGCCCAGCCGCGGACCACCGGCCAGTCGTCGGGCGTGGCCTGCGTGACGACGAGGTCCTGGGGGGCCGGAGAGGTCATCGATGCGCTCCATTCAGCGGCTGGTCGGGGCGGCCCGGGCCGCCCACACAGTGCGGTCGGACAGCGCGGCGGGCGGCGCCGCGTCCGCAGCATCCTTCCCGATCACCGAGCGCCGCACCACGACTGGATCAAGCCGTCGGCATGCGCAACCGGCCGCTCCGGCGGGCTTGTCGACCGAGACGGCCCGCCGGGACCCGTGCACGGCACAGGCCCCACCGGTCGGGGTCCGGTGGGGCCTGCAGGGACGTTTCTCGACGGCCCGCCTCGGCGGCGCGTCGGACGGTCAGCGCAAGCGGCCCGGCCGGAAGCGCCGGTGCAGGACGGTCCCTGCGAGCAGAAGCGCCGCACCGCCCGCCGCGGCGGCACCCGTGAGGTCCGTCCCGGTGTGGGCGAGCGTGGTCGTCGCGGCCGGCGGCGGGGCGGGGTGGACCGCCTTGGGGCCGGGGTGGGTCTTGACCGGGGCCGGGGCCGGCGGCTCCGGGGCCGGCGGCGGAGTCTCCGGCGTGCTCGGGTGGTCGCCGGAGGTGTTCACCGAGGTGTTGCCGATGGCCGGATTGAGTGCCCCGACCACGTTCACGCTGTTGCCGCTCACGTTCACCGGGAGGTCGACCGGCAACTGGATGCCGTTGCCGGAGACCACCCCGGGCGAGTCCTCCTCGGTGCCCTGCGCGGACGCGCCGCCGGTCGTGGCCGGGCCGCCGGACTTGCCGTCACCGGCCCCGCCGCCCTCGTTCACGCAGGTGTTGCCGGCCGCCGGATTCAGGAGCCCCACCACGTTGACGGTGTTCCCGCACACACTCACCGGGATGTGCACCGGCAGCTGAATGCCATTGCCGGAGATCACCCCGGGCGAACCGGCCGCGACGCCGTCCGCGCCGGAGTCGGCCCAGGACGGGGCCGCCACGGCCATCGCACCGGAGGCGGCGGCGACGGCGATCACACCGTTTCGGGTAACCCGTTTCATGGTTCCCTGCCTTCCAGACATTGTTGCGGGCGCTCGCCCGCACCGGTTAAACCGTGGACGAGCCATGTGAGTTATGGCTTATCCGCATTTCACCCCATCGAGTGACATCGTTATCGAACCCGGGGCAAAACCGTGTATGAGGCCTGAAGCCGGTGATCGCGGCAGGGTACGGCACCCCGGTCCGGCCCGCTCGTCGGGAGGCGTGCCCACCGGGACCCGCTTATGGTGATCGAAAGCCCTGTTTCCGGTCCGCCACGGAGTGTCCCTGGAGGCCCTCGATGCCGGCCATGCCCCGTAACCGGCCCGCCGCGCGTCGTTGTGCCGGCGCGGGAGCCGTCGTGCTGGCCCTGCTCGGCGCGGGGCTGCCCGCGGCCACGGCGACGACGAGCACCAGGGAGCCGGACCTGAGCCGCTTCTACCGGCAGAAGGCCCACTGGGCGGCATGCAAGGACGTGGAGCTGTCCAAGGACATGCAGTGCGCCAAGGTGACCGTGCCGCTCGACTACGCGAAACCGGCCCAGGGCACCATCGACCTGGCGCTGTCCCGTTACCGGGCGACCGGGAAGTCGCGGGGCTCGGTGCTGCTGAACTTCGGCGGCCCCGGCGGCTCGGGCGTCAGCGGGCTCGGGCTCTCCGGCAAGGACTTCATGAGTCTGACCAACGGCTACGACGTGGTCGGCTTCGATCCCCGCGGGGTCGGCCGCTCCTCCCCCGTCAGCTGCGGCGACGGCCTCGACGAGGCCACGGACGACGCGAGCACCGACAAGGTACCCGACGTCGCCCATCCGCAGGCCCTGATGAAGATCCTCAAGCAGCTGACGGTCCGGTGCACCGAGCACTCCGGGCCCGTGCTGTCCCACATAGGCACCGTGAACGCCTCCCGGGACCTGGACGTCATCCGCCAGTCGCTCGGCGACAAGAAACTGAACTACCTGGGCTTCTCCTACGGCACCAAGCTCGGCGCGGTGTACGCGGCGCAGTTCCCGCACAAGGTGGGCCGCATGGCCCTGGACGGTGTGGACACGCTGACCGAGTCGCTGGCCGAGCAGGGGGTGGCGGGCGCCCAGGGGCAGCAGCAGGCACTGGACGATTTCCTGGACTGGTGCGTCACGGGCCTGGGGTGTCCGTTCGGGCAGGACCGGCGCAAGGCGGGCGAAGCGATCGTGGAGCTGGTGCGTTCGCTCGACGAGAACCCGGTGCCGTCCGACTTCGGGGGCGCGTTCTCCGGCCAGGACCTGGTGGGTGCCATCGGGCAGGGGCTGTACAGCAGGGAGCTGTGGCCGCTGCTGGAGCGGGCACTGGCCTCCCTGATCGAGGACGGTGACACCCGGGGGGTGCAGAACGTCGCGTCCGGCGGCTACGCCCTCCCCGCCGGGCAGCGGCGCGGCAACGGACTGGTGGACAGCGCCGACATCCCCGTGGACAACCTGTCGGCCGCCCTGATGGCGATCAACTGCGCCGACGACCCCGACCGGCCGAGCGCCCAGCGGCTCACCCAGGACGTCGACCGGCTCCGCAAGGAGTACGAGCAGGCGTCCCCCGTCTTCGGCCGGTTCCGGCTCACCCAGGTGCTGCTCTGCTACGGCCGGCCGCGCGGCACGGACTTCATTCGCGACGAGGTGAAGGACGTGCCATCCGCCCCGATCCTGCTGGTGGGCACGCGCGGCGACCCGGCGACGCCGTACCGCTGGGCGATCGAGACGGCGAAGCGGCTCGGGCCGTCGGCCGTGGTGCTGGACAACCGGGGCGACGGCCACACCGGGTACACGTCCTCCAAGTGCGTGCACGGCAAGGTCGACGACTTCCTGCTGTACGGCACGCTGCCGGCCGACGGCAGCTCCTGCCCGGCCGACGCCGACGACCGCGGCGCCGGTACCGACTCGTCGGGCTGAGGGTCAGGCCAGGGTGAGTTCGGGGGTGTAGAGGCCGAGCCAGTGCGCGAGGTCGAGGGTGCGTTCCAGGCCGCGCCGGGCGACCTGGCTGCCCAGCCCGGTCCGGTGGGCCGCACGGTCCACCTTCTCACGGTCGACGAGGTCGAAGACCCGGTGGTCGGGCCGGGCCAGCAGGTCCTTGACCTGGTCCTGGAGGGCTCGCCCGTACTCCGGGTCCTGGGTGGACGGGTAGGGGCTCTTGACCCGGTCGTACACGGACTGCGGGAGGACGTCCCGGGTGGCCTCCCGGAGCAGGGTCTTCTCACGGCCGTCGAAGGACTTCAGCGCCCAGGGCGCGTTGTAGACGTACTCGACCAGCCGGTGGTCGCAGAACGGCACCCGGACCTCCAGGCCGACGGCCATGCTCATCCGGTCCTTGCGGTCGAGCAGCATGCGTACGAAGCGGGTGAGGTGCAGATAGCTCATCCGGCGCATCCGGAACTCGAAGTCGCTCTCCCCGTCGAGACGCTGGACGCCGGTGACGGCGGAGCGGTAACCGTCGGCGATGTACGACTCCAGGTCGAGGGACTTGGTGAGGTCGGCGCGCAGGACGTCGGTGTCGTCGCCGAAGTGCCGACCGGCCATGTACAGCCAGGGGAAGGTGTCGGCGGCGCGGGCGTCCTCGTCGAAGAACTGCAGGTACCCGCCGAACACCTCGTCTGCGGACTCCCCCGACAGTGCGACGGTGGACTGGTCGCGGACGGCCCGGAAGAGCAGCAGGAGCGAGGCGTCCATGTCCCCGAACCCGGCCGGCAGGTCGCGGGCCCGGATCACCCGCTCGCGGACCGCGGGGTCGGCGAGGCTGTTCACGTCCAGGACGATGTCCTGGTGGTCGGTGCGGGCGAGCCGGGCCACGTCGTGCACGAAGGGCGTGTCGGGGGTGGAGCGGAGTTCGTCGGCGACGAAGTGGTCGGTCTGGCCGACGAAGTCGACGGCGAAGCTGCGGACCTTCTCGCCCCGCACGGCGAGCTGCCGGGCGGCGAGGGCGGTCATGGCCGAGGAGTCGAGGCCGCCGGAGAGCAGGGTGCAGCGGGGTACGTCGGCGACCAGCTGGCGGCGCACGATGTCGTCGAGGAGCCGGCGGACGGTGGCCACGGTGGTGTCACGGTCGTCGGCGTGCGGGCGGGTCTCCAGCCGCCAGTAGGTCCGGGTGCGCAGTCCGTGGCGGTCGACGGTGACGACGGTGCCGGGTTCGACCTCGCGCATGCCTTCCCACACGGCGTGCCCGGGGGTCTTGACCATAGTGAACAGCTCGCGCAGTCCGTCCAGGCCGACCCGGGGCCGGACCAGCGGGTGGGCCAGGATCGCCTTCGGCTCGGAGCCGAACAGGACGCCGTCCGGGGTCGGGTACAGGTAGAACGGCTTGATGCCCATCCGGTCGCGGATCATCACGAGCTTGTCGTGGCGGCCGTCCCAGACGGCGAAGGCGTACATGCCGTTCAGCCGCTCGGCGACGGTGTCGCCCCACTCCACATAGCCGCGCAGTACCACCTCGGTGTCGGAGTCGGTGGTGAACTCGTGGCCGCGGTCGGCGAGTTCGCGGCGCAGCTCGGTGAAGTTGTAGGCCTCGCCGGAGTAGACCATCGCGACGGTGCCGTCCGGGGTGCGGACGGTCATGGGCTGGCGGCCGCCGGGCAGGTCGATGATCGCGAGCCGGCGGTGGCCCAGGGCTGCGGGGCCCTCGCTCCAGGTACCGCGGTCGTCGGGACCGCGGCAAGCCATGGTCTCCGTCATTGCATCCAATGCGCGCGTCTCGGTGGTGAGGTCACGGTCGAAGGAGACCCAGCCGGTGATGCCACACATGCGCTACCTCCTGCTGCCGGTCACCCGGACAACGCCCGCCACCTGCGGTTCCCTGATGGAAGGCGATTGCCCGAGCGAACCACTTGTATTCAGCACCTATATGACGAGCGTGCTCCCGGGACCCTGGCCGGTCAACCTGGCCGTAACACGAACGGCCGCCCCGCCTCACTCTTTCGGCCGCGCTTTGCCCGCGCGGGGCCCGCGAACCCGCCCCGCACCGGGCCAGGCCCGCCCGGAACAGGCCAACCGCAAAAACTTCCCCAAACGGAACCGGCGCCGCGGATTTCACCGGGCGCCGGCCACCTGCCGCTGCAGCGTCGTCGCGCTACGCGTCCGCACGCTCCTCGCGCGCCGGCGCCGCTGTCAGGAACCGGTCCAGCGTCGCCGTCAGCTCGGCCGGCCGCTCCACGGGAAGTTCATGGCCGGCGTCGATGATCCGGACCTCGGCGTCCGGATAGGCCTTGGCCATCCGCAGCATCTGCCGGACCGGTAGCTGGATGTCCTGGTAGCCGTGCACCATCAGGGTGGGCGCGGTGATCTCCCCGGCCCGGTCGAGGACGTCGAAGGCCCGCATGGCGCCGTACAGCGTCATGACGACCTCGCGCGGAGTGTCCGCGGAGGCTCGGACGTACCCGCGTATCTCCGCGCGGGGGTACCCCGGGGCGAAGGCGCGCTGGATGTTGGCGGCGACGAACAGCTTGAACGGCACCAGGGTGGAGGCCGCCATCAGCAGGCCGCGGCCGCGGCTGTACGCCATCTTGCCGATGGAGTTGACCAGCACCATCCGCTCGACCCGCTCGGGATGGGTGAGCGCGAGGGTCTGGGAGATCATGCCGCCCATGGAGTGGCCGACGGGGACGAAACGATCCACCTCGAGATGGTCGAGCAGGGCGACGACGTCCTGGGCGAGTTCGGCGATCGTCCGCACGCCGGCCCCGGTGCTCTCGCCGTGACCGCGCAGGTCGAGGCGGATCACCCGGCGATCCTCGGCGAAGTGCGCCATCTGGTGGTCCCAGCGGTGCCGGTCGCCGGTCCAGCCGTGGATGAACACCAGGGGCGCGGCGGCGCCGTCCCGGGGACCCTCGTCGTCGTACGTCAGCGCCGCTCCGTCGACCTCGAGCTGCGGCATGGGGGCCTCCTGGGGCACGATCCGGTTACTGCCGGGTACGGTAACCGGCCGCTCCGCCCGCCGTCACCGGGAAGCCGGCCTCAACACGGTTACAGCGTGCGCCTGATGGCCGCCACGACCGCCTCCGCGTCGTCCGCGGACACCGCGAGCCGGGCGAAGGGCGCGGACGGCTCCAGGTCGACCAGGACGACCGGGCCGTGTTCGTGGACGGCGACGAAGTCCCGCCCGCGCGGGTGCTGCCAGGTACCGACACAGGACCGGTCGGGCAGGAAGTGGCCGGGGTGCGGTTCGCCGCGCAGCACCCGCCACCAGTCGGGCTCCACCGAGGCCCCGCGCACCTACGCGAGCGGCACCCTGACCCGGCGGCGGTGGGCGAGCAACCCCTCCCGTCCGCCCAGGCGGACGACGACCTCGTCGCCGTCGACGGTCAGCCGGGCCATCGCGTTCACCTCCGCCGCGCACCGGGCGAATCCCACCGAGTGAATCCCGGGCGAATCCCACCGGGCGAATCCCACCGGTGAATCCCGTGGACCCCATGGAGAGAATTACCCCAAATGCCCCAATCGCGAATCGGCCCTATGGTGCTGATATGGAGCACGCACTCAGTCCTTCGACCCTCGCCGAGCTGCGCCGCCCGCGCCCCTACCCCGCCGTCTCCGTGCTGACGCCGACGCACCGCCGCGAGCCCGACAACGCCCAGGATCCCGTCCGGCTGCGCAATGTCGTGGCCGAGGCGAAGAAGCAGCTGGAAACCGATCCGGCGGTCACCCGGGAGCGCCGTAGCGACCTCTTCGACCAGCTCGACCGGGCCCTCGCCGAGGTCGATCTGGCACATGCCGAAGACGGTCTGGTGATCTTCGCCGCGCCGGGTGAGCACCAGGTGTGGTCGCTGGCCCGCAGCGTGCCCGAGCGCGTGGTGCTCTCGGACACCTTCCTCACCCGCAACCTGGTCTCGGCCCAGGCGTCCGAGCGGCCGTTCTGGGTACTGTCGATCTCGGCCGACCGCATCACCCTGTGGAACGGCGGGGTCGACCGGGTCACCGAGAGCCAGGCCGGCGGCTTCCCGATGACCCGCAGCCAGGAGAACTTCGACGCCGAGCGGCTTCAGCGCATCGGCGACATGCCCAGCACCTTCCGCGACGAGGACACCAAGCGCTTCCTGCGGGACGCGGACACCATGATGGCCGCGCTGCTGCGTGAGCAGCCGCGGCGCCTGTACGTCACCGGTGAGCAGGCCGCTCTCTCCCTGTGGGAGGAGTTCGGCAACGTCGCCAGGGACAGCAACCTCGTACAGCACGGCGGCCTCGCGCACGCCGGTCCGGAAGCCGTGTGGCAGGTGATCCGGCCGCTGCTGGAGGCGGACTCCCGCCGCAACACCGCGTCGGTGACCCGCGAACTGGAATCCGCGCGCGGTCACAAGACGTTCGCGGCCGGTGTCGACGAGGTCTGGCAGAGCGCCCGCGAGGGCCGTGTCCGGCTCCTGGCCGTCGAGGAGAACTACCGCACCGCCGTCCGTGACGACGGCGACCACCTGATCCCGGCCGCGAGCGGCGACCTCGACGCCCGCGACGACATCGTGGACGAGATCGTCGAGCAGTGCCTGGAGACCGGTGCCGACGTCCGCTTCGTCCCGGACGGCACCCTGGGCGACGAGAACGGCATCGCCGGGGTGCTGCGGTACTGACGCATCCGCTCACTCGGCCGACGTCTAGGCTCTGCAGCGTGATCGTCGGCCGAGAGGGAGTGTGGCGTGGCTGAGCTGCTGGGCGTCGCGGTACTGGGTGCCGGGCACATGGGTGCCGACCACATACGGCGGCTCGATCAAGTAGTGAGCGGAGCGAGGGTGACGGCTGTCGCCGACCCGGACCTGGACCGCGCCAAGGAGGCGGCGGCCGGCCTTGACGGGGTCACCGTCCACGCGGAACCGCTGGCCGCCCTGGACGCGCCCGGTGTCGAGGCCGTGCTGATCGCCTCCCCCGGCCCGGCGCACGAGGAGCCGCTGCTCGCGGCCTTCACCCGCGGGCTGCCGGTGCTGTGCGAGAAGCCCATGGTGCCGGACTCCACAGGTGCCCTGCGGGTGGTGGAGGCCGAAGCCGGGCTCGGCCGCAGACTGGCCCAGATCGGGTTCATGCGCCGTTACGACGCCGAGTACCGGCGCCTCAAGACGCTGCTGGACGGCGGCGGCCTGGGTCGGCCGCTGATGCTGCACTGCACCCACCGCAATGTGTCCTCGCCGCCCGGCTTCACCAGCGCCATGCTGATCAACAGCTCGGTCTCGCACGAGATCGACGCGGCCCGCTGGCTGCTCGGCCAGGAGCTGACGGCGGTCACCGTGCTGCGGCCGCAGCCGTCCGCGGGCGCCCCGCAGGGACTGGTCGACCCGCAGCTGGTGCTCTTCGAGACCGACGGCGGCGCCCTCGTCGACGTCGAGGTCTTCGTCAACTGCGGCTTCGGCTACCAGGTGCGCTGCGAGGCGGTCTGCGAGCGGGGCAGCGCCCGGATCGGCGAGGACCACACCATGCTGGTCACCTCGGCGGGCGCCGCCCGCGAGGAGGTGCCCCAGGACTATCTGGTGCGGTTCGCCGACGCCTACGACCGCGAGGTGCAGTCCTGGGTGGACGCCACCCGGCAGGGCCGGGTCACCGGACCGAGCGTGTGGGACGGCTACGCGTCCTCCGTCGTCGCCGAGGCCGGGGTCCGGGCCCTGGAGTCCGGCGGCCGTACGACCGTCGAACTCGCCCCGCGCCCGGACCTGTACGCCTGAGGCGTCAGCCGCTGACGCTCGCGGAGCCCGTCTCCAGGTGGCCGGTGAACCGGCGCGACCAGGTCGCCTCGGAGGCCACCGTGACCGTGAAGTCGTACCAACCGCCCTGGTGGGCGACGGCGTTGAAGTAGTCCTCGACGGAGGCACCGGCGGCGACCTGATAGGTCCAGGGGCCGTCGGTGCGGTAGTTGTTCGACGTGATGGTGAACTTCACCGGCCCTGAGCCGAGTTGGTCATCCTGAACCAGACGGCGAGCTTGCCGGTGCCGGGCTCCACGGTGTAAAGGGTGCTCACCTCGGCCGACTTGCCGGCCTTGGTGGCGTCGCCCTGGAAGCGGCGCAGGAAGCGGTTGGGGCCGACCATGCTCAGGTCGTACTTGCCGCCGCCGTAACCCGTGCCGATGTTGAAGTAGTCGGAGGCGGTGCCACCCGCGGCCACCGTGTACTGCCAGGGCGTGGTGTCACGGTACGCGTTCGGGTGGAGGGAGAAGTGCGCCGCCCGGGTCGCCGGGGCGCCCTGGTTGGCCATGGTGAACCAGGCGCGGATCGTGCCGGACGTCCCGAACTCCAGGCGGTCCAGGTACCCGTTGGGCTGGTAGGGCAGCGCACGGGCCGGGCGGGTGCCGGGTTCCTGGGTCGGCAGGGCGTTGGTGGTGGGCACCGGGTGGGGCAGCGGACCGCAGGTGGAGTAGCCGATGGCGCCGGTCGGGGGCAGGGAGACGGCGCCGTGGACCGGGTTGGCGAAGTCGAAGACGCCGGTCAGGCCGCCGCTCACCGAGCGTCGCCAGGCGCTGATGTGGGGGCAGTTCGCGGGCTTGCCGAGAGCCGTTGTCCAGGTCTCCAGGAAGCGCAGCTCCGAGGTTGTCGGCGAGTGCGTAGTGGAAGGGGATGTCGGAGCGGTCCAGATAGCCGAGGGACCGTACGTTGCCGACTCCCGCGACCCAGTTGTCGAGGCGGCCCTTGTTCCAGGCGGAGTGCTGGGAGGACCACGAGTGCGGCAGGTCGCCGTTGCACTGGGCCAGGGTCTCGCCGTTCTGACCGCCCGCGTCGGGGGTCGCGCTCAGCCTCCAGGGATACTGGCGGCCCGAGCCGTTGGGCTGGTTGAAGACCGGGTAGCCGCCGCTCAGGGTGATACCGCTGCGGTCCGCGAAGCCGCGGACACCCTTGAGGCGCCCGAAGTAGTGGTCGAAGCTGCGGTTCTCCTGCATCAGGACGACCACGTGCTGTACGTCCGAGATCGTGCCGGTCGCCGTGGCCGGGGCCGCAGCCGCCGTCCATGGGCCGGCGGCGCTCACCGCCATGCCCGCCGCCACGGAAGCGCCCAGTCCCACGAAGCCTCTTCGGCTGATCAGTGTCATTCGCCCCGTCCTCGTTACGGGTGTGCCCGTGTGGCACACCGCGCGCAAGAGTGCACGGGGCGTTCATCAGGGTCCGCACCGGAGCGGTGAGAGGGAGTGAACAGAAGTCAAAGTACGCGTCGGTCGCGCCGGATCCCTCTCAGACACCCCCGAACAACGTGCTCAAACCCCGCTCCACGACCGCCTCGACGTCCTCCTCCCCCGGCGCCACCACCTCGTGGGTGCGCTGCAGGAAGCGGACGAGCGCCTGGGTGTCGAACTGGAGCAGGGCGAGCCCGTGCGGCGAGTGGAACTCCACGGCCGTGCGACCCCGGCCGCAGGGCCAGATGTGCACGTCCCCGCGCCCGGCGGGGACATCGAGACCCTGGTCCAGCAGCGAGCGCGCGAAGGTCCAGGTGACCTCCTCCCCGCCGAGGGTGACCTCGGCGGGGAAATCGACGAACACGGCCAGCGGATCACCGGAGGTGTACCGGAGCGTGGCGGGCACCGGGACCTCCTGGTCCTCGGCGGTGATCAGCCGGGCGCGGGCAGGTTGCTCGAAAGTGATGTCCATGCCTGTAGGACTCCACAGGTGCCCCTCGCATGACGCGAAATCCGGACAGAGTTGCCGCGGTTGGCCGAGACCGCGACACTGCGAACACAGACACGTCGAACAGTCGCCCGAGCGCGACACGAACACCCCTGAAAATAGGTCAAGTCGCGTAGTCCGGCTACGACTTGCCTCGCGGGCCGCGTACGTATTTCATAGCGGTCCACCAGCCCGTGAAGACTCTGGCATATGCCAGAAGCACCACCTTATCGTGTGTTGCCAAATCCCTTACGGGGCGTCGCAGGCTGTGCAACAGTCGTAACCGGTCCCCCGCCCGTCCTGGCCGTACCGTCCCCGCATCGGAGTGCGTCATGCCGTCCCATGTCTCCGCGGACCGCCCCGCCGCCCAGCCGCCCGGGCGCGGCTCGGTCGAGGCGTTGATATCGCAGACGCGGCGGCTCAGGGGCGATGTGGACGCCGTACGACGGGACACCCGGAGCGACGGTTCCGACCCCCGGGACCGCTGGCAGCGCGCACTGTACGACCTGGCACTGCATCAGCTCAACGATCTGGACGAGCACTTGGCGCAGCTGCGGGACGGCCCCGCGCCGTTGCCGCCCGGCCCGGACGCCGGGCCGGTGCATCCCTCGGCACCGGCCGGCATCCCGCACGGTTCGCTGCTCAGCCGGGTCGGCAGCGCGGAGTGGAACCTCCTGACAGACGAGGCCAGTTGGTCCGGCGAGCTCTACCAGATCCTCGGCCGCGACCCCGCCGCGCCCGCGCTCACCCTCGACGAACTGCCCGCCCTGGTCCTGGAGGAGGACCGGCCCGGACTGACCGCGATGGTCACCGACTGCCTGGTCGACGCCAAGCCGATCGACGGCGAGTTCCGCGTCCTGCGGCCCGACGGGAACGTGCGGACCGTGCACATGATGGGCGAGCCGGTACTCGGCGGCGACGGCAGCACCGCCTCGATGTGGGCCGTGCTGCGGGACGTCAGCGAACTCCGGCGCAGCCAGCGTACGGTGCGCGAGACCCGCGACTCGATGCGGTACCAGCGCCGTCCGGACCAGACCGAGCAGCGGCTCGCGGCCGAACTGCAGGAAGCCGTGCTGCCGCCGGGGCGCGGCGCGCTGCCGCTGCCGCGCCGCGGCCCGGGCACCCTCGATGCCGCCGCCCACTACCTGCCGTCCGCGGCCAGCGCCCTGCTCGGCGGCGACTGGTACGACGCGCTGGAGCTGCCCGACGGCGACACCCTGCTCAGCGTCGGCGACCTCACCGGGCACGGAGTCGCCGTCACCTCGGGCATGGCTATGCTGCTCGGCGCCGTACGCGGCATGGCGATGGCCGGCGCCCGGCCGGGGCAACTGATGTCCCTGCTGAACCAGTTGCTCGACGGCACCGTGCAACCCGCGCTGGGCAGCGCTGTCTGCTGCCGCTACCGCCCCGCGACCCGCACCCTGACCTGGGCGCAGGCAGGACACCCCGCCCCGCTGCTGTTCCGCGACGGGACGGGGTGCGTGCTGAGCGCGCCGGACGGCGTCCTGCTCGGCGCCACCTCGGGAGCCGGTTACGGGCAGGCCGAAGTGACCCTGGAACCGGGTGACCTGCTCCTGCTGCACACCGACGGGCTGTTGCCCGGGCACAGCGCGGCGGACTCCCTAGACCGGCTCCTCGGCCTCTCCCCACGGTTCGGGGCGGCACGCACCGCCCAGGACTGTGTCAGGGCCGTGA
The DNA here is from genome assembly GCF_040682795.1 of Streptomyces sp. NPDC051105. Classification (NCBI taxonomy): domain Bacteria; kingdom Bacillati; phylum Actinomycetota; class Actinomycetes; order Kitasatosporales; family Streptomycetaceae; genus Streptomyces; species Streptomyces sp. NPDC051105. The sequence goes on along the minus strand of NZ_JBFBBR010000015.1, from coordinate 106,981 downwards.
TCGAGGAGTTCGGCGAGACCGGGCGCGAGGACGAGGCCTGCGTACTCATCGCCAAGGTGAGTGAATAGGGGCGGCTGCCGCCACCCGGATCAACCGGTGCGCTTGGTCGCGCACAGGCTCCCTATGCCTGCGCGCTGTTGTTCGTCCCCCTGCTCCTCGCCTTGGGCAGGGCGAGCTTGATCTCCTCCCGCAGGTCCTGGATCCTCGGATAGCTGGCGTATTCGGCGGTGAGCCGGTACATCTGGCGCAGCCGGTCCCAGGTGCGGTGGGAGGAGTTCGATCCCATCGACACCAGGGCCAACCGCGCGTAGTGGCCCGCCTGTTCGGGGTCGTCCGCGATGAAGCAGGCGGATGCCATGGAGAGGAAGTCAAAGATCTTCGACCGCTCCTGCTTGCTGTCGGCCCTGAGCATCAGGGCCTTCTCCGCGTAGTGCCGGGCGTGCACGGCCGCGCTCGGGTCATGGTCGGCCAGCGTGCGGTAGGCCAGGGCCTGCATGCCGTACAGGTCCGCCTCGTTGAACATCTGCATCCAGCTCGGCGGCGGCACATCGCCGCGGTCCGAGACGAAGAGGCTCTCCGCCTGACCGAGGGTACGGCGCATCGCCTGGCCCTTGCCCATCGACGCCTGCGCCCACGCCTCGACGGTGTGGAACATCGCCTGGGTGCGGGGCAGCACCTCGTGGCCTGAGCCGGACTGGGCGAGTTTCATCAGGTCGAGTGCCTCGTCGGGCCGGCCGATGTGCACCATCTGGCGAGCCGCTCTGGAGAGCGCCTCCCCGGCACGCGGCCGGTCACCGCCCTCACGGGCCGCGTGGGCGGCGATGACGAAGTACTTCTGGGCCGTGGGCTCCAGGCCGATGTCGTGCGACATCCAGCCCGCGAGCACGGCGAGGTTGGCGGCGACGCCCCACAGGCGCCGCTGGAGATGGTCGGGGTGCCGGTAGGCGAGCATGCCGCCCACCTCGTTGAGCTGTCCCACCACGGCCTTGCGCTGCAGCCCGCCGCCGCGGGCCGCGTCCCAGGCGCGGAACACCTCGACGGAGCGCTCCAGTTCCTCGATCTCCTCGGACCCGATGGGGGCGGCCTCGTAGCGGTCGAACCCGGCGGGGTCGGCGCGCAGAGGGTCGTCGAGGACGGGGGCGTCGGTCTTCAAGGTGGGGTCGGTGTGCAGCCAGTCGTACATGGCGCTGCTGAGTACGGATCCCGCGGTGAGCGCGGCACCCGCGCCCACCAAGCCGCGTCGGTTGAGCATGAGGTCCATTCCCGTGAATTCGGTGAGGACCGCGGCGGTTCGATCGGGCGCCCACGGCATGCCGTCGGGATGTTCCACGTTCCCGTCGTCCGGCCGTTTTCCCGTACGCCCGTGCCGTACCAGACCGAGGTCCTCGATGGTCACGACACGGCCGAGACGCTCGGTGAACAGGGCCGCCAGCACCCGCGGCACCGGATCGCGCGGGATCTCTCCCATGTCGATCCACCGCCGCACCCGGGAGGTGTCGGTCGCCAGCTGGGGGTGGCCCATGGCCGCCGCCTGCCGGTTGACCAGCCTCGCGAGTTCGCCCTTGGACCAGCCGGCCAGGCCGAACAGGTCCGAGAGGCGGGTGTTGGATTGTCCGTTCACGTCAAGCCCCCAGGTTCTCGGCTGAGTTGACAGTAGCCCCGTGACGATTGCCGGGCGACTATTCGCCACGGTTCGCCAGGGTGCGCCAGATGGTGTGCCACTGGGCAACGGGTGTCAGGTAGGAACGCGCCACCCCGACCCGGTCGCCACTCGACGGGCACACTCCCCAGGGTGTGTCCGGGCGGCCGGGCCGGGTGGGCGCCGAGGACCTCTCGCAGGACTTCTCAGGCAGGCACCGCAGGTACACGAAGGGATCTGTATCGCCCATGTACGCAGCATCGTCCTCCGTGTCCGCCCCGCCCCGGACGCTCCGCCCCCGCCCGGCGGGCAGCGGACCCTATCTCGACCCCGCACGCACCGGGGCCGCCGTACCGGTCGTGGGCCGGCAACGGCGCGCCGCGGGTCCGGGCACCCAACCGCTCAGCGGGAGACTCGACCTGTCCGGCCCCCAGGGCGCACAGCTGCGCACCGCGATCGCGTCGGTGCACCGGATCTGCCCGGAGTTCGCTCCGGTGCAGGTGCTGCGGCGCTCCGGGCGGTCCGTGATCCTCGTCGGGACGACGGGGCGCAGCACGGCCGTGGCCAAGTGTCTACTGGACCACTCCCCCGCCTGGGCGGAGCGGATCCGCCACGAAATAGCGGCATACCGCTCGTTCGTCCGGCACCGGCCGCCGATCCGGGTGCCGAGACTGATCGCGGCGGACCCGGACAACTGCACGCTGGTGATCGAGCGGATGCCCGGCCGGGTGGCGGCGGTACAGCGCCACCCGGCGGAGGCTCCGCCCCGGGCGGACATCCGGGCCGCCCTGGGCGCGATCTGCCGGCTCAACGCCTGGCGGCCCCCGGCGGGCACCTTCGACGCGCCGGTGGACTACGCGGCCCGCATCTCCCGGTACCACGAGCTGGGTCTGCTCACCGACCGGGACATGGGTGACTTGCAGAAGCTGCTGCACGGCATCGCGGTCGCGGCGGGCCGGCAAGGGATGGGCCAGTTCTGTCACGGCGACGCCCTGCTCTCGAACATCCTGCTGTCGCCGGCCGGTCCAGTGCTGGTGGACTGGGAGCACGCGGGCTGGTATCTGCCGGGGTACGACCTGGCGACGCTGTGGTCCGTTCTCGCGGACGCCCCGGTGGCGCGTCGTCAGATCAGCCAGATCGCCCAGTCGGCGGGGCCCGCGTCCCGGGACGCCTTCCTGGTGAACCTGATGCTGGTCCTCACCCGGGAGATCCGGACCTACGAGACCGCCGTGCAGCGTTCGATGCACGACGCGGCCCCGGCGGCACCGGGTACGGCCCACCCGGGTGCCGCGCCGACCGGCGAGGAACAGCGGCTGCTGCTCCGGCGGCTGCACGACGACTGCCAGCTGGCCCGTCGGGCCGTGCGCGCAGCGGTCGGCACTCGCTGACGGGGACGAGAATCCGCGGTGCGCTCAGGACGGCTGCGCGCCGCGGATTTCTCGGCTGACCGTACTGTTCACTGGTATACGCCACTGACGCCGCGCAGGCCGGGAGCCTCCGGCGCGAAACTCCCACGATCATCGTATGACATGGGAATTCTCCCTCCACTGGGCATGATTGACGGATCGTCGGCAAGCCGGTACCACTGAGCCACGCTCAGCCCCGCACGCCCCGTCGCGCTCGATCGCCCCAGGAGGCCGCATTGCGAGGATCCGTCACCGAGCCAGCGCCCACTCGCGGCGGCAGACACATGCGGAGGGCGGCGGCGGCCGTCGGGTCCGCGGCACTGCTCTTGCCGTTGCTGGGCGCCGCCCCGCCGCCCGGCGGGACAGCGTCGTCCACCGGACTGCTCCAGCGGGCGTTCGCGTCCGCCGCGACCGAGTACCACGTGCCGCAGAGCGTTCTGCTGGCCGTCTCCTATCTCCAGTCCCGCTGGGACACCCATGACGGCGCGCCGAGTGTGACGGGTGGCTACGGCCCGATGCACCTCACCGACGCGCACACCGCGCTGGCCACCACCGGCGAGCACTTCGCCGACGGCACCGAGGACGCCCGCGGCGACAGTGCCCGGCCGGCCCTGCACCCCGGCGTCAAGGTGCCGGCGGACTCCGCGCTCCCGGCCCGTCTCAAGACCCTCCTCCGGGCCGCCCGGCTGACCGGCATCCCGGCGGGGAAGCTGCGATCCGATCCGGCGTCGAACGTCGCCGGCGGCGCCGCCCTGCTCGCGGCCGCCCAGCGGTCCCTGCACCAGCCGCTCAGCGCCGACCCGGCCGACTGGTACGGCGCGGTCGCCCGCTTCTCCGGCGCCGACGACTCGGCGACCGCGGCGGCGTACGCGAACGACGTGTTCGACGTCCTCCACACGGGCCAGGTACGCACCACGGACGAGGGAGAGCGCGTCACCCTCGCCGCCCAGCCGGACCTGAAGGCCGACACCGCGCAACTGAAGCTGACCGGGCTGCGCACGGTGGCGGCGGACGACACGGAATGCCCGACAACGGTGTCGTGCGCATGGATCCCGGCGCCCTACGAGGAGTTCGGGGACAACGACTACGGCAACCACGACGTCGGCGACCGGCCCTCCTCGCAGAGCATCAAGTACATCGTCATCCATGACACGGAGGGCGCCTGGGACGGGACCATCAACCTGGTCCAGGACCCCACCTATGTGTCCTGGAACTACACCATCCGTTCCACCGACGGTCTGATCGCCCAGCACGTCAAGGCGAAGGACGTGGCCTGGCATGCGGGCAACTGGTACATCAACGCCAAGTCGATCGGCATCGAGCACGAGGGTTTCCTCGCCGCGCCGGACGCCTGGTACACGGAGGCGATGTACCGGTCGTCGGCCCGGCTGGTGAAGTACCTGACCACCGAGTACGGCATCCCGCTGGACCGGCAGCACATCCTCGGCCATGAGAACGTGCCGGGGCCGACCACCTCGACGATCCCCGGGATGCACACCGACCCCGGCCCGTACTGGGACTGGCGGCACTACTTCGAGCTGCTGGAGCACCCCTTCAAGCGCACGGCGGGCAAGAAGGGCGGTCTGGTGACGATCCTGCCGGACTACGCCACGAACCAGCCGACGTACACCGGCTGCGTCACCAGCGGCCAGCCGTGCACCGCACACGGTTCCGGCGAGGTACGGCTGTACTCCGACCATGACGAGAACTCGGCCCTGATCAAGGACATCGGCCTCGGCAGGGCACCGACGGTCGACGTGAACGATCTCTCCTCGCGGGTCTCCACCGGCCAGCAGTACGCGGTGGCGGACACCTGGGGCGACTGGACGGCGATCTGGTACCTGGGGCAGAAGGCCTGGTTCAGGAACCCGGCGAAGGCGCCGACGGCGGTGACCGCGACCGGGCTGGTGGTGACACCCAAGGCGGGCCTGACCAGCATCCCGGTGTACGGCCGTGCCTATCCGGAGGCGGCCGCGTACCCTTCCGGGGTACCCGCGCAGGCGGTGTCGGCGCTGCCGTACACCATCCCCGCGGGCCAGGAGTACGTGGTCGGTGACGTGGTGCCGGGCCAGTACTACTACGCGGTCACCTTCGACACCGCCTCGCACCGGGTCGTGGTCGGCAAGGACCTGTACTACGAGATCCAGTACGGCCACCGGGTCGGGTTCGTCCGCGCGGCCGACGTGACGGTGGCGCCCGCCGGCCGGTGGGGGCGGCGGTAAGCGATGTCAGCCCTGCTGGAACAGCTCCGCCGGGAGTGGTTTCAGCAGGGCGTACAGGTCGTCCGTGATCGGGCGGTCCCAGGCCGCGATGGTGACGAGGACGCCGTCGCTGCGGTCGAACTGGACGCAGGAGATCCGGCTCTCGGAGAGCTTGAGGCGGCGCACGATCAGCAGGTTGTCGCCCTGCAGCACCGGCATGTCCTCGGTGCCGACGACGGTGACGTCCTCGTCGTTCTCCAGCGCGAGCAGCAGCTGGCCGACCTCGAAGGGGACCTCGTCCTCCGCGACCTCGCGGGCCGGGGAGCCCTCGGGGAGGTTGCCGATGATCATCGCGGGGCCGCGGCCGCCGAAGAGGTCGTAGCGCAGGAAGACGCCCTGGCAGGTGCCGTCGGGGGCGGGCAGCAGCCCGGCGCCGAGGTTGCCGGGCCAGTCGCCCGGGTCCATGGCCAGAACGTCGAAGTCGGGGCCGGCGGGAGTGGCGCTGCGGCGACGGAGGAACGACATGCGGTCCATGGTACGGGGCCGCGGCGCTTTCCCCACCGCCGCGCCACCTCGATGGGTGCGCCCGGACATGCGTCATGAGAAGCGCACGTCGCTCAGGTCGATGCTCACCATGACGTGATCGTGGTCGGGGCGTCCGTCGGGCCCGCGCAGATACGCGCGACGCCTGGTCGGGAACTTGATGCCGTCCCCTTCCTCGAAGTCGGTGACGTACTGGGCGGCCGCGAAGCCGCCGGCGATGTCCACGTGGTAGTCGTGCCGTCTGAGGAGAAGGTCGTCCCCGAAGTAGAAGTCCTGGACCGTGCTGTGGCTTGCGATGGTGTCCGGGAAGGTGATCCGCAGACGGCGCCAGGCCTCGGTCGGCGATTCGGTCCACGGCTCCTTCTCCTCCACGGCCATGCCGTCCATGATCATGAAGAACGGTGTGGTCAGGTACGTCCACAGCGCGTAGCCGTTGAAGTAGGCACGGTCCAGCGGATCCCAGGGGGTGTCCAGGACGTGCCCCGAGAACGATGTGCGCGGGTCGAGACGCTCGGCGACGACCGTGCCGTCGCTCCGCATGATCGCTACCCGGCCGGGCGTGAAGTCGGTGTGCTGGTCGGGGGAGCCGAAGGGACTCACCGACGCGCGTTCCTCGTGCAGACCGATGGTCATTCGGCGCGGCTGGAGGTCCTGAGGCAGGCCCTTGGCCGCGAAGAGTTCGCCATCGCTGACGATGGTGGCCGTCGCGGTCGTCAGCTGCTCCCACCGCCGCACGCCGCCGTGGGCCTCGAGAACGTCGGACAGCAGGCCACTCATTCCTTCTCCTCGACCCGTCGACGGGCACCGTCGCGCTCCAGGCACGCGGGGCGGCACCCTCGAACACGACAACGTTCCAACGAAACGCACCCTCCCGCATCCCGGACCGTCCGTGGTCGGCGGACGGCCTCACCACGTGGGACCCGGACGGACCAAGCCCGCGATCGTGACGGCCCATGGCGCCTTCGCCGGCTCCAGCAGCCGGGCGCCCCGTCTCGTCGGGAGCGCCCGCGCCGGCACCGGTAGCGGCCTCGGTCCGGCCGTCGAACTCGCCGCCGGCCCCCGCGCGGCGGAGCCGCATGTCGGATGCGGCCCCGCGCGCCTGGGTGGGTCGTCGCTGACGGCTGCTACCGAGCCGCCGTCTCCACCGCTGCCAGTTGGGCTCGCGCCTCGTCGGCCAGGCCGTCCGCCCCGCACTGCTCGGCCGCCTCCAGGCCCTTGCGGAGGTGGGCGGGGTCGTGGAGCTCTGTGCCCAGGGCCACCAGCGCGCACGCCAGTTCATAGGCTGCCGGGGAGTGTTCCAGGTGGGTCACCGCCTCCTTGAGGTAGGTCAGGCGGGCGGCCCCCGTCGTGACCTCCGCCGCGGTGCGCAGGGCCTGGCCGATCGCCGAGGGGGCGCCGAACTGGCGGGCGCGGCCGACCGCTTCCAGGGCCGTGGCCAGGGCGCGGTCGGGTGTGTCGTGGCTCTCGGCGCGGGCCAGGTGGAGCTGCCAGGGGCACCACGCGGGGTTGCGGATACCGCGTGGTTCGAGACGGCGGCCCGCGGCCGCGAGCTCGGCCGCCGCGTCCTGGGTGAGGCCGCGCGCGAGGAGCAGTTCGCCGTAGACCGTCTGGGCGTCGGGGAAGACCACGGCCGCCGGGAAGGGCTCGTGGAAGGAGTGCTCCTCGGCGACCTGGGTGGCCTCGTCGGTGCGGCCGCGGGCGAGCAGGGTCTGGACGAGGGTGCCGACCGCGTACCAGTAAACGGGGGTGCCGGGGCCGACGCGTTCGGCGAGGCGCAGTCCGGAGCGGACCAGGTCCTCCGCCTCGGCGAGGCGTCCGCGCCGGTAGCGGACGTAACCGTGGAGGGTGTACGCGAAGGAGAGGTGTGCGCCGCGCCAGCCCTGGCGTTCGAAGTCGGCGGTGCCGGTGGCGAAGAGTTCCTCGGTGCGGTCGGGCCGGTCGGCGTACATGAAGGCGAGGGCGACCAGGACGGGCACCTCGAAACCGCGGTCCGACTCGGCCCAGCCCAGGCCGCCGGCGAGGGCGCGCTCGGCGTGGTGGAGCGCGACCTGCGCGGGCTCGCCGCGCTGGACCGCGTCCCAGGTACGCAGGCCGATGATGTACCGCTCGGTGAGGTCGCGGCCCTGGAGCCGGTCGGCGAGCCGGGCCAGCCGGCGGGAGCGGGAGGGGTGGTCGGGTTCGTCGGCGCGGAAGGCGTCCCACATGAACTGTTCGGAGAGCATCCGCAGCCGGACCCGGGCGTCGCCGGTCACCCGGATCTCCCGGGCAAGGGTCTCGGAGGCCTCGGCGAGCCGGTCGCTGTGGGCGAGCACCTGGGAGAGGCGGTAGACGATGTTCTGGCGCAGCCCGGGCTCGGCGATGGGTTCCGCGAGGGCCGCGCGCAGATGGTTGACGGTGGTGGCGGGTTCGGTGAGCAGGGAGGCGCTGCCGAGTTCGTAGAGGACGGCGGCGCGGTCCTTGGCGGACGGCGGCTCGCGCAGGGCCCGGGCGAGGTAGCGGCAGGCGGCGTCGGGAGCGCCGGCCCGCAGGGTCTCGCCGGCGGCGGCGCGCAGCCGCTGGACGACCCAGGGGTCGCCCTCGGGGTGGGTTTCCAAGAGGTGGCGGGCGGCGGTGGCGGCGCCCTGACCGTCGTCGGTGACGCACCAGGCGGCCTGGCCGTGCAGGGCGACCCGGACGCTGGGCGGGATGGCCCGGTAGACGGCGGTGGCGATCAGGGGGTGGACGAACTCCAGGGTGTCGGCGCCGGTGAGGACACGGACGCCGCGCAGGGCGTCGGCGGCGTCGGCGGCCTCCTCGTGGCCGAGGCCGGCGACGGCGGCGGCGAGCGCGGGATGGATCTCGGTGCCGAGGACGGCACAGGCCCAGGCGAACCGGACGGTGGAGGGGCCGAGGCGTTCCAGCCGGGCGATCAGCCCGCTGCCCTTGACGGCGGCGGCGAGGTCACGCAGCAGGGGCGCGCCGGCCTCGGTGGGGTCGAGGCCCCGGTCGTGGACCTTGGCGGTCAGTTCGACGGTCTCGAAGGGGTTGCCGGCGGTGACGGCCCAGCACTCGTGGCAGAAGGCGTCGTCGGCGTGCGCGCCAAGGCTCTCGCGGACCAGGCCGGCGACGGCGTCGGCGCTGAGCGGTTCCAGGTCGTGCGGGCGGCCGCCGGCCCGGCCGGGCAGTCCGCGCAACGACTCGGCGTGGTCCGGGAGTTCGTCCGGCCGGTAGGCGACGACGACGAGCAGCGGGAGTTGCTCGGCGCGGGGTGCGAACGCGGCGAGCCAGCCCAGGGATTCGGGGTCGGCCCAGTGCGCGTCGTCGAGGACGAGGACCATCGGCGCCTGGCGCACCACGAGGTGGGTGAGCACCCAGTCGAGGCCGTCGCGCAGGCCCTGCTGGTCGGGCGGGGCGCCCTCGGTGGGGGCGCACAGGCCCAGGGCGGGGCCGACGATGTCGTACCAACTGCCCAGTGAGGCGCGGAGTTCGGCCTCCGGTGCGCCGGCGAGGCGGGGTTGCAGGAGCTGGCGGGCGACGTGGAAGGCGACGCGCTGTTCCTGGTCGCCGCCGCGGGCGGAGAGCACCGTGCACCCCTGGGCGGCGGCGCGGCGGCGGACCTCGGCGAGGAGCGTGGTCTTGCCGATGCCGGCGCGGCCGGCGAAGGTGAGCAGCGCGCCGTGCGGCCGGTCGGCCGGTGCCGCGCCGTGCGCGCTCAGACCGGTGAGTTCGGCCAACGCCTCGTCGACGGCGGCGAGTTCACTCTCACGTTCGTAGAGCGTCCGTCGGCTCCGAAGGACCCGCTGTCCCATGACCACCCCCTGCCACGGTGATGCGCGAGCGCGGGGAGCGGGCGCGCACCGTGGCGTGCAGGCAGCTCAGCGTACGCCTGATGAGCGTGATCCGCTCCCTACTGACGGTTACTGAGCCAGGGGGCTTGACAGGGCACTTCAGGACTCTTCGGACGGTGGCGGCGGGATCACCGCGATCGGGCTCGCCGCGTGCAGCAGGACGGCCTGGGTGACCGAGCCGATCATGCGGGCCGGGGCGAGCAGGCGCCGTCGATGCCGCCCGACGACGACCAATTCGGCGGCCTTGGAGGCGGCGACCAGGGCGCCGGCCGCGTCTCCGGGCAGCGCGAGGAGCTCGATGGGCAGGTTCGGGTGCTCCTTGAGGTGCGGGGCGAGGAAGCCCTCGGCGAGGGTGCGGGTCTCCTGCTCGACCTCGTCCTGGTCGACGGTCGGCGGGGCGAGCTCTCCGGCCGTGGCCCAGAACTGGACCGGCCACGGGTAGGCGGCGATCACCTGGAGCCGGGCGCCGCGCCGGGCGGCCTCCCCGAAAGCGAACGCGAGGGTGGCGTCGTCGGGGCTGTCCACGTCCACGCCGACGACGACCCGGGGCCCGGGCCGCGTGGGGAACTCGTCGGGGACCTCGCGCCCCGGTCTGGGTACGACGACGACCGGGCACTGGGCGTCGCGGGCGGCGGCCATGCCGTTGGAGCCCAGGATCAGACTGGCGAAGCCGCCGCGGCCCCGGGAGCCGAGCACCAACAGCTGGGCGTCGGAGCCCAGTTCGGGCAGCAGTGCGGACGGAATGCCCTCCATGGCGACGTACTCCACGGCCGGTCCCCCGGCGTCGGCGGCCAGCCGGTCGCCGACCTCGTCGAGGACGGGGTCGCCGGCCGTGTCGGCTTCTCCCGCGACCATGACGTCCGGCTGCCCCCAGGCGGCGTACTGGCGCACATGCACCACCCGCAGCGGAGCGTCCCGTCGCCGGGCCGCGTCGAGGGCCCAGTCCAGGGCGCGCAGGCTGTCGTCCGAACCGTCCACCGCGGCGATGACCGGCGCAGTGCTCATCGTTGCCCACCTCCGGAATACGACCTTCCCTGTCCGGGGCCAGCCTGTCTCAGGCGGCGGCCCCGGAAGGGCGCTGCTGGTCACGTGTCCGGAAATCCTTGCGGAACGCCCCCCGGTTCGCCTCTCTGCCGCGGAAGCGTGGGGGGGATGCTCAGGTCAGGTCGAACTCGCCCTCCCGGGCCCCCGACACGAAGGCGCCCCATTCGGCGGGGGTGAAGATGAGGGAAGGGCTCTGCGGGCGGCCGCTGTTGCGCATCGCGATGAATCCCTCGACAAAGGCGATCTGGACATCCCCCAGGCCACGGCTGCTGGACTGCCACTCGGCCTCGCTGAGGTCCAGCTCCGGCTTGTCCCAGCCCAGTACCGACTGCTGCTGGATGGTGCTCTCGGCCACGTCCGTGCTCCTCCCGAATACGTCGTCCGCGGCCAGCCTAGCTTTCGGTTCCGGCACTCAACAGGCCACGTGACGGGGTCCTTTCAGGAGTCGGGGGCCGTGGCGCCGACCAGCCACATCGAGAAGAACTGGGAGCCGCCGCCGTAGGCGTGCCCGAGCACCTTGCGGGCGCCGTCCACCTGGTGTTCTCCGGCCTGGCCGCGGACCTGGAGGGCGGCCTCGGCGAAGCGGATCATGCCGGAGGCGCCGATCGGATTGGTGGAGAGCACTCCGCCCGACATGTTGACGGGGAGGTCCCCGTCGAGTTCGGTGACGCCCGATTCGGTGAGTTTCCAGCCCTCGCCCTCGGCGGCGAAGCCGAGGTTCTCCAGCCACATGGGCTCGTACCACGAGAACGGTACGTACATCTCGACGGCGTCGATGTCCCGGCGCGGGTCGGCTATCCCGGCCTGCCGGTAGACGTCGGCCGCGCAGTCCTTGCCGGCCTGCGGCGAGACGGCGTCCTTGCCGGCGAACAGGGTGGGTTCGCTGCGCATGGCGCCGCCCAGCATCCAGGCGGGCGGTTTCGGGGAGCGCGCGGCCCCTGCCCGGTCGGTGAGGACCATGGCGCAGGCGCCGTCGGAGGAGGGGCAGGTCTCCGAGTAGCGGATGGGGTCCCACAACATGGGGGACGCCTGGACCTTCTCCAGGGTGATGTCGTGTTCGTGGAGGTGGGCGTAGGGGTTCTTGAGCGCGTTGCGGCGGTCCTTGTAGGCGACCAGCGAGCCGACGGTGTCGGGGGCGCCGCTGCGCCGCATGTAGGCCCGCACGTGGGGGGCGAAGAAACCGCCCGCGCCCGCCAGCAGCGGCTGCTGGAAGGGGATCGGCAGGGACAGCCCCCACATGGCGTTGGACTCGGACTGTTTTTCGAAGGCGAGGGTCAGCACGGTGGGGTGGACGCGGGCGGCGACGAGGTTGGCCGCGACGAGCGCCGTGGAGCCGCCGACGGACCCCGCCGTGTGGACCCGCAACATGGGTTTGCCGACCGCCCCCAGCGCGTCCGCCAGGTAGAGCTCGGGCATCATCACGCCCTCGAAGAAGTCGGGCGCCTTGCCGATGACGACGGCGTCGATGTCGGCCCAGCTCAGCTCGGCGTCGTCGAGGGCGCGTCGCGCGGCCTCCCGGACCAGCCCGGCGATCGACACGTCCCGCCGGGCCGCCACGTGCTTGGTCTGGCCGACCCCTACGACGGCCACGGGCTCCTTGCTCATCGCGGATCCCCTTCCTGAGCGGGGCTCTTCAACGGGTCCCCTTCGAGTACGGCGACCAGGTTCTGCTGCAGACAGGGCCCGGAGGTGGCGTGGGCGAGGGCGCGGTCGGAGTCGCCGCGGTGGATGCGGGCGGCGGCCTCGCCGATACGGATCAGCCCGGCCGCCATGATCGGGTTGGCGGCGAGGGCCCCGCCGGAGGGGTTCACCCGTACGTCGTCGCCGAGCCGCAGCGCCCTGCGCAGGACGACTTCCTGCGAGCTGAACGGCGCGTGCAGCTCGGCGGTGTCGACGGGCCGTTCGAAGGCGCCGGCGCGCTCGGCGGCGAGCCGGGCGGACGGTGCGTCGGTCAGGTCGCGGACGCCGAGTCCGTGCGCCTCAATGCGGTGGTCGATGCCCCGGATCCAGGCCGGCCGGGAGCACAGCGCGCGGGCCCGTTCCCCGGCGGCGAGGATCACCGCGGCGGCCCCGTCCCCGATGGGCGGGCAGTCGCCGGTGCGCAGCGGCCGTACCTGGTAGGCCCCCTGCGGTACCGAACCCCGGAGCTGGGCGTGGGAGTTGGCGCCGGCGTCCGCGCGGCTGCGGGCGCCGACCGCGGCCAGCGCGGGCTCGTCGGTGTGGCCCGCGTCGATGAGGGCCTGCGCCTGGAGCGCGGCGAGGGCGACGGAGTCCGGCCAGAGGGGGGCCAGGTAGTAGGGGTCGAGCTGGCGGGTGAGCACGTCCCGGACGGAGCCGGGTGAGGACTTGCCGTACGAGTAGACGAGGGCGGTGTCGGCGTCCCCGGTGAGCAGCTTGGTCCACGCCTCGTACAGCGCCCAGGCGCCGTCCATCTCGACGTGCGACTCGGAGATCGGCGGCCAGGCACCGACGCCGTCGAGGGCGAGGGTGAAGGAGAAAGCGCGGCCGGCCAGGTAGTCGCTGGAGCCGGAGCAGGTGAAGCCGATGTCGGCGGTGCGCAGCCCGGTCTGTTCGAGGACGTCGTGCAGCACCGGCATGAGCATCTCCACCTCGGAGAGCTCCTCGCTGGTGCGCCGGTGGTCGGTCTGCGCGAAGGCGACGACCGCGATGTCCCGCGTCGGTGCGGTCACAGCAGCTCCTTGTACGTCTCGTAGTCCGCGTCCGGTTCGCCGGTCGGCCGGTAGTGGTCGGGGAAGCGGGCCCCCTCGGTCCACACGGGCTCGACCCTGAGGCCCATCCGCACCTGGTCGTAGGGGATGCCCCCGATCCGGCCGTGCAGGGCGAGGCCGGCGCCGTCGAGGGCGATGTGCCCGTAGACGTACGGCACCTCGATGTCGAGGTTCTTCGCCTTGATGTTGACGATGCAGAAGGTGGTGACCGTGCCCCGGGGACCCACTTCGACCTGTTCTGCTGTGGCCACCCCGCAGGTGGGGCAGGCACCCCTCGGCGGGACGTACACCTTTCGGCAGGAGGGGCAGCGCTCGCCGTAGGTACGCCGGGTGGACAGGGCGTTGATGTAGGCGGACTGGGCACGGCCCGGCGAGTAGGTGTAGTCGAGGCGGGCGTGGGCGACGATGCCGTGCACGGCGTCCTCGAACTCGCCGCTGTGGCCGGCCGGTTCGGTCGCTTCCCCGTCGTACGGTTCGAAGCAGGCGATGTCGGTGATGGCGCCCGACCGCTCCTCGGCCCAGCGGACGCGGACCCGCATGCCGGTGCGGACGGCCTCGGGGCTGGGGGCGTCGAGAGCGTGCAGCAGGGCGGTGCCGGCGCCGTCGAGACGGACCAGGACCCAGGCGAAGGGGGTACCGAGGGGCTGGCCGCGGCGGGGTTCGTGGTTCCAGGCCCAGGTGGTGACGGTGCCGGTGGGGGCGACCTCGACCAGGTCGCGGATCTCCTCGGCGGTGACCGGGTCGTACTCGACGGGCGGCACGAGGACGCGGCCGTCGCCGGTCTTCACACCGAGGACGACGCGTTCGCGCAGTCCGGTGAGGAAGGCGCTCTGGACCGGGCCGAGGGAGCGGGTGAAGGGGAACTCGACGACGAGGGGCGCTTTGAGGACTTCTGGCATAAGGGGCTTGCCTCCTTCAGAAGGTCGATGAATCGCGCCCCCTCAGGGGCACGGGGCGTAGACATCCGCGGCTCCGCCGGGTGGGCGCGACCAGCCACCACCGGCCCGTGGCGTCCGACGCACCTCCGGCTCACGCACGCTTGTAAACAGGCGGTCGCTTCTCGGCGAAGGCACGAGCACCTTCCGTCGCATCGGCCGTGTCGAAGATCGGCCACCCACGCTTCAGCTCCGCGGCCAGCCCGTCCGCCTCCGTCATCTCCGCCGTCTCGTACACCGACGCCTTGACGGCCTCGACCGCCAGCGGCCCACATGCGTTGATCTGTTCGGCGATCTCCAGGGCCTTGTCGAGGGCGCCGCCGTCCGGGACGACATGGCCGACGAGCCCGATGCCGGCGGCCTCGCGGGCGGTGTACGGCCGTCCGGTGAGCAGCATCTCCAGGGCGTGGGTGCGCGGGATCTGGCGTGGCAGCCGGACCGTGGAGCCGCCGATCGGGAAGAGCCCGCGTCTCACCTCGAAGAGCCCGAAGGTCGCGGACTCGCCCGCGACCCTGATGTCGGTGCCCTGGAGGATCTCGGTACCGCCGGCGACGCAGTGGCCCTCGACGGCGGCGATCACCGGTTTGCGCGGGCGATGATGGCGGAGCATCGCCTTCCAGTGCAGGTCCGGGTCGGCCTTCAGCCGGTCGCGGAGGTGCTCGCCCGCCATGCCCCGTCCGGCCAGCGCTTTGAGGTCCATCCCGGCGCAGAAGGCGCCGCCGGCTCCGGTGAGCACGATCGAGCGGACCGCGTCGTCCTCGTCGGCCTCGATCCAGCCGTCGTGGAGGCCGACGAGCATGGAGATCGAGAGCGCGTTCTTCGCCTCGGGCCTGTTCAGCGTGAGCACCAGTGTGGCGCCCTCGCGCCGTACGGTGAGGTGTTCCGTCCCATCCATGGACCGCTCCCCTCTGCCGGAACGAGAACAGGTTGCAGTAGGGCGGGAGGCACTTCAAGGGTTTTCTGACAGACAGTCAGATTTCTTCGCGCGAACCCTTCCCACTTGCCGCGCCCTTTGCTCTGATGACCGGCGAACCGACAAGTGCGCCATTCTTCGCCAGGGTTTGCCGGGGTCAGGAGGAGCGGTGGAGTACAACCTTGCCGATCTGTTCGAGTCGGTCGTCGACGTGGCCGCGGACCGCGAGGCACTCGTCTACCTCGACCACCCCGGCACGGGTGCGGAACGCCGGCTGACCTACGCGGAGCTGGACGCGGCCGCCAACCGCATCGGCCACCATCTGGCCGACAGCGGGATCCGCCCGGGCGAGCATCTCGGGCTGCACCTCTACAACGGGGTCGAGTACCTCCAGACGGTGCTCGGCTGCCTGAAGGCGCGCATCGTGCCGGTCAATGTCAACTACCGCTATGTCGAAGAGGAGCTGGCATACCTCTACCGGGACGCCGACCTGGTCGCGCTGGTCTTCGACGCGGAGTTCGGCGACCGGGTGGCGGCGGCGTTGCCGCGGGCGCCGAAGCTGCGGCACCTGGTGCGGGTGGGCGAGCCGGAGTCCGGCCCGAAGGCCGTGTCCTTCGCGGAGGCCGAGGCGGCGGGCTCGCCCGAGCGGGGCTTCCCGGCACGCTCGGCGGACGACCAGTTCATCATCTACACCGGCGGCACCACCGGGCTGCCCAAGGGAGTGATGTGGCGTCAGGAGGACCTGTTCTTCGCGGGGTTGGGCGGCGGCGCGCCGACCGGTGAACCGGTGAAGCGGCCGGAGGAGCTGGCCGAGCGGGTCGCGGCGGGCGGCACGGGGATCACCTTCTTCCCCACTCCCCCGCTGATGCACGGCACGTCGACCCTCACGACGTTCATCGGCTTCAACTTCGGGCAACGGGTGGTGATCCACCGCCGGTTCGTGCCCGAGGAGGTACTGCGGACCGTCGAGAAAGAGAGGGTCACCAGCATGTCGCTGGTCGGCGACGCGATGCTGCGCCCGCTGATCGACGCCCTGAAGGGACCGATGAAGGGCACCGACTGCTCCTCCATGTTCAGTGTCTCCTCCTCCGGCGCGATCCTCTCCGAGACCGTACGCCGGCAGTTCGGCGAACTCGTCCCGAACTGCATGCTGCTGAACAACTTCGGGTCCTCCGAGTCCGGCTTCAACGGAACCGCGACGAACGACTCCGGGGCCGGCAGCCAGTTCCGCGTCCGCGTGAACTCCCGTACGTGGGTGGTCGATCCGGCCACGCATGAGCCGGTCGCGGTGGGCGAGATCGGCCGGGTCGCGCAGAGCGGCCATGTCCCGCTCGGCTACTACAACGACCCGCGGAAAACGGCCGAGACGTTCTTCGAGAAGGACGGCCGGCGCTGGGTGCTCCTCGGCGACATGGGCACGGTCGACGAGGACGGGGTCGTCACGGTGCTCGGCCGGGGCTCGCAGTGCATCAACACCGGCGGCGAGAAGGTGTACCCGGAGGAGGTCGAGCAGGCGCTGAAGTCTCATCCGGACGTGTACGACGCGCTGGTGGCCGGGGTGCCGGACGCCAGGTGGGGCAGCCATGTGGCGGCCGTGGTACAGCTGCGCGAGGGCGCCGGCCGGCCCTCTCTCACGGACATCCAGACCCACTGCCGTACCCAGCTGGCCGGATACAAGATCCCCCGTCAGCTGGTGATCGCCGAGTCCATCCAGCGATCGCCGAGCGGCAAGGCGGACTACCGGTGGGCACGGGAGGTGGCGGTGGCCGCCGACCGGTAGGGCGCGCGGGTGTGCCACCGCGGCGGGGCGGCCCGGGAGCCGTACTCTGTGCGCACGATTCGATGTGGATCATGCGCACAGTGTTACGACGGCCGTTCGGAAGGACCTCCGGTGCCGCACCTCACGCCTCCTCAGCCGCCGGACGCCGAAGCCCCGTCGAAGGCCCCGCCCGCACAGCCCGGGTCCGGCGGTGACGTCGGCCGGCGGCGGAGCCACCCGCCTCTCGCCCGGGGGGTCGCGGTGGGGGCGACGGTCCTGGCCGGCGTTGTGCTGCTGGGCACGCTGGCGCTGCCGAACCGGCTCGACCTGCTCACGCCGCCGGCGTTCCTGCGGATCCCGGTCGAGGGGATCGTGCTCGCTGCCGTACTGCTGGTGCTGCCCCGGCGGGCGCGGCGGGTCACGGCGGTGGGGGCGGGCGTGCTGCTCGGTGTGCTGACGCTCGTGAAGTTCCTGGACATGGGGTTCTACTCGGTGTTGCAACGCCCCTTCGACCTGGTGCTCGACTGGATCCTGCTGGACGACGCGGCGGACTATGTGCGCGAGTCGTTCGGCCGGACCAGTGAGGTGCTCGCGATCGCCGGGGCGCTGCTGCTCGTGGTGGCCGTGCCGGCCCTCACCGTTCTCGCCACGCTGCGGCTCGCCGACCGGATGGCGCGCAGGCGCCCGCCCGCGGGCCGTATCACCCTGGTGCTGGCCGTCGCCTGGGTCACCTGTGCGACGTTCGGCCTCCAGGTGGGCGGTGCCCCCGTCGCCTCGACGCTGGCCGCGCAGCTGGTGGACGAGCGGGTGCGGGCGGTCCGTGCCGAGCTCGCCGACGCCCGGGTCTTCGATGCGGAGGCCGCCGTCGACGCCTTCGCCAGCACGCCACCGGACCGGCTGCTCACGGGCCTGCGCGGCAAGGACGTGCTGTTCACGTTCGTCGAGAGTTACGGCCGCACGGCGATCGAGGACCCGGCGATGGCCCGGCAGGTCGGCGCGGTCCTCACGGAGGGCACCGCGTCCCTGAAGGCGGCCGGTTTCGACGCGCGCAGCGGCTGGCTGCGGTCGCCGGTGATCGGGGCGGGCAGCTGGATGTGCCACGCCACGCTGCTGTCCGGTCTGTGGATCAACAACCAGCAGCGCTACCGCGACCTCGTCTCCGGCGACCGGATGACCCTCAACAAGTACTTCCGCAAGACCGGTGCGTGGCGCACGGTCGGGGTCGTCCCGGGCGTACGCCGGGCCTGGCCGGAGGCCGGGTTCTTCGGCCTGGACCGCTCCTACGACTCCACCCACCTGGGCTACCGTGGCCCGTACTTCAGCTGGAGCCCGGTCCCCGACCAGTTCACGCTGGAGGCCTTCGAACGCCTGGAGTTCGGCAGGAAGAACCGGCGCCCGATGATGGCGGAGATCGTCCTCGCCTCCAGCCACCAGCCCTGGGCGCCCCTGCCCCGCATGATCGGCTGGAAGGACCTGGGCGACGGCTCGGTCTTCGGGCCGATCCAGGGGGCGGGCAAGGACCCGGCGGAGGTCTGGAAGGACCCGGAGAGCGTACGCACGGAGTACCGGGTCTCCGTCGAGTACTCGCTGCGCGGTCTGATCGGGTTCATGCGGCGCTACGCCGACGAGAACACGGTCCTGGTGTTCCTCGGCGACCACCAGCCCCGCCCGGAGGTCGTCGCGGGCAGCCCGCGCCGGGACGTACCGATCACGATCGTCGCCCATGACCCGAAGGTCCTGGACCGGGTGGCCGGCTGGGGCTGGACGCCGGGTCTGAAGCCGGCCGGGGACGCCCCGATCTGGGCGATGAACCGATTCCGCGACCGCTTCCTGACGGCGTTCGGACCACGGAACTGAGGCCGGGTCGGGAGTCCGGGGAACGGACCCCACCCGTGGTGCGGGCGGCGGGGTCAGGCGCTCGCGACCGGCTTGGTCACCCGGAAGGCGAACTGGCCGCAGAACGTGAGCTTGCGCAGGTTCACCAGGGCCGTGTGCCGTCCGCTCTTGCGTGCCCAGGTGTCGATCTCCGTGTTGAGCGGCGACTCCGTCTGCCAGAACCGGCCGTACTCCTTCTTCCGCGAGGAGTGGTAGGTGCGCATGATCAGGGTCACGCCGTCGAGCGAGGGCCGGATCTCCTCCAGGGCGAGCCCGGCCTCCTCCACCAGCAGCCGGAAGCCGTAAGGGGTGTAGTTCCACAGGCTGAAGGAGTGGTAGGGCTCGAACTGGGAGGTGCTGCCGATGAACAGCCCACCCGGACGCAGCACCCGGCCCACCTCCGCGAGCAGTTCTCTGGGCCGGGCGACGTGTTCGAAGACCTGGTGCGAGTAGATCAGCGGCAGCGCGTCGGAGCGGAACGGCATGTTGACGCCGTCGAAGTACACCACCGGGTCGCCGCCGGGCGAACGCTGCGCGGCCTCCGGGGAGTCACGGATGTCGAGCCCCACCCACCGCACGTCCGGGGCGTGCCGGCGGAAGAGCCCGGCCGAGGTGCCACGCCCGCATCCGAGGTCGACCACCCGGTCCGGGGCCCGCGGCGAGCTCATGGCCTCGTCGAGGTAGTAGCGCGAGGTGACCTGGCGGGCGTGGTCGTCAGGGATGCAGTCGTGCATGAGTTCCCACAGGGTCGACATGCGTCCACGCTACGGAGGCGCCGTGTCTCAGGCCACATCCAGGCGGGGGTTCGGGTCGGCCGTCATCCCTTGGGGCGAACGGGGCGGCGCGGACGGCTGTGCCGGGCGGCGGATGCCGGACAGGTCGTGGACGGCCACGCAGTTGCGGTCGGCGACCGTGCGCCCGAGGGCGTGGTACGGCCACAGTCCCCCGGCCTGCCGTCGGCTGCGCTCGTTCCACTCCAGGGCCTCGGCGTGGCGGGCTCGGAAGAAGTTGAGGGCGTAGCCGCCGGAGTGGATCCGCAGCAGGAAGAACCCCCCGGGGTACTCCTTGGCGGCGCCGACCTCCTGCAGGGTCACCTGGGGGGCGAGAGGCGCACGGGTGCGCTTGTTGCGGTGGGTGTGTCCGGCGTGGTGCAGGAACACACCCGGGGCGGCGGCGTAGGCCCGCAGGATCGCTCGGGCCTGGCGGCGGCCGAGGCGCTGTGCGGGGCTCACCGGGAAGAGGGCGTCCCGGACGGTGAGCGGATGGTGTCCGAAGACCACGGTGGGCTGTTCCCGGTGGGCCCGCAACCGGCGGCGGAACCAGGACAGCTGCTCGGTGCCGAGACCGCCCGCGTCACCGCCGTTACCGCGCTTGTCGTAGGTGTCGAGCCCGATGATCCGCAGTCCGCCCACGTTGTGCTCGAAGTAGCCGGGACCGTCCGGCGTACCGAACGCGCGGCGGAAAGTGTCGTCCTCCGCCACGGTGCGATCGTGGTTGCCGCGGACCACGAAGTAGTCCCGCCGGTGGCTGCCGAAGCCGTCCAGGATCCGTCTGGCCTCGGCGAGGTCACTCGGCCCACCGCCCGCGGAGATGTCACCGGCGGCCAGCAGCAGGTCGGCCCCGCGGCCGCGGGCCTCGCCGACCACGGCGCGGCTCATCAGCTCCGGGTAGGCGGTGCGCCCGGCCCGCTGTGCCACCCCGCGCAGGAAGGGCACGCCGGCCACCAGACCGGCGACGGTCTCGCCGATGTGCAGGTCGTTGCAGAGGGCGAGGGAGAACAGGTGTCGGCCGGGCGGGGGCTGGGGGGTGGTGAAGGAGTAGGGGCCGCCGGGCGAGCCGAGGCCGTGCCGGGAGGTGCCGGCCGCGTTGCCGCGCACCAGGTGCAGCGCGGTGGGTGTGGCGGGCACGCCCCGGGAGCGGGCCTGGTAGTAGTACGTCTGGCCCGGCTCCAGGCCGGTGAGCTCGACATGGTGGTGGGCGGTGGGCCGGTCCTCGCCCACGGTGCGGTTCAGGCGGGCGGGATGGGTGCCGTAGACGACCTCGCCCTCCGTCACGGCGGGCAGCATACGGCCGGTGCCGTCGTCGGTGCCTGGCTGGGCGGTGTGCCAGGTGATGACGGCGCGGTCCTCGGTGAGGGTGACCAGTTCCAGGTGGACGGCCGCGAGGGAGCGGGGGTGACGGGGCGTCGGGGCGGTGGCGGACCTGAGCAGGGCGGGTGCGAGCAGGAAACCGGAGCGCAGCATCTCGCAGGGGCCGGGGATGCCCGCGAGTGCGCCGAGGGGGACGGGGAGGCAGCAGCGCATGTCTGTTATGTGCACACCCCCCGTGAACGGCGGACGTGGTACCGGAAGCCGCGCCAGGTATGGAACCAGACTTCTTGGGTCGTCACGAGGCGTCACCGAACCGCTCCCGCAGCTCCCGCTTGAGGATCTTCCCGCTGGCGTTGCGGGGCAGCGCGTCCACGAACAGCACCCGCTTGGGGGCCTTGAAGGCGGGGATCTTCTCCTTCACATGGGCGATCAGCTCCGCCTCGCCGACCTCGCCGCGCGCCACGACGACCGCCGTGACCGCCTCGATCCACCGCTCGTCGGGCAGGCCGATCACGGCGGCCTCGGCGACGGCCTCATGGGTGTAGAGCGCGTCCTCGACCTGTCGGGAAGCGACCAGCACGCCACCGGAGTTGATGACGTCCTTCACCCGGTCGACGATGGTGAAGTAGCCGTGGGCGTCGCGCACCGCGAGGTCACCGGAGTGGAACCAGCCGTCCCGGAAGGCCTCCTGGGTCTCCTCGGGCTTCCCCCAGTACCCCTCGCACAACTGCGGTGAACGGTAGACGATTTCACCGGGCGTGCCGTCGGGCACGTCCTCACCGTCCTCGTCGACCACCCGCGCCTCCACGAACAGCACCGTGCGGCCGCAGGAGTCCAGCCGCCCCTTGTGCTCCTCGGGCGCCAGTACGGTGGCCAGCGGCCCGATCTCGCTCTGCCCGAAGCAGTTGAACAGGGCCAGTTTCGGCAGCCGTTCACGCAGCCGTTCCAGGACGGGCACCGGCATGATCGACGCCCCGTAGTAGGCCTTGCGCAGTCCGCTCAGGTCGCGTGATGCGAAGTCGGGCCGGTTGGACAGCCCGATCCACACGGTGGGCGGCGCGAAGAGGCTGTCCACGCGCCCGGCTTCGATCAGGTCGAAGAGGGTGTCGCCGTCCGGGCCGTCCAGGACGATGTTGGTGGCGCCGACCGCCAGGTAGGGCAGCAGGAACACGTGCATCTGGGCGGAGTGGTACAGCGGCAGCGCGTGCGCGGGCCGGTCACCGGCGCTCAGGTCGAGGGCGGCGATCGCGCTCAGGTACTCGTGCACCAGCGCCCGGTGGGTCATCATCGCGCCCTTGGGCAGCGCCGTGGTCCCCGAGGTGTACAGCAACTGCACCAGGTCCTCGGTACGCGGTTCGGGGCCGTCGTATGGCGACGCGTCCGTGAGCCGGGCGAGGAGTGAGCCGTCGGCGTCCCGCAGCGGCAGCACCCTCGCCCCGTCCGGGAGCCGGCCGGCGAGGTCCGGGTCGGCGAGCACCAGTGAGCTGCCCGACTGGCCGACGATGTAGGCGAGGTCGTCGCCGGTCAGGTTCTGGTTGACCGGCACGTGCACCAGGCCGGCTCGGGCGCAGGCGAGGAACGTGATCAGGTAGGCATCCGAGTTGTGCCCGTAGGTGCCGACCCGGTCGCCGCGGGTGAGGCCCTGGTCGAGTAGGACGCTCGCCGCCCGGGACACGGCGTCGTCGAGTTCCCCGTACGTCCACCGGCGCTCGCCGTACTCCAGCGCCACCCGTGCGGGGGTGCGCCGGGCGCTGCGCCGCAGCACCCCGTCAACCGTGCTGCCCTGTCCCTGCGTCATGACTCATGATCCTCGGCCCGTCCCCGGGAGAGGTCAAGCACCACGGAACCGCACCGGCCCACCCTCGCGCTCAACCACTTTGTCCCGCAACGACGTTGGGAGACACAGATGCGCACCACCCGCCTGAGACGGCTGCTCGTCGCAGCCGTCGCCCTGCTCACCCCGTCGGCCGCGTCACGGGCCGCCGCGGCCGAGCGGGCCGCCCGTCCTCGAATCCGAACTCGCCGCACCACAGCGACCAGACCCGGCTGTTCTCGGCCGGGAAATGGGTGACGGCGCGATTCTGCGAGAAGGACGTCCTTTCGTTCCCGGCGTTGAAATCCGTCCGGGTGCACGAAAGCTGAGTGCGTGCGGTCCCGTTCCTCATGGGGTGGGACCGCACCTGAGTGACACAAGGAAATCCCGGTCGGCGCGCGAGGCATCAACAGTCGTTCAGACGATCGGGATTCTGCTTCCACGTGCTCCCGTGCGCCCCTCTGGAGAAAGGTTTCGGCAAACCGAGAAACGTGAAACCTGGGCAGGACTCGTCTCGGACGTTCACCCCGAGGCAGGTTCACTCATTTCGCGTATAGCACCGGGCAGGAGGTTTCCATGAACCGTGCTGTGCCTGAACAAAAACGAACATGGACGACAGGTACTGCTCCCGGCATATTCCCTCTCCTCGGCCACGGTATCGCCTTCTACCGTCGGCCGCTCGCGTTTCTGAATTCTTTGCCCGCACACGGGGATCTGGTCGAGATACGACTGGGCCCCCAACGTGCCTGGATGGTGTGCCACCCGGAGCTGACCCACGAGGTGCTCATGGATCCGCACACCTTCGACAAGGGGGGCCCGCTCTACGACAGGCTCGGCAGTCTGATGGGCGACGGCCTCGTCACCTGCCGCCAGCCGACCCACCGCGACAAACGCAGACTGCTGCAACCCGCCTTCCGTCCCTCCCACGTCGCCACCTACACGGACCTCGTCACCGAGGAGGCCGAGTCGGTGTGCGAGACCTGGCAGGCGGGCGAGACCGTGCCCGTCACCGAGGCGATGATGACCCTCACGACCCGCGTGATCAGCCGGGTCCTGTTCTCCGACTCACTGGACGACACGACCACCGCCGACGTGCGGGACTGCCTCGCGGACGTCGTCCGCGGCCTGTTCCTCCGCACGGTCGTCCCGGTCGACGTCCTCTTCCGCGTCCCGGCCCCCGCCAACCGCCGCTATCGGCGCGCCCTCTCCCGCCTGCACGCGATCATCGACACGGCGATCGCCAGACGCCGGCTAGGAGCCGACCGCGACGACGTGCTCGGCGCGCTGCTGGCGGCCGCGCGCGGCGCCGGCGGAGGGGTGGTGATCACCGAACAGGAGATCCACGACCACCTGATCACGCTGCTGCTCACCGGCGCCGAGACCTCGGCACTGGCTCTGGCCGCGGCCTTCGGCCTGCTGGCCCGCAACCCGGAGGCGGAGCGCCGTCTGCACGCCGAGCTCGACGCCGTCCTCCCCGACGGCCGCCGGCCCGGCCCCGACGATCTGCCGCACCTCGTGTACACCCGGTGCGTCGTCTCCGAGACGCTGCGCCACTCCTCGCCCGGCTGGCTCTTCACCCGCGTCACCACCAGGGCGACGGAACTGGCCGGGTGCCGGCTGCCCGCGGGCGCCACCGTGCTCTACAGCCCCTACCTCCTGCATCACGATCCGTCGTGGTTCCCCGACCCCGAGCGCTTCGACCCCGACCGCTGGCTGCCGGGGCAGCCCACCGCCGCACAGCGCCGCGCGACGATGCCGTTCTCCGCGGGCAACCGCAAGTGCCTCGGCGACGAGTTCGCCATGGTGGAGGTCACCCTGGCGCTCGCGACCATCGCCGGCCGCCGGCGCCTGCGCCATCTGCCCGGCGCCGCCGAACGGACACCACGCCCCGCGATCACGCTGGGGCCGCGTTCCCTGGTCATGGCGTGCGAAGCCCGTTCCCGCATGCCGTCGGCCGCGACGCCCCGCGCCGACTCCCCCGCACCCCGAGCCGTGGCCACCCCTCGCGACTCGGGCTCCCGAACGGCAGGTGATCACGTTGTCGGCAACACATGAGGACATCCCGGTCGGTGTCCTGGACGACACCCCGGTCGCCACTCTCCGCGACCTGATCGACACCCACCTCCACATGCCCTTTCCCTTCCGGCGCCACCCCCATGAAGCCGAGGCCGCCGCCGGCGTCGACGCCTGGCTGAGCAGGTGGGGTCTGACCGGCGAACCTGGTGTGGCGGCGATGATCGCCTACACCCGGCCGGCCGAACTCGCGTCCTACACGAGCCCGGCGGTGGACTGCGATCTCCTCCAGATCGTGGCCCATCAGATCGCCTATCAGTTCGTTTTCGACGACTGTGCCGAGGCCGTCGGTCGGCGCTCTCCGGGAAGGCTGCTGCCCATGCTGTGCGAGAGCATTGCGATCTTGCGGGACGGCCAGCCGCCCAGCACTCCCCTCGGGGCGGCCCTGGCCGATCTTTACCGGCAGGTCCGGGAACGGTGCACAGCCGCACAGGCCGCGCGGTGGGCCTGGAAGAGCCGTGAGTACGTGCACGGGCTCCTGTACGAAGCGGTGGCACAGGCCCAGCCCTACCTCGTAGGGGCCGGGGACTGCACCTCGATACGATCGCTGACCGCGGGAGTCGAGCCGTTCTACCCGCTGTGCGAGGCCGCCCAGTCACACGAACTGTCCGCTGCCGAACTCCATCACCCCGGCGTACAGCGGCTGGGTCGGCTGTCGGCCGACGCGGCGGTGTGGATACCCGACCTGTTCTCCGCGGTGAAGGAACAGCGCTCGGGCGGCCTGATCAATCTGGCCCTGGCCCACCAGCGCGAACACCGGTGTTCTCTGCAGGCCGCCGTCGTCCTGGCCATCCAGCAGATCAACGCCACGATCGAGGAGTTCCAGAGGCTCTACGCGGAGGTCGAGCCGGAGCTGAGCCTCTCGGGCGTCGGCTACGTGGAGGGCATGACCGGCTGGATGCGCGGGTGTTACCACTGGTCCCGGACGGTACCGCGCTACGCGGACGTGGTGTCGGTGTCCGCTGTCTCGTAGGGCACCTGACGTGCCCCTCCGCCGACGTCACCGGGACCTGGCCATCCGGGGCCTATACCCGGAGATCGGAGATTATCCCTCCCTCCGTTCATGATTCACCCTATGGTGCTCAATCCGGCCTCCCGCATCTGGTCTGGGCGTACGCTCGGCTCCCCTGGGCCGAACGACAGAAAGCGGTACGGCACATGGCGACGGAGTCGCGGCAATCGATCACCGACCGCCGGACGTTGATCGAGCGTCAACGGGAACTGGAAGCCCTCGACGCCGCGTTCCGGGAGCTTCGGGGCACCACAGAGGGCCTGTCCCGCGCGAGGCGCAGGGGACTGCTCGCCCTGACCGGGCGGGCCGGGCTGGGCAAGACCGCACTCATCACGGAGGCCCGTGCCCGGGCCGCGGCATCCGGACTCACCGTGCTGTCGGGCAGGGGCGGCGAGTCGGAGCAGGGTTCTGCGTTCCGCGTCGTACGTCAGTTGATGCAGCCCTCGCTTGCGAGGATGGACGAGGCGCAACGCCACGCGCTCCTCGGCAGCTGGTACGACATCGTCGCCGCCGTACTCGGCCTCGAAGCCAAGGGAGCCACCCCCGCACCGGATCCGACCGGGGTGCGCGAAGGCCTCGACTGGGTCATGACGCGGCTCACGGTGCAGCAGGCACCCGTCGTCCTGCTCCTGGACGACCTGCACTGGGCGGACGCCGAATCCCTGAGCTGGCTCGCCTCCTTCGCCTCCCGGATCGAGGACCTTCCGCTGCTGATCGTGGTCGCCTACCGGCCCGACGAGCTGCCGCCCGAAGCGGGCGAACTACGCGGCCTCGTCGCGGACCACGGGGACCGCCCGCATGACTTGGCCCCGCTGACCGCCGACGGCGTGGCCCAGATCGTCAGGAGCGAGATCGGGGAGACGGCCGAGGACCAGTTCTGCAAGGAGTGCTGGTTGGCCACCACCGGAAGCCCCTTCGAAGCGGTGGAACTGGCCATCCGGCTCGCGGAGCGGAACCTGGGCGGCACCGCCGACGACCTGCCGGCGATGCGTGAACTCGCCGCGGCGATCACGGGCCCGGGACTGATTGCGCGTCTGGAACGGCTCGGCACCGCGACCGTCCGCTTCGCGCACACCGCGGCCGTGCTGGGGTCGCCCTTCGCACCGCAGCTCGCCGCGACCATCGCCGTGCTCGGCGAACAGGCCGCGGCAGAGGCGACCCGGAAACTGCGGGCGGCCCGGATCCTGGCGGAGGGCCACGGCCCCGAGGGCGAGCTGGAGTTCGTCCATCCGCTGATCACCACGACGATCTACGAGTCCATCAGCACGGACTTCCGGGCCGGTCTGCACGACGCCGCCGCGCAGGCGGTGCTGGCCGCGGGATACGGTCCCGCCGTTGCCGCCCGCCACCTGCTGGAGGTCCCCTGCGACGGCAGTACCGAGACGGTCGAGTGTCTGCGCGAAGCCGCTCGCGAATACCTGCGCGCCGGGGCCACCGAGGCGGCCGGGCGGCTGCTGACCCGCGCGCTCCAGGAACCGCCGCTTCCCA
Source organism: Streptomyces sp. NPDC051105 (assembly GCF_040682795.1). Taxonomy (NCBI): domain Bacteria; kingdom Bacillati; phylum Actinomycetota; class Actinomycetes; order Kitasatosporales; family Streptomycetaceae; genus Streptomyces; species Streptomyces sp. NPDC051105. Next base: position 79,634 of record NZ_JBFBBR010000015.1, on the reverse strand, counting down.
AGGACCGTGCCGCGATCCTGCACGAACTCGCGTGCGCCACCTTCCTGATGGAACCCACGGCCACGGTGAGGCATCTGCGCCAGGCGCTGGCTGAACCCGACGTCGACCCCGATCTGCGCGCCTCCGTCGTCTTCCGGCTGACGCAGGCTCTCGCCCACACCGATCAGATGGCCGAGGCCGTGCGAGTGGCCACCGAGGAGGCGAAGCACGCCCCGAATCCTCGCGTCAAACTGCGGATGCAGGCCGATCAGTTCGTCTGGGGCATGTTCCGTACCGAAGACCGGGACTCGCCCGCGCGCTCCCGGACATTGGCGCGGCTGGCCGAGCACCTGCCAGGCCGCAGTCTTGAGGAGCGCTACATCCTGGGCCTGCGGGCTTGGGACGCCGTCATGCGCGGCGAACCGCGGAAGACCGCCCTCGGGTATGCCGAAAAGGCCCTGCACGGCGGCATGAGCTGGACCGACGAGAACCGGGGCTTCGAGGTACCCGCTTCGGTCGCGCTGGTCTTCATGTACGGCGACCGGCCGCGACAGGCAGAGGAGTTGTTCGAGACGGGGATCGCCGAGTGCGTGGCCAAGGGATGGTGCGGCTCCCATCTGGCCCTCGGCCAGAGTCTCGCCGGCTACATCCGCTACCGCCGCGGCTGCCTGGCCGAGGCCGAGGACCTCGAACTGCAGGGGCTGCGGATCGCCGACCGGGTGGAAGGGGCGGTGCCCGCCCAGTGGTTCGCCGTCGGGATCCTGGTCCAGACCCTGCTCGCCCGCGGGCGCGTGACCGAGGCGCGTGCCCTCGCCGACAGATACCACTTCGGCGAGGCGACCCCGAACGCCGTCATCTATCCCGACCCGCGCACCGTGTACGCGGAACTACTCCTGGCGGAGGGGCGGCACGCCGAGGCGGTCCGGCTGCTGTCCTCGGTCGGGGAGTGGCTGGACGGACGGGCCTGGCGCAACCCCTCCTGGTGCCCCTGGCAGCTGCGGCTCGCCTCCGCACTCGCCCCCACCGCCCCCCAGGAGGCGATCGGTCACGCCCAGGACGCCGTGCGGCGCGCCCGGGAGTTCGGGGCCGCCTCCGCCATCGGCCAGGCTCTGCACACCCTCGCCGAGGTGACCGGCGGTCCCGCGGCCGTCGATCTGTACGCGGAGGCCGTCGACCACCTGGAACAGTCGCCCGCCGCCTACGAACTCGCCCGCGCCCAGGTCGGCCACGGTGCCGCGCTGTCCCGCAACGGGCGGCTCCAGGAGGCCGCCGACCGGCTTTACCAGGGGCTGGAAGGAGCCGTCCACTGCGGGGCCGAGGCGCTCGCCGCCCGGGCCAGGGGGGAGCTGTCGACGGCCGGGATGCGCCCGCTGCCGTTGCGCTATGTGCAGGCGGACACGCTGACCGCCCAGGAACTCCGGACCGCCGAACTGACCGTCAAGGGACACCCGGTGGCCGTGGTCGCCAAGGAACTGCGCCTCACCGAGCAGGGCGTACGGCAGCTGCTGTCCCGCGTCTACCGCAAGATCGGCACCGATGCCGCCGGCCTCGCCGGCTTCCTGGAGGACCGTCCGCGCCGGCACCACTGAGGCCGACGGCAGGGTGCTCACACCGGGCGGGTGCGGCCCTCCCAGTACGGGTCGCGCAGCCGCCGCTTGTACAGCTTGCCGTTGGGGTCGCGGGGCATCTCGGTGATGAAGTCGACGGTCTTGGGCCGCTTGTACCCGGCGAGCTGTTCCGCGCAGTGGGCGAGCAGGGCGGCGGCGAGGTCGGGGCCCGGTTCGTATCCCGGAGCGGGTTCGACGACGGCCTTGACCTCCTCGCCCCAGTCGTCGTGCGGGATGCCGAAGGCGGCGGCGTCGGCGACGGCGGGGTGGGAGAGGAGCGCGGACTCGATCTCGGCGGGGTAGATGTTGACCCCGCCGGAGATGATCATGTCGATCTTCCGGTCCCGGAGGAAGAGATAGCCGTCCTCGTCGAGGTAGCCGAGGTCACCGACGGTGAAGAAGTCCCCGATGCGGTTCTTCTCCGTCTTGGCCTTGTCCTTGTGGTACGAGAAGCCGCCGGTGTTCATCTTCATGTAGACGGTGCCCAGTTCACCGGGCGGCAGCCGGTTGCCGTCGTCGTCGAAGACCGCGAGTTCGCTGATCGGCCAGGCCTTGCCTACCGTACCGGGTTTCTTCAGCCAGTCCTCGGCGGTCGCGAAGGCGCCGCCGCCCTCGCTGGCCGCGTAGTACTCCTCGACGCTGGGCCCCCACCAGTCGAGCATCGCCCGCTTGACGTGGTCCGGGCAGGGGGCGGCGCCGTGGATGGCGTGCCGCATGGAGGAGACGTCATAGCGTGCGCGCACCTGCTCGGGGAGGGCGAGCAGGCGGTGGAACTGGGTGGGGACCATATGGGTGTGGCTGCAGTGGTGTGTGTCGATCAGGCGGAGCATCTCCTCGGGGGTCCACTTGTCCATCAGGACCAGGCGGTGGCCTATGTGGAGGGACGCGCCCGCGAACTGCAGTACGGCCGTGTGGTAGAGCGGCGAACAGACCAGGTGGACGTTGTCGCCGAAGGGCTGGATGCCGAAGATGCCGAGGAAGCCGCCGAGGTAGGCCGCCTCGGGGAGCCTGCCGGGCAGCGGGCGGCGGATGCCGCGGGGGCGGCCGGTGGTGCCCGAGGTGTAGTTCATGACCCAGCCGAGCTCGCGGTCCGCGGGCGCCGACTCGGGCTGTCCGTCGAGGAGTTCGGCATACGGCCGGAAGCCCTCGACCGCGCCGACGGCGTACCGGTGGGTGACCGGGAGGCCGGCCTCGTCGGCGGCGTGGCGGGCGGGGCCGGCGAAGCGTTCGTGGGCGAGCAGCACCTTGGCACCGGAGTCGGAGACGATCCAGGCGATCTCCGGGCCGACGAAGTGGTGGTTGACGGGCACCAGGTAGAAGCCGGCCTGGGTGGCGGCCAGGTACGCGGTGAAGAACTCGGGTCCGTTGGGCAGCACGACCGCGAAGGCGTCGCCGCGTTCCAGGCCCGCGGCGCGCAGTCCGTGGACGAGTCTGTTGGCGTCGGCGTGCAGGCGGCCGGCGGTCCATTCCTCGCCGTCGGGTGCGACGAGCACCGTGCGGTCGGGTTCGCTGGTGGACTGGGCCCAGAATCCGGCGGGGGGCGTGCTGGTCACTTGGCGCTCCTTCCGGCGATGCGGTTGATGCGGTCGACGGCCTGCTCGAAGCCGCGGGTGAGGTCGTCGAAGACGGCCTGGACGCTGCGTTCGCTGGTCATGCGGCCGACGATCTGTCCGACGGGAGTGCCGAGCAGGGGTTCGACCTCGTATTTCTGGATGCGGGTGACGGCCTCGGCGACCAGCAGGCCCTGCAGCGGCATGGGGAGGGTGCCGGGGCCGTTCGGGTCGTCCCAGGCGTCGGTCCACTCGGTGCGCAGCTGACGTGCCGGTTTCCCGGTCAGGGCGCGGGAGCGGACGGTGTCTCCGGAGCCGGCGGCGAGCAGTTTGCGCGTCACGGCCGGCGAGGAGAGATCGGCCTCTGTGGCGGTCAGCCATATGGAGCCCAGCCACACACCCTGGGCGCCGAGACTGAGTGCGGCCGCCACCTGCCGGCCGCTGCCGATGCCCCCCGCCGCCAGCACGGGCAGCGGGGCGACGGCGTCGACGATCTCCGGGGTGAGCACCATGGTGGCGATCTCGCCGGTGTGGCCGCCGGCCTCGTAGCCCTGTGCCACCACGACGTCGATGCCCGCGTCCCGGTGCTTGACGGCGTGCCGGGCGCTGCCCGCGAGCGCGGCGACCAGGACGTCCTGGTCGTGGGCGCGGTCGATCACGTCGGCGGGCGGGGAGCCGAGGGCGTTGGCGAGCAGCCGGATCGGGTAGTCGAAGGCGACGTCGAGCTGGGTGCGGGCGACCTGCTCCATCCAGCCGGTGATCCGCCATCCGGACGCATCGCCCTCGGCCAGCTCGGGCACCCCGTACTTGGCGAGGGTGTCCCGCACGAACTGCCGGTGCCCGTCCGGGATCATCGCCTCGACGTCGGCCTCGCTGACGTTCTCCACCTTCTTGGCGGGCATCACGACATCGAGTCCGTACGGCTTCCCGTCGACATGCTCCTCGATCCAGTCGAGGTCGCGTCTGAGGTCGTCGGGGGCGGTGTAGCGGACCGCGCCGAGCACCCCGAACCCACCGGCCCGGCTGATGGCCGCGGCGACGGCGGGGAACGGCGTGAAGCCGAAGACGGCGTGCTCGACTCCCAGGGTCTTGCTCAGCTCCGTCTGCATGGGCGCAGGATGCCGCAGTCGACCGGCCGACGGAAGAGGTTTTCTGATGCTCCGTCAGATTTCCGCTGTGTCAGATTTCCGCTCCGCCGGATCGTCCGGCGCTCACCGGGCCGGGCGAGCCGCCTGTCACTCCCCCTCCAGCACCGCCATCGCCGCGTTGTGCCCGGGTACCCCGCTCACCCCTCCCCCGCGCACCGCGCCCGCCCCGCACAGCAGGACGTTGGCGTGCCGGGTCTCCACGCCCCAGCGGCCGTTGCCGTCCTGGGCGTAGGGCCAGGAAAGGTCGCGGTGGAAGATGTTGCCGCCGGGGAGGCGCAGGTCGCGTTCGAGGTCCAGAGGGGTCTTCGCCTCGATGCAGGGGCGGCCATCCGCGTCGAGCGCGAGACAGTCGACGAGGGGCTCGGCGAGATGGGCGTCGAGCTGGGCGACGGTGGACTTGAGGAGCTCGGCGCGGACGGCGTCGTTGTCGGCGGCGAAGAGCCGGGCGGGGGTGTGCAGGCCGAAGAGGGTGAGCGTCTGGTAGCCGCGTTCGACCAGGTCACGGCCGAGGATCGTGGGGTCGGTCAGGGAATGGCAGTAGATCTCCGAGGGCGGGGCGGCGGGGAGCCGGCCGGCCGCCGCCTGGGCGTGGGCGGTGGCCAGCTGCTCGTAGCCCTCGGCGATGTGGAAGGTGCCGGAGAACGCCTCGCGCGGGTCGACGGCGGTGTCGCGCAGCCGGGGCAGCCGCTTCAGCAGCATGTTCACCTTGAGCTGGGCGCCTTCGGCGGGTTCCGGGGCCGGGTCGCCGGTGAGAGCGGCGAGTTCCTGCGGGGCGGCGTTGACCAGGACGTGCCGGGCGGCGACGACGCCCTCGCCGTCGGCGGTGCGGTAGGCGACCTCGGCGGACCTGCCGTCCGTCTCGATCCGTACCGCCTCGTGTCCGGTGGCCAGCACCGCGCCCGCCGAGCGTGCGGCGGCGGCCAGTGCGTCGGTGAGGGCGCCCATGCCGCCGACCGGCACGTCCCAGGCGCCCGTGCCGCCGCCGATGACGTGGTAGAGGAAGCAGCGGTTCTGCCGCAGCGAGGGGTCATGGGCGTCGGCGAACGTGCCGATCAGCGCGTCCGTGAGGACGACCCCGCGCACCAGGTCGTCCGTGAAGTTCTCCTCGATGGTGACCCCGATGGGCTCCTCGAACAGGGCCCGCCAGGCCGCCTCGTCGTCGATCCGGCGGCGCAGCTCCTCGCGCGAGGGCAGCGGCCCGGTGAGCGTCGGGAAGACGCGCTCGGCGACCCGGCCGGTCATGCCGTAGAGCCGCTGCCAGGCCTGGTACTCCTGCTTGCCCCCGGTCAGCCGTTCGAACGCCTCGCGGATACGCCGCTCGCCGCCGCCGACCAGCAGTCCGGTCGCCCGGCCGTTGCGCTCCACGGGCGTGTACGAGGAGATGGTGCGGCCGCGGACCCGGAAGTTCAGGCCCAGGTCGCGGACGATCTTCCTGGGCAGCAGGCTGACCAGGTAGGAGTAGCGCGACAGCTTGGCGTCGACGCCGGTGAAGGGGCGGGTCGATACGGCGGCGCCACCGGTGCGGCCCAGCCGCTCCAGCACCAGTACGGTGCGCCCGGCCCGGGCCAGATAGGCCGCCGCGACCAGGCCGTTGTGGCCGCCGCCGACGATGATGGCGTCGTAGGTCCTGGATGGTTCGGTGGCAGGGGGCATGGTTCTTCGTAACACATGATGATCTAGCCGAGTAAGAGGCGTGCCGGTTCGCTCCGCGGGGAGGGCCGTTCGGACAGTGCCGGTTGTGCGTGGCTGGTCCCGCTCGCACGGCGGAGCCGCATGTCGGCACCGCCCCGTGCCCCTGACGGAGCGCCCGTTTCACGGCCGTCCGCCTGATGCGTGCTGTTGCCGTAGTACTGCCACACGTCGGTACAGCTCCACCGCCTCGGCTCCTCGGCCCAATTGTTCAAGACAGTGCGCCTCGTCGTTGCGGCTGGCCAGGGTGTCCGGGTGGTCCGGGCCGAGGACTCGCTCCCGGGCGGTGGCCACCCGCCGGTACTCCGTCAGTGCGTCCGCCCAGCGGCCCAGCCAGCCCAGGCTCACCGCGACCTCGCGGCGGCTGACCAGGGTGTGGGGGTGGTCGGGGCCGAGGACCCGTTCGCGGATGGCGCACACGTCCCGGGATTCCGCGAGGGCCTCCTCCCAGCGGGCGAGGCGGCCGAGGTTCACGCCGAGGCCGTGGCGGGCGCGCAGGGTCTCGGGATGGGCGGGGCCCTGGACGCGGGCGCGGTCGTCGATCAGGGCGCGGTAGAGGGTGAGCGCGTCGGCGCTGCGGCCGAGGCGGCCGAGGCTGATGCCCACCTCGTAGCGGGCGGCGAGGGTGTCGGGGTGGTCGGGGCCGAGGGCGCGGGAGCGTGCCTCGGCGACCTCGCGGTAGGTCCCCAGGGCCTCTTCCCAGCGCCCCAACTGGCCCAGAGCGTAGGCGACTTCGTAGAAAGTGACCAGGGTGTCGGGGTGTTGCGGGCCTAGGACGCGGGTGCGGGCGAGGGCCACGTCGTAGGCCATGCGGTACGAGTCCTCCAGGCGGCCCAGCCTGCTGAGGTTGAAGGCGAGGTTGTGGCGACAGCGCAGGGTGTCGGGATGGTCCGGGCCCATCAGCCGCTGCCGGGCGGCCAGTACGGCCGTGTACGCCTGGTGGGCTTCGAAGTGGCGGCCCAACTGGCCCAGGACGTAGGCCGTTTCCTGGCGGACGGCGAGCGTGTCGGGGTGGTCGGCGCCGAGCAGGCGTTCTCGGGCGCGGGCGACCTCGGTGTACTCGTGCAGGGCTTCGGCGGCGCGGCCGGTGCGGCTCAGGGTGAAGGCGATCTCGTAACGGCTGGCGAGGGTGTCCGGGTGGTCGGGGCCAAGGAGGCGGACGCGCTCGGCGGCGACCGCGCGGTGCACCTCACCGGCCTCGGTCCAGCGCCCGAGCCGCCCGAGCCTGAGCCCGGCGTTGTGCCGGCCGGCGAGCGCGGCGACGGTCTCGGGGGCGGGGGCCGCCGGAAGGGGGTCGGGGGCACCGGCGGCGGGGCGGGCGATCCACTCCCCGGTGAGCCCGGCCGCGGGGTCGGGCGGGGTGGTGCGCAGGCCGGCGCCGGTGGCCTTGTGGCCGGTGGTCATGCCTCGGGTCCAGGACGGTAGCCGGGGCTCGTGGAACACCGCTTCCGGGGCCCGGAGTCGGGGCTGCGCGGTGATGACGGTGGGGACGTACGTGGGCGTCGTACGCCCGGAGGCGATCCGGCGGCCCAGCTCCATGGCGTCGTAGGGGCGTTGCTCGGGCCGTTTGGCCAGCAGGTCCAGGACGACCTTCTCCAACCAGCCCGGCAGTTCGGCGCGGTGGTCGCGGGGTGGAGCGGGTGGGGTGTCGCGGTGGCCGATGAGGATCGCCCAGGCGTCGTCGAGGTCGAACGGCGGTGCCCCGGTGGCGATCTCGTACAGCACGCAGCCCAGGGAGTACAGGTCGCTGCGCTGGTCGACCTCGGTGCCGCCGATCTGTTCCGGTGACATGTAGTGCGGGGTGCCCATGGCGATCCCGGTGCCGGTCAGCCGGGAGGTGAGGCCGATGTCGTGGCCGAGGCGGGCGATGCCGAAGTCGCAGAGCTTCACCGTGCCGTCGGTGAGCCGCATGATGTTGGCGGGTTTCAGGTCCCGGTGCACGATGCCCTGCCGGTGGGTGTAGGCGAGGGCGGCGGCGACCTGCTCGGCGATGTCGACGACGTCGCCGACGGGCAGCGGGTGGTGCTTGTTGTCCTCCATGAGCTGGCTGAGGTTGTGGCCGTCCAGCAGCTCCATCACGAGGTAGAGGATGCCGTCGTGCTCGCCGAAGTCGTGGACGACGGTCACCCCGCGGTGGGAGAGGGCGGCGGCCACTCTCGCCTCACGGCGGAACCGTTCGCGCAGGACGCGGGTGAACGCCTGGTCGTGGTGCGGGCCCAGCGGTTTGAGGCACTTCACGGCCACCTGCCGGCCGAGGGACTCGTCGCGGGCCCGCCACACCTCGCCCATCCCGCCGCGTCCGATCAGGTCGAGCAGCCGGTACCGCCCCTGGACCAGCCTGGTGTCAGCCATCGCGCGCCGTCGCCCCCCGTCGCTACAGCCCCGCCCTCCCCAGGGGGTCGCCGTCAAGGTGCGGCCGCGCCGAACCGGCCCGTTCCATGACACACCCCCTGGTCGTCCAGTATGGCGGCCTAATGCCCGACTTTGTACGGTGCCGGGCGCGCGTGCGGGCCGAGCCTCGCCATGGCGCCCAGGATGTGTTTGGGCGGGAGTTGCCAGCGCAGACGTGCGGGAACGCAACGCAGCAGGGTGCCGGTGGCGCGCAGTCGCCGGGTCACGACGGCGGGTTCGGGGGCCGGTCTGCCGTACAGCTCGTGGGCGTACGGCGGCAGAGAGGCGTACGCCAGGTGGGCCACGCGCCGCCACAGCACCTCGCGCGCCGGTATCAGGAGCGGGTGCGTCGGTGGGCGGAGCAGGAAGTCGTCCACCGCGCGTGCGTCGGCTCCGACGGCGAGCAGTGGCCGTACCTTCCGGAAGTAGGCGGCCATGCCCGCCCGGTCGGCCGGTACGGCTGCGGGGTCGAGGCCCACCAGGCGGGCGCTGACCCGGTGCTCGGCGAGGTAGCGGTCGGCCTGGGCGTCGGTGAGGGGGAAGCCGGAGCGGCGCAGGACGTGCAGATACGAGTCGATCTCGGCGCAGTGCACCCACAGCAGCAGCTCGGGGTCGTTTACGCCGTACTGCTCGCCGGTGTCCGGGTCGGTCGCGGTCAGCATGCCGTGGATCTTCCGCACCCGGGCCCCGGCCCGTTCGGCGGCCTCCGTCGTGCCGTAGGTCGTCGTGCCGACGAAGTTCGCGGTCCGCATCAGCCGGCCCCAGGCGTCCCGGTCGAACGCGGTGGAGTTCTCCATCACGCCGCGCACCGCACGCGGGAGCAGGGCCTGGAGGTAGAGCGCGCGGATGCCGGCGACCCACATCATCGGGTCACCGTGCATCTGCCAGGTCACGGAGTCCGGGGTGAACAGCCCGGGGTCGCCGCCCGCGACCGCAGATGTGAACACAGCCGCCAGGTTTCTCTTGAGCACGATGTTGACCTGCACTTCTGCCAGTCGTCCTCAGCAGGATGCGGAGCTGACCGCCGAGGGTTCTCGGTACATCGGCACCTCATTCTCCCACTCCGGCCCTGTCCATGGCCTCCGCCAGGGTGCGCAGGGTCGCGATGCCCGGTTCGACGTGAAGAGCCGGCCGCCGCGATCTCGCCCGCCAGGCGCATGTTGGCCGGGCCGGCGGCCGCGAGGTAGACCGGTACGTGCTTGCGCCGAGGGCGCATGCCCAGCCGGAGGGCCTTGCCGGGGCCGTCGGGAAGCGGCAGGCGGTAGCGCTCACCGTCGCAGGCGACGCCCTTCCGCCGCAGGGCCATCCGCGGCGACGCCCTTCCGCCGCAGGGCCATCCGCGGCGACGCCCTTCCGCCGCAGGGCCATCCGTGAGGCTGGAGCAGGCGCCCGGCGGACGGGTGAACAGACCGCACGCCTGCCTGCTTGCCCGCAGGCCTGAAAAGCCCTGGACGGGCTCGTTCCCGTCCGGGCCGGTGGCGCGGACCTCGCATCGGCCGGACTTCGGGATGCGGAACGGAGGCGGTCCCGCGACGCGGCGCTCGGGCCATGACGTCCGTGGTCACCCCCGCAGGCTAACGCCGGACCCGCGGCATCCCCAGCCCGATCCACGAGATGATCTCCCGCTGGATCTCGTTGTTGCCGCCGCCGAAAGTGAAGATGACCGCCGAGCGGTAGCCGCGTTCCAGGTCGCCGTGGAGGACCGCGCCGGCCGACCCCTCCTTCAGCGGGCCCGCCGCTCCGGCGATCTCCATCAGCCAGGCGTAGGCGTCGCGGCGGGCCTCGGAGCCGTAGACCTTGACGGCGGAGGCGTCCTGCGGGGTGAGGCTGCCCTCCTGGACGGCGGTCACCATCTGCCAGTTGAGCAGCTTCATGGCGTCGAGGCGGGTGTGGGTGCGGGCGAGGTTGCGGCGCACCCAGGGCAGGTCGACGACGCGGCGGCCGTCGGCGAGCTTGGTCTCCATGGCCCAGCGCTGGACGTCGTGCAGGGCACGGATCGCCATGGTGCCGTGGGCGGCGAGGGTGACCCGCTCGTGGTTGAGCTGGTTGGTGATCAGCCGCCAGCCCTGGTTCTCCTCGCCGACCCGGCGGGAGACGGGGACGCGGATGTTCTCGTAGTAGCTGGCGGTGGTGTCGTGCGAGGCGAGGGTGTTGATCACGGTGCAGGAGTAGCCGGGGTCGGAGGTCGGTACCAGGAGCATGGTGATGCCCTTGTGCGGCGGGGCCTCGGGGTCGGTGCGGGTGGCCAGCCAGACCCAGTCGGCGGTGTCGCCGTTGGTGGTCCAGATCTTCTGGCCGTCGACCACGTACTGGTCGCCGTCGCGTACGGCCCGGGTCTTCAGGGCGGCCAGGTCGGTGCCGGCGTCGGGCTCGCTGTAGCCGATGGCGAAGTCGATCTCGCCGGAGAGGATGCGGGGCAGGAAGTACGCCTTCTGCTCGTCGGTGCCGTACCGCATGATCGTCGGGCCGACCGTGTTCAGCGCCATCAGTGGGAGGGGTACGCCCGCCTGGGCGGCCTCGTCGAAGAAGATGAACTGTTCCATGGCGGTCAGGCCACGGCCGCCGTACTCCTTCGGCCAGCCGACGCCGAGCCAGCCGTCCGTGCCCAGCCGGCGGACGGTCTCCCGGTAGAAGCGTTTCTGCGCGGCCGGGTCGGCGTAGCGGGCGTAGGCGTTGTCCGGCACCAGGCCGGCGAAGTAGGCGCGCAGTTCGGTGCGCAGCCGTTGCTGCTCGGGCGTGTGGTCGAGGTGCACGGCGCCTCCAGGCTCCCGACGGGCGGTCCTGACGGCGCACACCGTAGAACGTGTTCCAGAAATTGGGAATGGCGACGCGGGTCCGTGACCCGGTCCGTTCCGGTTGGCACGCGCAGATCAGCCAGAGCGGCAGCAGCAACGCCATGGTGAGGGCTGAAGTGCGAGGGTGCCCTCGCAGGCCGCGGTGAGCAGACAGGACAGGGCGATGACGTCCTGGGCTCCGGACCGGTCCGCGATCACTCCGCTGACCGGCATGAAGACCAGGGCGGGGGGCGATCCGGGCCGCCAGGACGTGCGACAGGTCCGTGACGGAGCCGGTGAGACCGAGGACGGCGAAGGAGACGGCGACCATCGAGACGGCCGTCGCGGCAGGGGCGAGGAGACGGTCGAGGAGCAGTAGGCGGAAGCCCGGGCGCGTGCTCGGTGGTCGCCGCCAGCCAGACGGCGATCACCGGCAGGGACAGCACCTGGGAGAGGAAGACGACCCGCGCGGCCGGTACGGTCCGCGAGGCCCTGGCGCCGCAGTAGTCCGCCGCGCCCCAGCCGAGCGCCGCCACGGCGGCCAGCAGAGTGGTGACCATCAAGCACCCGTCCGGCTCAGCAGCACGTCGCGTCTGGCGTCGGCCAGGTAGCGGGCCGCCTGGCGGGACGCGCACACGGCGTCCTCCGCGAGCTTCAGCGTCTCCGTCACCAGGTCGCGCAGGGCTCCGCGCACCTTGGCCAGGGAGGAGGCGGCGTTCGGGGCGACATCACCGTAGAGCACCCACCACCAGGCGTTGGTCCCGGAGTTGGCGACGACGTCGGGTACGACGACACGGCCGCGGGCGCGGAGCCGCTCCTCCGCGCCCGCTGTCACGGGCAGGTTCGCCGCCTCCTCCCTGTTCGATCAACTGCACAGGTCACGCGAGGAACCGATGATCCAGCCGGAGACCACAGGCGACACGTCGGCACCGGCGGACGGCGAACAACCACGGCGCGGCCGGGCGGTCTCCGACGGCAGGGTGGCAGGCCGTCAGCGTGCGACCGCGAGGTCCGCGGCACCGGCCGGCTTACGGCGGGCGGCGACGCGGTCCAGGACGTACTGGAGGGTGAGACAGCCCAGGCCCCAGGCGGCCAGGGTCGTGACGGCACCGGTGAGATGCGCGTCGTGGAAGTAGGCGGCGCCCCGGAGCCCGCGTACCGCCGCGGCCGGCGGCAGGACCGAGGCCAGCGGGGAGAGCCACGCGGGCAGGAAGGTGGTCGGCAGGATGCCGCCGGAGGTGGCGTTGCCGAGGATCAGCAGGACCACGGAGGCGACCGGCATGCCGAGCGGCCCGAACACGCGCAGCAGCACGCCGGCGGCCGCGGCGGCCGCCCACGCCAGCAGGCCCACCACGAGGGTCACCACCGCGAACGGGGCGGGCAACGCGTTCAGGGCGGTGTGCCCGATCAGTGCCACCGTCACGCCGGAGGCGGCGGCGAAGACCAGCATCGAGGCGACCCGGACGGCCAACCGCAGGCGTGGCGCTATCTGGTAGGAGGAGACGGCGAAGAGGAAACCGGCGAGCACCACGCCGAAGGCGGCATAGAACACCGACAGGCCGCGGGAGTCGGCCGCCGCCAGGGGCAGGACGTCCTTCACCGGAAGCGGCTTGCCGACCGCCGCGGTCATCGCCGTGGCAAGACTCGACACCGTGGACGGTCCCTGTGCGCCGGCGACCAGCAGTCGCGTGCCCCGGCCGTCGGCGACCAGGGCGGCCGGAACCCGGTCGTGGACGACGGCCCGGCGGGCGGCCGCGGCGTCCGCGTACCGGTAGAAGGTGTAGCCGTCCGGGGCCGCGTTGTTGAGGGCGAGTTCGGTGCGCGCGGCCACCTTGTCGGAGGCGGCGATGCCCACGGGCTGGTGGCGGGCCGCCGGGGCGTGGAAGGCCGCGAGGTACACGGCGACGAACACGGTGCCTATCGCCAGCGCGGTGATCACCGGGACGAGTATCGCCTTCCGGGTGCCGGCGGCCGCCGCGAGCACCGGGGCGGGCAGTCCGGGTTCGGAGTCGACCAGCGCGTGCCTGGCGTGCCGTGCGTGATCGGCGGCGGGGTCGGCATCCGGGGGGTACGGGATCGGCTGGGGCGCTGCGCTGACAGAGGGCTGTATGCCGTGGTGCATGGGGCGAGGGCTTTCGGTTCGGGCGGGGCGCGGGGCCCTCGTGGATTTCCGGTCGGGCGGGGTGCGGGGCCCCTGTGGTTTTCCGGTCGGGCGGGGTGCGGGCGGGGTGCGGGGCCCACGTGGTTTTCCGGGTCACGCTGGGCGCGGGGCCCACGTGGTTTCCGGGACGCGCTGGGCGCGGGGCCCACGTGGATTTCCGGGACGCGCTGGGCGCGGGGCCCACGCGGATTTCCGGGTCACGCTGGGCGCGGGGCCCACGCGGTTTCCGGGACGCGCTGGGCGCGGGGCCTTCGTGGCTTGTCGTGGGTGGACGACCCGCTTCTTCGCCTGTCCGCTTTGCGGCTGTCCGATTCTTCGGCTGTCCGCCTAGAACATCCCGCCGTCGAGCCGCAGCGTGCGGCCCGTCATGTAGGCCGCGTCGGCGGAGGCGAGGAAGGCGTATCCGGCGGCGACCTCCGAAGGCTCCGCCAGCCGCCGCAGCGCGACGCCGACCTTCAGCCACTCGGAGAGGTCCTGCTTCCCGGCCAGATCGGGGTGCAGATAGCTCGCGCCGTTCTCGCGGGCCATGTCCGTGGCGGTGCCGCCCGGGGCGATGGCGTTGATGGTGATGCCCTTCCGGCCGAGTTCCGCGGACAGGTTCAGGACCATCGACTCCACCGCCGCCTTGCTCGCGGCGTACAGCGTGTGCCCGAAGAACGCCTTGGACGCACTCACCGACGAGGTCAGCACGATCCGGCCGCCCTCGCCCATATGGGCGACAGCGTGCTGGACGGCGAACAACTGCCCGCGGGTGTTGACCGCGAAGACACGGTCGAAGTCGGCCGGCGTGACCTTCTCCAGCGCGTCGAAGTGCTCGATACCGGCGCAGGACGCGAGCACGTCCAGCCGGCCGAACTCGGCGACCGCCCGCTCGACGAGTGCTCCGGTCTGCTCCGGAACGGCGACGTCGGCCTGGACGGCGATGGCGCGACCACCGCCGTCACCCAGCTCGGCGACGAGGGTGTCCGCGGCCTCCTGGTTGCCCCGGTAGCCGATCGCCACCGCCGCGCCCTCCTGGACCAGTCGCCTGGCGACGGCGGCGCCGATGCCACGGCTGCCGCCGGTGACGACCGCCACCTTGCCTTCAAAACGTGCCTTCTGCGCGGATGACACCACTGCTCTTCTCCAGGTCTCCAGGGAAACGTCGGGGGCTGTGTCTCTGTGGGCGACGGCCACGGCGCCCGGACCCGGCGGGGCACACACCGCGCCCGGGACATAGGTGTGCGGACGTCGCCGGTCTACGACGGGTAGGCCCACCGTAGCACCAACCGCAGGAAATCCTTCGCTTAGAGGCCTTCGGGAATTCGACTGACGTAATCTCGACCCCGTCGACCCGCGGTGATCACGGCCGGTCGGCGCGGCCGAGAAAGGACGGGCTCACGGTGGCTTCCCGCACCCCTGGCGACAGCGGCAGACCACGGCTGCGGGCGGACGCGGCCCGCAACCGGGCGCAGATCCTCGCCGCCGCCCGCACCGCCTTCCGCGAACTGGGCACCGCCGCCCCCCTGGACGAGATCGCCCGCCGCGCCGGCGTGAACATCGCCACGCTCTACCGGCGCTTCCCCGATCGTGAAGCCCTCGTCCAGCAGGTCGTCCTCGACGGGTTCGCCACGGTGGCCGACGCCGCCCGCCGCGCGCTGGACTCCGCACCGCAGGACCCCCTGGGGTCCGTCGAGGGGTTCCTGCTCCACCTGGTCGGCGAACGGGACACGCTGGTCCTCCCCCTGATCGGCGGGCCGGTCGCCACCAGCCCCGAAGCGGTCGAACTCCAGGGCCGGATCGCACCCCTCCTCGAAGAGGTGCTCGCCCTAGCCCGCTCCCGGGGCGCGATCCGGCCCGATGTGACGCACATGGACCTGATCACCACCGGGGCGCTGGTCTGCCGCCCCATGCCGTACCTGCCCGCGGAACAGGCCAAGGCCCTGGCCACCCGCCATGTGCGCATCTTCGTGGACGGCCTGCGCCCGAACGACCCCCGCCCGCTGCCGCCCTCCCCGACCCACCGGGAGGTCGCCGCCCACCTGCACATGGGGGCGGAGAGCGACTGAGCCCCGGCGCGGCAGGTCGGCGGGACGGAACTTCGCCGACACCCGAGGTCGGCGATCTGACCCTGCGCCTGCGCAAGGCCTGGCCCACCACCTACATCCTCAACCCGTTCACCGACACGGAGCCCCCCGGCCCGGACGCACTGACCCTGGTCGACGACGGCACGGCCGACCTCATCGCCTACGGCGCCCTCTTCCTCGCCAACCCCGACCTGCCCGTGCGCCTCGCCCCGGGCGGCCCCTACAACACCCCCGACCGGGCCACCACCTTCGGCGGCGACCACACCGGCTACACCGACCACCCCGCCCTCGGCTGACCGCAAGCCCGGAACCACGACCGGCACACCTCGGCGCCCATCGACCGCGCCTCTCGAGCTACGTCTTGATGAGGTATACGAAATATGCGAGGCGCCCCAGGACCACAACGAAGAGCGCTGCGGGCGGGGCGAGAAACCAGATGCTCAACCAGCGCTTGGCGACCGGGATCAGCGTGATCAGAACGGTCACGGGTGCCAGGAGACAGACGATGTAGCCGGCGACGACGTCGAAGGGAAACGCCTTGGGCGACAGGTAGGCACCCAGGTGAAGAAACCGGTGACGAAGTTCAGGAACCCCAGCACGGGGATGAAGACAACGGCACCCAGGACGGTGGTGACGGTCAGCCGTCGGGGTACGGGTGTCTCCGGCGATGACATCTCGCCCCCCTGACAGTGACACCCCGCGCGCAGACTAAGCCGTCACAGGGGCAGCTGACGGGGTTCCGCCGAACTGGTGACCGATCCGTTCCCGGAGGCCACCGTTCAGGCCAGGACCGCCATGAAGTCCGTGCAGGCCCGGGCGCACGCCCGGCAGGCGGCCGCGCTCTCCTCGGCACCGGGGCGGGTGTCGAAGGCCTGCGCGCACTGGAGGCAGATCGTCCGGCACCACTCCAGCTGGACGCGCAGACCGCCCTCGTCCCGGGTGTTCTCCTCGGTCAGCGCCCGGCAGGTCGCGTCGCACACCTCGGCGCACATGATGCCCGTACGGCGCACCCGCTCCAGCTCGACCGTCCCGTCGGGATCGAACACGCCGGCGCGCAGCGCACACATCCGAGCACACTCCGTACAGGCCTGAGCGCAGGCGAAACGATCCTCGAGGTATCCGTAGAGCTCCTGTTGAGAAGTCGTCGACGTCATGCACCCCGGGTTGCCGAGGTGCGGTCCCGACAAACCCGTCGCCGGAAACGGGTCCGGTGCCTGCTGTCGCCGCCGTGTACGGACGGCCACCGAACGCGTCCGGTTCGTCCCGTTCTGGGTGGGGTATTCCCTTGCTATGACGGTATCAATGGAGCTGGCCGCTCCCAGCGGCCTGTTGAGTCTCGGGCTGTTCGTGGTGGCGGTGGCCGTATTGGCGATGCTCGCCGGGGGCTTCTGGCTGGGCAACCGTGTCAAGTACCGCGAGTCGCTCCGGCCGCGCCCCGATGAGCAGCCGAAGCTACCGCCGGAGGGCGCGGTCCATGAGATCCGGGAGAACCGCGAGTCGGAGGAGATTCCGCGGATACCCAAGGGCGGACGTCCACTCACCCCCTACGAGCTGAGCAATCAGCAGACCAGGCCGAGTACGTCGACGGACCGGCCGCGCTGGAGCAAGGGCAGCAGCGGCTCGTTCGGGGGTGGCGGGCTCGGCGCCCACTGACCCTACACAGTGCCCCGGCCCGCGTCGAGACGTCCGACGTGGGCCACGTTCCCGAGATCCTCGGCGTCCTGGCTCGGCGTTGCAGCGAACCAGGCGTCGAGGATCTCCTTGAGCACCGGCTGCGAGGTCAGGCGCAGGCTCAGGGCCAGGACGTTGGCGTCGTTCCAGCGGCGGGCGCCGTCGGCTGTGTACGCGTCCGTACACAGGGCGGCGCGGACGCCGGGCACCTTGTTCGCGGCGATCGAGGCGCCGGTGCCGGTCCAGCAGCAGACGATCGCCTGGTCGGCGCCGCCGGCGGCGACCTCGCGGGCGGCCGCCTCCGAGCAGACCGCCCACTGCGGGTCGGCCCCTGGCTCCAGCGCGCCGTACGTGCGCACCTCGTGACCCCGGCGCCGCAACTCCTCGACGAGGAGGCGCGCGACGGGTTCGTCCATGTCGGAGGAGACGGTGATCATCATGGTTCTCTCTCTTCTCCCCCGTCCGGAGGGCCAAACGCTCCGTGCCGACAACACCGTCCGCGTCATCGTGGAGCACACGTCGACACTGAGCCGGTTGTCGAAGCCGCAGAAGGCCGGATCCTTCGCCGCGGAGGGGGCCGCGGCGGCGAACGGGGCGGCGGCGGACGACGTCCTCGCGGGAGCGGGAGCCGCAGCGGCGACAGCGGTCCCTGCCTGACCCTCCTGCAGACCCGGGAGCTGGACCCGGGCAGAGCGGCGACGGGCGTGGGCCGACGGGCCGGAAATGAGGCCGGAAGCCTTTTCGCTGGGACGGAGTCGGGCGGGTCCGTCCCTCTTCGCAGGCTTCATCGCCCGTGCCGCCGTACCCTTCGTGATGACTACGGCGTCACATAGCGGGCGCCAGACCACTGGAGGCAACACCTCGTGCTGATTGCTCAGCGTCCGTCCCTGACCGAAGAAGTCGTCGACGAGTTCCGCTCCCGGTTCGTGATCGAGCCGCTGGAGCCGGGCTTCGGCTACACCCTCGGCAACTCCCTCCGCCGCACCCTTCTCTCGTCGATCCCCGGAGCTGCTGTCACCAGCATCCGTATCGACGGTGTGCTGCACGAGTTCACCACCGTGCCGGGCCTCAAGGAGGACCTCACCGACCTGATCCTCAACATCAAGCAGCTCGTCGTGAGCAGCGAGCACGATGAGCCGGTCGTGATGTACCTGCGCAAGCAGGGCCCGGATCTGGTCACCGCCGCCGACATCGCGCCCCCGGCCGGTGTCGAGGTGCACAACCCCGACCTGGTCCTCGCCACGCTCAACGGCAAGGGCAAGCTGGAGATGGAGCTGACGGTCGAGCGCGGCCGCGGCTACGTCTCCGCCGTGCAGAACAAGCAGGCCGGTCAGGAGATCGGCCGTATCCCGGTCGACTCCATCTACTCGCCGGTGCTCAAGGTCACGTACAAGGTCGAGGCGACCCGTGTCGAGCAGCGCACCGACTTCGACAAGCTGATCGTCGACGTCGAGAGCAAGCAGGCCATGCGGCCGCGTGACGCCATGGCGTCGGCCGGTAAGACCCTGGTCGAGCTGTTCGGTCTCGCCCGCGAGCTGAACATCGACGCCGAGGGCATCGACATGGGCCCCTCCCCCACCGACGCCGCCCTCGCCGCCGACCTGGTACTGCCGATCGAGGAGCTCGACCTCACCGTCCGGTCGTACAACTGCCTCAAGCGTGAGGGCGTCCACTCCGTGGGTGAACTCGTGGCGCGCTCCGAGGCCGACCTGCTGGACATCCGCAACTTCGGTGCGAAGTCCATCGACGAGGTCAAGGCGAAGCTGGCCGGCATGGGCCTGGCGCTGAAGGACAGCCCGCCCGGATTCGACCCGACCGCCGCCGCCGACGCCTTTGGCGCGGGCAATGACGGGGACACGGGCTTCGTGGAGACCGAGCAGTACTGAATGCCGCGTCACGGCCGGGTCACGGGGAGCCGGTGCTGAGGAGACGGCACAGCGGACCCCGAGAGGAGGTGTTTCGGCAGGGGTGACGCGACGGACCCCGCATCACGGACCAGCCGCCCGGCCGGCCCGGTGTTTTCCCGTGCGCCTGGCCCGGTGTTTTCCCGTGCGCCTCCCCGCCGCAGGTCATTCGCTCCGTTCCCGGCCGGAGAGGCGTTCGACGCCTCGCAGGAGTGCCGAGTGGTCCAGGCCGCCGTCGCCGTTGGCCCGGCAGGACGCGAGGAGCTGAGTGACCAGGGAGGCCACGGGGAGGACCGCACCGGTGTCACGGGCGGAGTCCGTGAGGATGCCGAGGTCCTTGTGGTGCAGGTCGATCCGGAAGCCTGGGGCGAAGTCCCGTCCGATCATGCTGTCCTTCTTGCGGTTCAGGACCGCCGAGCCGGCCAGCCCTCCGCCGAGAACGGTGAGGGCGGCCGGCAGATCGGCTCCCGCCTTCTCCAGGAAGACGACGGCTTCGGCCAGAGCCTGGATGTTCGCCGCGACAATGAGCTGGTTGGCGGCCTTGACGGTCTGACCGGCACCGTTCGGGCCGACGTGCACGATCGTGCGGCCCAGGGCGTGGAACAGCGGTGAGGCCTCCTCGAAGTCCACGGCCTCACCGCCGACCATGATGGACAGCACCGCCTCGACCGCACCCGCCTCGCCGCCGGAGACCGGCGCGTCCAGGACCCGTACTCCTCGCTCGCGGCCCGCCTCGGCGAGCTCGACGGCGGTGCGCGGGCTGACCGTGCTCATGTCGATGAGAAGCGTCCCGGGCCGGATGTGCGCCAGTACACCGCCCTCGCCGAGGACGACCTCGGTGACCTCCGTGTCGGCCGGGAGCATGGTGATCACGACCTCGGCGTCCGTGACCGCTTCCGCGACACTTCCCGCACCATGGCCGCCCGCGGCGGCAAGACGGTCGACCGCAGCGCGGCTGCGGTTGTGACCGGTGACCTCGTGCCCGGCCCGTACGAGGTTGGCTGCCATGGGGCCGCCCATGATGCCGAGGCCGATGAATGCGACGGAACGGGGCCGTCCCGCTCGCGAAGTCTCCGTGGTGCTCATGTGTCGTTGTGCTGCCTTCCAGGCTGCGGGGTGGCTGTGTGCTCGTGGCGACGCCTGTTTCGACCGTAGGTCAAGCGCTCCGCTCCTCTCGTGATGATGGGAAAAAGATGCCTCCGATGATGGCGAAATGATGTATTCGAGGGCTTCAGTAACTCCTTGGCGTCGACCTAGCGTTGCGAGCACGTAAACGGCCTGGCCGTTGGCTGTGCGACACCCCTGGCATTCGCGGAGGTGCCGATCACGGCCGTGTTCTGACGGCTTCCTGAAGGGAGAGGGCAATGGCGCCCGTGGAGTTGCTGATCGGCAGCCGGTGGCAGGCGGCCAGGGGAACCGGACAGACTCGGGAGGTCACCTCGCCGTTCGACGGTTCGACGGTGGGCACGGTGGCGCTCGCCGGGACCGCGGACGTCGAGGCGGCACTCGCCGCCGCGGAGCGGGGCGCGGCCCTCTGGCGCCGTACGCCCGCCCACGAGCGGATGCGCATCCTGCTGCGGGCCGCGGAACTCGCCGACGAGCGGGCCCCGAAGACCGCGCGGACCATCAGCGCGGAGTCCGGCAAGACCATCACCGAGGCCACCGGTGAGGCGTCCCGCTCCGGTGACCTGATCCGGCTGGCCGCCTTCGAGGGGACCCAGCTCTACGGCGAGACGCTCCCGCTCGACGCCAACCGCGGCACGGGACAGGACAAGATCGGCTTCACGCTGCGTCAGCCCTGCGGGATCGTCGTGGCGATCACGCCGTTCAACTACCCGGCGCTGCTGGTCCTGCACAAGCTCGCCCCGGCCCTGGCGGCGGGCAACGCGGTGATTCTCAAGCCGGCCACCAGCACGCCCCTGACCGCCCTCGAACTCGCCGAGTGCTTCGTGGACGCGGGGCTGCCGGAGGGCGTGCTATCCGTGCTCGTCGGCTCCGGCTCGGTGCTCGGTGACGCCCTCGTCGCCGACCCCCGGGTCCGCAAGATCTCCTTCACCGGCTCGACGGCCACCGGTGAGCACATCTCCCGGGTCGCCGGGGTGAAGAAGCTGTCCCTGGAGCTGGGCGCGTCCTGCCCGGTCGTGGTGCTGCCGGACGCCGACATCGAGGCCGCGGCGAGCGCGGTCGCGGCAGGCGGATACGTCAACGCCGGACAGGTGTGCATCTCCGTCCAGCGGGTCATCACCCATCCCGCGGTGACCGGGGACTTCCTCGATGCCCTCGTCCCCAAGGTCCAGGCCATCCGCACCGGTGACCCCGCCTCCCCGGACACCACGATGGGCGCCCTCATCACCACCGCGGAGGCGGAGCGCGTCGAGCGGGCCATCGCCCAGGCCGGCGCGGACGGGGCACGTGTGCTGACCGGCGGCGCACGCGACGGGGCGGTGGTGCAGCCGGCCGTCGTCGCCGGCGTCGACCCCCGGTCGCCGTTCAGCCAGCAGGAGTTGTTCGGCCCCGCGGTCGCCGTCAGCTCGGCCGCCGACTGGGAGTCCGCCCTCGCGCAGGCCAACGGAACCGCCTATGGGCTGGGCGCCGGCATCTTCACCTCCGACGTTGCCGGCGCGGTCCGCGCCATCCGGGAGATCGACGCCGGTTCCGTCCACATCAACTGGACGCCCCTGTGGCGCGCCGACCTCATGCCGTACGGCGGCCTCAAGGGCAGCGGCTACGGCAAGGAGGGCCCCCGCGCCGCGGTCAGTGAGATGACCGAGGTCAAGACGATCGTGCTGCACGGCCGTCCCTGGTGACCCGGCCGCGTCCCCGTACACATCCCCGATCAGGAGCCGACTCATGACCGACCGGACGCAACAGGGCACGGTGCGCCTCACCGTCGCCCAGGCCGTCGTCACCTACCTCTCCCGGCAGTACTCCGTGGCCGACGGCCACCGCCGCCGCCTCATACCGGCCGCGCTCGGCATCTTCGGCCACGGCAACGTGGCCGGGCTGGGCCAGGCCCTCGACCAGCTCAGCGACCAGCTCCCCTTCGTTCAGGGCCGTAACGAGCAGGCCCTCGTCCACATCGCGACCGCCTACGGCAAGGCGACCAGGCGGCACGCCACCCTCGCCGTGACCGCCTCCATCGGCCCCGGCGCCCTGAACATGGTGACCGGTGCGGGGCTGGCCACCGTCAACCGGCTGCCCGTCCTGCTGCTGCCGGGCGACACCTACGCGACCCGCCACCAGGGGCCCGTGCTCCAGCAGTTGCAGCACCCGATCGAGGCCGACGCCTCGGTCAACGACGCCTTCCGGCCCGTCTCGCGCTTCTTCGACCGCATCACCCGGCCCGAGCAGCTGCTGACCGCGCTGCCCGCGGCGATGCGAGCACTCACCGACGTGGACACCGGCGCCGTCGTCGTCTCCCTGCCGCAGGACATCCAGTCCCACGCCTACGACTACCCGGTGGAGTTCTTCGCCGAGCGGGACTGGCCGATCCGCCGCCCGGCGCCGGACGCCGACGAGGTCGCGGCGGTGGCACGGCTGCTCGCCGAGGCCGAGAAGCCGCTGATCATCGCCGGTGGCGGAGTCGTGTACGCCGGTGCCGGCGAGGAGTTGGAGGCGCTCGCCGACGCCGCGGGTATCCCCGTCGCCGAGACGTTCGCGGGCAAGGGCGCGGTGCAGCGCCGGGCCTGGTGGCAACTGGGCGGGATCGGCCTCGAAGGCACCCAGGCCGTCAACGCCCTCGCCCAGGAGGCCGACTTCGTGCTCACCGTGGGCTCGCGCCTGACAGACTTCGCGACCGCCTCGCACTCCCTCTTCCAGAACCCCGACGTGCGCTTCGCGAGCATCAACGTCAACGTGCACGACGCGGGCCGCCTGGGCGCCACCGGCATCGTCGCCGACGCCAAGCGGGCGCTCGCCGAGCTGACGGACGCCGTACGCGCGAACGGCACCACCGCGTCTGCGGGTTGGCAGCAGACGGTGCGCGCGCTGGACGAGCGGTGGCAGGCCGAGCGGGCCGCCGCCCTCGACCCGGACACGCCCTTCGACCTGGCGTCGCTGCCCTCGGACACCGACGTCGTGAGCGACACCGACGCGGTGCTCACCCAGGGCCAGTTGATCGGTCTGCTGCAGGAGCACGCCCGGTCCGGTGACACGATCATCGCCGCCGCCGGCGGTCCGCCCGGCGATCTGCAGAAGGTGTGGGACGCCACCGAAGGCCGCTTCGCGCACCTGGAGTTCGGCTTCTCCTGCATGGGTTACGAACTGCCCGCCGCGATCGGCGTCCGCTTCGCCGAGCCGGACCCGTCGAAGCGGGTGCTGTCCCTGCTGGGCGACGGAACCTTCCTCATGGCGCCGACGGAGCTGGTCACGGCCGCTCAGGAGAAGCTGCCGCTCACGATCGTGATCCCGGAGAACCACGGGTACCAGGTCATCCACCGCCTCCAGATGGGGCGCAGCGGACGGGAGTTCGGCAACGAGTTCCGCTACCGGGACGGCAGCCTGGAGATCGGGTCCGGCAAGCCCGCCCGCTTGGAGGGCGACTACCTCCAGATCGACCTCGTCAAGACGGCTGAGGGCCTCGGCGCCCGCGCGATCCGCGCCACCACCGCCGACGAGGTGCGCACCGCTCTCGCCGAGACCCGGGACCACGACGGACCCGTCGTCATCGTCGTCCCCGTGATCCCGCACGCCGACCTCCCCGGCGCCGGCGTGTGGTGGGACGTGGCCCCGGCCGAGATCTCCGAGCAGGAGACCGTCGCCCAGCTGCGCCGCGCATACGAAGAAGGCCTGACGTCTCAGAGGTGGTACGGATGAATCGCTCACCGTTGGATCACGGCCGCCTGCGCGCCCGGCTCGCCGCCGGCGAGGTCGCCCTGGGCACCTTCATCGGCAGTGCCTCCCCGATCACGGCCGAGGTGTGCGCCGCCGCCGGTGCCGACTGGGTGCTGCTCGACCTCGAACACGGCGCCGGGGGCGAGGAACAGGTCCGTACGACCGTTCCGGCCGCCGCCGCCTACGGCGTACCGACCGTCGTACGCGTCGAGTCCGCCGCCCGCATCCGCATCGGCCGCGTTCTCGATCTCGGCGTCGCCGGGGTCATGCTGCCGCGCATCGACACGGCGGCCGAGGCCCGGGAAGCGCTACGGCACCTGAGGTACCCGCCCGCGGGGGATCGGGGCGTGGCCACCTACAACCGGGCCTGCCGCTTCGGACTCGACCCCGCGGCCCTGGACCGGGAGGGCGAGATCCTCGGCATCGTCCAGATCGAGTCGGCGAGCGCCCTGGGCGAGGTCGAGGAGATCGCGGCCCTTGACGGCGCCGACGTGCTGTTCGTCGGCCCCCGCGACCTCAGCCACGATCTCGGCGTGCCCGGCGACTTCACCGCCCCGGTCTACCGGGAAGCGCTGGAACGCGTCCGCAAGGCCGCCGCCGACCACGGCAAGGCCTGCGGGCTCCTCGTACCCGACGGCCCGGCCGCGGCCGCCAAGCGGACCGAGGGCTGGACGTTCATCGGCATCGGCTCCGACTCGACCCTGCTCGCCACCGCTGTTTCCACCGCCCTCGACGAGGCCCGGGCCTAGAAGGGGCGTTTCTGGATCGGTTCGGCCACGCGGGCGACAGCACGCGCTCTCCCAGAGGACGCATCCCAGCCGTGTTGTCGTCGGTCACCGACTCCCCCGCGCTCGGCTCACCAGTGCGGGGGCACCCCATCGCGTCGACTCCCCCTCCGGCGTGCGACTGCACGCACCAGACCCGCTCAGGCCGACTGCCACGTACGGCGCCTCTCCGCCGGCCTGATCCGGCAGACACCCCAGAACTTCAGGAGTCTCCATGACCCCCACCACCCCGGGCGCCGCCCGCGAGATCGGCGTCGGACTGATCAGCGTCGGCTGGATGGGCAAGCTGCACAGCCGTGCCTACCAGGCGCTGCCCTCCGTCTATCCCGAGCTGGGCATCAAGCCCCGCCTCGTGCACGCCGCCGACACCGCCGAGGACCGCGCCGCGTACGCTCGTGACGTCCTCGGCTACGAGAAGGCCTCGACCGACTACCGTGCCGTCCTCGACGACCCGGACGTCGAGGTCGTCTCGATCTGCGCGCCGAACCTCCTGCACCACGAGATCGGCATCGCCGCCGCCAAGGCCGGCAAGCCGTTCTGGATCGAGAAGCCCGTCGGACGCAGCGCCGAGGAGACCGGCGAGGTCGCCACCGCGGCCCGGGCCGCCGGCGTGGTCACCTCCATCGGCTACAACTACCGGCACGCCCCCGCCGTCGAGCGGGCCCGGCAACTGATCGCCGAGGGCAGACTCGGACGGATCACCAACGTCCGCGCCACCTTCTTCTCCGGCTACGCCTCCGAGCCCAGGGGCGCCCTGTCCTGGCGTTTCAAGCGGGACCTGGCCGGTCACGGCGCGCTCGGCGACCTGATGAGCCACGTCGTCGACCTCGTCAGCTACGTCGTGGCCCCGATCAGCGAGGTCTCCGCGCTCACCAGCACCGTCTACACCGAACGCCCGCTGCTGCCCATGGGCTCCGGTACGCACTTCGCGGTGATCGAGGACGGTGAGATGGCGCAGGTCGAGAACGACGACTACACCGCCGCCCTCGTCCGCTTCTCCGGCGGCGCCGTCGGCACCCTGGAGGCGTCCCGCGTCATCGTCGGCCCGCAGTGCGGCATCGGCTTCGAGATCTACGGCACCGACGGCTCAGTCACCTGGAACTTCGAGCGCATGAACGAACTGCGCGTCGCCCTCGAGCGCAGCGGCCCCGACCAGGGCTACACCACCGTCCTCGGCAACAGCCACATGGGCGACTACGCCAGCTTCCAGCCAGGCCCCGGCAACAGCATGGGCTACGACGATCTGAAGGTGATCGAGGCCAAGAAGTTCCTGGCCGCCGTGGCCGGCGTCGAGAACCAGCACTCGACCATCGAGGACGCGCACGCCGTCGCCGAGGTGATCGCGGCGGCCGCCGCCTCCGCGGAGAGCGGCTCCTGGCAGTCGGTGCTCGCGGTACCCGGCGCGACCTTCGGTCATCCGGTGCGGAGTTGATCGTATGAGCCAGCATGTCGTGGTGGCCCTCGGCCCGGTCGACGCCGACACCGTGACTCCCGTCCTCGGCGACGGGGTCACCTTCGTCAGCGACCCCACCCCCGAGGACCTCGCGGTCGCCGAAGGCGCCATCGTCCGCGCCGACCGGCATGTCGACGAGGACTTCCTCCGGCAGACCCCGCGGCTGCGGGTCATCGCCCGCACCGGCGTCGGCGTCGACCTGGTCGATGTGGCGGCGGCCTCCGCCCGTGGCATCCCCGTGGCCATCACCCCCCACAGCGGCAGCCGCGCCGTCGCCGAGGGCGTCTTCGCCATGGCCCTGCACCTGACCAAGCGTCTGACACCCCTGACCGAGTTGGTGCGCGAGGGCCGCTGGGCCGAGCGGGGCACCGTACCGGTCGGCGACCTGGACGGCGCCACCCTCGGGATCGTCGGCTACGGCCGCATCGGCCGCCGGGTCGGCGAACTCGCCGCCGCGTTCGGGATGCGGACCCTGGCCCACGACCCGTTCAGCCCTCCGCCGTCCGAGGTCGCCTGCGCCGAACTGGGCACACTCGCCGAGGCCGCCGACGTCCTGACCCTGCACACCCCGCTCACCGAGGGCACCCGGCACCTGGTGAACGAACGGCTACTGGCCCGTATCAAGCCCGGGGCGATCCTCATCAACTGCGGCCGGGGCGGCCTGCTCGACCCGGACGCCGCCCTGGCCGCCCTGGAATCGGGCAGGCTGGCCGGCGTCGGCCTGGACGTGTTCGATCCCGAGCCCGCCCTCTACCACCCGCTCTTCGACCACCCGAACGTCGTCCTCACCCCGCACCTGATGGGTATGACACGCCGGGCGATGACCCTGACCTTCGTCGACGCGGCGCGTGGCGTCGCGGACGTCCTCGCGGGCCGGCCGCCGGCCGCGGTCGCCGACCCCGAATGGAACCACCGAAAGGCCACAGCATGACCACCCCACCGCTGAACCGGATCGCCGGCGCGCCCATCTCCTGGGGGGTGTGCGAAGTGCCCGGCTGGGGCTACCAGCTGACGCCCGAACGGGTGCTGAAGGAGATGCGCGAGGTCGGCCTGGCCGCCACCGAGATCGGTCCCGACGGTTTCCTGCCCGCGGAACCGGACGCCATGGCCCAGGTCCTCGCCGACCACGACCTGCACGCCGTCGGCGGCTTCACCCCACTGCTGCTGCACGTCCCAGGACACGACCCCCTGCCCGAGGCGGAACAGCTCCTGGAGAGCTACGCCGCCTCGGACGCGGAGGTCCTCGTCCTCTCCGCCATCACCGGCCAGGACGGCTACGACTCCCGGCCCGAACTCGACGCCGACGGCTGGCGGTTGCTGCTGTCCAACCTCGACCGGCTGACCACGCTGGCCGCCGAACGCGGCGTACGGGCCGTCCTGCACCCGCACGTCGGCACGATGATCGAGAACGGTGATGAGGTCCGCCGCGTCCTGGAACACTCGGCGATCTCCCTCTGCCTCGACACCGGACACCTGCTCATCGGCGGTACCGACCCCGCCGAACTGACCCGGCAGGCACCCGAGCGCATCGCCCACACCCACATGAAGGACGTGGACGCCGCCCTCGCCACCAAGGTCAGGTCCGGCCGCCTCACCTACACCGAGGCCGTGCGCGAAGGCATGTACCGCCCGCTCGGCGCCGGCGACGTCGACGTCCGGGCCATCGTCACCCACCTCGGCGCCCACGGATACGACGGCTGGTACGTCCTGGAACAGGACACCATTCTCACCGCGGAACCCAAGGAGAAGGCGCCGGTCGACGACGTGTGGGCCAGCGCCGAGTATCTGCGCTCTGTGCTACGAGGCGTCGCATAACCGCATACAGACCACCGCCCGCCCGGAGTCGGGGGACGCCTGCCGCACGGGCGGTCCCCCCTCTCCGGGCATCTTTCCGCCGGAGGCGTCAATGATGTTGTTTTGACGGCTTCCTGACGATTGACCTCGGGGACAGTCCAACGAAGGATCCCAGGGAAGGCCGGCACCCTGCGTTCTCGGATTTCCACCCATTACGCAGAGCCCTTTCCGACGGCTCGAACCATTTTGTTTGATGCATCAATACAGGTAGGAAATCCCGGAAAGATTAGGGACACGGAAAATGGATACTGAGGATCTGCTGGCCACGTGCTGGACCACCGCAGGCGATGCCGACCCCATCGGGAATGACCAGCGAAGTCCGCTGAGTTTGCGGGAACGGGCCGAAGCGGCGAGTGCCGCCGGGTTCAAGGGCTTCGGGCTGCTGCACGCGGACCTGCTGGTCGCCGAGCGGGAACACGGACTCGCGGGCATCCGGTCGATCTTCGAGGACAACGGCCTGGCCCACATCGAACTGGAGGCCCTGGCGGGCTGGTGGGCCGACGGGCCCCGGCGGGCCGCGTCGGACGCCGTCCGCCACGACCTGCTCAGGGCCGCCGAGGCGCTCGGCGCCCACCACATCAAGATCCACGGCGACGTCGAGGACGGACCGTTGCACCTCGACCTCTGGGCCGAGGAGTTCGCCGCGCTGGCGGCCCAGGCGGACGCCGTGGGCGCCCGAATCGGGATCGAGTTCCTGCCCTGGTCCAACGTCAAGACCGTGCACGACGGACTCCGGCTCGCCGAGGCCGCCGGCCACCCGGCGGGCGGCGTCCTCATCGACGCCTGGCACACCGAGCGCGCCCACACGCCCCCCACCGACCTGGCCCGGGTGCCGGGCTCGCGGATCGTGGGCGTGGAGCTCAATGACGCCGACAGTCAGGTCGTCGGCACCCTCTTCGAGGACACCGTGCGGCGACGCCGCCTGTGCGGAGAGGGCTCCTTCGACCTGCCGGGAATCATCGCCGCGCTGCGCACGGCGGGCTGGCATGGTCCCTGGGGCGTGGAGATCCTCTCGGACGCGCACCGCGCGCTGCCGGTACGGGAGGCCACCGACGCCGCCTACCGGACCGCCGCGGCGCTACTGGATTGACGTGCTCCCTGGCCTGAAGGCCAGGGATTCCGGTCTGGGTCGGCTGACCCTTCCGGGGGCGTGCCGTTCTCCTGGAGGGAGAAGGCGTTGGTGTTGAGGCGGACCGACTGCCGGGTGTCCTTCTTCGACTCGTAGCGGGGCGGACCGGCCTTCCGGCACTGCCGCTTGCCCTTGAGGCTGTCGAAAAAGTTCTTGTAGGCGGTGTCCAGGTCCCGCAGGGACCGCTGCAGGACAACGGCGGACACGTCGGCGAGCCAAGCGCGTTCCTCGATGCGTTTGGCCTGGGTGATGCGAGGCCGGGAGACGAGATGCTGACACGCTGCGAAGAGATCACGCGCAAGGTGTGCGAGGACTTCGAGGCGAAGCTGAAGGAGTTCAACGGCGAACGCGATCACGTTCACCTGTTGGTGCACTACCCGCCCAAGGGCCGGGACGGCTCCTGGCCGGCGTAGATCACATGAGACGCCGACGAAGCCGACGTGCCCGCCGGCACGGGTCGAGCCGATCGCCTGCGGCATCGACTGCTGGGCGCCCACAGCCTCGATGACCGAGTGCGCGCCCACGCCACCGGTCAGCTCCTTGATCCGGGCAACGCCCTCGTCGCCGCGCTCGGTGACGATGTCGGTGGCACCGAATTCGCGGGCCTTTTCTGCACCAAGTCCGGCAGGGCTTATCGCTCACGCAGCGGGTCGTGGTTCGTCGGCGAGAGGGGCGACTCCGAGTCGAACTCGAAAGTCTCTATGGCGGCGTCGGCAGGGAAACTCGGGATGGTCGTGCCAGATTCCAGTGAAGGCAACCAAAAGGTTCCATGAGGCGGCTGCGTGCAGTTCGGTCGCTGCCGCCTGCTCGGGCAGGGAGGACCTATGGAAGCGGACTGCCCCGATCTGCTTGTTTGCAGCCAGTAGCAGGGCGGTGGCAGCGCGACGGCCTTCGCCTTGGCACAAGGCCGCGCATCTATTCGCCTAGCTCGGTGCCAACTATCGCAGCTCGGAGCAATCCCCCATCTGGAGGATGCCGGCCCCTCTGCGCCACCACTGTTGCCGGGGGTGCCCGTTGACGAGCATCGAGCAGGTCGCGCCTCTCGCGACGTTCGGCGCGGTGTGGGCGGTGCTCGCGATCGGTCACAACCTCGCGGACCACGTGATCGGGCAGACCGACCACCAGGCCGAGGGCAAGGCGGCGCCGTCGGCGGCCGAGGTCGCCGACGGGGTGAGCCCGAGGCTGGGTTGGGGCGTGTGTCTGGGACACGTAGTCCAGTACCACCTGGTGATGGCCGTGATGCTGGGGAAATGCCACCGCGACGTTCCTGGGCGCGGCTCGGAAGCGGCGAAACGGCCCGAGCCGGTCGAAGACCGGACCCGGGCCGCAGGTTGAGAGACCGGCTGTCTCTGTTGCTGCTCAGCCGGCGGGCGGGAGCAGGGTGCGTGGCCGGACGGGGAAGCCGGCCGCCTGGTAACACCCGTCGATGAGGCGCATGGTGGTCAGCGCGTCCTCCGCATCGAGCGCCAGCGGTGCACCGTCCCGCAGGCGGGCCGCGAAAGCCTCCAACTGGAAGGTGTACGACGACCTGCGGCCGAGTTCCTCGGTACGCTCGCCGACGGGCGTGCGGACCACCACGCGGTCGTCCAGGTGCGGTTGCACGAAGTTCATCGCCGTGGCCTCACCGCGCGTGCCCACCACACGGCAGGTCATCTGCCACTTGTCGTACGCCATATGGCAGTTGGCTACGCCGGTGACCCCGCTCGGGAACTCCAGATCGGCATACAGCCACTCGTCGACGCCCGCCGCCTTGGCTCGCTCGCCACCGCGCGCGGCGACGAGCCTGGGCGCACCACCGGCCCAGGGAGCGAGCATCCGCAGCGCGTGCAGGCTGTAGCACCCGAGGTCCATGAGCGCACCGCCGGCCAGCGGCAGCGACCAGCGCACGTCGGTGTCCGCGGGCGCGGGCATCGCGACCATGGCCTCGACATGCCGTAGGTCGCCCAACTCCCCGCTGTCCAAGAGCTCGTGCAGGCGCCGGGTGACCGGGTGGAACAGATAGTGGAAGCCCTCCATGAACACGGTGCCCGCCTTGGCCACGGCGTCGCGGACCTCGGTCGCCTCCTCGGTGTTGCTCGCGGACGGCTTCTCGGAGAGAACGTGCTTGCCGGCGGCGAGGGCGGCCAGGTTCCACGGGCCGTGCAGGCTGTTGGCCAACGGGTTGTACACGACCTCGATCTCGGGATCGGCGACCAGTTCGGCGTACGAGTCGGCGACGCGCTCGACACCATGGGCGGAGGCGAAGTCCGCGGCCCGGCCCCGGTCGCGGGCGGCCACCGCGACCAGGCGGTGACCGCCCGCACGGGCGGGCCCGACGATCGAGAGTCCGGCGATGCGGGCGGCGCCCAGGACTCCGATCCGCAGGGGTTCGTTCGTCATCCCTTGCGCACCTCGTCGAGTCGTACGGGCCGGTGCTCGTGGAGCGAGAGGGTGCTCGCCTCGGCACCCTTCAGGACGACGATCCCCGGTCCGTCCAGCAGCGCCCGCGCCAACTCGTCCTGGACGCTGCGACGGCTCTCCGGGGTCGCCGCCAGCGAGCGGAGCCGCCCACTGTCGTACAGCGGAACGTTCTCTTCGACCCGCTCCGCCGAGGGATGGTCCGCGGGGGCGGCGCACTGCTCCACGAGGAGGCGGAACGCTTCGAAATCGCAGTCCGCCTCGGTCGGCCAGGTCCGCGCTCCCGCGACTGTGGGAGACCTCCGGGGGTCCTTTCGCAGTCCGTGCATTTCTGCCAGTCTTGAGAACCCGAAGCCATCATTCAATGCTTGCCAGTACATCAAAAGTCCATCAGAACGTCTTGGGATCAGTCATGAGGCACCCCTACCCGATCAGGGAAATCGCCCGTCAGGCAGGGCTGAGCACTGCCACGGTCGACCGCGTACTCAATCAGCGGGGCAATGTGCGGGAGAGCACCGTCAGGGAGGTGCAGGAAGCCATCAAGGACCTGGACCGTCAGCAGGCCCAGGTCCGCATCGGGGGCCGCACCTTCATGATCGACATCGTGATGCAGACACCGGCGCGGTTCTCCACCGCCGTGCGCGAGGCGCTGGAGGCCGAACTGCCCTCTCTCCACCCTGCCATCGTGCGGTCACGCTTCCACTTCCGGGAGACCTGCCCCGCCGCCGAGCTGATCGGGACCCTGGACAAGATCGCCAAGCGGGGTTCCCAGGGCGTGCTCCTCAAGGCCCCCGACCTGCCGGAGATCGCCGCCGCCGTCGGGCGGCTGGTCGCGGCCGGCATCCCGGTCGTCACCCTGGTGACCGACCTCCCGCACAGCGCACGCCTGGCCTACGTCGGCATCGACAACCGTGCGGCCGGCGCCACCGCCGCGTACCTGCTCGGGCAGTGGCTCGGCGACCGGCCCGGCAACGTGCTCACCACCATCAGCCGCGGCTCCTTCCGTGGCGAGGAGGAGCGCGAAATGGGCTTCCGCAGCGCCATGCGCCTCGACCAGCCCCGGCGGACGCTGGTGGAGGTCACCGACAGCGACGGCCTGGATGCCACCCAGTACGACCTCGTGCTCGACGCACTCAAGCACGACGAGGACATCGTCGCCGTGTACTCCGTGGGCGGAGGCAACCTCGCCACCCTGGAGGCCTTCGAGGCCCTCGGACGGGAGTGCGCGGTGTTCATCGCCCATGACCTCGACCACGACAACACCCGCCTGCTGCACGAGCGCCGGTTGTCCGCGGTCCTGCACCACGACCTGCGCCAGGACATGCGCCGCGCCTGCCAGCTCATCATGCGGGCCCACAAGGCACTCCCCGAAGACGGCCCCGCCCTGCCCTCGACGATCCAGGTCGTCACTCCGTTGAACATGCCGCCGGGCGGCCCGCCCATGCCGGTCCTCGACCTGAACTCACGTACGGCCGGCCCGTGAACGGCTCCGCATCTCGCCGACGTCGGCGGGTCGGTGTGTTCGGCGACGCGGACAGGCCTGCGTGCGTTGCGCCCTTGACCACGCCGCCGAGCACGGAAGCTGCCTGTCGTACCTCCTGGAAAGGCGCTCTGTCGATCACCGCCCCGACCTTTACACGACCCGGGAACCAGAGACGCCGACGTCGCCTTCGACGCGATCGCCTTCGTCCCGCACAACAGCAAGGTCACCACGCGGGCATGCCAACTGAAAGACAGCGGCACGTGAGGGGCAGGGACAAGGGGGTGGTGCTGCTGACCGCGGAAAACTCCTGGGCCGCCCCACACCCGGCCCCCCTCCGCATCAGCGGCCGGTGGCCGATCCTCAACCCTCTGGACAGCGCGCCGGTGTCTGCCTGGTTGTCTGCCCCTGGCAGCGCGCTCCGCAGGATTGGTGTGCGGTCCGCCGGGGCGGTCGCCGGGGGCGCGGCAGAACGACGGGTGGGAAAGGCCGGAAGGAATCCTTCGGCGAACGGTCATGGCGACCGCATCACGTGGAGGCGATATCCCGGCGAACCGGGGTAGCCGCCAGACACACGGCGACGCCCACCCCTCAAGGAGAACCATGTTCGCACTCACGTCCCGTCGTCTGCGCGGCATCGCCCGTCGGGTCTTCGGCTGGCAGCAGTTGCGTCCGGCCCAACTGAGTGCGATGAAGGCCGTGATGAAGGGGCGTGACGTACTCGCCGTCATGCCGACCGGCGCGGGCAAGTCCGCCGTGTACCAGGTGCCTGCGGTCCTGCTCGGCGGTCCGGTCGTGGTCGTCTCGCCGCTGATCGCGCTTCAGCGGGACCAGATGCAAAGCCTGCTCGGATCCGGCGCGCTGCGCGCCGCCGCCATCAACTCCGCGCAGCGCCGAAGCGACAACGAGACGGCATGGGCCCGCATCAGTGCCTCCTCGGTCGACGTGGTCTTCCTCGCTCCTGAACAGCTTGCCAAGCCGGATGTCACGGACCGGCTCGCTGCCGTCCGGCCCCGCCTGCTCGTGGTGGACGAGGCGCACTGCGTGTCGTCCTGGGGGCACGACTTCCGGCCGGACTACCTGCGGCTGCGCCACGCGCGCGAGCGGCTCGGCAACCCGCCGGTGCTCGCCCTGACCGCGAACGCGGCGGCCCCGGTACGCCGGGACATCGCCGAACGTCTCGGCATGAACGACCCGGTGGAGATAGTGGCCGGCTTCGACCGCCCCAACATCCACCTGGACGTGACCACCTTCCAGGACGGAGCCGCCAAGGAGCGGTTCGTCGTGGAGCGGGCCGCCGTCGAGGAGAAGCCGGGAATCGTGTACGCGGGCACGCGGCGCGCAGCGGACAGCTACGCCGAGCAGTTGAGCGACCTCGGACTGTCCGCCGCGAGCTACCACGCGGGCCGGTCCGCCGCCGAACGCGGCCGAACCCAGGACCGGTTCAGCTCCGGTGAACTCGACGTGGTCGTGGCGACCTCGGCGTTCGGGATGGGCATCGACAAGGCGAACGTGCGCTTCGTGCTGCACGCGTCCGTCCCCGGCTCGCTCGACGCCTACTACCAGGAGATCGGCCGGGCCGGCCGCGACGGGGCACCGGCCCGGGCGATCCTCGCCTATCGTCCGCAGGATCTTGGCCTGCAACGGTTCTTCGCCGCCGGCGCTCCCGACGCCGACGCGCTGCGCCGCGTCGCCGAGCGGCTGCGCGGCGAGGAGGGCCCGGTGGGCGCGACCCGGCTCCGGACCGACTGCGAACTCGGCGCGACGGCACTGTCCGCCGTGCTGAACCTGCTGGAGGAGGCCGGGGCCGTCCGTACCGGCCGGGACGGCAGCCGCTTCACCGGCGTGGCCGGCGCCGACGGAGCCTTGGCGGATGACGACGTCGACGCCGCGGTGCAGAGCGCCCTCGACGTCTACGCCACGCACCGCAAGCTCGAACAGTCCCGGGTCGACATGATGCGCGGGTACTCCGAGACGACCGACTGCCGGCGGCGGTTCCTCCTCGGATACTTCGGTGAGTCCGTCCCCGTCCCGTGCGGGGCGTGCGACAACTGCACGGGCCCGGCGGCCCAGCCTGCGAGCGGGCCGAGGCGCGAGCGGTCCGGGGACGCCGGACGGCCTGACAAGGCGGCCACGCAGCCACGCCGGTGGCTCCGGGCCGGTGCGCGGGCGGGCGGCTCCGCGGGTGCCGTCCGCGCGGCGGAGCCGGTCGCACGCCCCACGGCGGACGACCACGCCTACCTGCCGGGCGTCCGCGTGCGCCATGACCAGTGGGGCCAGGGCGAGGTCATGAGCGAGGGCGACGGCAAGGTCACCATCCTGTTCGAGTCAGTCGGCTATCGCACCCTGTCGCTGGCCGTGGTGACGGACAAACGGTTGCTCGCCACGTTGCCCGACTCCCCGCGCTGACGCCGGACCCGCGAGCCCCCGGACGTCGAGAGGCGGCGCTGCCGTAGCGGGCGGCGGGCTAGTGGCGGCCCGCGCCCGTCCGCTCACTCGGCATCGACCTGTCCTGCCAACCTGCCCACGGGCGCCGGCTGACGTTCCCGTAGCGTCCTTCCATGGTCGCTCTCGATGCCTCGTCCGCCTCTGCCCGCCGCCGGCGGAACCGCCGCCCGTGGTGGCGTGGGCGCGCGCCGAGCGCGCCCTGGGCACGGCTCGACGATCCGGCTGGCCCCGCCGCTGACCGTCACGACGGAGGAACTGCGGTCGGCGCTGGGCGTGCCGGAGAAGGTGCTCGCGGTCTGAGCGAGGGGTCGGCCGCGCCGGCGGGCGCGGCCGGCCCCGCTCTGATCAGCCCTTCCCGAGCAGCTTGTTCATTTCCCCGATCTCGGCGTTCTGCGCGGTGACGATGTCGCCGGCCATGCTCGTGGCCGGGGCGTAGTCACCCTTGGACTTCTCCGTGGTGGCCATCTCGACGGCGCCCCGATGGTGCTCGACCATCATGGTCAGGAACATCGTGTCGAAGTCCGTCCCCTTGGCCTTCTTCAGCGCGGTCATGTCCTTGTCGTCCATCATCCCGGCCATGTCGGCGTGGCCGCTGTGGTCCATGCCCGCCATGGGCACGTCCTCGCCCCAGGCCTTGAGCCAGCCGGACATGGTCCTGATCTCCGGGTCCTGGGCGTCCTCGATCCGCGCGGCGAGGTCCTTGACCCGCGCCGAGGATGCCCGGCCGGCGGCGAGTTCCGCCATCTCCAGGGCCTGCCGGTGGTGCGGGATCATGCTCTGCGCGAAGGACACATCCTGGGCGTTGTGCGCGCCGGCCGTGGTGGCCGACGCCGACTGCGTGGCGGGTGCGGAGTGCGCGGTGTCATCGCCACTGCCGCACGCGGTGAGAGCGAGTGCGGCGGTCGCGGTCAGCGCGACGAGAACAGCGCGGGTACGCATGGTGGTCATGCCAGATCTCCTGCGGTGGGTGTGAGTGGGCACGCGGCAGCACGACCGCGGCGCTGTACGCGCACGGCCGGCTCGGTGCCTCTAGATCCGCAGCAGCTGTAGTTCGGCCAGATCGGGAGGCGCACGGGCGCCGTCCGGTGCCGTGGCCGGGCAGGAGCCGGCCGTGTGGGCCGCCGCGGGGACGGGTACCGGGTCCGGGACGAGCGCGGGCAGCGCCGGTCCGCCGCTCACCGCGCCCGAGGCGCAGACCGCGTCGGCGTGATGCGCGTGGTCGCTACCGCAGTGGCCGTCGCCGCCGGGACAGCCGTCGTACGCGGTGGCCATGACGGTCATGTGCGAGACCCGTTCGTGCCCGCCGTGCCCCAGGACACCGCCGGGCGCCAGGGCGTGCATGCCGAGCAGCCCTGCCAGCAGCCCCAGCACGAGCAGGGCTCGCCACCGCCGGTACGGCGGTGGCGGGGCGGGCTGCTCGGCGGGGCGCATCGAGACCATCCTATGCACGGCCTGAGAACGGACCGGCACGGGCACCCCCCGAAGCGCCGCGCTGATACCCCGTCACCGGACCGGCGTCGCACGGCGACTGTGCCGGTCGTGCCGAGCCCGGCAGACGTCGGCTTGGGTACCGGCAGCACCGCGCCGCGCACGCACCGGTTCCCTCGGAGCTGCTCTGCGTGCGCGTGCCGCCCGCCCTGGTCCCGCCGATCGCCGACGGCGTCCCGCCCACGGCTGGTGAGGCCGATCGGGTCAGGCGCGGCGCGCCTCGGGTGTGCGGGCGGTCGTCGGTGGAGGATCGGTGATGCGGCCGCCCTGGGACGGGCCGCACCACCCCGTGAGGAGGCCCGGCCGTGAAACTCCGCGACGATCCGCTGTACCGACCGCTCGGGCTCGGCGGCACTCCGGTGACGGCATGACCACCGCTCCGGGCGGCGGCCACTACGGCGAGGCCGTCTTCCGTCCCGAACAGGCGGGCGAGGGTGAGCGCATCGACGTCGGCGCCCTCGTCTACGACGACCTCACCATGGCGCGGCTGCGCGCGCTCGGGGCCGGCCCGGGCTGGCGTTGCCTCGACGTGGGGGCCGGCACGGGCACGGTCTCCCGCAGGCTCCTGGACGAGGCCGGGGTGGAGAGCGTGCTCGCCGTGGACCGGGACGTACGTTTCCTCACCGAGCGGCCCGGGCTCGACGTGCTGGAGGCCGACATCACCGCCGCCCCGGACTCGATCCGCGGCCGGTTCCGGCTCGTCCACGCACGCTTCGTGCTGATGCACCTGTCCGAGCACGACCGTCTGATCACCGCGTTGGCCGGACTCGTGGAACCGGGCGGGGTGCTGGTGCTGAGCGACGCGGTCGATCTGACGAGCGACCGGACGCCCGGCACCCCGTACTCCACGGTGATGCGGGCGATGTGGCAGGGACTGCGGGCGACCATCGGCACCGACGTCTCCTGGGTGCCGTCCTACCCGCAACTGCTGCGGGGGGCGGGGCTGGTGTCCGTCGCCGCCGAGATCCATGTGCCGCCGCTGCTGCCGGGCAGTCCCATCAGCCGCTTCTGGGCGGACACCTGGGAGCGGAGCCGGGCGGCGATGCTCGCCACCGGCCTGGTCGACGACGCGGCCGTCGACGCGGCGGTCCGCTACCTGGAGTCCGACGAGTGCGCCGCGCTGTCCGCCGGCATGCTGACCGCCTGGGGACGCAAACCCGAGGCGGAGACTGCGCGCTGACGCGCCGCGAACAGCGGGCTCCCGCTTCCGCCGGGGCGCCACCCGCTCAGACTTGCCAACGCCCTGCGCCCGCTCCCGGAGCATGGCGTCGAGCTGCGGGACCTCCCGCGGTTTGCCTGCGGCGGTGACTCGGCGTACCCGGTCGTATCCAAGGGCCGCATCTGCGCAGAAACAACACACAGGCTGCACACTGCCCAGCCAAAGGCTCGCTACCGTTCTGGCCGTTCGATCCCATGTGTGATCGAGATCAGGCCACGGCCGAGGACGCCGCTGGCGCAGTCGAGTCAGGAAGACCGCGGATGGACTACTGCTCCTCGTGCCGTCGGCACCTCAACGGCGCCCTGGCGTGCCCCGGTTGCGGCGCCTACGCCCCGGACATCGCGCCCCGCGCGGTCCCGACGCCCTGGCAGGCCCCGGCCGACAGCGCCTGGCACGACGGCACGGACTACCCGGAAGGCGCGGACGAGGTGGTGGAGTCCGCCGAGGATTCGTACGACGACTCCCCCGCCGTGGCTGCCGGGCCGCTCGGCCGGGCGGCCCGGCGCCGTCAGCGGGTCCGCTGGAAGAAGACCCAGCGGCGGGCCTTGGTGGCCACCGCGGTCGCCCTGGTCGGCGGCGGTCTGACCGTCGCCTCGCTGGACCGGCAGTCCACGGACCGGGCGCAGGCGGCCAGCGCCCCGGACACCACCACCATGGGAGTCGCGGACGAGGAGGCAACCGAGCCCACGCCGTCGGCGTCGACACCGACCGGCCGCCACCGGGCCCCTGACCCCACCCCCTCCGCCCGGTCGACGGCCACCGCCAACGCGCCGCACGAGCAGACCGTCGGCACGCCCCAGGCCACCTCGACACCCCGTCGCCGGCTCACCGTCATATCGGTGCCGTCCACGACGTCGTCCGCCGCCCAGCCCCAGGCCGCGGCCGCGGGCACGGCCTCCGGTAGCACCGCCACCCCGTCGGAGCCGACGGCCACGCCCACACCCACCGCCGATGACAGCACGCCGGCGCAGCCGGCGAGTCCCGCCCCGACCGCGACCGCGCCCTCGCAGCTCTGTCTGCTGGTCATCTGCATCGGCTGAGGGCAGGCACCGCCTCACCGCCTCACCGCCTCACCGCCTCACCGCCTCACCGCCTCACCGCCTCACCGCCTCACCGCCTCACCGCCTCACCGGGCGTCTCACTCCTCGATCCGGTCCACCAGTCCCCAGGCCAGGGCGCGTTCGGCGGGACGGGCCGACCGTCGAGGGCCACGTACAGGGTGCGTCGGCGGCCGATCCGGCGTGGGATGTTCACGGCGACGCGACGCGACGCGACCCGGCCGGCGCGTCGCTGGCCGGACACCTGCCGCGCCCGTGTCGGCCCGTGTCGCCGAGGACTGGGCCCGCGGCGGTGCCCCGTTCTGACCGGTCACCCCGACGGGCCCCCGCTGCTGCCGCCCGGTGTGGCGGCCACCTTCGCGGCCTGGCTGGCCGCTCACATCACCGCCGCCGGTGCCGCGGGGTTCGACGGTGCCTCCCTGCTCGCCGAGCGGCACCGCGCCCCGGCTAATTCAGCTGTGACTCACCAGGCCAGCGGGCCGTTGACGTCGAAGTAGCCGCCGGTCGGTCCGTCCGGGCCGAGCTGCGCCATCCGGACGATGATCTCGGCGCCCTCCGCCACGGTCTGCGTGCCCGTGTTGCCGTTCAGGTCGGTCTTGGTGAAGCCGGGCTCGACCGAGTTGATCCGCATGGCCGGGAACGCCTTCGCGAACTGCACGGTGAGCATGTTCACGGCGGTCTTGGAGGTCGGGTACGCGATGCCCGGGTAGAAGTGAGCGGGGTGGTCGGGGTCGGAGAGGGCCGTCAGCGAGGCCAGACCGCTGCTGACGTTGACCACGACCGGTGCCGCCGAGCGTCGCAGCAGCGGCAGGAAGGCGTGCAGGACGCGGACCACACCGAAGACGTTGGTCTCGAAGGTGTTCCGCATCTGGTCGGCGGTCACGGTCTCGGCGGTGGGCACGCTGTTGTCCGCGGTCCGGGTCTCGATCCCGGCGTTGTTGATCAGGACGTCCAGTCCGCCGTCGGCCTCGACGGTCTTGGCCGCGGCGTCGACGGAGGCGTCGTCGGTGACGTCGATGAGGACGAACCGGGCGCCCAGTTCCTCGGCGGCCCGGCGTCCGCGCCCGGCGTCCCGGGCTCCGATATACACGGTGTGACCTGCGGCGATGAGCTGGCGGGCGGTTTCGTAGCCGATGCCCTTGTTGGCTCCGGTGATCAGTGTTGTCGTCATGCGTCCAGCCTGCGCCCCGGCCGCCCGGTCAGCCAGCAGATCCTTCTTCCTGGGACTGCCGGTACCACCGACGCACCCCTCTGACCTGGGCTTACTGAGGCCGAAACGGCTGTGACCTGCTAGGTCGGGTTGCAGAGGCGATCGAAGGCAGTCAGAGGAAAACACTCTGATTCGACCCCGGTTCGACCCGGGTCGCCCAGAGGCAGTCAGAGGCATCAGCCTCCCAAACTGCCCCTTGAGCGACCGGCGTTGGCCAGTACGATCCAGGGTGGCAACTCTGACAGGCCTCCCGGTCGTCTCCGGTCGAGCCGCGATGGGGACGCCTGCCTCCGACCGGTGCCGGAGCGCACGAAAGCCCCCAGGACGGCAGTCCTGGAGGCTTCGCTGGCACCGATTGGAGGTCGGTTCCGGACACCACCTCTGATTTAGAGGTCCTCGGTGGCATCCATGTCCTTGGGACGACCCCAGAATGCCAGACTCCACAGCCCACCCGCACGACTCCCCGTCGGCTTCACGTCCGGACTTTTCCCACCAGAGGCAACCACAGGCAGCCACACCACGCGGCATGGACTCGCCTCCCTCCCCAAGCCCGCCGCCGACCTGGTCCTGCTCGGCGACCTCACCGGCCGCTACGCGGCAGGCAGCTACAGCAGGCTCAGTGCCGACGGCCGCAGGGTGACCTTGCGCGGCGACCGCCAAGGCATATCGGAGCACGGTCACCGGATCACCGCGGCAATCGCCTGCCACGTGGCTCGCGTCGGCGGAAGCGTCGAGCAGCTGACCCGGCTGCTGCTACACCCCGACCACGAGGGCGGCCGCCACGCCCGGAACATCGCCCTGTGCTCCGGACCGTCCCGCGCATCGGACTACATCCACCGGGTGTGGGCCAGCGCCGTCACAGCCGTCAGCACCAGCATGGTGCTCGGTTCCCGTGACCACGCCTATGAGTTCCTGGCCGCGCTGCGGGACCGGATCGAGACCACACAGTGGCGCGGGGAGCGGGGCCGTACCGCGCTGCGGGTCCTGCGGGCGCACCTGAACTTCGCCGAGTCCGCCGGCGGCCCGCTGCACCACGCCAGCGAGCGGCAGTCCGCCGAGGAGGCCTGGGGCGTCCGGGTCTTTCGCCTGCTCAACTGGCCACCGTGTGTGTGCTGCAGTTCGTGCTGGGTCTGTCGGAGCGGCAGGCTGCCGAGGCGGTCCGCTGCCGCATCGACTTCAAGTACGCGCTGGCCATGGAGCTGGATGACCTCGGCTTCCACCACAGTGTGCTGGCCGACTTCCGCGACCGTCTCGCCGAAGGCGACCGTGCCGACCGCCTCCTCGACCTTGCTCTGGCCCGCCTCAGGGAGGCCGGGCTGGTGCGCGAGCGCACCACGCAGCGCACCGATTCGACCCATGTCCTGGCCGCGGTCCGTGACCTGACCCGCCTGGAGCTGATCACCGAGGCGGTACGCGCCGCGCTGGAAGAAGTCGCCAGCATCTCCCCTCACCTGCTGGACCAGCTGGTCGACGAGGACTGGGGACGCCGCTACGGACGTCCGGTCCGCCTGGGTAAGAACCCCACCAAGCCCAAGACCAGGATCCTCGCGACTGGCAACGACGCCGTCCGGCTCCTGGAACATCTCCACCGTCACGGAGCAGACTGCACGTCCGGCCCTCAAGTCCGGGCCCTGCGCCAGATCATGGTCCAGAACTACCACCATGACACCGCAGGCAGGCTGTGCTGGCGCACCGCCGAGAAAGAGGAGGGGCCCGGGCTGCCGCCCTCGTCCCTGGCGATCGTCTCCCCGTATGACACCTCGGCCCGCTACGCCCGGCACGGACACATCATCAGCTGGAAGGGATTCTCCGCTCACCTGACGGAGACGTGTGCTCCCGACGGCCCCAACGTGATCACGGACGTGGTCACCACCGCGGCCACCACGCACGACAGCCAGGTCCTGCCCGGCATCCACACCCGCCTCGCGCGCCGCGGGCTGCTGCCCGCCGAGCACCTGGTCGACGCCGGCTACACCTCGCTGCCCCACCTGGAAGAAGCCGCCCGTGAACACCAGGTCACCGTGTCCGGGCCGCTCCGGAGCAACGCCACCCGCCAACACCGCCAAAACGAGGGCTTCGCCCGGGACGACTTCCACATCGACTACGACAATCAGCAGGTCACCTGCCCCCGGGGACAGGTCAGTGCGGGCTGGCACGGCCCCTACCCGACCTCCTCGCCCACCGCGGCCCCGCTGATCGTGGCCCGGTTCACCAAGAGCCAGTGCCGACCGTGTCCGGTCCGCACCCGGTGCACCACCACCGCCGACAGCGCCCGGACCGTTGGCTTTCCCCCACGAGAACTCCGCGACCTGCAACTCCGTGTCCGCACCCGAGCAACAGACGCCCGAGTGGAAGGCCCGCTACGCGGTCCGCTCGGGCGTGGAGGGCACGGTCAACGAGTTCGCCACGGACACGGCATGCGCCGCTGCCGCTACCGAGGACAGCCAAAAGCCCACATCCAGCATGTCCTGACGGCTATTGCCGTCAACCTCGAGCGTCTCAGCAGACTGTCGCCGGCCGAGGAAACACCCCGGCCCCGCCGGCCGACCGCCTTCCAGGACTACCTCGACCAGCGCGAGATAGCCCGGCCGAAGTCCTGGCGAACCCTGGGCAGCTGACCTCGGCAATTCCAAGATCCCCGACAGAGTCAAGGTTACTGGTGGCCGGGCGAGTTCGTTACCGCGGCGCGGCTCATTGCTGGGCCTTGATGTCCCACAAGGTCCGCTCGACGGGGCCGGTGGAGAGATTGACGAGACCGTACCGGCTCACCAGTTCCCGTTGGTCCTCCCCGGACAATGGCCTGCTGCCATTGTCGTCCTTGCGTGTAATGGCCGACCACACAGCTGCACCATGCGTGCCGAAGGACCAGTAGACGGTGACGAAGCGCGGTTGCCTGATGGTTTCGTCGATCTCGTTGTTCTCGTGCACCCGGGCACGGTAAAGGAGGGAGTCGGTGCCGTTCTTCTGCTGGTCCTTCACCCATTTCGGCGCGTCACCACCCCAGGAGGTCGTCACGAACTGGAGTGGTGGATCCAGCACGACCTGGTCCTTGCGCGCAAGGCTCGCGCTGGCGTAGAAGGCCAACTGGTCATACCGCGTGTCGATGGGTAGTTCCACCACCAGGCGCGTGGTGAAGGAGTCGCTCGGCTCGATCCAGTTTCCGGGCTGCATCCAGGGTTTTGCCTCCACCAACTGGCCAGTCTGGTGGATCTCCCTGCGGGAGAGCGGGTTCGCCTCCCCCGAGGACTGGGCAAACTGTTCGGCATCGCTTCGCCACTGCGGACGGAGTCGGTCGTGGGGGCTCAGCCCCACCTGTTCCCCCATGGCGTGGACTTCCGTGCCGAGCACGTAGAACCCCACGTCGGCGTGGTTCTGGAGTGTGATGTCAACCGGTACGGTGAACGCCTTGCGGTCCTTGCGTAACACAGCCTTCCCAACAGACAAGGTGATGACAGGCCTGGCCTCACGCCGGTACGGCAGATAAAGGTTCTGGTAGCCGAAATTGGTGACAGCGAGGGCCGAGGAGACCAGCAGCGCAGCGGCCACCCGCTTCGGGGCGGGGACCGTGACCGACGTCCGCCACACGGCGTAGAGAGCCCAAGCCGCCCCCGCCGTGAGTACGGCGAAGAGCACCTTGAAAAGCAGCAGATCGCCGTTCTTCACCGTCCTGAGCAGCAGCAAGGCGTCGGCCAGGAACGCCGCAAACACACCGATCAGTACGACCAGACCAGAGTGCTGGAAGCTGTGCCCGATCCAGTAGTCCAGGACTGCGCCGGCAGCCA
Organism: Streptomyces sp. NPDC051105; assembly: GCF_040682795.1. Taxonomy (NCBI): domain Bacteria; kingdom Bacillati; phylum Actinomycetota; class Actinomycetes; order Kitasatosporales; family Streptomycetaceae; genus Streptomyces; species Streptomyces sp. NPDC051105. The sequence goes on along the minus strand of NZ_JBFBBR010000015.1, from coordinate 35,558 downwards.
AGAGCGTGGTGAACGCGATCGTGATGAGGACGGCACCGGTGAGGCGACCGGGGAAGGTCAGAGCATGGACGAAGTTGCCAATACCGAACCAGCTCAGCAGCACCATCGTCGCGAGGAGGACCAGCAGGATCCCTGCCATGTCGAGCCGGGTCCGCCGGGTATTCAGCGAGGGCCGGAGCACTTTCGGGCGCAAGCCGTTGTGCGGCTTGGGGGGAGTCCGCACTCGATCACCTCCTGAGGTCGCGGGTCGTGCCCTGCGCGTGCGCAGGACGGGTATCTCCACGCGCTGGGCGGGGAAGACGTGACGTGCGTGGGCGGGCCGGCCGCCGGAGATCCGCTGTCGTGCAGGGGGCTCGAACATCATCATCCCGCGGTGAGCCACCGAGTCGCCATCGGTGTGCGCCCGGAGGTGGGAAACCGACGGAATTTCGTGGCCGGGTCTGCCCACCCCACCCACGCCCTGGACGCGCTCGCCGGGTACGTCGCGACCCCGATCACGGCACGGCGTGGCCGGCTCGCCCGCCTGCACTACCTCACCCGCACCGACCACGCCCGGGCCGCCGCCCGCCAGGCCGGCCTGACCGCCACTCCCCGCACGATCCGGGCCTGGCTCGCCGGCACCCGCTCCCCGTCCCGTGCGAACCTCGCCGCGATCGAGCAGGCCTACCGCGCCGTACGACGCGAGAACGCCGCCCGCTACCTCCTTGCCCGCCTCAACCGCGACGGGCGCGGCACCCGCGTGGAGTTCCACCCGCTCAACCAGTCGCAGGTCTCCCGCACGCGCCAGAGGCCCGTCGAGTTCCGGACCCTGAACGTACGGCGGTGGGGCCGGATCGTCGGCGCGTGGGCCGCTGGCGACGAGCAGGAGCTGGCCGACGCGTGGATCGACCAGGTCGTCGACTTCGGTTCCCAGTGGGGCCAGTACGAGTACGTCACCAACATCGGGTTCGCCGCATGACGGCGCCTTTACAGCGGGCCCATCGCCCCACTGGATGGGAACCTCTGTTCTATCGATGGGGTGATGGAAGCCGCACGGAAGCCGGATGGTTGGATGCCGGTACCGGTCGTGAGCCGTCTCGTTGGGCACGACAAGTCACAGCGGTACGGGCGGACAGGCCCGGTTCGAGGGGATGGAGAGCCGGCCGTGGGTGATCGCAGTTCGATCGAGTGGACCGAGGCGACGTGGAACCCGACCACAGGATGTGACCGCGTTTCCGAAGGCTGCGACAACTGCTACGCGTTGACGCTGGCGAAGCGCTTGAAGGCGATGGGCTCGCCGAAGTACCAGGCCGACGGCGACCCGCGGACGTCCGGGCCCGGTTTCGGGCTGACGGTGCATCCAGACGCGCTGACGGTGCCGTACGGATGGAAGAGCCCACGCACCGTGTTCGTGAACTCGATGAGCGACCTGTTCCACGCCAGGGTCCCGCTCGACTATGTGCGCCGCGTCTTCGACGTGATCGCTGACACTCCGCAGCACACCTACCAGGTCCTGACCAAACGGGCGCGGCGCCTGAGGCAGGTAGCCGATCGCCTGGAGTGGCCGGCGAACCTGTGGATGGGCGTCTCGGTGGAGAGCGCGAAGGAACTGCCGCGTGTGGACGACCTGCGGCAGGTGCCGGCGGCGGTGAAATTCCTGTCGTGTGAGCCGCTGTTGGGTCCCCTGGACGGCCTGGAACTGACAGCGATCGACTGGGTCATCGCGGGAGGCGAATCCGGACCGGGGCATCGGCCGCTGAACGAAGCATGGGTGACCCAGATCCGCGATACCTGCCAGCAAGCGCAGGTGGCGTTCTTCTTCAAGCAGTGGGGCGGCCGAACACCGAAGGCAGGCGGCCGTGAGCTTGACGGCCGGACCTGGGACCAGATGCCGCTGCCAGTTGCCGTGTGAGCGGTCCGGGCACAGCGCTGCCCGGACCGGCCCGTCATGCGGCGGCACTCCTGGGATGGACCGTGATCTCCCGGGTCCTCTTCACACCCGCACCGTCGCTCGGCGTCTTGCCCTGCTTGTGCAGGTGCTGTACAGCTTGGCGCGCCGCCGGTTCGGTCACCTGCCCGTAGAAGTCCCCGAAGATCTCCAGCGTGTAGTCCACGAGTTTGACCGGCCGTCGGCTGCGCAGCAGAACCTTCTCCAGGTTGTCTGCGATCTTGGGAATCGCCCCGAGCGCGATCTCCTTCGGGTCCGGGCGCATGGGCCACAGCGCCAGCTTCCCCTCGCTCTCCTCGCGCGCGTCCAGCGTCTTCCACCATTCGTCCCGGGCCCGGGCGACTGAATCGCCGAACACCCACAGGCCGTACTGACTGCGCGTGGCGAAGACCAGCCGGTAGACAGCACGCTTGTGCGCATCGTGGGAGACCGGTACCGACTGCACGAACATGCCGGTGCGCTGGGCAAGCAGACGGGAGTACTCAGCTGCCACGGCCTCGATGGCGTCCTCAGCGGCACCCTCTTTCGCCGTGGGGGCAGCGGCTTCGGCGAAGTACCCCCGCCACCAGGTGCCGCCGCACACGTCGTCGAAGCGCTGTAGCGACCTCTCGTTGCCTTTCGGGGAGCGGACGTGACCACCCAGGCGCCACACGGCCATCATGCTGAAGTTCATCAGCAGCTCGGTCGGCGGCTTCTTCTGCGGCCGCTGCCGTGCCAGCACATCCACGAGCCGACGCTTAGGCAGAACCAGCCCGCACGGGTCCAGGAAGAGGAACAGCGGCGCGCGCGCAGCCCGCTGAACCACGCTGTCGAGAACTGTGTCGACCTCGCCGCGGCGGGCATGGGCCAGCACCTTGCTGGCCTTGTAGTGCTCGACAACCTGGTTCAACCGCTCGAACGACTTCTGCTGTGCCTCCGTAAAGAAGCATTCCATGGTGATTCCATGCCGGGCACGGAAGTAGGAGGCCACCCGCAGGGCGATCTCCGCTGAGGCAGGATCGCCGTTCTCGTATCGGCCCTCACCTGCGTACCCGTCCAGATAGACCACGCGCTTGTCCTGCGACTGAAACCCCGTCATGCCGCCGAACTGAGGCAAATAGCGCTTCAGCAACTCGTGCTTGAACACGCTCGGCAGAGCCTTGTCTTTCCAGTAATCCCCGCCCGTTCCGCTGGACATAGAGCCCCCACTCCATCACGGCTCAACTAACCGTCTGTAATGCATGGTCAGCCACTCACCCGAACCCGACAAGAGGTTCATCACGCCACCCGCGCCCCTCAGCAGCAGCGGCTACGGCGCAAAAGATCACGGAGCCCCTGCCTCCGGTTCCCGACGTAGCCCGTTCGAGTGAGCGCTTACCTCAGTGCCCGGCACCGGCGCAGAAGGCAACAGCCCATCGAGATCTGACCTATCGCGCCGTCTCACCCGGAGCTGTCCTTTGAGAGCCCTCCGCGGCCCCAACCCTCGATGGTGACTGGCCGTCAGTAGCGCCGCAATCGCCCAGTGGGCCACCCAGCGTCATCGCACACTGCGCAGCCAATTGAGTTGGCGCCGCCGGGACCTAAGATCCTAATAGCGGCGCGGGAATTCAAATTGCCCAACTATACCTGTTATGTTCGTCTCCGGCATGCCGCTCCCCCCCCCCGCGAGGTCTGCATTGTCTACACCGCCGCCAGTCTCCGCTGCGTCAGTGCTGCCATGGAGAATTCTGCGACACCTCGCGCCACCGTGCGTCACGGGCTATGGACGAAAGCTTTTTCCGCTGCTCGCACCCGTGATCTTCATCGCGCTCCAATGTCTCGTTGGCCCGCGGTGGACAGGCATCACCGGCGATTCCTATGAGTACGCACGTATCAGTCTGCAGATACTGGGAAAGCCCCACGCTCAGGCCGAACAGGAGGCGTGGAAGTGGTGGTGTGCAAGCAAGGCCTCCGAAGAGGCCCGGACTGCTCGAGTCGACCCCATCCGCTTTCGTGAGCCTTCACCACAAACGGCCTCCTACCGGAGGTGTGCACAGCAGTATGCAGCCTACGCAGCGACCACTCCGACGCAAAGGACTCGTTACCAGGCCATCTTTAACGGCCGCCCTGGTTACCCAGCTCTCGCCTCCCCAGCCATTGCGGCATTCGGGGTGGGCGGCGGGCTGTGGGTGACGGACGTATTCATCACAGCCGCAGCCGCGTTACTCACCGGGCTTCTGCTGCATGCCGCAGGGAGTGGCACACTGGGCATGCTGCTCGGTCAAGGGGTATATCTGCTGAGCCCACTCGGGGTATGGAGTATGCGGCCGCTCGCTGACGGCACGCTCAATGCCACGGTGATCGCCGTGCTGCTGGCAACCTGGTGCCTCCTTGGCCGACGCCACGTGGTACTCGCCAGCGGTGCACTGGCCGCCGGACTAACCGCGGCTTGCGCCGTGAAATACTCTTCTGGTCTTCTGCTGGGTCTTTGCCTGATCTCAGTCGTGGTCCTGTGCTGGATCTTTGTCCCAAACACCCGCCATGCTGGCACCGTAATACTGGCCGCGCTCGCATCCACGGCAGCCGCCGCCACGTTGTCCCTCATGCGGTTGCTGGGACTGCCGGGCACGAGGGACACCCTCCAAGACACGTTCACTCGTCACTTCCACCGGCCCGATGTGGCGAATCCCTGGACACTGCTTGCTGAGCTGAACGTTCATTACTGGTGGGAGTGGCTTCAGCAGCAGGCGGCGTTGCCCTTGTTCCTGGTGCTGACAGGTGTTGCGGGATGGGCCCTACTGCGCTGGGCTCCAGTACTCGGCTACTTGGCCGTAGCCGCGGCGGCAATGGGGGTTTTGACCGTGGTGTCGCATCCGCTAGGTACCGACGGAGACAGACTGGGCGTCCTGATCTGGACACCGGTGGTATTTGGCCTCCCTTTTGCGATCACACGACTGCCGGGACTGCGTACCAAACCAAGCACGGGGACGGCCTGCCCAAGCTACCAGAAATCAGTGATGGTGAGCACGAAACAACAAGCCTCTGACGCCACTGCGGAACCTCAACAGGCACCTTAGAGCCATGAAGAATACAAACAATCGCGGCGCCAAGCCGACGGGACTATGGGGGCGGGTCAAGTACTTCTTCCCCGAGATTACAAAATTCAGTGCCGTCGGCGGGGCAGGCGTCCTAGTCAACATCTCAGTCTTCAACCTAGTCCGGCATGTCATCAACCTGCGCGTGGTCAGAGCCGGCATCATCGCAACCGTCGTCGCCATTGCCATCAACTACTTGGGCTTTCGCTACTTCACCTATCGGGACCGCGACAAGACCAGCCGTGCCCGCGAGCTAAGCCTCTTCCTAACGTTCAGCGGAGCCGGACTGGTGATCGAGAACGGTGTGCTCTATGTGGCAACCTATGCCTTCGGCTGGGACAGTCCGTTGCAGAGCAACATCTTCAAATTCGCCGGCATCGGGCTGGCTACCCTCTTCCGCTTCTGGTCCTACCGCACCTGGGTCTTCAAGGCCGCAGCGCTGCCAATCCACGATGTGCTGCACCAGGCGCCGCCGCTCCTGACCGCTCATGAACCGGGAGCCGACTCGGCATCGGGTGACCAAACTCGATAGCCCCTCTTTCGTCCTGTTTTTGTAGGGGGTTGTCGGCGAATGGGCTGTCTGTCGTTGTCGTCTCTCGGATGAAGCTGCGCGGCATGTCGGTGTGGGTGTGCGGGTTGTGGACAGTCCGGGTGCAGGGGTCCTGGCGTGGCGCCACGGTGCCACTCGGCGTCACAGGACAATAAGTCCCGCAGCGGTGACGCTGGGTGTCCAACCGGTGTGGGGTCAGGGGGAGAAGCCATGCGGCGAGCGGAGGAACTGAAGGAGCGGACGGTCTGGAAGAGCGATCCGCACACTCAGGTCAAGCACCTCGTGTATCGGCACTACCTGCAGTGCTGGATGGGCAAGAGCTGTCAGACGTTTCCCGAGGCCACGATTGTGGACGCCTTCGCCGGCCCTGGCGTGTACACCGACAGCCCGCCCGGCTCGCCCGTCGTGATCGCCAGAACCTTCCTCGAGCACACCGCCTACCAGCGCTTCAACCGGCTCAACCTCATATGCCTCGAAGAACGCCCTGACCGGGTGGAGGAACTGCATCGGCAGTTCGCCAAGCTGCCCAAGGCGCCGAAGCTGCACATCAGCATCCAGCCGCCCGGCAAGTTCGCCGAGCAGCAGCCCCGACTGTCCGCCCTCGCGCGCCGGCCGCGCGGAGACCCCCGTCCTGTGGGTGGTCGATCCGTTCGACCTGAAGAGCGCGCCGTACTCGCTGATCCGGCAGTGCCTTGCCGCACCACGAGACGAGGTGCTGTTCACCCTCTTCACGAACGAACTGCACCGCTTCTGCCAGCGTGAAGGCTATGACGAGGCCATGATGCCGTACTTCGGCGGCACCCACTGGCAGGCGGCCGTACCCGAGAAGCGGGGACAACACGCCAGACCTGAAGCGGCCGCACCTGACCGCGCTCCCCGGAGGTCCGCCCCTGTCGGTGGACTGAACTCAGTCCGGCTGTCGCCCAACCCGTGATCATTTTCACGCACGGCGAGTCGCCCTCACTGTCGCGCAACCCCGGCGTGAGAAGACCACTGACGGAGTGAAGCTCAGGAACCTGCGTTGAAGCACTCCCGGCCCGGTCGGCCAGCTGAGGGGTAGTAGCAGCACCGCAGTCCCGTGGCGTGCGCAGCCGCGATCATGGTGGTGGTGACCATCCCTCCAGCCGTAGGCAGGGCAGTTGGAGTGGTGGCGGCCTGGGCATGTCCGTCAGGGCTGGTGACCTCGATGCGGAAATCGCGGTGTGTGGGCCAGCTGCGTACCCACCCGGCCTGACAGCTCGGGCTGAGACGGATCTCCAGCCGGGTGCCGTCGGCCGCCGTCCGCGAACCCACCGTTACGGGATCTTCGCACGCCGTTGTCATCGGATCGCGGCCCTCGCAGGAGCGCAGACGACAGATAGGCGGCCGGGCGTCGGACGCCCGGCCGGTCCCGTAGGAAGCATGAATGATCGCGGCGGGTACGAGCATCGCCGTACCCAGGAGCAGAACTGCCGCCGTGGTGGCCCGAGGCCGCACGGTGATCAGTGTGGAAACAGCGAGCAGCGCTCGACGCATGGGGCTGCGCGGGGCCTTGGGCTCCTTGTCGTGGCTCCCGTCAGCATGAGCGGTGCTCTGGTCCGGCTTGGGTTCGGCGGGGGATGAGGTGTTCCCGCCTCGGTTCCATTCCGCCTCCGCACGTTCCCACCGCGCCAGGACGGCTTCCTCGTCTACCTGCGCCGCCCGGCACAGCGCCTGCACGGCATGCCTGGGAGGAAAATGCTTGGCGTTGAGATACCGCTCCCAGGACGATTTGCTGATGGCGGTCTTTTGCCCCAGCTCCGTCAGGCTCAACCGGCTGCGGTCCTTGAGGTGACGCAGGTCGTTGACCAGATCCCGGTACGCGGCTGGCAAATTCTGTGGCAACGTCCGCCAGTGGGACCTGCCGGGTAAGTGCCCCATAGCTGGGATCTTCCTTTCTCGACGTGGTTCACGGTCATTCCACGTGGCGCAGCAAAGACCAGGTCTGCTCACCGACGATTCCGTCCGGGGAGACATGGTCCTGCTGCTGCAGCGTCTTCACCTGTGCTTCGGTTCGCTCGCCGTAGTAGCCGTCCACGTCGCCCGGGGACAGGTGATGGCGGCGCAGGAGGCACTGGACTTCCGCCACATCGGGGCCCGTGTTGTTCAATGCGACGAGGCGGGAGTTGGTGGTGCTGTTGCCGGCGAGCATCAGGTCTCCGTGCCTCACGTAGGCGCAGCTGTACCTGCCCACTCCAGTGGCGCTGCCCGAGGGACGGCTGGCGGCGTTCGGGCGGTCGGCGATCAGCCACCCGGAAACGACGGCGGAGACCAACAGGGCGCCTCCGACGATGGAGAGGGCCACCCAGTGCATTCTCTCCGGCCTTTGATCGTGATCTCGGCTTTCGCCCAGGCCCACGCGAGCGGCAGAGGCAGGGCCGGAGGGGGCGGCGGCCTGCTGATGGGCTGTCTCGGCGACACGATCACGATGCGGGCGTTCTGGCATAGCGCCAGATTCCTGTGCTGCGTGTCGCAGGGCCAGCAACCGTGAAGCGTCAGCATCGGTCAGACCGGCGAGGGCTTCAACCGCCGCAGCGGGGGGCAGTGCCTTGCCGTTGAGGTACCGCTCCCACGACGAGCCACTGAAAGGCGTCTTGGCCTGGAGCAACTGCAAGGTGAGACCGCTATGATCCTTCAACCGCCGCAACTCCTGCACGAGTCGTCGGCCGTTGGGATCCAAAGTCTCGGGCAGCTGTCTCCATCTCATGGCATTACCCCTGAGCACGATTCTCCTGGATGCCGAGCCTTCTCTGCGACCCCGCTTGCCTCAAGGCGGTGTCCCGCCACATGAATCAGGCCAACAACGTCACGCCCGCCGACGACGCAGCAGGATTTCCCGGGAAGCCGTTTCCATTCACACATCGCTGCACGTCACGGCCTGGGTCGTCCCGGGATATCGCGAGACGCCCGCTACCTGTGGCGATCGGCACAGCTGCTTCGAGAAGCTCGCTCAGGCCGCACCACATCGAGGGCCCTGGCTCCCGGCGCACCGCGCCCAGTCAGGCTGCCTCAACGCATGGGGGAGCGGGCCGCATCAGCCGTCAGGGAATTCCCGGAGTCGGCGTTTTGGACTCCGAGTCGGGAATTCGTCAAGGGAGGAAGCTTCGTGATTCGTCAGAGCATCGCGGCTGCGGCCGCAGCCGTCTTAATGGCCCTTGGATCAGTAACCGCTGCGGAGGCAGCCACGCCGGCTCTCCACGCCGCACCAGCCTCCGCCCAGGCGTACTCCTGCAGCTACTACTGGACCGTGGACACCTACTACTACGAGTTCGCGGGGCACTCAACGACGTGGTCGGCAGTCCCGTCGACCACGTCAGTGAGCAGCGCGGGTATCGAGGCCCAGTGCCTACTGAAGGACTACGCGAACAGCCACGACTTTCCCTCGTTCAACCCCGGCACCATCGACGGGGTCTTCGGCAGCCACTCCCAGACAGCGATGAAGGCGTTCCAGCGCTACATGAACTCGGCCTTCAGCGCAGGGCTGACCGTCGACGGGCTCCCGGGCCCGCAGTCCTGGTGGTGGCTCCGCTACTACGGAGGCCTCGAGGGCTGACCGGTGAGCCTGGCCGCTTCGCGGTCTGGTGGCGTTATCAGCGCAATTGGCCCCACTTTTCCGGCCCGGCACGGTCCCAGGGCAAATCGGACGCAGCCAGTCCATCCGCCTGACCTTCCGTCGATCACGATGGCCGTCGATATTCGAACGTCATCGTGATCGCGGTGCCGAGGTCCGAGCGGCTCGCGGCCGCCGTGCCGTACCACCCGAGCTGAGCTTGAGTTTTAACCCCCGGGGGTTCGAAGACGCGGCGGCATTGCCCTTGCGGGACGGCCGCGTGCGACGTCGTGCACGAGCGGCAGACTGAGACCACGAACGTCGGCCCGGCAGGTCGCAGATCAGCACTCAAGCTCAGGTGCGGGCACGCTGTCGTTGTGGGGGGTCGGCGAGCCCGGGGCACATTGCGCGCCTCCTGCAGCTGCGGCGAGTTCCTGCCGTAAGCGTGTGAGGCGGGCGATCTCCGCGTCCAGGGCCGCCAAGCGATCGGCCACGACGTCACTGAACTCGCCGGGGCTGCTGGCACAGGATGCCGACGACTGGTCCTGGACGAGGAGGTCCAGGCGGTGGGTGCGGCGGCGGAGGTCCTCCAGGGTGAGGCCCAGGGCCAGAAGGCTGCGAATGACGCGGACGCGGGCCACCTCGGCGGAGCCGTACTCACGTTGACCGGACGCGGTGCGTGGCGGCGGTCGAAGCAGGCCGCGGGCCTCATACAGGCGCAGAGCGCGCGGTGTGGTGCCGGCTGCCGCCGCTGCCTCGCCGATCCGCATGCCTGCTCCGCCCTGTCCTACAACTCCACGATTGCCGCCCCGAAGGAGCGCCCAGCGATCAGTGCGGGCAACGCCCCCGGGGCGTGATCCATTCCGCGGACCGGGGTGTACGGGAAATGGATGTCACCCGCCCGCAGCCAGTCTCCGAAGCAGGCCTCCCACTCCGCCTCGACATCAGGGTGGTGCACGCCGCTGTAGCCGGCGATGGTGATGCCCCGGGTCAGCAATCGGTAGGTGTCGAGCACAGTCGGTGCGCTCCCGCCCGCCCGTTCCGGGGACAGCTGGCCGTCCAACGCGCCGACCAGGGCGAACCGTGCGCCCCGGTTCGCCGCGTGCACGGCGGCCGTCAACTGTTCGCCGCCTACGGTGTCCAGGACGACGTCGATGCCGTCCGGCGCCGCCTCGGCGAGTTGCCTGCCGACGGGGGCCGCTCCGCGCAGCACGAGGGCGTCGTAGCCGAGCTCCCGCTCCAGTCGCTGAGCCTTGTCCGGTGAGCCGGTGCTGCCCACCACTCGGACGGCGCCCAGCAGCCGGGCGATCTGGCCCGCCATGGTGCCCACAGCACCCGCGGCGCCGGTCACGAACACGGTGTGACCCTCCTTGACCTCGGCCAGCCGGGTCAGCGCGCCGTAGGCCGCGGAGCCCTGGGCGAGATAGGCCACGGGGTCGGGCAGGGTGCTGTCCAGCAGCCGGCACTCGGCGGCGGCAGGCGTCGCGTACTCCCGCCAGCCCTGAAGGTGCAGCACCAGCTGCCCCTTACGCAGCGGGCCATCGACCACCTCGCCGATCGCGGGGCCGAACAGGGCGTCGCCGGGGTGCAGCGGCGGCAGCGGGACATCGCGTGTCTCGCCCCCGATGAGGGTGCGCAAGCCCGGGAAGACGAGGAAATGGGTGTTGCGGACGAGTATCTGGCCGACCTCAGGTCGGGGGATGGACGCCTGTTCCAGAATGAAGTCGTCCGGGGTCGGCAAGCCATCGGGGCGGCGGGCCAGGCGTACGAGACGGTGAGTCGCGTTCATGGCCGGACGCTAAACCCTGACCCATGGGTCAGGGGCAAGGCTCAGCACCAGGAAGGTTTCCGCACACCGGCTGGACGGCTCTCCTGCCAGCCTGTGTCCCAAAACTCCTGTGCACCAGCGTAAGCAACACGCAACACCAGTACGCCAAGGGCGCAAACGTAGGGATGGCTCCCGGGGTTCGAACCCCGGAGGTTAAAACTCAAGCTGAGCTTGTTCTTTATCGACCAAGATCTACCGGGTCTGCCGATGGCCTTGAGGGTCTCGGGGCGCTTGACGGTCTTGCCCACGTCGTAGCGGGGTGCGGGACGGCGGTTCTTGGTTCCGAGCGGCCGTCCGGGACCGGCTCCACGAGGTTGGGGAACACGGGCCGGGCAGAGCAGGGGGGCTCTGATGTTCCTGAACCCTCGGCGGACCCGGGCCGGGGTGAGGCGTTCGGGCCTGGTCGGCTTTTCCCAGGGCCGGCGGAGGTCGGCGGCCAGCGGCCGGGCGAGCCTGAGCTGGGTGTGTGCGACGACCAGGAGCCAGGTCCAGCGGTCTGCCGCCTCGGGCGTACGCAGTTTCGGGGTGGTCCAGCCGAGCGTCTGCTTTCCGAACCGGAAGGTGTGCTCCAGGTCGAACCTCCTTAAGAACCCCTGCCACCAGCGGTCCACGTCCGCCGGGGCGGCGCCAGTCTTCGAGGACCACAGCCAGACCGGTGGTGCCTCCCGCTCCTTGGAGAGGTGCTCGACTTTGAGACGGACCAAGGTGCCCTCGATGACGGGGAGTTCGCCGTCGTACTCCAGCCAGGCCGAGCGGTGGGTCAGCCGAGGGTGGACCCGGTCCCATGCCTGCGTTTCGGCCTTGCCGTAGTTCACGGTGTCGGTGGCCGTGGTGACTTCTGGTTCGGGCCAGGTCTCGGGTTTGGCGAAGCGGAACTCCTTGCCGTGCTTCGGCGGTCGCCCACCCTGGGGACAGGCCAGGGCGTACTCCTTGGGCGAGGGCTTCGGCAGCCGCATCACCCGGTCACTGCGGATCCACCCGACCAACTCGACAGGAAGATCCCGCAGGACCCAGGCCAGGCGGGTGACGTCGTAACCCGCGTCCATGACGATCGTGATGTCCGGGTCGCCGGGCGCCACTGACCGGCTGAGATGAGCCGCTCGGCCACGGCCCGGAGTTGGGTGGCGGTGATGGCGGTCGCATCGTCTTCGGGTCCGAGCCGGACCACGTCCAGGATCGACGTCCACGAGGTGGCTCCCGGTTCGAGGACGGCGACGAAGGAGTACGGCCAACCCGGGATGAACTGGGAGGCGGACTTCGCTCGGGCCGTAGACGTGGCAGAACAGCCGGTCTGCCGAGCACGGTGCGTCCGAGCGCAGCCACGGCGACACGTCGACCGCGAGCACCAGTCGCCCGCCGTCGAAACGCGGCAGCGGCAGCCCGGCCAGCACCGTCCGGAGACGGTCGACGTCCATCCCACGGTTAAGGGCGCCATACAACGCGCCGTGCCCACGCCGGTGCTCGGCCACCAGCGTCAGATCCACCGGCGTTTTCACCGGGCCGTCGGCACACAGCACCGCGTCCACCAACTCGAACAACTCGTCGCGCCGGGCACTGAGACACGCGTAGAAGGCGCCCCGGAAGCGTGACGCTTCCGCGAACGCTTCCGGGCGGACATCATCAGGCGGCAGACTCGCCACCACGGCCTTCGTCTCGGTCATGCGCGCTCCTTGGTCGGAGCACAGGATCAGACGAAGGCCGCTCCAACGTCCGGCAAACTCCCTGGTGAGAGACCCCGTTCGAGACGTTGTCCGAGCCCGGAAGAAAAAGAACAAGCTGAGTGCGTGTTTCTGATCCCTCCGATGATCATTCGGGTGTCGCTGCGGTCAGACGCTGGGGAGATTGGCTGGCGTCGTGGAACGGGCGGCTGGTGATAGTCGGCGCCGCGGGGGCCACCGTGGCCCATACGACGAATCGAACCGCAGGTGGTGGGGCAGGGCCGTTCGGGTGAGTCGGCTGGTGATGATCGTGGATGCCGGGGTGGCGGTTGACTGGCTCTGGGCTCCCGATCGTCCAAGGAGGACTACATGCTCAGCAGGACCATGCTCGCCGCCGCCGCGCTCGCCATCACGGCGCTCACCGTGCCCGCCGCAGTGCCTGATGCCGAAGCAGTACCGGTGATGCGCGCCGACGTCCTGTATCTGTCCAACCTGGACAAGGGGAGGGTGGTCGAGGCCGCTGTGGGCGAGACGGTATCCGTCCACCTTCGGCCGGCCACCGTCGCTGGCGGGCTTACCGCGCGCTACGACCACATCCTTAGTTCCGACCCAGCCACTGAGGGCCACTACCGTCGGCGAGTTCAAGGTTTCTAGTGCGGGGACGGGCGATCCAGTCCAGCGTCGCTTCTCTGAAATACCGATCGCAGCCTGATCAGCCATCTGCAGATGGTCCGTTCGCCTCCTCTATGCGTACGGCGATCTGACCGAAGGTCGGCATGCCCAGGCTGACGCTGGTGGACCGGCGGGCTGCTTCGGCATCCAGCTGGGCCAGCTTGTCCTGAGCGCCGGCGAGGCTGACCTGTAGTCCCTCGACCTCGCCCAGCCATCCTTCGCGCTCGGCCTCGGCGATCCGTGCGATGAGGTTGTCGCGGATCTCGACGAGCCGTGCTCGTTGAGCTGGGTCCGGCCTGAGCATCGAGCACCGGATGCAGGCTTCTCTGAACTTACTGCCGAGCCTTGCTCGTGGCCACGATGTCGATGGCGACTCGAAGCGGTGTCTCCGCATTCCCCAGTAGCGCCCGTGTGATTGCGATCGCCTGGATGATGCTCATGCCATGCTCGACCAGGAGCGTCTGGACGGCCTCCATTCCGTCGCTCTCAAGGACTGGTCGGGACTGCTCGACCAGCGCGGTCCAGCGTGCGGCCTCCTCAGGGCTTAGCCCGTTGACGTGGTCAAACACGACTTCTTCCTCCCCGTGATGGGCCGATGGGTTGTATTCACGTCTCGTCAGAGCCCAGTGCTGCACTCAGGACTTTGGCAGCGTCAGCGTATTGAAGGCGGTCGAACTGAAATGGGCCGAACGCCGAATAGTCGCGTGTCTTGCGGTGGGGTTGCTCGAAGGAGTCCCAGGTCACGTGGTCAGGGGTCACTGTGATGCTGGCCATCAGCGGCCAGCATCCCCACTCACCGCATTCACAGCCGAGCACGGGCGTCTTCGGCCCCATCGCGCCGGTGGATCGTCCATGGAAATGGTCGTCCATCGGGCCGAACCGGAAGAACTGCGGGATAAGGCCTCCGTAGGCGTCGCCGGCTGGTTGCATCCCAGCTTCCGTCTCGAACTGGTCGATCAAGTCGGTGAGAGGGGTGCCGCCGATGCACGGGACGACTTCGAGCACGCCCCGATCAGCGTGGCGTCGGCAGACGAAGATGATCCCCTGGTTGTTCATCTTCTGATTCTGGCAGCTCATGCCATCCCCGTTCCTCCTGATTACTGGGCAGTCATGGCCGCGGTGGCGAGGCCGGGGAGACCGAGTGTGGAGTGGGGATATCGAGGTCGACCACGGCCCAATGGTCACGGCGTTGGTCGATCTGAGCCAGCGCTCAGTCAAACGCGTGAATCGCCATCCAGCGCACCCAGCATGGGAGAAGTCCACCATGATCATCGGAGCATCCGTGGCCACCCGGGCCGCTGACCTGATCAGCATGGGTAGGCGGCTCCGGACTTACCCAATCCACAAAATAACCCCTGACCTGCAAGAACAGCGCAACGATGGTTGCCCTAGAGTGGGGCGGCGTACCTCCTCGGGAGGGTCTCCCGTGGCGACCCTCCTGCCGTACGCCAACGCCGGCCCGGACAGTGCCAGGCCGCCCCCGTACAGACCCGGCTGAGGGGCGGCTGGCGACGGCGCGAGGAGATGGCGCCCTGGTTGATCTCGGGGACCAGACCGTACGCGAGTACGCACGAGGCGCCGATCCGGCAGCGGCTGTCGGCCGTCTGTTGACGCGGGGTGGTGGCCTACGACCGGGGCCACCAGCCGTGAACGCGGTCGCCGCCTTCACCGATTCCGCCTCGGCTCGGTTCTTGCCGCTGGCAGCCTTGTTCGAGCGGGCCTCCGCTGGAGCGGTCAGGCAGATCGTGGGAGGGCTGTCAGCGCTGTGATGTGGTGGTAGGCGCGCTCGACCGCGTTACGGCTGTCATGGCTGAGGACGATCTCGTAGCTGGGTGCCGCCGAGGGGGCCATGAAGGGGTTCGGGCTGGGGCGTGTGTCGAGGCACCTGACCGTCGGCAGGTCCTGAAGGCGGTCCACGGGCACGGCGCTCAGCCCTCCTGGCTGCGGGGCTTGCAGGCGGATGCGTGCGATGCGCAGGCCGACGCTGCCGCCGTGCTCTGGCCGGTCAGGGCGTGAGTGTCTCAGAGCGGTGTCGATCGGGTCCACGCCGGTGATCTTCCAGACCGTTTCGTCCGCGCGGGAGCGGTGGGTGGCGACGCCGGCGGAGAGCAGGAGGGGGCCGCGGTCGGGTGCGAAGACGAGTTGGCTGGTGATGGTGCCGTCGTCGACGCCGAGGACGTCGAGGGCGCGGCGCGCCTCGATGGACAGACGGCGGGCCAGGAGATTGTGGCGGTGCAGGAGGCCGTGTCGGTGCGGTTGTCCGGGCGCGGCGGTGCGGTGTGCCCAGATGCCGGTGACCGTGTGCTGGGGGCCGCCGGGGCCGGGGTGGGTGGTGGAGTCGACCAGGTACTCGTGGCCCTGTACCAGTTCCTGGAGGACGAGGTCTTTCGTGCCGGTGTGGCGGTGGGCAGCGTCTTGGATCCGTGGCCAGGCCCGGGCGATCTGATCGCTGCTGTGGCAGTGGGCTAGTTCGGCGGCCGTGCCGAGCACGGCGGGCATGAGTCGGCAGGCGCGGGCCGGGACGCAGCTGGCCCAGGAGAGGGCTTCGGCGAGGCGGCTGGTGCGCAGGGTGTGGGGGTGGCGGTCCCGGTGCGGGCGAGGGCTTTGGCCTGGGCGCCGACGTTGGTGCGCAGGCTGGTCGAGCTGGGGACGCCGGTGGCGGGATGCAGGTGCCAGGCGATCCGTTCGGCGAGTTCGACGCCGGCCGGGCTTGCCGCCAGGACCGTCCCCACTGCGGCCGCTCTGAGTCGCTTGAGTGTGCGGCGCAGGTCGCCGTCGTAGGTGATGACGTGGGCGTAGCCGTCGCCGGCCGCAACGCCGCGGTGGGAGGGCGGCGGTGACCGGGTTGACCGCGATGGGTGTGGTCGCGGTCGTGGAGGGCGTGGGCGTGCCGGGAGCCGGCCTGGGGGGCGATGACGGCGACTGCGGGGCTCCCCGACGCCGGTAGTCCCCTGCCCGGGACGGCGGAGCTGGAGGTCACGTGGTGCAGGTCGTGGTGTGGGCGGGGCGGGAGATGTGCACCGAGAGGTGGTCGGTGACCAGGACGCGGCGCCGGGTGCAGGCTTCGGCGGTGGGGCCGGTGACGATCCAGTGCGCGATGCGGTCGTCGATGCTGGCGTGGGGCGGTGCGGACACGTGGGTGCCGGTAGCACGAGTCCACACGAACCGTTCCAGCCAGACCTGTTCGCGCAGGGTTCCGCGCAGAGCGAGGTGTTCGATGCGGCCTGTGTGTTCGGGGTAGAGGAAGCCGATCGCGGCGGCGTCAGCGCGGCTGGGGGTCAGATCGGGTGTGCCGCCTGCGGCGAGGGTGGCGAGGGCCTTGCGGAGGTTGATGCCGGTGGTCTCTTCGACGAGGAGGGGGATGCGGTCGCCCGCGGGGCGTCCGTTGACCTCGATGATCCGGGGTCCGTCGGGGCTGAGCCGGAGTTCGATGTGCAGGGCGGCCCGGGTGGCGCCCAGGGAGCGTACTGCTGCGGTGACGATGAAGGCGAGGACGGGGTCGGTGAGGAGGGGGTCGGCTGCGTCGACGCTGTGTGCTACTTCCTGGCACTGTGGTTCGGGGCCCAGGGACTTGCGGGTGACGGCGGCGAACGGGAGGTGTTCGGGGTTGTCGAGGACGACGGCCTCTACGCTGATTTCGGGGCCGGGTATGTACTCCTCGACCAGGGCGCCGGGCACGGCCCAGTCTTCGAGGCCGAGGATGCTGTCCGTCAGGGCGCGGTCGACGGCGGCGCGGACGTCGTCGTCGGTGTCGGCTCGCAGGACGCCGGCGCTTCCCACGTGGCCTCGGGGCTTGATGACGACGGGGTAGCCCAGCTTGTCGGCGATCTTCACGGCTTGGTCTGGGTCTTCGGCGAGGTAGGACAGCGCTGAGGGAACTCCGTGCTCGGCCAGGAGGCGCCTCGTGGTGGCTTTGTGCCGGCATGCCAAGTTCACCGAGACGTGGGACACGTACGCGCACCCGCCGGTCGCCGTTCACGGTGTCACGGTGACCACCTTCGGGGGACTCTTCGCCTCCGCAGAGGCGGTCCAAGTTCAACGCGCTGACCAGGGTAAGGGTGGTGTGGCGGACCCGACAGCCTATGACTGCCGGTACCAGGCACGTCCGCGGCCGGCGGTGTTGACTGGGGGCATGACGGCGACGGAACTCGGGCGGGCGCTGCGGCGCTGGCGCGACCGGGTGGCCCCGGACGCGGCGGGACTGCCGGCCGGTGGCCAGCGGCGCGCGGCGGGTCTGCGGCGCGAGGAGCTGGCGCTGCTGGCCGGGATCTCGGTCGACTACGTCACGCGCCTCGAACAGGGCCGGGCGACGAACCCGTCCGTGCAGGTCGTCGAAGCGCTCGCCCGGGCGCTGCGGCTGTCCGCGGACGAGCGGACGTACCTGTTCGGACTGGCGGGGCTGGTGCCGCCGGGCCCGGACATGGTGCCCGGGTACCTCACGCCCAGCGTCCAGCGGCTGCTGGACCGGCTGGTCGGCACCCCGGTGGCGGTCTCGGACGCGGCCATGACCCTGCTGGTGGCCAACCCGATGTACGGGGCGCTGATGGGCGATCCGTCCGGCCTGCGCGGCTTCCAGCGCAACGGCGTGTGGCGCAACTTCCTCGGCTGGCCGACCCGGGTGCGGCACTCCCCCCAGGAACGGCGCGCCTTCGAGGCCGGCTTGGTCGCCGAGCTGCGCTCGACGGCCGCCCGCTACCCCGCCGACCGTCACCTACAGCGCTTGATCACGGAGTTGCGCACCGAGAGCAAGCGGTTCGCCGAGCTGTGGGACGCGGGTGTCGTCGGCCGGCTGGAGGCGTCACGCAAGACCATCGAGCATCCGCAGGTGGGCCTGCTCACGCTGGACTGCGACCAGCTCCGGGTCGAAGAGCACGACCTGCACATCCTCGTGTACTCGGCCGAGCCGGGCACCGAGGCCGCCGAGAAACTGGAGCTGATCTCGGTGCTCGGCACCCAGAGCCTGGCCGAGCGGCACTGACGCAGCTGCTGCTTCGAATCCGAGGGTTGAGGACTCGCGTTCGTGTCCTACGACCGTCAGGGCCGGCGCCCAGCCCTCGCCGGGTGCGCCGACCATCTGGCCCACGGGGGCCCTGGCGCCGTCGAACAGGACGGGATCGTGCTCCTTGGTCACCCCGCTCATCATCGTCAACGGGCGCTGTTCGATGCCGGGTTGGTCCATGGCGACGATGAAGGCGGAGATGCCCCTGTGGCGTGGGGCGTCCCGGCGAGGCCTGGGCGAAGTCATCCATCACCGAGTGCCGTGCTTGCATAAGATGAGAATGCCAATACCGTGAGGGAGAATGTCTCTGCTGGAGAGCAGATACGAGGCTGAAGCGCCCGCGAGGAGCGCGGGGCTGTCCCGCCACCTTCCTGATGCGAGCCATGACCAGCTGCTCGTATCGTGAGAAGACAGACAGCGGCGCGGTAAGCAGGGAATCATGGCAGAACCGGCCGTCGACTACGCGGCGGTGTTCCAGGCTCTTCCCGGGGCGGCGGCGCTGGTGACTCCGCAGCTGATCCTCGCGGACGCCAACGCGGAGTTCCTACGCCTCCGGGGCCTCCCCCGCGAGCGGGTGATCGGTAGCTTCATACCCGAGGACCGCCCCGAAAACGACTCCGCCGAGCCTCTCCTGCTCAGGGTTCTGGCGTCACTTCGCCGGGTCGCGGCCACCGGTGAGCGCAGCATCGTAGCGCTGCAGCGCTACGACATGAAGGACCCCGACCAGCCGGGGATATGGCACGAGCGGTATTTCAACGTGACCAACACTCCCGTGTTCGGAGCTGACGGGCGGGTGACGCTGCTGCTGCAGCGACTGGAGGACGTCACCGAGCTCATCCGCGCCCGTGAAGTCGCGCTGACCTTGCAAGAGGCCATGTTGCCCGCCCCTCGCCCGCACGGCCGGCACCCAACGGCCGTTCGCTACCGGCCGGCCGCCGAAGCGCTCAACGTGGCCGGCGACTGGTACGACCTGGTCGACCTGCCCGGCGATCGCATCGCCGTCGCCGTCGGCGACGTCGTCGGTCACGGCCTGTCCGCGGCCGGTGTCATGGGACAACTGCGCAGCGCCCTCACCGCCGCCTGTCTCGTCCCCGAAGGCCCCGCCCGCGCCCTGGAAGTCCTCGGGCTGTACGCCCGCACCCTCGACGGTGCCGAGAACACCACCGTGGCCACGGCGTTCATCGACTGGGAGAACGACACCATCACCTACAGCAGCGCCGGCCACCCTCCGCCGGCGCTCCTGCAGAGGGACGGGACGGTCGATTTCCTGGACCAGGCAACCGACCCGCCACTGGCCGCCCGTCCTCAACACGGCCCCCGGACCCAGGCTGTCACGCCCTTCCGTGAGGGCGCTGACCTCGTGCTGTACACCGACGGTCTGATCGAACGCCGCGACGAGGACATCGACGCGGGCCTCGCCCGACTCGCCGACGCCCTGGGCCGCCACCAGGCGGACGATCCCGAAGCTCTCGCCGACGCCGTACTCACCGACCTGCTCCCAGCCGGTGATGCCACCGACGACACCGCGCTGGTCATCGTGCGTCTGTGAACCGGCGCCTGTCGCGTCACCGAACGGCGTCTACCGGACCAGTTCCCAGTCCTGGGAGCCGTCCGTGGTCGCCGTCTGCAAGGTGAGCTGCCCTCCTGGGGTTGCTCCGGTCAGGTACAGGCTCGTGTTCTTGACCGCCTGCAGCTTGTAGAGGCCGTCGCCGGTCTTGACGAGGTTCCAGGCCCTTGAGGCACGCCTCACCGCCGAGCTGGTAGATGGTCCCGCCCGTCGGGGCGTACGCCTGGGCGCCGCCGGACGCCGGGATCGCCAGCAGTGCGGCGGCCGCGACGGCGGCTCCCAGCAGGTTTTCTCTTTTTCTGCACAGCCTCTCCTTTGAGGTGGGTGGTCCTCGGGGTGACACCGACGGGCCTTGGTCCTAGGCCCTCGCTCCGTCAGAAGCGGCGGCGACGAGCACCTTCACGTCCCAGGCACCCAGTTCAAGGGCTGTGCCCGCCGGGACGGGAGTGCCGTCGAGAACATCGGTCAGCTCGACGGGAGCCGCGACCCGCGCTGGCGCCCAGCTCCAGTTGTGGATCACGTGCACCCTGCGGCCGTCCGAGGCCGTGCCCGTGGTGGCGGTGACGGACGCCGGAAGGCGCTGCCATCCGCTGCGCGCGGCGGGCGCCAGCCAGTCGGCGAGGGCCCGGGCGAGACCGCGCCCCGGAGCGGTGCCGACGCAGGTGACGCGCCCCTCGCCATGGCGGCGGGTGGTGATCGCCGGCCACCTGCCGAAGTGGGGATGGTCGTACCGGGCGAGTACCTCGGCGTCGTGCACGGTCAGGCCGTCCGCCCAGTGCGTGGCCGTCGCGTCCGCGGGGAGGTCGAGCGGGCCGCCGGGGGTGGCGGTGACCGTGATCCCGGCGGTCAGGTTGCTGAACTCGTCGTACGTCACGCCCGCCGCGGCGGCGAGACCACCGGGGGCCGGCTCCGGCCGGGCCCGTGCCTCGTGGTCGGCGTAGGCCGTCCGCGGGCCGAGGACGAGATGGCCGCCGGCATGGGCGTAGGCGGCCAGCCAGTCCACGGTGGTGTCGTGGGCGAGGTACAGGGCGGGCACCACCAGGACCGGGTGGCGCCGGGCCGCTTCGGCGGGGGCCATGCCCTCCCGGTCGCCGTCCGGGTCGTGGAGCTGCCGGACGTGCACGATGCGGACCTGACGGCCGGCGTCGAAGGCCCCTCGGTAGAACGGGTCGAAGATGCGGTGGTACGAGGCCGGGTCCGGGTCGCCGTCGGCGGTCGCCAGGGGCGGGTACTTCTGCATCAGCCACTTGCTCGGCGTCGAGTAGACCATCGTGATGTCGGCGTCCGGCTTCAGCCCCGCGACGAGCGGGCCGGCCTTCTCGAACTCCGCGCCCAGTCTGGCGATTTCGGCGTACGTTCGGCCCGGGCGGCCGCTGTGCGGGAGGACGCCACCCCAGTAGGTCTCGGCGCCGAAGCGCAGGGTCTGCCACTGCCAGTACTCGATCATCCGGGCGCCGCGCGCCACATGGGACCAGGCCGCCTGGCGCCACTGGCCGTCGAATCCGGGGCGGTTGTCCCAGGGGAAGCCGATGGAGTTCGCGTTGGTCTCGGTGACCAGGAACGGCTCCTGGCGTGAGGAGAACATCCAGTCCGCGGTCTGGTACATCGACCAGACTCCGGTCGTCTTCCAGATCTGTTGGTGCTCGTCGGGCGTGGGGTCGGGGAGCAGCAGGCCGTCCTGCATGTCGTAGTACGGGTTGCCGGACGCGATGTCGAGGCGGTCGGACAACTCGTCGTCCTCCACGCCGTTACGCGTGTAGGAGATGCAGGTGGTGACGAACTGCTCCGGGCGGGCGTACTCGCGCACGATGTCGGCCTGCCAGCCGATGAACTCGGTGACCTGGCAGGCCTGGAACTCCCGCCAGGCGACGTCGTACTGGGGCTGCTCGTTGCCGTCCGGGGTCCACAGGTCGGCCCAGGTGGACAGGCGGTGCGACCAGTAGACCAGGCCCCACTCGCGGTTGAGGGTCTCGACGTCCCGGTACTTGTGGCGCAGGTGGTCGACGAATCGCTCGAACACGCCCCGGTTGTGCAGCAGATGCAGCCCCGGCTCGTTGTCCACCTGCCATCCGATGACCGCGGGGTGGTCGTGGTACCGCTCGGCGATCTTCCGGATCACCCGCTCGGCGTGGAACCGGAACGCCGGGTGGGTGATGTCCACCTCCTGGCGGGCACCCCAGCCGATCCGCTCGCCCGTGCGCCGCTCGCCGGTGATCTCCGGGTACTGCCGGGCCAGCCACGGCGGCACGGCGTAGGTCGGCGTGCCGAGGATCACGGAGATGCCGCGCTCATGGGCGCCGTCGAGCACGGGTCGCAGCCAGTCGAGGTCGAACCGTCCGCTCTCCGGCTCCCACGTCGACCAGACCGACTCTCCGACGCGGATGACGGTGAAGTGCGCGTCGGCCATCAGGTCGAGGTCGGACTTGAGCTGTTCGTCGGGCCGCGTGCCGCCGTAGGCCGGCGTGTACTCGTGGTAGTAGGCGGCGCCGAACAGGACACGGGCGGGCAGGACCGCCATGAAGGGGCCTCCAAGAGGGGGATGGGAGAAAGAGCAGGGGTGTGGTCGCCGGCGCTTACTGCTTGACACCGCCGGCGGCCAGGCCGCTCTGCCAGTACCGCTGGAGCATCAGGAAGGCCACGACGAGGGGGACGACCGAGATCAGCGAGCCGGTCACGACGAGCGCGAGCATGTCGCTGCTGGCGCCGGCCCCGCCGTTCTGGGCCTGGGCCGCCCAGGAGGAGAGCCCGACCGTGACGGGGTACAGCTTCGGGTCGTTGAGCATGATCAGCGGCAGGAAGTAGTTGTTCCAGGTCGCCACGAGCGTGAAGAGGACGACCGTCACGAGACCCGGTGCCAGCAGCCGCAGGGCGATCCGGACGAAGATCCGCAGCTCTCCGGCGCCGTCGATCCGGGCGGCCTCCAAGAGGCTGTCGGGTACGGCGTCCTGGGCGTAGATGCGCATCAGGTAGAGGCCGAACGGGCTGACGAGCGAGGGCAGGACGATCGCCCAGGGGGTGTTGACCAGTCCCACCTTCGCGAAGAGCAGGTAGGTCGGGATCGCCAGCGCCGTGGTCGGGATCATGATGGCGCCGAGGACCAGGTTGAAGGCGGAACTGTTGCCCCGGAACCGGTACTTGGCGAAGCCGTACCCGGCCGCGGTGGCCAGCAGGGCGGCGCCGAGCGCGCTGCCGACCGAGTACAGGACCGTGTTGAGCAGCCAGTGCAGGAAGACGCCGTCTTCGTAGGTGAGGGTCTGCCTGATGTTCGCCGGCAGTCGCGGGCTGTGCGAGAACCACAGGCCGAAGCTGTTGAACAGGTCCTGGGTGCTCTTGGTCGAGGCGACGACGAGCCAGAACAGCGGCAGGAGGAAGTAGGCGAGCACGGCCAGCATGACGATCGTCAGCGGGGTGCTGCGGCGTCGGACCGGGGAGCGGCGCCCGCGCGGGGCCTTGGACACACGGAGGGACGCGGTGGCCCGGGAGGCCGCCGTGGCCGGGGTCGCGGGGGCACGGGTCGAGGACTGGGAGACGACCGTCACGACGTCCTCCTGCGGTTCGCGGAGATCAGCACGGCGTAGGAGAAGACCACGATGACCAGGCCGAGCAGGAAGGAGACCGCGGCCGCGTAGTTCACCTGCTGTCCGGTGAAGGCGAGGGTGTAGGCGTAGAGGTTCGCGGTGTACGAACTGTCGATCACGTCGGGGGCGATGGTCTGCAGCAGTTTCGGTTCGTTGAACAGCTGGAAGCTGCCGATCACCGAGAAGAGCAGGGTCAGCAGGAGCGCCGGCCGGAGCGCGGGCAGCTTGACCGACCAGGCGATGCGCCAGGCCCCGGCGCCGTCCACGGCGGCCGCCTCGTACAGCTCACCCGGGATGGTCCGCAGCGCGGCATAGAGGATGATCATGTTGTAGCCGACGAACTCCCAGGTCACCACGTTCGCCAGGCTGCCCAGCATCCAGGTGTCGCTGAGGAAGTGCGGGACCGGCACGTCGAGCTTGCGGCCCAGTTGCGCGAAGGGGCCGAAGTCGGGGCCGTAGAGGTAGCCCCACATGAGGGTGGCGACGACGCTCGGTACCGCGTACGGGACGAAGATGCCGAGTCTGATGACCTTGGCGAGCCGTAGCAGGCCGCTGTCGAGCGCGAGTGCGAAGAGCAGCGCCAGCAGGAGCATCACGGGGACCTGGATCGCGAAGAACGCCGCGACCCGCAGCAGGCCTTCCCTCAGGAGCGGGTCCTTCAGGGCGGTCACGTAGTTGTCCAGCCCGACGAACGTCGTCCCGCCGATGAGCCGTTCCTGGAACAGGCTGAGATAGGCGGCGTAGCCGAGCGGGGTCAGGAACAGCAGCACGAACAGCACCATGAACGGTGCGATGAACAACGGGCCTGCCGCACCGTGGCGCAGGCCACCGAGCCGGCGGCGCTGCGGCCCTGCTCGGCGCGGGTCCTCGGTGGAGGCCGCGGTCATGGCGGTCATCAACGGGCCTTTCTGGATGGCGGGAGGGCCGGCCGGGGGTCCCGGGGCCCGGGCGGTGAGCGCCGGGGCCGGAACCCGCCTGCGGTCACGCGGACTTGACGGTGAAGCCTTGGCCCTTGGCGTAGGTGGTGAGCCGCTGCTGCCAGGCGTCGAGTGCGGCACCGCTGTCGGTCTTGCCGGCGAGGGACTTTCCGACGGTCTCGGTCCAGTCGGTGGCGGCCTGGTCGAGGAACGGTGGCCACTGGAAGCCGTCGCTGACCGTGTCGCTGATGTCGGCGAAGACCTGGTTCACCTTCTGGCCGCCGTAGAAGGAGGGCGTGGCGCCGCTGAAGGACGCGTCGGCGAGCAGGGCCTTGGTCGCGGGGAAGAACGACTGCTCGGTCGCGAACATCTTGGCGGTCGCGGGGTCGCTGTTCAGGAACTGGGCGAACTGCGCGGCGGCGACGGGGTTCTTGGTCGAGCGGATGACCGCGCTGGTCGAGCCGCCCCAGTTCCCGGACGCGGGGCTCGACGCGTCCCACTGCGGCAGCGGAGCGGCCCGCCACTTGCCCGCCGTGGCCTTGGCGGAACCGGAGAGGAACGCCGGGCCCCACGCGGCGGTGATCCAGGTGGCGTACCTGCCCTTGTTGAGCCCGGCGTACCAGCCGTCGGTGAAGTCCGGGTCGGTGCTGATGACGCCTTCCTTCGCGAGGCCGCCCCAGTAGGTGCCGAGCTTCTTGGAGATCGCGTCGTTCACGTCGATGGTGATGTCGCTCTTGCCGGACAGGGCGTAGGGGTGGGCGCCCGCCTGCCACAGCAGGCCGTGCCAGGCCGCGGCCTCGTTCGCCGCGAGGTTGGTCAGGTAGACGTCCGGGTCGGCCTTGTGCAGCTTGCGCGCGGCCGCGGCGAACTCGTCCCAGGTCGTCGGCGGCTTGATGCCGTGCTGGTGGAAGATGTCCTGCCGGTACAGCATGCCGAGCGGGCCGGTGTCCTGCGGGATCGCCCAGATCTCGCCGCCGGAGCCGCTGACCTGCGCCCAGGTCCAGTCCACGAACTTGCTCTTCAGGCCGGCGGCGCCGTAGGGGTTCAGGTCCAGCAGGCTGTCCGTGATGGTGAACGTGGGGATCGCCTGGTACTCCACCTGCGCCAGGTCCGGGGCGCCCTTGCCGGCCTTGATCGCCGTACGCAGTTTGGTGTAGTGGGCCACGCCCTGACCGGCGTTGACGACCTTGACCTTGATGGCCGGGTACTTCTGCTCGAAGAGGGCGACCTCCTTGTCGATGTTCGGGACCCAGGTCCAGAAGGTGAGCTCGGTCGGCGTCTTCATCGCCTTGTCGATGTCGGCCTGGGAGACGGGCTTGGCGGAGTTGCCGCCGCTGCCGTTGCCGCCACTGCAGGCGGACAGCGCGACGCCGAAGGTCGCCGCCCCCACGGCGGCGAGGAATCCGCGACGGCTCGGAGAGGAGGACGTGACGAAGGATCTGGGCATGGTGAACTCCCGCCGGTTGGGCGAAGGTGAGGGCATGCCTGCGGCGGCATGCCGGGCGACGGAACGCGAGAAGACGACGACCTGGACTTCGGGGTCGGTGCGGGGAAGGGCACGTCGTCATCGGCTGCTCCCGGCTCGCGGTGCGGATGGCGGACCACGAGGGGAGGACGGTCGGAGCAGGCGCCGGTGCGGCGGCCACTGGCGAGAAGGAGATCGTGCGGTGCCCGAGTCCCTGCGGGCGGCTGAGCCGGCGTGGCAGGGAGGGGTGAACCGGGCAGCGGCCCGTGCGGCGGCTGCGTGTGGGGGACAGGTCCGGCCCGGAATCCGTGGTCAGGGCCGACCGGGTCTGAAGTTGCTCAGGAACGGTCGGATGGACCTCCACTCGGCGGCGCGGTCGACGCGCGAAGGACGAGTTCGACGGGCGGATCGTTTGCCGGGGGCAGGTCGGCGCCGGGCTTCTCGATGGCGTGGACGAGAAGTCTCAGCCCTTCCCGGGCCACGGCGTCGAACGGCTGACGCACGGTGGTCAGCGGAGGGGTCACGAACGCGGCCACCGGGATGTCGTCGAATCCGACGACGCTGACGTCGTCCGGCACGGTGCGGCCGGCCTCCGTCAGTGCGCGGATGAGGCCGATGGCCATGTCGTCGTTGGCGGCGAACACCGCGGTCACGCCGGGGTCGGCGGCCAGTTCCCGGCCGGCCGCGTAGCCCGATGCCGCGGACCAGTCGCCCTCGACGACCGACGGCTCGTCGCAGCCTCGTGCCGCCAGTGCCTCACGCCACCCCCGCAGGCGGTCGCGGGCGGCATACCAGCGCTGCGGACCCGCGAGGTGGTGGACGGTCCGGTGTCCGAGGTCGAGGAGATGCTCGGTGGCGGCGCGTGCCAGCAGGTCGGCGCCGACACCGGCGGCCACGGTACCGGGGGCCGTCGTGGCCACGGGCGCACCCAGGACCAGCACCGGTACGCGCACGTCGGTGGGGACCGCTCCCCCGTCCCCCTCCTCGTCGATCGGCTCGGAGATGACGATGCCGTCCACGCCCTGTTCGAGGAGCGAGTCGACGGCTCCGCGGACGCCGCTCGGATCGCCTTCCAGGGTGTTGACGACGCGGAGCGCGTATCCGGTGTCCCGGGCGGCCCGCTCGATGCCGATGAGGAGTGACGCGGGTCCGTACAGTGCCGTCCCGAGCGTCACCACGCCGATGGAGCGAGTCCGGCCGGAGGCCAGCGCCCGGGCCGCGTGGTTCAACCGGTAGCCGAGTGCGTCGGCCGCGTCGAGAACGCGCTTGCGCACCTCTGCCGAGACGTACGCCTCGTCGTTGAAGACCCGCGACACCGTCTTCTGCGACACGCCGGCCAGTTGGGCCACATCCACGCTCCGGGGCGCACCGGAAACGCCGGCCCGTCCTGTAGATCGCGTCATGATGTCTCCCGATGGCCGCGTTCCGCGCCGGTTGCTCCGACGATCTGACTGCGCAGCCATGTCTACGCAGTCAGAAGATGTCCGTCAAGAGTGCGGAACATATTCGCAACAGGACGCTCCCGGGTCCGGCACCGCTCCGGGAGCGTCCATCGGCCTCGTCACCTGCGCAGACGGACTCCGTCCGTCTCATCGCCCCGCAACTTGCGACTCCGCCTCTCAGTTCAGGGACTTGCCGAGGCGTTCGATCCGTGCGGCGACCTTCTCGGCGGTGCCCTCGACATAGAAGCCATCGCGTGCCTCGTAGGTGAAGTTGTCGTAGTTCCAGCGGTCGGGCATGTTCTTGGCGCCGCCCTCGAACATCGACATGACGAAGGTGCTGGCGAACGGGGACGCCTTGCGAATGGCGTCCGCCGTGCTGGTGGACAGTTCCGGCTCCACGCCGGCGAACAGGCCGTTGCCCACCTGGAAGACCCAGATCGGCACCTCGACGGTGTCGGTGGGGGTGTAGGTGGTGGTCTTCACCGGGCCCGTGGGATGGTCGGTCTCCATCTCGGTGGTGGTGACCTGGTCGGTGAGCAGACGCACCGTGACGTTCTTTCCGCTCTCGTACCTGGTGATGGCCTGGGACACCCGCACGATCTCGTTGCCCAGGCGCTCGCCCTGTGCGGTCAGCAGGGCGAAGCCGGCGTCGTGCAGGTCGACGCCGTAGGTCCACGCCTTGTTCCTGTCGATCGTGTACCGCTTCGAGCGGTAGGCCGGGAACTGGTCACCGCAGGCACCGACGAGCCAGAAACCGATGGCGCCCGGGAACTCGCTCTCCACGTGCGCGGTGGCGGCGCCGGCCAGGTCGGCGGTGATCGGCAGGTTGCCGTCGCTCATGACGGAGTCCTGCATCACACAGGACTGCACGTTGTAGTTGGTCAGGACGGCGATCGGGTCGCCGTCGAGATCGTTGAACCGGGCGACGTACACGCCGTGGTCGGAGTTGCCCCGCTCGTTGACGCCCAGCCAGTAGCCGTCCGCGGTGAGCACGTTGCGGTTGACGTTGATGTCGGCCTCACCGCGGCCGTAGCCGACCTGGGCGTCCTGAAGGTTCCTGACCGCGTCGGCGACCGCGCTCTTGGTGGCGCTGACGATGTTCTGCACGTACGTCGCGGCGCCCGCCGACGAGCCACTGTCCGCGACGTGCGGTGCGGAGAAGCAGTGCGTGACGGTGACCATGATGTTCGCGGCCGTGATGCCGGTGGCCGCGGTGATGGCCGCGCGCATCAGCCCGATCGCCTCGCCACTGATCGAGGTGAGGTCCAGCACGGCCAGGGCGATTCGGCGGGTGCCGGACTCGACCAGCAGGACACGTGCGTACAGGTCGTCGTGCACCGAGGTGAAGTTGTCCAGGGGCAGGATCGAGGCGCCGGGCGTGAACGCGGCCTTGCCGGCGCCCACCTTCAGCCCGGTCGCCGTCTTCGTGGCGGCCCCGGCGGCCGTCGCGCCGCCCATGACGGCCGTGGCCGCCACCGCGAGGGTCGTCGCCGCGACGAACGAACGGCGGCTCACGTCCCCGGAGGAGCCGGCTTGGTCCATCTCGTTCTCGTTTCGCTCAGACATCGCAGTCCTCCAGGGGAAAAGGCCGGATCCGTAACCGGCTGCCGGCGGTTTCGGTCAGTCGACCCGACGTGCGTCGGGAGCGGCGCCATAACACCGAGGAAGCATCACAGCGCCTCCAGTTATCGGCAATTCGCAGGACGCAAGCTCAGCTTTCACGACGAGTATCGACGGCTCGATTTCGCAGGGGCCTTCCGGTCACACGGAATGCAGTGTGAACTCACAGGTTGAATTCCCCGTTCCTGAGCGTGCCGGGTGCCTTGACGACCCGAGCCCGGGGGAACGGCCTGACCGCCGCAGCACGACGACCGTGCTCGCGGACGCTCCCCGGCAACTCCGAACGACATGTCGAGATTCCTACGCACGGTGCCTCTTCAGCCCATGCGAGCGCCAGGAATGGAACAGAAGGCACATTCGGTTCGCGGCAGGCGTGGAACAGATCGCGAAAGATGAGATTGCGTACCACGAAGTGTGGGTACGACCAGGCTATATATGCGTAACCTGTGAAAAATGAGAGGCGCCCCAGCTGTGCGGCTGAGACCACACAGCTCTTTCCAAGCAGGACTTCTTAGCGTTGCGGACGTTGTCCGGGCGGCCTGGTCGGGCCGATGGATTGTGGCGATCAGTCGTCACTGGAAAAGGAGTCTGCTTTGGTGGAAAGGCGTACGTTCATAGCGGGAGCCGCGGCGGCCGGTGCGGTGGCCGTCGTGGGGGGAACGGCTCTCGGTGCGGCGGCCGAACCGAACCAGACGGCCTCCACGGCCGGCCACATCCGAGGCGCGACCGCGATCACGAAGGTGTTCGGAGACGGTCAGAAGCTCATCGCCGTGGCCGTCGAGTACGACCGCGACATCGACGGGTCCGCCCTCTCCACCTCCACGTTCGCCGTCACCGGCCGGACGGTCACCAAGGTCTACACGAACGGGGCGGCCGCGTTGGCCGAGCGGGGCAGGGACGGCCGGTTCGTCGTCGTCGAGCTCTCGCCCGACGACGACTCGGCAGCGCTGTGGGTGACCCAGCAGGGCGGTGGCGGCACCTCGACGGGCTCTCCGAGCCCCAGCCCCAGCGACTCGAGCGGCTCAGGCGGCCCGGGGGCCGGCGGTCCGAAGGTCGGCGACAGCACACCAGGCGGCACGATCGTGGCGGCGACGGCCTCGGTGGTCCAGAAGGACACCGTCAGGACCACGCACGGCGCCCGCTATGCGGCCACCGGCACGACACTGACGACCAGTGCCGTCGTGAACCTCGTCGTGGACGACTTCCAGCAGTTCACCTTCGACGACCCCGCCACCGGGCAGACCCTCAGGTACAACCTCTTCATCCCGAAGGACTACGACCCGCGCAAGCGGTACCCACTCGTGCTGTTCATGCACGACGCGAGCGTCGTCAACGTGGCCACCGAGGGCCCGCTGGTCCAGGGCCTGGGGGCCGTGTGCTGGGCCGGCGCCGAGGACCAGGCGAAGCACGAGAGTTTCGTACTCGCCCCCGAGTACGGCTCCGTCGTCGTCGACGACGACTACGAACCCTCGACGCTGTTCGACGCCACGGCCAACCTCGTCCAGGCGGTGACCGAGCAGTACTCCATCGACGAGAACCGCCGCTACACGACCGGCCAGTCGATGGGCGCGATGATGTCGCTGGGCCTGAACATCAGGTACCCGGACCTGTTCGCCGCCGCGTTCATCGTCGCCGGCCAGTGGCCCGCCGACCAGGCGGCACCGCTGGCCGGCAAGAAGCTGTGGATCGTCGTCTCCCAGGACGACGACAAGTCCTATACCGGTGAGAACGCCATCACCAAGGCTATCGAGGACGCGGGCACCCAGGTCGCCACCGCGGTGTGGGACGGTCAGTCCACCGCGGCCCAGTTCGCCGCCGACGTCCGCAACCTCAAGGCCCAGAAGGCACCGGTCAACTACGCCTCCTTCCTCACCGGCACGACCGTCAGCTCCGGCTCCGGCACCAGCGCGCACATGGGCACGTGGCACATCGCGTACACCATTCCGGGTATCCGGGACTGGCTCATGAGGCAGTCCAAGTAGGACACCTCCGCAGGAGGCGGGTTCGGTGCCCACACGGCCCGGGCCCGCCCGTTCGGTCCGTCGAGTCGGCCCGAGGGTGTAGCCCCCTAGGCCCTCGGACTCGGGGCAGTCCGGTCACGGTGGTGCCCGGGCCTGCGGCGGCCCGGGCGCTGGCCGCCCCTGCCCCGTACGGCTGCGAAGGCGCCCGCCCCACCCCCACCAATACTTGCGTAACTCAAGTACATCATCTAGCGTCCTGCCATGTGGAAAACGGTGCAGCGCGCCGGAAGGGCCACCGCTCACCTCTTTCTGACAGCGCTCATGGCGTTCGGCATGTGGATCTTCATCACGGTGCTGCTGATCACGGCCGTCGGTACGTTGGCACTGGCCGGTATCTGGCTGCTGCCCGAGACGGTGCTGGTCGTCCGGCGGATCGCGGGGGCCAAGCGGGACCTCACCGCTGCCTGGACCGGCGTCAAGATCCCCGAGGTGTACCCGCCCCTGACCGGCACAGTGCGCGAGCGGGTGGTCACCGCGGTACGGGATCCCGGTACCCGCAGGGATCTGCGTTGGATGGTCGCCCACTGGTTCTACGGCGCGCTGCTCGCCCTCGCCCTGCCGCTGTGGCCGGTCGGGCTGCTCGTCGACGGCGCGTGGTGCGGGCTGCTGCGCCGCGAGGCCGTCGTCCTGCCGCTGATCGTGCGGCTCGCGGACCTGGAGGCCGACTGGTCGACGGCTCTGCTCAAACCGTCCCCGCAGGCTCTGCTGACTGCCCAGGTGGAGCGGCTGGCCCGGACCCGGGCCGACGCGATCGCCGCGCACGGTGCCGAACTGCGCCGTATCGAACGCGATCTGCACGACGGGGCGCAAGCGCAGCTGGTGGCGCTGTCCATGCGGATCGGGCTCGCCAAACGCGCCTACGGCCCTGACCCGGAGGCCGCGCTCACGCTGCTGGACGAGGCCCAGGACCAGGCCGAGAAGGCGCTGGCGGAGCTGCGGAACGTCGTCCGCGGCATCCATCCGCCGATCCTGACCGACCGAGGCCTCGTGGGCGCGCTGCGGGCGTTGGCGGCGACCAGCGGACTCGAGGTCGCCCTGGACGACGGCGGTCTGGAGCGAGGGGTGCGGGCGCCTGCGGCCGTGGAGGCGGCGGCCTATTTCGTGGCGGCCGAGGCGCTGACCAACGTGGCCAAGTACAGCGGGGTGTCCTGGGCGGAGGTCCGGCTGGTCCGGGAGCGGCGGGGGCTGCGCGTGCGGGTCCGGGACGAGGGTCGTGGCGGTGCCGTCGAGACCGGTGGCTCAGGGCTGCTCGGCATGCGGCGGCGGGTCGCCGCGCTCGACGGAACCATGGAAGTGTCCAGCCCGGTCGGGGGGCCGACCGTGATCGAAGTGGAGTTGCCGTGCGTGTGGTGATCGCCGAGGACAACGCCCTCCTGCGGGAAGGGCTGGTCCTGTTGCTGACCTCGGCCGGCCATGACGTCCTGGCCGTCGCGGGCAGCGGCCCCGAGATCATGCCCGCGCTCCTTGAGCACCGCCCGGACGTAGCCGTGCTCGACGTACGGATGCCCCCGGGATTCCGTGACGAGGGGCTGCGGGCGGCGCTGGAGGCCCGTGAGCGGCTGCCCGGATTGCCGGTGCTGGTCCTCTCGCAGTACGTCGAGGAGTCGTACGCCGCCGAACTGCTGGGCGGCGGCACCCATGGGATCGGCTATCTCCTGAAGGACCGGGTCGGCCGGGTCGACGAGTTCCTCGACGCGCTGGAGCGGGTGGCCGCCGGCGGCACCGCGCTGGACCCCGAGGTGGTCTCCGAACTCCTCACCCGCCGCAAGGACTCGCCACTCGACTCGCTCACCCCGCGCGAGCGCGAGGTGCTGGCGCTGATGGCCGAGGGCCACGACAACGCGACCATCGCCAGGACCCTCGTCGTCACCGAGCGCGCGGTCCACAAGCACATCGGCAACGTCTTCCTCAAGCTCGGCCTGCCGCCGAGCGACAGCGGCCACCGCCGGGTCCTGGCGGTCCTCGCCTATCTGGCCCACGCACCACAGAGGTGAGCCGCACCGAGGCAGCGGCGGTACGGGGCATTCCCTCAGGTCAGCGGCGTACAGCTGCTCTGTCACCAGCAGACCGAGAATCACCAGCAGACCGAGCACCTGCCTGGCATGCCTCTCCCCGACGACCACGACCGCGTCTCCACCCCGCCCGGCCACCACAGGGTGTTGCCCTGACGCCTCAAGGGGCCCGCCGCGTCCACTACGACCGATCAGGGAGCCGCGACGCACATGACCTTCGCTCCCGTGAGGTCGATACTGGTGAGCAAGAGTCCGCCCGGGGCCCCTGGCCGCACCCTCAGGGGATCCGATGACCCGCCGTCCACGTCAGCGTTCCGTCAGCATCAGTCCCGCCAGAAGGCGCCGCAGGCCGCCTCCGACCGCCAAGATCGGCAACTGGCCAGAATCGCCCTGAACAGGAAAACACCAGCCAGAGAGTCACCTGCTAACTTCTCAGGAGATAGGCATGAAAATGCTGATCAACGTCCCGGAAACCGTGGTGGCGGATGCGCTGCGGGGCCTGGCGGCCGCCCATCCCGATCTCACCGTCGACGTGGAGAACCGGGTGATCGTACGGCGGGACGCCCCCGTCGCCGGGCAGGTCGGGCTGGTGTCCGGCGGGGGTTCCGGGCACGAGCCGCTGCACGGCGGATTCGTGGGCCCGGGGATGCTGTCGGCGGCCTGTCCCGGTGAGGTGTTCACCTCCCCCGTCCCGGACCAGATGGCGCGGGCGGCCGCGGCCGTGGACAGCGGGGCCGGCGTCCTGTTCATCGTGAAGAACTACACGGGCGACGTGCTCAACTTCGACATGGCCGCCGAACTCGCCGAGGACGAGGGCATCCAGGTGGGAAAGGTGCTCGTCAACGACGACGTCGCCGTCACCGACAGCCTGTACACCGCCGGCCGGCGCGGCACCGGCGCCACCCTGTTCGTGGAGAAGATCGCGGGCGCCGCGGCGGCCGAGGGTCAGCCGCTGGAGCGGGTGGAGGCCATCGGACGCCAGGTGAACGAGAACTCCCGCAGCTTCGGTGTCGCCCTGAGCGCCGTCACCACCCCGGCCAAGGGCACCCCCACCTTCGATCTGCCGCCCGGCGAACTGGAGTTGGGCATCGGGATTCACGGCGAGCCGGGCCGCGAGCGGCGGGCCATGATGACCTCGGGCGAGATCGCCGACTTCTCGGTCAACGCCATCCTGGAGGACATGCCCCCGCGCAACCCGGTGCTGGTCCTGGTCAACGGCATGGGCGCGACCCCGCTGCTGGAGCTGTACGGCTTCAACGCGGAGGTCCAGCGGGTGCTCACCGAGCGCGGTGTCACCGTCGCCCGCACGCTGGTCGGCAACTACGTCACCTCCCTCGACATGGCCGGCGCCTCCATCACCCTCTGCCAGGTCGACGAGGAGCTGCTGAGGCTGTGGGACGCACCGGTGAAGACGCCGGCCCTGCGCTGGGGAATGTGAGCGAGAGACCGCAGCGACCCGCGCCCGTACCACAACGCAAGGAGATCCAGTGCTCGACGCCGACTTCTTCCGCCGCTGGATGGCGGCGACCGCCTCATCCGTCGACCGCGAGGCGGAGCGGCTCACCGCCCTCGACTCCCCCATCGGGGACGCCGACCACGGGAGCAACCTCCAGCGCGGGTTCAGGGCGGTGGTGGCCGCGCTGACGGAGGAGGCGCCCGACACCCCGGGTGCCGTGCTGACGCTCGCCGGGCGCCGGCTGATCTCCACGGTCGGCGGCGCGTCGGGGCCGCTGTACGGGACGCTGCTGCGCAGCACCGGCAAGGCGCTGGGCGACGCGGCCGAGGTCAGCGAGGCGCAGCTCGCCGAGGCCCTGCGGGCCGGGGTGGACAAGGTCATGGCGCTCGGCGGGGCCGCGCCCGGCGACAAGACGATGATCGACGCCCTGGTGCCGGCCGTCGACGCGCTCGGCGACGGCTTCGGCGCGGCACGGGCCGCCGCCGAGGAGGGCGCCCTGGCGACCACCCCGCTGCAGGCCCGCAAGGGCCGGGCCAGCTATCTCGGAGAGCGCAGCATCGGTCACCAGGATCCGGGCGCCACCTCGTCGGCGCTGCTCGTCGCGGGACTTCAGGAGGCTGCCGATGAGTGACGACAAGCCGGTCGGGATCGTGCTGGTGTCGCACAGCGCGGAGGTCGCCGCCTCCGTCGCCGAACTGGCCAAGGGCCTGGCGGGCGGCGGCACGGCGGTGCCGGTCGCCGCGGCGGGCGGCACCGAGGGCGGCGGGCTCGGCACCAGTGCGGAGCTGATCGCCGCCGCCGCCGCGTCTGTGGACCGGGGGGCGGGGGTCGCCGTCCTCACCGACCTGGGCAGCGCGGTGCTCACCGTCAAGGCGCTGCTAGCCGAGGGCGACGAACTCCCGGACGGCACCCGCCTGGTGGACGCGCCGTTCGTAGAGGGCGCGGTCGCCGCGGTCGTGACGGCGGCCACCGGCGCCGACCTCGGCGCGGTGGAGGCGGCCGCGGCGGAGGCGTACTCCTACCGCAAGGTCTGACCATCCCCTGAGGGTGTCCGGCGGCTCTTGGCAGCAGTGTCGCCGCCGGTCGCCCGCTCCAGCTCCCGCGCCTCCCCGCCCCGTCCGGCCGGAAAGCGCCCCTTCTCGCGGCCGACCCGATCCGCCGGCCCGGCGGCTCGGGGGGGCGGCTGCGCCGGGCCCGGCGCGGGGTGGGCGACCGTCCCGGGCCC